>JANOQM010000078.1:0-81359 GCA_031422295.1 Rhodobacterales bacterium | reverse complement strand
GCACCGGGCCTACGCCACGCTGATCAAAGAAAACCACATCAAGCTGTGCAATCGTGTCAGGATCGTACACTGACAAATAATCGTCAGCCACTGCCAACCCGCTATAACCCGGCCCGCCGACGACATAGATCAAAACACCTTTGCTGGGTTCCGTGGCAAGACTGACCGCAAAGGTGATATCAAGGGTTTCGGACTGATCATTGGCGAAATGGTCGCGCGGCACCGGAATGGTGACACAGGTCAGCTCTCCTACTTCACACGGGCCAGAGCCGAGGGCGCCAAGCGTAGCGGCCAACGGGTTTGGATCAGAGTCCTGGGCCAGAAGCGGCCCGGCGATTACCGCCGCTAGAAACGCAGACAACAATAATGAATTGCGCATGTGAACTCCCTGACTTTTGCAAAGCCTAGCGGGGCCGGTTCGTTCCGGCAACTTTGTCAATTCAACCGGCTACGCGTCCAACAGCGGATTACAGCCTATGTTCCGCCAGCTTTTCATAAAACGGCATGGCCTGTGCAGAAAGGTCGGCATAACTGCCCCCCAAATCCGGCAACGGTCCTTCGGCCCCGGCAAACCCGGTGCTGCGATGCACGGCGGCATACCAATGCGGCGCCCAAACCCCGTCGGCATCGTTACCCCCGGCGGGCCAGTGCAGCATTTTGCGGGTGAACGGGATGTTCAGGGCCGCACAAAGTTTGCGCAGCATCCCCTCGGGGTCGGCGCGGATGTCATCGCTGTCAATCACAACCGGCGGCTGGCCGGACCAGCCAAGCACTTCGTCAAACAATTCGGCCTGCTGCGCAAAGCCGATATCATGCAGGTTAGCGCCCTCGCGTTTCTTGGCATAGCTCGCCACCACACGGGCCGGATGGCGGATCAGAAATACATTCTGGCAGGCCCGCATCCAGCGCCGGTCAAACGCAGGAATCATATGCTGGGTCATGTGTTTTTGGTAAAACAGGCTCTGTTGTTGCGGAACCGGCCCTTTGCAGGTGGCGGCAATCCGGTCGGGGTCAGGTTCATGCAGGGCGATAATGTCCTCCCGCATCGGGTGAATCAAGCCGGTCGCATCCAGATAGGCGGCATAAAACGGCTCGTCCCAGACGGCACAATCGCCCCGCGCCGAAAACGCATACATCATCGCGGTGGACAGGTTGCGCGGGCCCGACCACATGGCGATACGGGGCAGGGTCATGCCGCAACCAGCGCCTTGTACAGACTGCGCAGGCGTTCCGTTAAAGGACCCATCTGACCCGTGCCGATCTGCCGCCCATCAATCACACCAACCGGGGTTTGGGCACCAAATGTGCCGGTCAAGAACGCCTCATCTGCGCTGTAGGTGTCCACCAGACTGAAATTACGCTCGAAAACCGGGATCTCATTGGCGCGGCACAGGTCAATGACCTTCTGCCGGGTGATGCCGTTCATGCAATAGTCGCCCGTACTGGTCCAGACCTGACCCTTTTTCACGATAAAGAAATTGCAGGCGTTGGTTGTGTTCACGAACCCATGCACATCCAGCATCAGCGCCTCGTCCGCGCCGGCCTTTTCGGCGGCAATGCAGGCCAGAATGCAGTTCAGTTTGGAATGCGAATTCAGTTTCGGGTCCTGGGTCATCGGCAAGCCACGCAAATGCGGAACCGTGGCCAGCCTGATCGGGCGGGGGATTTTCGGCCGTGAATGTTCCATGATAATCACCATGGTCGGGCCGGATCGGGCAAGCTTAGGGTGTTGAAACGGGCGTATCTTGGTGCCCCGCGTCACCATCAGCCGTGCATGGGCGTCGGTCTGCATCTGATTGGCGGATTGGGTGTGTAACAAGGCGGAAATCACCTGATCGTGGGTCAGAATGATATCGATATCCACCGCCTTTGCGGCCTCGAACAGCCGCTCGATATGCGCGTCCACAAAGGCCCAGCGCCCGTCATACAGCCTGATCCCCTCCCACACACCATCGCCCATCATGAAACCACTGTCATACACACTGACCATGGCCTGCGCTTTGGGGATAATCTTGCCGTTAACATAGATCAGGATCGTCTCGTTGCGGGCATCATCTTCGGCCTGGTGGGTGGAAACTTCGGTCATCATGCGCTCCTGCTTGGGCCAAGGCTAAACGGGCAATGCGTGGGTTCCAAGGGGCAAAGCGATTTGCGCTTTGGCGGGGGGGTGGATAGGGTCTGGCGATGGAAACCGGGGGGTTTGATGGCCGTTGATGACAGCGTAACGCCAATGATGGCACAATATCTGGGGCTTAAGGCCGGGTATCCGGATGCGCTGCTGTTTTACCGGATGGGTGATTTTTACGAGATGTTTTTTGCCGATGCGGTGGCCGCCTCTGCCGCACTGGATATCGCGCTGACCAAACGGGGCAAGCATCTGGACCTAGACATTCCGATGTGCGGCGTCCCGGTGCATGCCTCCGAAGGCTATCTGCTGACGCTGATCCGCAAGGGGTTTCGGGTGGCGGTCTGTGAACAGATGGAGGACCCCGCCGAGGCAAAAAAGCGCGGGTACAAATCCGTCGTGCGGCGCGATGTGGTGCGGCTGGTGACGCCCGGCACGCTGACCGAGGATTCGCTGCTGGACGCACGGCGGCATAATTATCTGGCGGCCTTTGCCGAAGTACGGGACGCGGCGGCACTGGCCTGGGTCGATATTTCGACCGGGGCATTTAACGTCATGCAATGCCCGGCCGTGCGTCTGGGGCCGGAGCTGGCCCGCCTTTCGCCCAAGGAAGTGTTGCTTTCGGATGGAACTGACCCGCGTTACGCTGGAATAGTGACTGAATCGGGTGCTGCCGTGACGCAACTGGGCCGGGCGTCGTTTGATAGCACGAACGGGGAGAAGCGGTTGTGCGCGCTGTTTGGGGTGGCGTCACTAGACGCCTTTGGCAGCTTTGCCCGGGTCGAAGTGGCGGCAATGGCAGCACTGGTCGATTACCTAGACATCACCCAAAAAGGCAACCTGCCGCTGCTGCGCCCGCCGGTGCAGGAATCGCCTGCAAGCGTCATGCAGATTGACGCCGCCACGCGGCGGTCGCTGGAGTTGACTCACGGCATGAATGGCGGGCGGGCGGGGTCGCTGTTGGGCGCGATTGACCGGACAGTGACAGCGGGCGGGGCGCGGTTGCTGGAACGGCGATTGTCGTCGCCGTCCTGCACTTTGGCGGTTATTCAGGACCGACTGGCCGCAGTGACGTTCTTTGTGGAACAGCGGCGGCTGGCCCAAGACCTGCGGGACATTCTACGCGGGGCGCATGATCTGGACCGGGCGCTGTCGCGGCTGGCGTTGGACCGGGGCGGGCCACGGGACATGGCCGCACTGCGCAACACGATTGAAGTGGGTGGACGGGTTGGCGCTGCGTGTCGGGATGCGGCTTTGCCGGATATCCTGCATATGGCTTTGCTGACGTTGGGCGGACATGACGATTTGCGGGATATCTTGGACCGGGCGCTGACGGCTGAACCACCGCTTTTGGCCCGCGACGGCGGGTTTATCGCCGCCGGATACGATCCGGAATTGGATGATGCGCGGCGATTGCGCGATGAGGGGCGGTCGGTGATTGCCGGGATGCAGGCCGATTATGCGGCACTTGCCGGGGTCACGTCGCTGAAGATCAGGCACAACAATGTGCTGGGGTATTTCATCGAAACCACGGATACCCACGCGGCCCGGATGTTGGCTGCACCGCTGAACGAGACGTTCATTCACCGCCAAACCACCGCCAATCAGGTGCGGTTTACGACTGTTGCTTTAAGCGCGCTTGAAACCCGAATATTAAATGCGGGTGGGCATGCGCTGGACATTGAAAAGCGGCACTATTCAAGTCTGCGCGACGCTATTTTGGCACAGGCGGGACCTTTGGCTGGACTGGCAAAGGGGCTGGCGGAGCTTGATCTGGCGGCAGCACTGGCCGACCTTGCTAGGGCCGAAAACTGGTGCCGCCCCATTATGGATGACAGCCCCGCCTTTGACATTACGGGCGGGCGCCATCCGGTGGTGGAACAGGCGCTGCGCGGATCGGGCGCGTCTTTCGTGGCCAATGATTGCAATTTGACCGATGCGCCGATCTGGTTGTTAACCGGGCCAAACATGGCCGGGAAATCCACCTTTCTACGGCAGAATGCGCTGATCGCAGTTCTGGCGCAGATGGGGTCCTATGTTCCGGCAAAATCCGCAAATATCGGTATCGTCAGCCAGATATTCAGCCGGGTTGGGGCGTCGGACGATCTGGCGCGGGGGCGGTCCACGTTCATGGTTGAGATGGTCGAAACTGCGGCGATCCTGAATCAGGCCGATGACCGGGCTTTGGTGATATTGGACGAGATTGGGCGCGGCACCGCGACCTATGACGGGCTGTCGATTGCCTGGGCGACGC
The DNA here is from genome assembly GCA_031422295.1 of Rhodobacterales bacterium. Lineage (GTDB taxonomy): Bacteria > Pseudomonadota > Alphaproteobacteria > Rhodobacterales > Rhodobacteraceae > JANOMH01. Next base: position 76,980 of record JANOQM010000078.1, on the reverse strand, counting down.
TGGAGCATCTGCATGGGGTCAATCGCTGTCGGGCGCTTTTTGCGACGCATTACCATGAGATGTCGGTGCTGTCGGCCAAACTGGACGGGGTCGAAAACGCCACGGTGACGGTCAAGGAATGGGATGGTGAGGTGATTTTCCTGCACGAAGTGCGCAAAGGCACGGCGGACCGTAGTTACGGGGTGCAGGTGGCCAAACTTGCGGGCCTGCCCGCGTCGGTGGTGGAAAGGGCGCGGGTCGTGTTGGATGCGCTGGAAAAGGGCGAACGCGAGGGCGGCGGGCGGCGGGCGGCGTTGATTGACGATTTGCCGCTGTTTGCGGCCAGCCCACGCAGCGCCCCGGCTCCTGTTAAAGGGTCGGAAGTTGAGGCGCGATTGCGTCAGGTTCTGCCCGATGAATTATCACCAAAAGAGGCTTTGGCGATGATTTATGAATTGAAGGGTTTGTTATAGGGGGGCGTGGGTTGCACGCCCCCCCTGCGGATCAGGCGCATGATGAATCAGGCGCCAGTCGCATTGGACGACACGCCAACCTGTGCGGGACGCAACAGGCGGTCGTGCAGCATGAAACCTTCGGTCATCACCTGAATGATCTCTCCGACCTTGGTGCCGGGAACCGGGGCTTCGAACATCGCCTGATGGTTTTGGGGATCAAATCGGTCGCCATGCTGCGGCGCGATGACGTGAAGCCCGTGTTTCTGAAACACGTTCAGAATCTCGCGCATCGTCAGTTCAACGCCCTCCAAAATCGGGGCGGACACGCCAACCGCATCATCCTGCATGGCCTGCAACGCGCGTTTCAGGCTGTCATAGACCGGCAGCATATCGCGGGCGAGTTTCGAGCCGCCATAGTTTTCAGCCTCTTTCCGATCACGATCTGCACGTTTGCGCATGTTTTCGGCATCGGCGAGGGCGCGCATGAAGCGGTCCTTGAATTCGTCCCGTTCGACACGCAGGGCGTCCAATTCATCCAGCATCGCCTCGTGGGTGGCATCCTGCACATCGCCTTCGGCGGCGAGGTCATCCAGCGATTGGGGTTCAAAATTCTGCTCTGCCATCTTTAACTTTCCTGACGTTAAGACCGGTCAGCGATTATTTTGCCAACCAGCTGCGCTGTATAATCCACAATCGGCACGATGCGGCCATAGTTCAGGCGGGTTGGGCCGATGACCCCAACCGCACCAATGATCTTTCGATCTGCGTTCATATAGGGAGAGACGACCAGAGAGGAACCCGAAAGTGAGAAAAGTTTGTTCTCTGACCCGATGAAAATGCGCACACCTTCGCCGGATTCGGCCAGTTCGAGGAATTGTGCGATGTCACGTTTGCGTTCAAGATCGTCAAACAGGGTCCGGATGCGATCAAGGTCTTCGGCACCTGCGCCTTCGGCCAACAAATTGCCCTGACCGCGCACGATCAGCCGTTCAGTCGATTCGCCTTCGTTCACCCATTGAGCCATGCCGCTTTCGACCATGGCGCGGGCCAATCCATCAATCTCTTGCCGGCGCTTGATGATCTCGCGGGAAATGACGGCGCTAAGTTCGGACAATGTGCGCCCTTCGGCCAGCGCATTGACAAAATTGGCCGCCTCACGCATCGACGATGGGGTTTGGCCGGGGGGTGGGGTAAAGATGCGGTTTTCGACATGACCATCGGCAAAGACCAGAACCACAAGGGCGCGGTCACGGGCGAGGGCGACAAATTCGATGTGTTTGATCGCCGCTTCGTGTTTCGGGGTCAGGACAAGGCTGGCACCGCGGGTCACGCCGGATAATGCAGCACCAATCCGGTCCAGCATGGTGGCGGTGTCCTGTTCGGCCCCGCCCAGCGTTTCGTCAATTTTCTGCCGGTCTTCGCCCGCAAGATCGCCCACTTCAAGCAGGCCATCGACGAACATCCGCAGGCCCAACTGCGTTGGGACCCGGCCGGCGGATATATGCGGCGAGCCGAGCAAGCCGAGATATTCGAGGTCTTGCATGACATTGCGGATCGTGGCGGCGCTGACCTGTTCAGACATTGACCGAGTCAGACTGCGGGACCCGACAGGGGCACCGGATTCAAGATATCCCTCGACGACCCGACGAAACACCTCGCGTGAACGGGTGGTCATGTCGTCAATCAAGGCGGTCTTTCCGTTCATCTACTATCCACAAACAGGGCCAGCCAAGTAAAGCCATGCAGGGGGTGGCGTCAATCGGGGTTGGAATTTCGGCCCATGCGGCGTATGTCCGCGCCAAATGGGTATAAGGAACTGACAATGCGCCCTTCTGGCCGGAAAATTGACCAAATGCGCCCGATTTCGATTGAAACCGGGATTAGCCGCCATGCCGAAGGGTCCTGCCTGATCCGGGTAGGGCACACGCATGTGTTATGTACGGCGACGATTGACGAACGGGTGCCGCCGTTCATGAAGAATACCGGACTGGGCTGGGTGACGGCAGAATATGGCATGTTGCCGCGCGCGACCAACACCCGGATGAAGCGCGAGGCGAAGGACGGGCAATCGGGGCGGACGCAGGAAATCCAACGGCTGATTGGGCGGTCCTTGCGGGCGGGGGTAGACCGGGTGGCGCTGGGCGAGCGGCAGATTGTTGTGGATTGTGACGTGATTCAGGCCGATGGCGGCACGCGTTGCGCGTCGATCACCGGTGGTTGGGTGGCGCTGCGGCTGGCGGTGAACAAACTGATGAAAGCCGGGCTGGTGCTGAGCAATCCGCTGATTGACCCGGTCGCGGCGGTCAGCTGCGGAATTTATGCGGGCCAGCCGGTGCTGGACCTCGATTATCCCGAGGATAGCGAGGCGGGCGTCGATGGGAACTTTGTGATGACCGGCGGGCGGTTGATCGAAGTGCAGATGGCCGCCGAGGGGGCGACATTTACCCGCGAGCAAATGAGCAAGCTGTTGGATTTGGCCGAAAAAGGCGTGGCTGAACTGGCCGCGGCGCAATTGGCCGCCGTAGCCTGATGCGGCGGTTTGAAGGCAACGCTTTGGTGGTGGCAACGCATAATCTGGGCAAGCTGGAAGAGATTGCGGCGTTGTTGGGGCCCTACGGCATCACACTGACGTCCAATGCGGACTATGGGCTGCCAGAACCTGCGGAAACCGAGGACAGTTTTGCCGGAAATGCGCGGCTTAAGGCACATGCGGCGGCGCGAGCGACCGGGTTGCCAGCATTGGCGGATGATAGCGGGATGGAGGTTGCGGGGCTGGGCGGGTCACCCGGGGTTCATACGGCGGATTGGGCAGAAACCGGCAATGGGCGGGATTTTGGGCAGGCAATGGCGCGGGTTTGGGGCGAATTGGAGGCGTCACGGGCTGCGGAACCCCGGCTGGCCCGGTTTTGTTGCACCTTGGCACTAGCATGGCCGGACGGGCATGATGAGGTCTTTGCCGGGGCGATGGCGGGGCGGATTGTCTGGCCGATGCGCGGCACGCAGGGGCATGGTTATGACCCGATCTTTCAACCCGATGGGTATGACATGACGTTTGGCGAAATGGATCGCTGGCAAAAGAACCGGATCAGCCACCGGGCCGATGCGTTTGCCAAGATGGTAGCAGGTTGTTTTGGCTGAGGATTGGGAACATGGCGGGTTTGGGCTGTATATTCATTGGCCGTTTTGCCAGTCAAAATGCCCCTATTGCGATTTTAACAGCCATGTTGTGGCCCATATCGATCAGGCGCGCTGGGCCCGGGCCTATTTAAGCGAGATCGAGCGGGTCGGCGCGGAAACACCCGGACGGGTGTTACGATCGGTGTTTTTTGGCGGGGGTACACCAAGCCTGATGGAGCCGGCCCTGGTTGATGCGATCCTGCGCAAGGTGCGGGCGACATGGCCTGCAGCAAATGATATTGAGATTACACTAGAGGCAAACCCCACGTCGGTCGAGGCGGGGCGCTTTGCAGGCTATCGGGACGCGGGCGTTAACCGGGTTTCCATGGGCATTCAGGCCTTGTCAGACCCTGATCTGCGGGCTTTGGGGCGGCTTCATACTGTCGCCGAGGCGATGGCGGCGTTTGATATCGCGCGCGGCATTTTCGACCGGGTCAGTTTTGATCTGATCTATGCGCGGCAAGGACAAACCTTGTCCGACTGGAAGGCCGAGCTGGGGCAAGCCTTAGGTTTAGCAATAGACCACCTGTCATTGTACCAGTTGACCATTGAAGATGGGACAGCCTTTGGCGACAGATATGCCGCCGGAAAGCTGAAAGGGCTTCCAGACGAAGACCGGGCTGCGGATATGTATGCGCTGACGCAAGAGTTGACCGGACAGGCAGGATTTGAGGCCTACGAGGTGTCCAACCATGCCAGACCGGGGCAGGAAAGCCGCCATAACCTGATTTACTGGCGCTATGGCGACTATGTTGGCATTGGGCCGGGCGCACATGGACGTCTGAGCCTGGCCGGAGCCCGGTTTGCAACCGAAGCCCCCAAATCACCGAGTGCATGGTTAGCACAGGTCGAACAGACCGGGCAGGGTGAGGGGCGGCGTGAGACGCTCGCCGTTCCGGACCAATTGGCCGAGGCCTTGTTGATGGGGATGCGGTTAACAGAAGGAGTTGATCTGCACCGGATTGACGCCCTCGGCGGGTTATTTTTACATAGTAATATCAATGAGTTGAAGCAGTTAGGTGTGGTTGAGACAATTTCAGGCCGACTGCGCACGACGACGGCGGGCAGACCGGTTCTAAATGCGGTTTTGCGGCAGCTGCTGTCACCATAGCCGATGGCGGCAGGCCGTTATCCGCCTGACAGCGCGCGCAAAAGGTCGTCCAGCTGCGCAAGGTTGCGGTACCGCAAGACCAGCCGCCCGCTTTCCTCGCCTGATTTATGTTCAATGCTGACGGACATTCCAAGCGTTGCAGCAAGTTCTTGCTCAATTTGCAGCGTATCAGCATCTTTGGCGGGATCGGCAGACAATCGTGCAGGATTTCGAGGCGTGGCCGGACCGGATTTGACAAGGCGCTCGGTCTCGCGGACAGAAAGTTTGCCTTGGATTATGCGACGGGCCAGGTTGGACGCCAATGGATGCCCAACCAGCGCGCGGGCATGCCCAGCCGTCAGCTGACCATCCGACACCAGCGCCTGAACGTCCGGTGGCAGGGTAAGAAGCCGCATCTGGTTGGCAATATGGCTTCGGCTTTTGCCCAGAGCCGTCGCAAGTTGGTCCTGTGTATGGCCAAACCGGTCCATCAGCTGCCGGTAACTCGCCGCCTCGTCCATCGGGTTCAGGTCCGCGCGCTGGATATTCTCGATGATCGCAACTTCGAGGACTTCCGTATCGGTATAATTGCGCACGATGATCGGCAGTTCGTGCAACTGTGCAATCTGGGCCGCACGCCAACGTCTTTCACCGGCAACAATCTCAAAATCATTGGGCTGGGTTGGGTGAGCGCGCACAATAAGCGGCTGGATAACGCCTTTTTCCCGGATCGACGACGCAAGCTCCGCCAGCGCCTCGGGTGGAAAGGCGCGGCGGGGCTGGTTTGGATTGGGATGCAGACGCTCGACCGGGGCACGCAGATCCGGGCGACGTGGGCGATCGACCCCATCACCTTCGGCCGTGACATCGGACATGAGCGCCGAAAGTCCCCGACCTAACCCTCTGTTTCTAATATTTTTATCTGTCATTTTTGCTTTCTTTGTCGGTCAGCGTTCTCGCGCCAATAGTTCCACCGCCAAGGCGCGATACGCGTCGCTACCTGTTGAATTTGGATCGTAGTCGAGAACTGACATCGCATAAGACGGCGATTCGCTCAGCCGAACATTCCGGGGGATTACGGTTTGAAAGACCAGATCGCCAAGGTTTTGGCGGGCATCTGCCTCGACTTGCTGCGAAAGGTTGTTGCGCCTGTCATACATTGTCAGGGCGACTCCTTCGATCCGCAGGCCGGGATTTGCAGTTTGCCGGACCTCGCGTAATGTCAGCATAAGTTGCGACAATCCTTCGAGGGCGAAAAATTCGCTTTGGAGCGGTACAATGACGGAATGAGCCGCGACCATTGCGTTAACAGTGAGCAGATTCAACGAGGGCGGGCAGTCGATCAGAATATAATCAAAACGAAACGGCTCCATCGCGGGCTGGCGCAAAGCATCATGCAACAGAAAACTGCGCTTCTCGTTTGAAATCAACTCGATATCTGCGGAACTCAGGTCAATGGTTGCGGGGATGATTGACAAGCCCTTAACGGCCGTACTCTGAATTGCGTCGTTTGGCGTAGCGTCGCCCAGCAAAAAATCATAGGTGGTGATTGTGCGCTGTTCGGCCGTGATGCCAAGTCCGGTTGACGCATTGCCCTGGGGATCAAGGTCAACCAATAGAATACGCCTGTCCGACTTTGACAAAGCCGCCCCAAGGTTGATCGCCGTAGTTGTCTTCCCCACGCCACCTTTCTGGTTCGCAATCGCAATGATTTTTGCGGCCGTTACGGGTGGTAGCTCAGACATGGGTGATATTTCCAATAGTCAGAATTTTTGCCTCTGGGTCAGTCATACTGGGCCGAAGCGTCAGATCAAACCGCCAATCCTCTTGTGCGGCATCTATTTCGGTCTGAAATGTGCGTCCTTTGGGGAAAACAGCTTTGCCAGTTGGCGCAAGATGCCGCGCGGCATGATTAATGAGGCTGGTCAAGGGGCCCATGGCGCGCGCGGAAAGGATGTCCGCATGCAGCGGTGCAGTTTCTTCGATCCGCGCGGTCAGAACTGTCACGGCAAGTCCCAGCTCTCGCGCTGCAGCCCTCAGAAAAGTCGCCTTGCGCTGATCGCTTTCGACAAGAGTAAGCCGCGCCACAGGCCCCTCAGCCCGTGCCAGAATCGCTATTACTATTCCGGGAAAGCCACCGCCGCTGCCGATATCAACCCAATGAAACGGCGCGGTTGGGGCATCATGGTAGAGTTGAACGGAATCAAGGACATGCCGGTCCCAGATCGTAGGCACACTGGGCGTTGAGATCAGGTTTATTCGCGTCGTCCAGTTTTTCACGAGATCGGCATAGCGGTTCAGCAAGGTCTCTGTTTCACGTGAAACATTGACGCCCATCAGAACCCCGGCTTCCGGAACATCACTCACGCGGACAGGGCCTTGGTATCATTGCGTAGTTTGGCCATAATCAACAGCAATGCGGACGGGGTCATGCCGTCGATTTTTCCTGCCTGCCCTATTGTTCCAGGGCGCCATTTCTCAAGCTTGATACGCAACTCAGTCGACAGTCCCGGTATCGTTGAAAATGAAAGTTCCAATGGAATTTCAATGGCTTCGTCCCGCTTCAGCGCTGCAACATCACGGGATTGTCGTTCAATATAGTGCATGTAAAGCGCGTCACGCTTTATTTGAACCTGAATCACTGGTGCGACGTCATCAAAACTGGCGTCCATAGCTATTAATGTCGAAAAGTCAGCATCCGAAAGCGCAAGGACATCCAAACCTGTCCGGTTTGCTGAATTTGGGTTTAGCAGGACGCCTTGCGACGCAATTTCACGGGCCGTGAACGAACGGGCAGACAGCCTGCCGCGGACTTCGGCCAATTGAACGGACTTCTCGCTAAATGCGCGCCACCGCGGCTCGGTAACACATCCAGCCGCCCGACCAAATGGCGTCAGCCTCTGATCAGCATTGTCAGCCCGCAGCGATAGCCTGAATTCCGCGCGCGACGTGAACATTCGGTAGGGCTCTGTCACACCGCGCGAGGTTAAATCGTCAATCATCACGCCGATATAGGATGTCGTCCGACTGAAATTTATCGGCCTCCGGCCCAGCGAATGCGCTGCGGCATTCAGACCCGCAACCAAGCCCTGTGCAGCGGCCTCCTCATAGCCTGTCGTTCCATTGATCTGGCCAGCCAGAAAAAGCCCCGGCGCCGCACGCACCGCCAGCACAGCGGTCAGTGCGCGCGGGTCCACATAATCATATTCTATGGCGTAACCGGGTTGCGTGATCCGCACATTTTCCAGCCCAAGGATTGTCCTTACATACTCCTCCTGCACATCAACCGGCAAAGATGTCGAGATTCCATTGGGATACACTGTCGTATCATCAAGTCCTTCCGGCTCCAGAAACACCTGATGCGATGACTTTTCAGCAAACCGGACGACTTTATCTTCAATAGACGGGCAATAGCGCGGCCCAACGCCTTCGATATGGCCACCATACATCGCGGATCGATTTAGGTTTTGCCGGACAACTGCATGCGTGGCCTCATTGGTATGCGTTACGCCGCAGGCAATTTGTCTGGCAACCGGCCGTTCCGACATGAACGAAAACAGCGTTGGCTCCGGATCGCCGTGCTGCATATCCAGCTTGTCCCAATCGATGGTCCGGCCGTCCAGCCGCGGTGGTGTTCCGGTCTTTAGGCGCCCCAACGGCAAGCCAAACAAGTCAAGCCTTTCGGCCATGCGCACCGACGGCTTTTCCCCAACCCGCCCACCTGGCCTTGAGACGTCACCAATATGAATGACGCCGCGCAGAAAGGTTCCGGTCGTCAATACCACAGCCGTTGCGGACAACCGGCTACCGTCACTCAGCTCTACGCCACCAATACCTGCTCCCTCAGACAGCAGGTCAACGGCCTCGCCCTCAACAACCCGCAGATTAGGGCTTGCCGCAATCTCTGCCTGCATCGCCGTGCGGTACCGTGCCCGATCAGTCTGCGCGCGCGGCCCCTGAACAGCTGGGCCTTTCTTGGCATTCAACAGCCTGAATTGAATACCCGCAAAATCAGCAACCCGGCCCATCGCACCATCCAATGCATCGATTTCACGCACAAGATGGCCTTTGCCCAGCCCGCCGATTGCGGGATTGCACGACATTATGCCGATGGATGCAGCGGTCAAAGTAATCAGCGCCGTCCTCGCGCCCATGCGTGCGGCGGCCAAGGCGGCCTCGCATCCTGCATGGCCGCCTCCAACCACGATAACGTCAAAGTCCAACTGTTTCACGTGAAACACTCCTATTTGCCGATGCAAAACTTTGCAAATATCTCGCCCAGTATATCCTCTACATCGATGCGGCCAACAAGCGAATCCAACGCCCGAATGGCCGCCCAAAGATCTTCTGCAACCAGCTCTGTCGCGGCTGACGCTTCCGATTGGATCAAAACAGCTGCCAGGTGTTCGGCGGCAATCATCATACCTACCCTGTGGCGCTCGCGTACCGCCAGCCCAACCCCAGCCGCCCGCTCATTCAGAACGGCCGAAATAGCGGCAATCAGGCGATCAACACCCAGCCCGGTCTTGCCAGAAACCCCAAACGCCACACCGTCCGACATATCAGCCTTCGCGCCGATGATCATATCACCGTCCCGCAACGGCAAAAGAGGTGCCTCGCCCGGCAAAACAAGGTGAATACAAAGATCAGCTGCGTTCGCCCGTTCAATCGCCCGGGAAATCCCGATCTGCTCAATACGGTCAACCGAATCGCGCAAACCAGCCGTATCCAGCAAAGTCACCGCCAGCCCATCCAGGTCCAACCGCACCTCGATCACATCCCGCGTTGTTCCCGCAACTTCTGACGTGATGGCCGCCTCTCGTCCAGCCAAGTAGTTCAATAGAGTTGATTTTCCAACATTTGGCGCACCAACAATGGCAATCTCAAACCCCTCGCGGATCCGCTCAGCCACACGGACGCCGGCCATCTCAGCACGCAACCCTGCAGCCGTTTCAGACACCAGTTGTTTGACCTCCGGCCAGACATCAACTGGGACATCTTCATCAACAAAATCAATCGTGGCCTCAATCAACGCCACCGCCCTGATCACCGACCGCCGCCATAGCCCTGCCTTTTCGGCCAAAGCCCCGGATAAAATCCGCTGCGCCTGTCGTCTTTGGCCCTCGGTTTCGGCATCAATCAGATCAGAAAGGCCCTCGACCTGGGTCAGGTCCAGATTACCGTTTTCAAACGCGCGCCGGGTAAACTCACCCGCTTCGGCCTGCCGCAGACTGGCATTGCGGCCCAGTTGCCCAAATACGGCGGCCACCACAGCGCGGCTGCCGTGCAAATGCAGTTCAACCACCGTTTCGCCGGTAAAACTATGGCCTCGCGCAAAGCTGAGGATCAAGGCCTGATCAATGACATTGCCCACCGGATCTCGCACCACACGCAAAGTCCGGCCCTGTTCAGGCAGCGGCCCGACCAGAACCTCTGCCGCCAATCGCGCCTCTGGCCCCGATATCCTGACAACCGCTAGGCCAGCTTTGCCCGGCGCCGTTGCCAGCGCATAGATTGTATCCACAGTCATAAGTCCTTGTTAACAAACAAAAACTCAAGAGTTCATGGAATCAAAGAAATCCGAATTCGTCTTGGTTTGCTTCAACTTCGAGATCAGGAACTCGACTGCATCCGTTGTTCCCATCGGGTTCAAAATCCGGCGCAGCACATAGGTTTTCTGCAGGTCATTCTTGTCGACCAACAATTCTTCCTTACGCGTCCCGGATTTCAGAATATCCATCGCCGGGAACACCCGTTTATCCGCCACTTTCCGGTCAAGCACGATTTCCGAGTTCCCTGTTCCTTTGAACTCTTCAAAGATCACTTCGTCCATCCGGCTGCCGGTATCAATCAGCGCCGTCGCAATAATGGTCAGCGACCCACCTTCTTCGATATTCCGGGCGGCCCCAAAAAACCGCTTTGGCCGTTGTAACGCATTCGCATCCACACCGCCGGTCAGCACTTTACCCGACGACGGCACGGTCGTGTTGAACGCCCGGCCCAACCGGGTGATCGAATCCAGCAAGATCACCACATCGCGCTTGTGCTCCACCAACCGCTTGGCCTTTTCAATCACCATTTCCGACACAGCCACGTGCCGCGATGCCGGCTCGTCAAATGTCGATGACACGACCTCACCCTTCACCGACCGCTGCATGTCCGTCACTTCCTCGGGCCGCTCATCAATCAGCAGCACGATCAAATAACATTCCGGATGATTGGTTGCGATCGAATGGGCGATATTCTGCAGCAACACCGTCTTACCCGTGCGCGGCGGGGCCACGATCAGCGACCGCTGCCCCTTACCAATCGGGGCCACCAGATCAATAATCCGGGCCGACTTGTCCTTGATCGTCGGATCATCGGCAATCTCCATATTCAGCCGCTCATCCGGATACAGCGGCGTCAGATTGTCAAACGCGACCTTATGCTTGGTCTTCTCCGGATCCTCAAAATTGATCCGCTCAACCGAGATCAGCGCAAAATACCGTTCCGTATCATTGGGTTCCTGCATCACCCCTTCAACAGTATCGCCGGTGCGCAACGAATATTGGCGGATCATATCGGGGCTGACATAAATATCATCCGGCCCGGGCAGGTAGTTCGCCGAAGGTGAGCGCAGGAACCCGAACCCGTCCTGCAACACTTCCAGCACACCATCCCCGCCAATCACCCATTCCTCGTCCGCCCGCTCTTTCAGGATCGAAAACATCATGTCGCCCTTGCGCATGGTCGACGCGTTCTCGATCTCCAACTCCTCGGCCATCGCCAAAAGGTCCTTGGGGCTTTTTGCCTTCAGATCGGCAAGGTTCAGACGGTCTTGGGTCATGATTGGTCCTGACACGGCCATACAGGGGCCGATAAAGTTAAAACAGCAGGGGAAGGCCTTGTCCCGGACGGGAGGGCCGCTTCCAATTACGCCACAGACCAACCCAAGTCAACCAAAGCTAAAACGGCTTGACCACCACCGCGACAACGATAATCAACATCAGCACCGTTGGCACCTCATTAGCCAGCCTATAGCTCCGCCCAGAGCGCGTATTGACCCCTGCCGCAAACTCCTTGCGCCGCGCGCCCAGCCAGCCATGCATGCCGCTCATTGCCAGCACAGCCGCAAGCTTGACCCATGGCCAGACCAACCCCCAGTCAATCACCCCCGGTGTCAGCACCAACAGCAGCCCAAAGATCCAGGTCGCGATCATCGCGGGGTTCATGATCAGTTTCAGCAGCTTGCGTTCCATCACCACAAACGTCTCGTGCAGTTCGGTCCCGACCGCACCCCGCTCGGCATGATAGACAAACAGCCGCGGCAGATAGAACATCCCTGCCATCCAGGAAATGACCGAAACGATGTGAAGGGTCGTGATCCATGGGTACAAAGCAGAAAGCATATCGATCATCGCGGTGTTTCCTTGCGTTAGGCTGACACTCCTTAAATAGAATTAACTAAAAAGAAAGATGTTGATGATGTAGAGGCTCGGGATAACTCGGTTTTGAAAAGTAATCCGCAGACTTATCCCCAGCGCGACCAGCCACGAAATCTTCTTGCGCGGCCAAACGGACCAACGCTATACCGCTGATAATGCTGGTAAAAACTGCAACATAAAAAGACCACAGTCATAACTCCGGGCGCTTGACTCTTGTCATCATGCCGATTCCCCCACAACCCGGACTTATCCTTGCCCACCGGGGATAAACGGCCCGCTGCGGCCCCGGTGCCCGGCGGTTCTGCCCCTTTACGACCGGGCCCGAAACATTACACAGTTCGTCCCGACACTGCCCCCGTCCTTGTCCATAGGTTTATCCACATGGCCCCTTCACCCATGCTGCGGCCCTGATCCATGGTCGAACAGATCATCCTTGCCTCTGGCTCTGCAATCCGGGCGCAATTGCTCCGCAACGCAGCCGTGGCATTTACTACAGTCACGCCCCGGGTCGACGAACCGGCACTGCGGGCCGCATTGGCCGCCGAACAGGCCAGCCCCCGCGGTATTGCCGATGCTCTGGCCGAAACCAAAGCTCGCCGTGTCGCCAACCGACATCCAGATGCGCTTGTCATCGGTTGCGATCAAATTCTCGATGCGCGGGGCCAGATCCTGTCCAAACCAATCGACCCGGGCGATGCGCTGGCACAACTCCAGTCGCTGCGTGGCCAAACCCATCAGCTGTTGTCAGCCGTGGTGGTCTACGCGCAGGGCGCACCGGTCTGGCGGCATGTCGGCACTGTCAGGCTGACCATGCGCGCGGTCTCGGATCCCTACCTGCAAGGCTATGTCCAGCGGAACTGGGACAGCATCCAGCATTCTGTCGGGGCCTATAAGATCGAGGAGGAGGGCGCGCGCTTGTTTTCCCGGATCGACGGCGATTATTTCAGCGTTCTGGGCCTGCCGCTGTTAGACCTCTTGTCCTATCTGTCCCTTCGGGGAACATTAGCCACATGACAGATCACCTGATTCCCCTTGCCGGCGTCATCGGCCATCCGGTGGCCCATTCCAAATCGCCGCTTTTGCACAAACACTGGCTGCGCAGTTACGGGCTGGCCGGCGATTATGTGCCGCTGCATGTGGCGGATGGCGATCTGGAAAATGTCCTGCGTACCCTGCCGCAAATGGGCTTTGTCGGCGTGAATGTCACCATCCCGCATAAGGTGGCGGTGATGGACATCGTTGACCACATCAGCGACCGGGCGATTCTGATCGGGGCGGCGAATACCCTGATCTTTCGGCAGGATGGTAAGATTCATGCCGATAATACAGATGGGTACGGCTTCATCGCTAATCTGAAACAAAACGCCCCCGGCTGGCAACCCGGCTCTGGCCCGGCGGCCGTTCTGGGGGCCGGTGGGGCCGCCCGCGCGGTCATCACATCGCTGATCGAAATGGGTGTCACCGAGATATTGCTGTCAAACCGGACCCGGCCCAAGGCCGAGGCGTTGAAATCCGAATTTGGGTCCAAAGTACATGTCGTCGATTGGGTTCAGGCCGGCAATATGCTCGAGGATGCGGTAACCGTGGTCAATACCACCTCGCTGGGCATGACCGGGGCCGCCGAATTCCGGGTGCCGCTGGACGGGCTGCGTCCCGGTGCCGTCGTCACCGATCTGGTCTATAACCCGCTACGCACCCACCTGCTGCAGGTCGCCGAGGCCGCCGGTTGTATCACCGTTGATGGCCTCGGCATGCTTTTGCATCAGGCCGTCCCCGCGTTCGAGCGGTTCTTTGGAACCCGCCCCGAGGTTGACGCTGCCGCCCGCGCCGCCGTGTTAGGGTGACCTTTCGTTTGGGCCTCACGGGCTCCATCGGCATGGGCAAATCCACGACGGCGGCCATGTTCGCCGACGCAGGCGTGCCGGTCTGGGATGCTGACGCCGTGGTAGCGCGGCTTTACGCCCCGGACGGGGCCGCGACCCGGATCATTGCTGGCCTATTCCCCGACGCCATCCAGAACGGCGCGGTCTCGCGCCCTCGCCTCCGCACCATGATCGCCGCCGACCCGACCGTCCTGTCCCGGATCGAGGCTGCCGTTCACCCACTCGTCGCCGCCGACCGCGCCCGGTTTTTGGCTGGCCGGACCGACCCCATCGTCGTGCTGGACATCCCGCTGTTGTTCGAAACCGGGGTCGATGCAGAATGCGACGCCGTTGTTGTGGTCACCGCCCCGCTCGCCGAACAGCGCAGGCGCGTTTTGGCCCGGGGTGAAATGACTGTGGCTGCGTTCGAATTGATCCTCTCGCGCCAGATGCCCGATGCCGAAAAACGCAGCCTCGCCGATTATGTGATCCAGACGCTGACACTGGACGCCACCCGTTTTGCCGTGCAAAACCTGCTCAAGGAAATCCGGGAAAACCTTACAGATGCGTGAAATTGTCCTCGATACTGAAACCACCGGGTTTGAACCCGATGAAGGCGACCGCATCGTCGAAATCGGCGCGGTAGAGCTACACAACCACATGCCAACCGGCCGGACCTACCACCAATATATCAACCCACAGCGCGCCATGCCGCTGGGCGCGTTCGAGGTGCATGGCCTTGGCGATGATTTCCTACGCGACAAACCGCTGTTTGCCGACATTGCCCCTGTTTTCATTGACTTTATTGGCGATGCCAAGTTGGTCATCCACAATGCCGCCTTCGATATGAAGTTCCTCAATGCTGAACTGGGCTGGGTTAAACGCCCACATATTGCCGCTGACCGGGCCATTGACACTCTGGCCATCGCTCGGCGTAAATTCCCCGGTTCTCCCGCGTCCCTCGATGCGCTATGCCGCCGCTTTGGCATCGATAATTCATCCCGCACACTGCACGGCGCCTTGCTGGACAGCGAAATTCTGGCTGAGGTCTATCTGGAACTGATCGGCGGCAGGCAGCCCGACTTTGCGCTCGGTCAAACTGTCCAGATCACAGCCCAAGATCAAACTGGAACACAATGGCGGCCCCGCCCCCGTCCTGTGCCATTGGCCGCAAAACTGACAGCAGACGAGGCCGCCGCCCATGCTGCCTTTGTGGTCAAATTGGGCGACGCGCTGTGGTCTAAGCTGACTTAGCTGTCCAGCTTTGGTGGCACTGCCGCCGCTTGTGCCTGCACCCGGCGGGACAATTCATTGCGATAAAGCGCCAGAAAATCAATGGTTTCAAGGTTCAGTGGCGGAAACCCACCATCGCGGGTGACGTCGCTAACAATCCGCCGGACGAACGGGAATGTGATGCGCGGGCATTCGATCAGCAGATAGGGATGCATCTGGTCATCCGGCACCCCTTCGATGTGAAACACGCCCGCATATTCCAGTTCCAGCACAAACAACGTCTCGCCAGCGCCCTTGGATTTGGACGTGATGTTCAGCTTTGTGATGACTTCATATTGCGTATCCGACCCGCGCTTACGGGCATCCAGATTAACCTGCACCGCAATCTCGGGCTGCACTTCACCCTGTAACCCCTTCTGCGCCAACACATTTTCAAACGACATATCGCGGATGTACTGGGCAATGACGCGTTGCGTGATCTTGGCTGCAGCTGCAGCACCGACGGGGGCGACGGCGGGTGAGGCGGGGGTTTCGGCCATGGGAACGCTCCGGGAAAAATTGTTTCGGACTGTTTCTAACAGGCCCGCCGCTGCCCCTCAATCGCTAATGTCTGGTCCAGCCTGACGGCTGATGCGTCGGGTTCTTGCGCGGCGTCAGTTCTTCGAACTGGCCTTCAATCACAGTATCATCAGCGGTCGGTCGTGGCTGACCCGCCATCGACCCCATACTAAACCCTTTCATCCGCACCCGGCCCCGCAACCAGCGAAACGCAGCCAGCCGCAGTGGTGGGATCAACAGGGCAAACCCCAATAAATCGGTGAAAAACCCGGGCGTCAGCAACAACGCACCCGCAAACAGGATCATCGCGCCATGCGCCAAAGCCTCAGACGGGTCTGTCAGGTCGGCCATGGACTGGCGCAGCCGCACCAGCGCTTGCGCCCCCTGACTGCGTACCAGCATTGTGCCGATGATTGCTGTCAGCAGTACTAACCCAAGCGTCGGCCAAACCCCGATCAAACCCCCAACTTGGATGAAGATCGCGATCTCGATCACCGGAACCGCCAAAAACGCCAACATAAGCCACATCGCCGCACCTCTTTGTCCAGTTTAGGGGATAGGTGGACTTGACCCACCCCCTGTCTTACATAAGTGCCTTAAGGACGCGTTTCCATGTCTGTTCGACACTGGCGTCCGTTGAAAGAGGTTTAGATGAATTCGCCGATACTGCAGTTGCTCGTCCTTGCCGGGATCGCCATTTTCCTGATCTTGCGGTTGCGCAACGTCCTTGGAACCCGCGAAGGCTATGAAAAGCCGCCCGTTGCCCTGCACGACAGCAAAAAGCGGTCGCGCAATGACTTCGAAGTGATCGAAGGTGGCCCAGACCTCGACATCACTGAAAACGTTCCCGCACACAGCGATTCCGCATCAGCCCTCGCTGCGATGAAGGGCATTGATCCGGCCTTTAACGTCGGTGATTTTCTCAAAGGCGCGCGTGGCGCATATGAGATGATCCTGATGGCCTTTCACCGGGGCGATATTGCGCCCGTCAAAGATTTTGTTTCGCCCGAGGTGTTTGACGCTTTTGCCGGGGTGATCGCCCAGCGCGAAGCCGAAGGCATCAAGATCGAGGCTACCTTTATTGGCATTGGCGATCTGGCCCTGAAACAGGCCGAGTTTGACCGCACCACCCGCGAAGCCGAGGTTTCGGTGCGTTTTGGTGGCGAGTTCACCGAAATCATCCGCGACCGCGCTGGCACGATTATCGAAGGCAGCGATGGCGCGATCAAACGCCAGCGCGACGTCTGGACCTTTGCCCGCACCATGGGCAGCACCGACCCGAACTGGATACTCGTCGCCACCAGCGAATGACCAGCGCCGCCTTGGCAGGACCAACCTACACGGCTTTGGATTTTAACGCTTTAAGAGGCTGGCAATCTGACGATCACGCCGCTGCTTTGGACGTGTTTCGTTTGACCTGTGACGATATGGTCGGTCCCGATTGGGCTGAACCATGTAAAATTGCCGCCGCCGCGCCCGAGGCCCGCGGTTTTTTCGAAACATTCTTTCGCCCCGTCCTGATCGAAGATGGAACGCCGATGCTGTTTACCGGGTATTATGAACCGGAACTGCCCGGGTCGCTGCACCTCGATAACATCTATCGGTATCCGATCTATGCCATGCCACAGGCCCTGCCGGCAAACCAGCCGTGGCTTACCCGGCGCGAAATCGACGAAACTGGTGCCTTGTCCGGAAAAGGGCTGGAAATAGCATGGCTGACCAACCCGCTTGATGCGTTTTTCCTGCAAGTCCAAGGCTCTGGGCGAATAAAACTTCCAAACGGCCAAATGATCCGGGTCGGCTATGCCGGAAAAAACGGCCATCCCTATACTTCGATCGGGGCGGAACTGGTCGCGCGGGGGGAGTTTACGGCCGATCAGATGTCGGCTGACGCGATCCATGGCTGGGTCCAACGGAACCCCGCCCGTTGGCGTGACCTGCTGTGGACCAATTCCAGCTATGTGTTCTTTCGGGAGTTGTCCGATATGCCAGCGAGCCAAGGCCCACTTGGCGCAATGAACCGGTCTGTGACCCCCCTGCGCAGCATTGCGGTCGATCCTGAGTTCGTGCCATTGGGTGCGCCGGTCTGGATTGAAAAAGCCGGGGGCGCACCGATGAACCGGCTGATGATTGCCCAGGATGTCGGATCGGCGATCAAAGGGGCCCAGCGCGCCGATATCTTTTTTGGCACCGGGGCCGATGCGGGGCAGGCTGCGGGCACCGTCCGCGATACGGGGCGCATTATTGTGTTGCTTCCCGTTCAAGCGGTCAGCAAAGCCACATGAAACGACCAAGGCATTTGACCGCAGAAGAACGCACCCTGTGGGACCTTGTTACCCGCCGGGACAAACCTGCAAGGCCCGCGCCCGATATCCGCAGCCCGGTCGATAGCGCCCCGCCCAAATCCGCCCCGGCGATCATTCCGCGTGCCCCAATCCTGCCGTTTCAAATCGGGCAGGTGGTCAGTCACACCAGCCGCAATGACCTGCTACCCGGCCTGACCGAACGCCTCGCCCGCGCCCCGGTGCAGATGGATAGCAAGGCTTACGTGAAACTCAAGCGCGGCAAGCTGGTGCCAGAAGGGCGAATTGACCTGCATGGCATGACCCTGTCTCAGGCGCATCCTGCGCTGATCGGTTTCATCCTGTCCGCCCATGCCGCCAATAAACGGCTGATTCTGGTCATCACCGGTAAAGGCAAGTTGCGCGACGATTTCGCCCCGATACCCGCCCGCCAAGGCATCCTGCGCCATCAGGTGCCGCAATGGCTCGCCATGGCGCCCATGGGTCCGCTGGTCATGCAAATCGCCCCCGCCCATATCAGCCACGGCGGCGAGGGGGCGTATTATGTGTATTTGCGCAAAATCCGTTGACGCGGCTATCCAAAGCTTTTGCCCATTTCTTTTGTTCCTAAATATCCCCGCCGGAGGCTCCGGCCATGACATCACAGAACATATCGCGACAGGTCCGTTGACCGGCTCAACTCACCCAGATGCGTCTCTACAAAGGCAGAATTGACCACTACTGCATCTCCCGTCCGTTCTGGCGCATTGAACGACAGATCCTCGAACACCCGTTCCATCACCGTATACAACCGCCGCGCCCCGATATTCTCCACGCTGCGGTTCACCTCTGCAGCGATATGTGCCAGCGCCGCAATACCGTCCGGGGTAAACGAAACTGCCACCTCTTCGGTGGCCATCAGCGCGGTATATTGCAGGGTCAACGCATTATCCGTCTCAGTCAGGATGCGCACAAAATCCGCTTCGGTCAGCGCTTTCAACTCTACCCGGATCGGCAACCGCCCCTGCAATTCTGGCAACAGGTCGGACGGCTTGGCGATGTGAAACGCACCCGAGGCGATGAACAGGATATGATCGGTGCGCACCGGCCCGTGTTTGGTGCTGACAGTGGTGCCCTCGATCAGCGGCAGCAGATCGCGCTGCACGCCTTCGCGGCTGACATCGGCCCCCCGCGCCTCGGATCGAGCACATACTTTGTCGATCTCGTCAATGAATACAATCCCGCTTTGCTCGACCGACTCGAGCGCTGCCTTCACGACGGTTTCATCATCCAGCAGCTTGTCAGCCTCTTCCGAGATCAGCAGCTCATAACTGTCCGCCACGCGCAGCTTTTTGCGGATTTTGCGCTCGCCAAACGCCTTGCCAAACAGGTCGCCCAGATTCATCCCGCCCGGCATCATTCCCGGCTGGCCCGGCACCTCAAAACTGGCCATTGGGTTGCTGGTATCGGCCACTTCAAGTTCAATCAGGGTATCATCCAATTCGCCAGTTTTCAGTTTCTTGCGAAACATCTCGCGCGTTGCCTCGCGCGCATCAACGCCGGCGATGGCCGTAATCACCCGATCCTCGGCGGACTTCTGGGCGCGGGCCTTGACGTCGTCCCGCATTTGTTCGCGGGTCTGCGTCACGGCGATGTCCATCAGGTCGCGGATAATCTGATCCACATCCCGGCCCACGTAACCCACTTCTGTAAACTTTGTGGCCTCAACCTTAAGGAATGGCGCGCGGGCCAGTTTTGCCAGGCGGCGGCTGATTTCGGTCTTGCCCACACCGGTCGGCCCGATCATCAGAATGTTTTTGGGATAAACCTCATCCCGCAAATCATCGGCCAGCCGCGCCCGGCGCCAGCGGTTACGCAGGGCAACTGCGACAGCACGTTTGGCGTCTTTTTGCCCAATGATATAGCGATCCAGTTCCGAGACGATCTCGCGTGGGGTCAGGTCAGTCATGTGGGGCCCTTAGACAGAGGGGGGAAGAAAACGACGCGCGTTGCCCAATGGCAGCATGCGCAAGATGACAGCACGGATTTTCTCCCACAGCGACCCCAACAGCAGCATGAAAACGCCCAGCGCAAAGATCAGCCATGCTATGCCGTCGCCGTCAAAAGTTGTGGTGGCCAGGACCACGATGTAACCCACCGCGGCCATCAGGAATGAGCGGCGGTCGATGACAATGGCGATGACCGCGATCACTGCCAGAAACCCCACCAGAATGCCATTCGCGCTGGCCATACCCGAGGATAACAGCGACAGCGCCACCGTGTTCACCACAGCCGGGGCGGCCACCACATGCAGCCAGAACCCTTGGGCAGACCGGCGGGTCACGCGATGCGGGTCGCTGGCGTCAAACATCATCGCCACTGCAAAGACGGCAACGCCCAGCGCCAACGTGATCCAAGCAAAACCGCCCTCGCCGGAAAAGACAAAGACATCGCTGATCGATTCTGGTGTGCCCGACCTTGTGGCTGCAGCCAACAGCGCCACAGCAAACAGGCCCAGCGCGATCAGGGCCAGCGCAAAGGGCACCCGGAACCGAAACCAGAACAGCAAAATGGCCAGAACTGCCAACACACCGGGCAACACCAAACTGCTGAAATCCTCTTGCGCCACCATGAAAATCTGCGCGAACCATTGCATCAGGCCAAAGCTGGCATTGGCTGCAAACAGCAAGGACAGCATAATGGCCGGGCCAACCATCCGCCGCCTGCGGATGAAATACTCAGATAAAAGCCACAGCAATCCGGCGCTGACCATAGCCTGCGCCGCAATCAGCGTTTGAAACCGCTCAAGCGCGCCAATCACCATTGCCCCCATCAGCCCGCTCCAGCCCGACGCGATGATCCCCAGCCCGACCATGATGAAAATCTCGTTGAAGCCGCGGAACAATTCGAAAGGTTCGTCGCCGGGGGCCAAACCCTCGCGGGCCCCCTGCCTGCTGTGGGACAATGCGGTGAGGCTGGCAGCCTGCGCCTCGGTCAGAATGCCTGCGCCGATGGACGCCTTCAGGTCGGTCGCATCAATCACGGCCAAGCCCCTCAACCGTCAGATTTCCGTTGGTATACACACAAATATCAGCGGCAATCGCCATTGCCTTGCGGGCAATCGCCTCGGCATCCAGATCGCTATCCATCAGGGCCCGGGCGGCAGCCAATGCATAATTCCCACCCGATCCAATCGCAGTGACGTCATGTTCGGGTTCCAGCACATCACCTGCACCCGTGATCACCAGCAACGTGGTCCCATCCGACACAATCAGCATCGCCTCAAGTTTCTGCAAGTACTTGTCGGTGCGCCAGTCCTTGGCCAGTTCCACAGATGCCCGCGCCAGTTGCCCGGGCGTCGCCTCCAGCTTTTTTTCCAGCCGTTCCAGCAGGGTGAACGCATCGGCAGTGGACCCGGCAAATCCTGCAATCACGTCAAACCCACCGGGCGACAGGCGGCGCACCTTGCGGGCTGTGCCTTTGATCACGGTCTGGCCAAGACTGACCTGCCCATCACCAGCAATGACCACGCGGCCGCCCTTGCGCACCCCGATAATCGTGGTGCCATGCCAGCCGGGAAATACGTCTTTGCTCATCAACATCTCCTTGCCAACTGCATATGTGGTGTTCGATGGTCGGCTGCAACTGGTATAGGATAAGGCAGGTCGCGCGAACAAGATGCAGAGCGAAACCAGAATTTGGCAACGGTTGTGCGCCTTGGCGGGGATCAGCGAGGGGGGTACGCTGTCAAGCATTATCTCGCACAAGACAGCGGTTGATAAGGCCCATATTATAATAAGACTTGATCCTGTAATTGGCCAACCGCTTGTTTACAAAAGAGTTTTGTCAAAACTAGACGAACAACGGTTCTTGGGGCTTGTCGCTGGCGCTCAGCTTGCGGCGGATCTTTTGGTCAATGACCCCAGACACCGGGCTCCCCAAGTTATTGCCCATATGGTTGAAGCCCGGGCCATGCTCATGGAATTTGCATCGGGCCAGACGTTAGCCGCGCGGCTGAACGCCAGTAGCGATGTCACGCAGGAGATGAAGCGCGCGGGGGCTTGGCTCTCGGCCTTTCACCGGGCAAGTGCCGCGGGGCCACAGCCGTTTCGACCACAACACTTGATCAATGCGGTCAGCAGGGTTTTATCAGAGGTCCGAAATGACTTGCGCCAAATCGCCTACCGGGATGAGTTTTTAGCGGCGGCGAGCAAACTGCAAAAGTCTTTCAAGTCTTTTCGCGGCGACCTCACGCCCGTTGCCGTTCGCCATGGCGACCCGAGCGTCAACAATTTGTTGGTTTCTGTAGATGTTGTCTGGGGCATTGACATGATGGGCCCCGTTAAAATGGCGGTTGCTATGGATATTGCCAGATTGACCCAGTCAATGGCCGAAACCGCCGGGCTTGGCGGCATGTCGCGCTACACGCGCACTTTGCAAACACTGTTGGCCGGATATGATGCGCCTGTGCCAGAACCAGAGCTGATCAGTGTCCTAGCCCGACACCGGGCCATAATGTTGTGGGCCCGCACGCCCGACGATTGGCGCGCTTTGTCACCAACCGAAGCCCAAAGGCTCGAGCGTCGGATTCAGTTGGCGACCCACGGCATTACATGAAAAAGGGGTACCAAAACAGGCACCCCCCAAACGAAAATGATCAAAGACCTTAGATCGAGCTGAGGATCCAGCTTTGCAGCGCCGCCTTTGGGGCGGCACCGGCGCGGTTGGATACAACTTCGCCATCCTTGAACACGAACAGGGCCGGAATACCGCGCACGCCCATTTGTGCGGGCGAATTCGGGTTGTCATCGACGTTGACCTTTACCACCTTGATCTTGCCTGCATATTCAACTGCAATCTCTTCCAAGGCGGGGCCGATCATTTTGCACGGGCCGCACCATTCGGCCCAGAAATCCACCACAACGGGAATCGGTGATTGGCGCACTTCGGCGTCAAAGGTTGCATCAGTGACTGCGACGGTTGCCATCTTTTCTCTCCTGAACGCGGATACCAGAGGCAGAACGTAGGAGGGCGTTGTTCCATCGTCAAGGGATGGTAGCGCGTGCCAGTGCTTCCATCAGCATATCGTGAGACAATGGCATCAGTTGCGCTGTAGCTGTCCACAAAATGGCAATGGTGATCGACCGGTCCGGGTAGATTTGGGTCAACATGGCCAGATAGGCCCCCATTTGCCGCAAAACCCCCTCGGGCACATCTTCGGGCCGGTCCGGCACCAGCCGGTTGGTTTTGAAATCCACGGCCAAAATGCTGTCTGCAGTAATCACCAACCGGTCCAACGCCCCATGAAACCGCCGACCGCGCACAACGGCAGTCAGCTCGACCTCGGCCATGCTGCCCGGCGCAAACAAATGCGCCAATGCTGGGACCTCGATCATCGTCAGCACATCGGTGATCAGGGCTGTTGGATCGGTCAACTCAGGCTGGGCTTCGATCCCTGCCAAAAGTGACTTGGCGAGGGTCAGCCGTTCAGGTTTGGGGCTTTGTGGCAAATGTTCAAGCATCAGGTGGACCAAGCTGCCTCGCGCCAAAGCGGCATCTGGGTTCGCATCAGCGATATCTTGCGGCAATATTTTTGCGCCACCCAGATCCGAAGGCGAAATGGTTCCAGATAACCCTTGGGTCAAATTTGGAATACTGGCGTATTCTGGTGCAATAATGTCTATTTTTGGGGCGATGACGGCGTGCCTGATGGGCAGATCATGCCAGACGCCGCCCTCAAACCGTAACCCTGTTTCATCACCAAACTCCTGCGCGACCGCCCCAGCCTGCTGCATCCCTTGTTCGACCATTCGGTACCAACTGGCATCGCCTTCGCCTACATCGCCCGCAGCACAGACGATCAGCCAGCTTTCGGCGCGGGTCATTGCGACGTACAGCAATCTGCGGCGCTCCTGCTTTTGCGCGGCAATCATGTCATCACGATGCTGGCGCAACGCCTCCGGCATGGCAGGCACCGGCGGGGCCCAAACCGGGTAGCCGCCAACATCGTAAATCGCCGATGAAAGTTTGATGTCCCGCACCCCGGTGTCAGGCAAAATCACGATCGGCGACTCGAGCCCCTTGGCCCCATGCACCGTCATCACCCGAATGCGGTTGCCGCTGGCCTCCATCTGGCGCTTAACCTCAAGGTCGTCGGTTTGCATCCATTCCAGAAACCCGGTCAGACCGGGAACTGCGCTGCGTTCATAGGCCAAAGCCTGTGTCAAAAGCGCGTCAATTCCATCCTCGGCCTCGGTGCCCAGCCGGGCCAATAGTAATTTGCGCCCCCGATGGCGGGTCAAAATGCGGTTGATCAGGTCATAAGGGCGCAGAAAGTCGGCCTTGTCCCGCAAGTCATTCAAAACGGCCAGCAGGGCGGGCTGGTCAGGTATCGCCCGCAGCCGCTGCCACAGAAATTCACCCTTTTTGCGGCCATGCGCAAGGCTGAACAACATTTGTTCGGTCCAGCCGAACAGCGGCGATTTCAGGGCGGCGGCCAGTGACAGGTCATCCTCGGGCAAGGCCAGAAAGCGCAGTAATGCCGCAATGTCGCGCACCGCAAGTTCCGCCCCGACGCGCAGCCTGTCGGCCCCGGCGATGGGTAAGTTGCGCAGCTTACAGGCGCGAATAATCTCGGGGAAAATCCCGGATCGGCGCGGAACAAGGATCAGGATATCGCCGGCTGTGATACGACGCAGCTCAAACGCCCCGGTTTTTCCGACTTCAGCAGGAATAGTGCCGCTTTCGATCATCTGTTCGACGGCGGCAGCGACCCGCGCGGCAAGTTTCGCAGTGTGATGCTGCGCGCTGATCTGATCCACCGGATCAGTCCAGACCCGCTGGTCGTCCTCCTCTTTTAAGGGCGCAATCGCGGGCCACAAATCAACCCGGCCAGGCATCTGGTTTTTGAACGCTATATGCGAAACCCGGTCGTCCAGCCCATCGGCGCGGGGGCCATAAAAGGTCATATCAACAACCCGCAGCACGGCATCGGCGGACCGGAACGAGTATTCCAGCTGTAGCGGATGAATCTTGTCACCGGCGCGCTGCAGTTTGGCATCAAAAAAGTCGCGCATCTGGTCAAAACTCTCGGGGGCGGCGCCCTGAAAAGAATAAATCGACTGCTTCTTGTCGCCAACCACAAAAATCGTGCGCTGGCGATCAGGCTGTGCGCCATCGCCACTTGCAAACTCTTGTGCCAATCGCTCGATCACGGCCCATTGATCCGGGCTAGTATCCTGCGCTTCGTCCACCAGAATATGGTCAATCCCGCCATCAAGGCGAAACAGCACCCACTGCGCCACCAGTGGATCAGTCAGCAAAGCGCGCGCTTTGCGGATCAGGTCATCGAAATCCAGCATGCCACGAGACAGCTTCCGCGCCTCATAGGCAGGGATAAAGGCACTGGCAAAAAGGTGCAATGCGCGGGTCCGGTCCAGCGCCATCAGCTTGAGACGATCTTCGCGGGCAGCCTCGACCGCTTCCATCAGCGGTTCAACCTCGTCCATCAGATCAAGTGCTTTTTGGCGGGTTGGCTTGGTTGGAAATGATCCTATCTTGGCGGAAAACGGCAATGCCACCTTGCTGTCTTTGGTCAGAAAAACATCTTCAAGAAGGATGAGGTCTTTCCAGCCGAAGGTGTCATGCTGATCAAATGCGGCAAGTTGTTTCGCGGCCTTCACATCGTTCACAGACCCGGTCAGACACAAGCCACGCAATCTGCCGATCAAGTCTGAGGTCCCCTCAGGCAGAACGGACTGCAACAGCACATCGGGTGTCAGACCAGACGCCAGTCCAAATAGACCCGGCAAGGACGCTGCGTCAGGGTGGTTATCAAACAAGCCGCGCCTGCCCGCAATTTCCTGCAATAGTTTGTCAAAATCGGCGTCTGTCAGATACCGCGCCAACAGGTCAACCAGCCCGGCATTGGGGCCCATCGCCATGTCATCCACCACTTCGGCCCTTAACAATGCACTGGCCCGGTCCTCCATTTCGGTGAACTGTGGGCTAACGCCCGCCTCGAGCGGAAAACGGCGCAACAGACCAGCGCAAAACGAATGGATCGTCTGAATTTTCAGCCCGCCGGGGGTTTCAATGGCGCGGGCAAACAGGGTCCGGGCAATACGCAGCCGGGCAGGGGAAATGTCGCCTTCGATGCCCAGTTCGCGCAGATCGTCCAACAGCAGCGCATCGGCCATCATCGCCCAACTGCCCAACCGTTTGAATAGCCGGTTCTGCATCTCGCTGGCGGCGGCTTTGGTATAGGTCAGACACAAGATGTTCTGGGGGGCAACCTCCGCCAGTAACAGCCGGGCCACACGGTCGGTCAGCACGCGGGTCTTGCCAGACCCCGCATTGGCCGACAACCACGTGGAATTGGCGGGGTCCGACGCCTCGACCTGACGTTGGCTTGCTGCATTGCGCGGGATCATGTCAGATCCTCGGGGGCAATCTCAGCGGTCTGATCCCATTCGCCAAACCGGGCAAGATGGTCGTAATAGCCGCTATCCTTATTCTGTTGCATCCGCATGCGCGACGAATAGCCCCGCGCCGGATTATGCCAATTGCGGATTAGCGCACAGAATTCGGCCCAGGCCTGATCTGGCGGGGTCTTGTCCAGCGGCGCTGCAACCTCGACGGGTTTCGGTCCAAGTCCGATGTAGCTGGCTGCACTGACCAGTGGTTTGCCTAGTTTCAAAAACGCGCCCTGTTCGACCATGGCGGCCTCTAATAGCAACTGTTTATCGAAATGCGCCTGCTCCTTGGGGCTAGGCACCGGTCCAGTCTTGTAGTCATAAATCAGCACTGATCCGTCTGTGGCCAGATCGAACCGGTCGGCTTTGGCGGACAGGGTAAAATCCAGACCGGGCAGCGCAACTGTTCCCCGCTCTTCAAGCAGCTTGGGCGCACCCAGCAATTGACGCGCCACTTCGGTCAAAAGGAACCAATCCGCCACCCGGTCGATCCGGGCCAACCACATCCGCCGCACGGTTGGCCACGGGCATTCAGCGTCAAGAACCTCGGCTGCAATCTGCATCAATCGGGCCCGTGCATCTGGTGCGTCTGGTGCAATCCGGGCATCGATGAACAGCTCCATGACGCGGTGCAGAACCACGCCGCGCATCGGCGCATCGGCGGTTGGCGTCAAAGGGTCCAACTGGCGCAGGCCCAGCACAAATTCGGCGTAAATCGCATAGGGGTCGCGGATCAGCGTTTTGATCTTGGTCACCGACAGCGCCTTTGGGCGGGCCGCAATTGGCGGGCGGGGCGAGGGGCGTTTGGTCCCCTCAACCATATGATCAGCCCGCGATAGCAGCGCGGCCTTTGCCAGCCAGGTATCGCCCCGCGACGTCATGGCAGCCAAAGCGGCAGGCCCACCTTGGCCTGGCAGCCCGTCTAACAAGTTGGTAAGCCGGTTGATCCAGCGCGAGGCGACGGTGTCGGCCTCGTCCGATCTGACAGACCGGGAAATCCATACTTCGCGGCCTGCAACGGCCTGAGAATAGTCATGCGCCGACAGTCCAATGCGTCTTTCAGGCAGTAACAGACCCGCTTTTTGCCGCATGCTGCGGTTCAGCCAAGGGTCGGGGACAGGGGTTTCCGGCCAGATACCTTCGTTCATTCCGCCCAGAATGATCAGATCCGCACCCTGCACCCGCGCCTCGAGCGTGCCCCAGATCAGCACTTGCGGGTGGCCCCGGTCGCGGTCACGTACTTCTGCTCCGGTCAGGATCGCGTTAAACAATGCGGCATAATCGCGGGCTGACATCATGCCCCCCGCATCGGCGTGATTGCGCAGGTTGTCACACAGCCACTTGGCCTCACGGCCAGCACTTTCATCCCAAAGACCGCCGCTGCCAAAGCTTTCACACCCGGCGGCGAATGATTCAGTCAGAGTCAGATGCGCGGCCAGATGGCGGGTTAGATGTTGATCTGGCCCCTCGTCCAATCCAGCAATCAGCCCGCCCAGCCACGCCGCCCAATCGGTAGACGTCTTCGCCCGCTCCGCCCATTTGTTCAGGGTTTGAGCGTCAGGAAACGGCGGCCCATTCCGGCGTAAATCCAGCTCCAGCTCATGGGTATTCAGAATATGCTGATTGCGCCCCGCCCCACTGTGGCACAACGGATGCTTCAAAAGTGATAGCAGCGCCTCGGCCCCGAGCCTCCTGCCAAACAGATCAGCGATCTGTCGCAGAAACCGCCCCGGTGGGGACAGCGGCAAAGGCACCCCCGCACTGTCATCGGGGACAATATTCCAACGGTCCAACGCTGCAGCCACCTGCCGGGACAGCATTCTGTCAGGTGTGATCAGCGCCGCTGTGATGCCGTCATCGACAGCCTGACGCAGCCGCAGCGCAATGACTTCGGCCTCGGCCCGGGGCGATGGGGCTTGGACCAAGGTCAGATCAGCGGTGGCTTGGGCCAAATCGGTCAACAGCGGCCCCTCCAGTAACCACTGGTCGGTGACGGGCGCTGGGCGCAACGATAATGAAATCAATCTGTTGCGGCTGGGGCAAGGCGGCGCGACGGCTTCCCATGGGCAGACATCCGCCGCGCGTAGGTCCATCCCGGTCATCAGCCGGCGAAACCGGTATTGCGGGTGATCTTCGCCGGTCATGGCATCATCCAGCCGATCCCACACCGCCTGCGGCATATCAAAGTCAAACCCGGGCAGGATCACTGCACCCTGCGGCAGGCGCGCAACCGCCTGCAGAAACAAGGCCGTTGCGCCGCGTGATCCGGTCGATCCGGCAACGATAATCGGGTCCTGCGGTGGGGCAATTTTCCACTTGGCCACCAACCGCTCGACCACCAGCCGCTGTCGTGCCTCTTGGTCCGGAGCCTCGGTCGTGTCGCCAAAATAGCGTTGAACGATTTGCATGAATTGCAATGACCGGTCCCAGTGGCCTGACAGGTCGGTCACATCCAGCGCGGCAAGTCTGTCTGGTGACACACCTTCGCCCTGCATTTCGTCCAGTAATCTGGCAAGGCTGTCGGATAAATCAAACAAGGCAGCACGCGGCGCAAGATCGGGTTCGCGGTCCAACAGTTGTGCAACCAGCTGCGCCAGTTCCAGACGTCGCCGCAATGGCGCAACCGGGGGCGGCAAATCGGAGGCAACAGGGTCCTGTGCCAGATCAGTGATCAACCGGACCCGGGGCAACAGCAAAGCCGGGCCGGCATCAAAAATCTCGCGGATGCGCCGCTGCATCCGGCGGGTATTCACGAACAGCGTGACCCGCGCCAATGCCTCTGGCGGCTTGTCGGCCATGCGCCGGGTCAGGCCCTGCACTATGATCCGGGCAAAGTCGGCTCCGGGAGGCAGGGCGAACAGGCGGGGAGACGCAGTTTCAGGAAACATCGGCAGCTTTCAACATGGATTCGGCCAGCGGCATGCTTTCTGGCCGCCCGACATCGCACCATTTCCCGGTATACCGCAGCCCGAACAACCCACCGCGCGCAGCCATCTGATCCCAAATTCGGTTTAGTGAGAAAACGGCGTCGGGTACGGCGGCCAGCGTTTCGGTGCGCAGGATTTGTGCGCCCGCATAAATCAGCCCCGGGCCCCGGGTCATTTGTCCATTTGGTGCCAACTGGAAATCGCCCGGCCCGGAGTGTCCCAGCGCATTTTCGGGCTCAAGCAACAACAAGAGCGCTTCCATTCGCGCCGGATCCCATGATTGCGCCAGAGCGACCAAGGGGTTGGGCCCGCGCCAAACCGCATCGCTGTTCAGGGTGAACACTGGACCCGGCCCCAGCAGTGGCAAAGCCTGCCGCAATCCGCCACCAGTTTCCAACAGCAAGTCAGGTTCGTCCGAAAACTGCACGTCTTGTCCGGATAGATGTGCTTTAACCATTCCGGCCATGTAATGCGTGTTAACCACCCGACGCAGCGGCGTGATTGCGGCGCTCAGCGCCAGCGCCTGATCAATCAGCGCCCGACCACCTACTGAAATAAGCGGCTTGGGCCGGGTTTCGGTCAACGCCCCCATACGTGTGCCCAGTCCTGCGGCAAAGATCATGATGGCATTAGGTGTCATCTGGTCTGAAAGCCTGCCAGAAATGCGGCGTCAGGGGCCGGAATTTGAGTATTTATCAAGGGGGCCAGTTCCGCCAACGCCGGATGCGACAAATCATGCTGCACATGCGCCCAGACCCGTGGCATCAGGTCCAGATAGCGCCACTTGCCGTCCCGGAGCGCAAGTCGGGCAAAGATTCCGAGGATACGCAGGTTTCGCTGGACCCCAAGACAGGCCATTGCAGCCCGCGTTTGCACCGGGTCCCGCCCGGTTTGGTCCGCGAAACGGACCGTCATAGCCTCGCATATCGCCGCCGATACGTCCCGCCGGGCGTCCCGCAGCAGCGACACAAGATCATATTCGGGTGGGGCGAGCACCGCGTCCTGAAAATCCAACAACCCAACGCTGTCGGTGCCAGAGCGGTCGGGCCGCCAAATAAGATTTTCGGCGTGATAGTCGCGCAGCGCCAGATGTTCCGCGTCGGGTGCATGCCGCGACAACGCGCTTTCCAGCGCCCTGATGAGCGGCGGCAACGGCACATGTGGCGCATACCATTCGGTCAGCGGCGCAATCATCCGGGCTGCAACAGCGGGGGTCAGTGCGACAAGGCCATCCGGTGGGGCATGGTTCTTGACTACCACCAATACATCAATTGCGCTTGAATAGAGCCTGCTTTCATCCAACGGCTGAACGGCCAGCCATTGCGCAAACTGCATTGTCCCCAAATCCTCGATTACTAACAACCCGGTGGATTCGTCGGCCAGCAGGGTTTCAGGCGGGCACAAGCCGATGCTGGCCAGATGCCTTCCGATCCGCAAAAACTGTTTTAGCGGTTCGTCACCATCGGGGGGCGTGTCCATCAGAATCACGCAGCGCCCATCTGCACCGGTCAGCCTTTCAAAACGGCGGCCCGATGCATCTCCTGCCAGCCCAGCCCTAGCCCAATTGGCATAGGCGGACCCCATCAAAAAGGTATGGATCCGGTCAGGCAATTGCGGGCTCCAACCGGGTCGCCCAACTGGCATCGCCTCGGATATCGACGCTGTGGTGGTCAGTTCGGGCGGCAAAGGTCAGGTGCAATGCCTTTGGCGGGGCCAATGGCCCAAGCCGGTCTGGCCATTCGATCAGACAAATCGCCTGCGCAAACGCGTCCTCCAGCCCTAGTTCTGAAATATCCAGCGCCGTCGTCAGGCGGTACAAATCGCAATGCCAAATCTCAACATCATCAGCCACATAGGTCTGCACCAGGGTAAAACTTGGTGACGGCACTTCTTCTGCCGGATTGCCTATCCGCGCGCGGATCAGGGCGCGGGCGAAAAATGATTTTCCTGCACCAATAGGACCGGATAACAACACGGCATCGCCCGCCCGCAACAGCGGTGCGATCCGACCGGCCAAAGCGGCAGTCTGTGCCTCGGTCGGCAGAGTAAGTGACGTTACAAAGTTGGCCATGGCGCTACGATCATGTGCTTGGTCTGCGCCCGCAAGTCAAATCAGGCCGAGGCAGCAATAACCAGGCGCGGTTGATGTCGGAATTGCGGCTCGGCAGGTTCATGCAAGCCCGACATATGGTCGGCAACATGTTCGGTTTTGGCGGGAAATGACACAGTTTCATCGATCTGAAAGCCGATCAAGGTCGCACCAAAGGGCAGTGGCGTGAACCGGCAGGACAGTTTTTGGCCGTTGAGCAGTAAAATGGATTCAAACCACTCTGCGCGGTCGACAAACCCGTCGACGAATCCACGCAAATCCCCCCAGACCGGGGTTGGCGCCATGCGATCCTGCCAGCGCTGCATTTCGTCCAGCATCCGTACTTCGGTCAAACCGGTGTCGGTCGGGCCCCAAAACCGGATGTAAGCCGCGTTGCTCATCGTCAGAGTGCCGGACGATGAAAATACGGCAATCGCCTCATGCAAACTGTCAATAACCGATTGGGCAGTTTCAATTTCCTGCCGGAATTGCCGCGTCAGCGATACCTCGGCGCTGATGTCCTCGAACAAGAACGCAATAGCACCATCCGGATGAGGTCTTCCGGTAACGCGGTAGGTTTGCCCACCCGGCAGACTCCAAGTTTCGCAATATGTCCCTCGTACCGCCTCAGCCTCAAGTGCCGCAACTTGATCGCGCCAGCTGATGTAGTTCTTCGGCTCGGGGAGCATGTTCATATCGCGCAGCCGGTCTAGAACTGAATGCACCAAGGGTCGTGCGCTAAGAAAGGTTACGGGTAGGCCGGTCAGGTCCAGCAGCGCCGGATTGAACAGCACCAGTCTGCGCTGACGGTCAAAAATGGCAAGGCCGATGGACAAATGCGCAAAGGTTTTGGTCAGGGTCTGGACAAAGGTTTTGGTGGCCTGTTCGGCCCTGACAATCCCATTTGCATCAAGGCCAAAATGCAGGATTTCCCCACCGCGCCGCAAGCTGGTGACTTCGTACCATTGTTCTTGCGGCAGGCCGGGCACCCGCAGAAAGTGCCGCTTGATTACAGACTGGGCGGCGGCTGGCGGGGTGCCCATGTCCGCAAACAAGAGGCCGGGTGGCCAGGTCGGCTCTGAGCCGGTCGGCATCGGGTAGATCAGATCGGCCAACCTCAGATAGGCCCGATTGGCCCAGGTAATTGAACCGCTTTCATCCTGTTTCCAGATCAGCTGCGGCGAATCCTCGCCAATACTGCGTAAAGTCCGCAATTCATCCTCGACTGCCTCCATTGCCAGCCGCTGGAGGGGCGCGACTTCGGTTGCCTGATGGCGAAAAACAATTCGCATCAGCCCGTCCCAGAGTTCAGCCTCGATAATGCTGTTTTGCTCTGGTGCAGCAATGATGACCCGCCCCGAGGTTGGCAGGGCAGCCAACCTTTCGCGCAAATCGGGGAAGCGATGATTAAGGACGCTGTAAAATGCGTCCAGATCCGACACCCTGGGGTCTTTACGGCCTAAAAGTTGCCGGGCAGAACTGGTGGCATCTGCCAACGTGTCATCATCGAAAAGAAATACCGTGCTGTCATCGACCTCTCGCATCAGAGTACGGATCGACAGACGGCGGGGGCTGCCCGCGACCGCCAATATTCCCACAATGACACCTGCAGAGATCACAGAGACAAGGGTAATAAACAGGACAACTAGTCCGGCATTTATAGTCATTTGAACACGACTCTCCAGCAAGAGATGGGTTCAACTTGGGGGCGAATGGTTAATTGAGTGTTAAAGTTCCCGGGCAGCCCGGTGTTCTTTGGCAGAACAACCACGAACAGACCGCACCGTCCCCGGACTTTAGGCGAGAAGTGGTGGATTTTCGCCCAGCGGTTCGGACATGGCACCTTGTTCGGGGTCAATCAGGCGGCGTGGCCATTCGACGGCAATAACTGCACCGCCGCCCGCAAGCCGGGTTGCATTGGCAAAGCGCAGTGTCGCACCTGTCCGTTCAAGCAGTGTTTTGGCGATAAATAGGCCCAACCCCATCCCTTCATAGCCGGGCCGACCGACAATCTGTCGACGCCCATGCATAAACGGCATACCGATCCGCTCCATCACGGTGGGCGGAAATCCGGGGCCGTCATCCTCGATCCGGACCAAGATTGCCGTCGCAGACCAGCGCACTTCGATGTTGACAGAACCGACAGCAAAATCGACGGCATTCTGAATCAGATTGCGTAGCCCATGGATAATTTCGGGGCGGCGCATGACAACGGGTTGGCGATTGCTTTCGCCCGGCTCGGCGACCACGGAAAATGTCACAATCTTGCCGCGGTTCATATGTGGCTCTGCCGCATCGCGCAGCACGGCCTCAATCGGGGCGCGGCGCAGGTGCAGGTCATCCTTGCCAGCCTGACCCATGGACCGCAAAATATCACGGCACCGGTCGGCCTGCGCACCAATCAGGGCGGCATCTTCATACAATGCAGGCTGGCCGCGCAGCTCATCCATCAGTTCAGTGCTGACCAACTTGATCGTCGCCAGCGGCGTGCCCAGCTCATGCGCGGCGGCGGCAACAACCCCGCCCAGATCGGTCAGTTTTTGTTCGCGGGCCAGGGCCAGCCGGGTTGCAACCAGCGCCTCGCCCATCGTGTGCATTTCGGTCGTGACTTGCCGGGCATAAATCGCCAAAAACACCACCCCGATGACCAATGCCAGCCAGACGCCAAACAGGAAGAGGCTGGGCAGCATCAGGACGGCCCCAGTTTCCGTATAAAGCGGCAGATAGAACTGACTCAAGGCAGTGATAATCACAATGGCCAACACGCCCGTGACCACAGTGCTGCGTAAATGCAGAACTGTGGCGGCAATGGTGACCGGGGCCAGCATCAGCAGGGCAAACGGGTTGTTCAGCCCGCCGGTCAGATACAGCAACAGCCCCAGTTGCAGAATGTCAAAGCCCAGGGTGGCGGCTGCTTCTCTCTCGGACAGCTGTTTGTTTTTGGGAAAAAGGAAAGTTGAAAACAGGTTGGCCAAAACGGACGCGCCAATGGTAATCGACACCAGCCCAACCCGGAATTGCAGGTCATAGATCAGGACCGCACAAAAGACTGCGATGATCTGGCCACAAATGGCGAACCAGCGCAGCACCACAAGCGTGTGCAGTCGCACCCAGTTGCTGCGCTGCTGGTCTTGGAAAACCTGAAATTCGGAAACCGCCATGCGCTGATCCTGTATCAATCTGGGCCATTGTATTCCGGTCTTGGTTGCCCGATCAATGCGACCGATCGAACAAGTGACGAGGGCAGCATGGACAAGACACTGGCAATAGGCGGGGCCGCGATCATTTCGGCCCTGATCGGCGGCACCTATGTCGTGACTCAACTCTGGCAGCCACCCGATGCCTTTGCGGCCTGTCGCGGCGGGCAAGTAGCCGGAGGCGATATTGGCGGGCCGTTTACCCTGATAAATGAAGGTGGAGCGACTGTTACGGAAACGGATGTTATCACTACACCCAGCATCATCTATTTTGGCTACACGTTCTGCCCCGATGTCTGCCCGCTGGACAATGCGCGCAACGCGGCCGCCGTGGAAATTTTGGAATCCCGCGGGATCACGGCCACGCCGGTTTTCATCACCATCGACCCTGCCCGCGATACGTTCCAGATTATGGCGGAATATACCGACAACTTCCACGACCGGATGATTGGGCTAACCGGCAGCGATGACCAGATTGCAGCCGCATCTGCCGCTTACCGGACCTATTATGCCAAACAGGACGGCGACCCGGACTTCTATCTGATGGATCATTCGACATTCAGCTATCTGGTCCTGCCCGATGGCGGTTTTATGGATTTCTTTCAGCGTGACGATACACCCGAGGCGGTGGCCGCCAAGACCGAATGCTTTGTCAACGCGGCGTCGAATTGACCTGACACCTGCATCGAACTAGGTCTGCATCAACGCTTGAAAGGACATCCTGTGGAAACCGTCGCATATGATCTGGGCCCTGATACATCATTGCTGCTGGTCGATGATGACCATGCGTTTCTGACCCGGCTGGGTAAGGCGATGGAAAAGCGGGGTTTTGCCGTTGAACTGGCCGCCAGCGTCGCCGAAGGCAAAGCTATCGCCAAGTCTCGCCCCCCGGCCTATGCGGTTGTTGATCTGCGGCTGGAGGATGGAAATGGGCTGGATGTGGTCGAGGCATTGCGCGACCGCCGCCCCGATGCCCGGATTGTGGTTTTGACTGGATATGGCGCAATTGCAACGGCAGTTGCAGCAGTCAAATTCGGGGCAACCGATTATCTGTCCAAGCCTGCCGATGCTAATGACGTGACCCATGCGCTGCTGGCTACGAAAAACCAACTGCCCCCGCCGCCGGAAAACCCAATGAGTGCTGACAGGGTGCGTTGGGAACATATCCAGAGGGTCTATGAACTATGCGAACGCAACGTCAGCGAAACTGCCCGGCGTCTTAGCATGCACAGGCGCACGTTGCAGCGGATCCTCGCCAAACGAAGCCCGCGATAAAGGCGTTGTCGGCCGGGGCGCCGTGGACCTATGGCACATCAAACCGCTTCCTGACCCGGTCCACCAGCCGCCCGTCGCGCAAAGGAACCGCACAAAGCCGGTCATAATCGGTAAATCCCATCGCGCTGTAAAACTGCAGCCCGCTTGCATTATCCGCCCGCATCGTTGCGTCGATATGCCTGCAATCAGCGGCACGGGCGGCGGCACAGGTGGCCGTGAACATGGCGCGTCCGATGCCTTGGCCGGTAATCCCAACCTTGACAAAGCTGGCGATAAACCCCCAGCCGTCCGGCATTGGCCCAAGCGCCGGATCGGGCCAGACCAGCATTTGAAAGCCGACGATTGCGCTGTCCAGTTCGGCCACGATTGTGCTGATGTGACGTTCGGGCGTGATGTAATGGTGCAGCATCCGGTCTTCATCAAACGGGCGCTGATGCGCCGTGGTGCCACCTATTGCGATGATCTCGTTCAAAAGGGCAGTCATTTGTGCCACATCGGCGGCCAAGGCGGGGCGGGTTGTCACGGTCATTCACATCTCTTTCAACAGGGCATAATGCAGGGCGGTAAATTCGGCCCGCACAGTAAGCGGCGGACGCAGGCGGATTGTCAGGCTGCGGGCAAGGTCAGGGTCAGGCGCGCCAAAAAACTTATCAGCTTCGGCCACAGTAAACCCCGCAATCTGCGTCGCTTCCAGCCAGGCTGACAGCTTGTCGGCTTTCTTGATCTGCTTTTTCACCGACGCCGGGATCACGCTGGGCAGTCCGAACCGCAAATGCACCGCCGCCGTCAACCGTTCGTCCAAAACCCCATAGCCAGGGCCGACTGCTGCCTTCACAGGGGAAATCATGTCGCCGATCACATATTCCGGCGCATCATGCAGCAACGCCGCGAGCCGCCATTTCACCGGCGCATCAGGGTTCAACCGCCCAAAAATCTCTTCGACCAACAACGAATGTTCGGCCACTGAATAGGCATAATCGCCCCGGGTCTGCCCGTTCCAACGGGCGACAAAGGCGAGGCCATGCGCGATATCCTCGATCTCGATATCCATCGGCGTGGGGTCCAGCAGGTCAAGGATGCGGCCAGAGAGCATGCGTTGCCAGGCGCGGGGTTGTTTCATGGGGTGAGGTCCGTGTGGTCAAGTTAGGTTGAATAAGCTGGTCTTTGGCTCGCCATAATCAATTAATAGTTGATTATGGAAACAGAATATAGTCCTTAGTCAAGCTTGATTGAGCAAAGACGTTATACAACGCGGGTGAGCTACAGCATGAACAGACTAAGAGAACCACTTCGGTCATCTGGCCAATTTGCAATGCAACCAGAGGGTTTCCGCGCATTCATTCCACAGAACTTGCCGCCCGATCCACAAATTCAGATCGACGGAACCATGCAGCAGCTACTTTCAAGGGCGGACCGCTCACTTGGTCGGCTGGATGGCTCTGCTGAGGTTTTGCCAAACGTGGACCTTTTTGTTTTCATGTATGTCCGCAAGGAAGCAGTCCTGTCTTCTCAGATCGAAGGGACGCAAGCATCTCTGGATGATGTCCTTGCGGCCGAAGCCAACATCTACGATCCAAACAGGCCAGACGACACCGAAGAAATCCTAAATTACATCGCAGCATTGAACCACGGACTAACACGTTTGCCCGAGTTGCCACTGTCTCTAAGACTGATCCGTGAACTTCATCTGCGACTGATGCAAGGGATCCGTGGCCAAAAAGCTGAACCGGGGGAATTTCGAAGTCGCCAAAACTGGATTGGGCCGAAGGGTGCCAATCTTCAGAATGCTACCTTCGTGCCACCACCTCCCGCTGAACTTCCAGAACTACTTGCTGCATTCGAACGCTATCTTCATGAAGACGACGACCTGCCACCACTCATCCGGCTTGCACTCATACATGCCCAGTTTGAAACCATTCACCCATTTTTAGATGGCAATGGGCGAATCGGGCGATTGCTGATCACTTTTTGGTTGTGTGAGCGGGTCTTGTTACAAAAACCTGTCCTCTACCTTTCCCATTACCTCAAGCGTCATAGAGCGACCTACTACGACCTCTTGACTAGCATTCGAACGGAAGGGAGATGGGAAGACTGGATCAATTTTTTTCTTCAGGGCGTTGCAGAGGTAGCTGATGAGGCTGCCCAGACGGCACGAAAGTTCATATCGATGCGGGAAGAACATCGACAACTTTTGGTCAACATGCGACGGGGAAGCCCAGGAGCGCTCGCCCTGCTCGAATCCTTGTACCAAAAACCAGTCGTTACAGTAGCGACAGTGGCCGCAAGGATCGGGGTCTCCGGGCAGTCGGCCAACCTTCTGACCGAGCGATTTGTTGAACTCGGGCTTCTAAAGGAAATTACAGGCCAGAAGCGCAACAGAGTTTTCCGATACGAACCC
This sequence comes from Rhodobacterales bacterium, assembly GCA_031422295.1. Lineage (GTDB taxonomy): Bacteria > Pseudomonadota > Alphaproteobacteria > Rhodobacterales > Rhodobacteraceae > JANOMH01. The sequence continues at coordinate 38,557 of JANOQM010000078.1, read as the reverse complement.
TACTTGGACCTGTTCACCGACTAGCCCCGCCATTGTCCAACCCCGGTTTGAGTGCTATCTGCCCGGTCAGAATTCAGGATCATGGAGCGCGTGCCAGATGGCTAAGGATTACATTGTCAAAGATATCGACCTTGCCGCGTTCGGGCGCAAGGAGCTTGATATCGCCGAAACCGAAATGCCGGGGCTGATGGCCCTGCGCGAGGAATATGGCGTGTCCAAGCCGCTACGGGGCGCGCGGATTGCCGGGTCTTTGCACATGACGATCCAGACAGCCGCGCTGATCGAAACCTTGACCGCCCTTGGCGCCGATGTGCGCTGGGCCTCTTGCAACATATTTTCGACCCAGGACCATGCTGCCGCTGCCATTGCCGCAGGCGGCACCCCGGTCTTTGCGATCAAGGGTGAAACACTTGAGGAGTATTGGACCTATACCGACATGATTTTCATGTTCCCCGAGGGAACCTGCAACATGATCCTGGACGACGGTGGCGACGCGACGCTGTACATTCTGATGGGTGCGCGGGTCGAGGCGGGGGAGACTGACCTGATCATGGTGCCGACCTCCGAGGAGGAAGTTTGCCTGTTCGCGCAGATCAAAAAGCGCCTCGCCGCATCCCCCGGTTGGTTCACCAAACAACGCGCCGCGATCAAGGGCGTATCCGAGGAAACCACGACCGGCGTGCATCGCCTGTACGAGCTGCACAAGAAGGGCCAACTGCCCTTTCCCGCGATCAACGTGAACGATTCAGTCACCAAGTCGAAGTTCGACAATAAATACGGCTGCAAGGAATCGCTGGTCGATGGCATCCGCCGCGCCACTGATACGATGATGGCAGGCAAGGTGGCCGTTGTCTGCGGTTATGGCGATGTGGGCAAAGGGTCGGCTGCGTCGTTGCAAGGCGCTGGCGCCCGCGTGATCGTGACTGAAGTCGACCCGATCTGTGCGTTGCAGGCGGCGATGGACGGTTTTCAGGTGACCACGCTTGAGGATGTCGTGCAGACCGCCGACATCTTTGTCACCACTACCGGCAACAAGGACGTGATCCGCATTGAGCATATGCGCGAAATGAAAAATATGGCCATCGTCGGCAACATCGGCCATTTCGACAATGAAATCCAAGTCGCCGCGCTGAAGAACCACAAATGGACCAATATCAAAGAACAGGTCGACATGATCGAGATGCCGTCCGGCAACAAGATCATCCTGTTGTCCGAGGGACGTCTATTGAACCTTGGCAATGGCACCGGGCACCCGTCATTCGTAATGTCGGCAAGCTTTACCAATCAGGTGCTGGCGCAAATCGAACTGTGGACCAAAGGTTCCGAATATCAACCCGGCGTCTACATCCTGCCGAAAGCGCTGGATGAAAAGGTAGCCCGCCTGCATCTGAAACGGATCGGGGTGAAGCTGACCGAGTTGAAAAAGGATCAGGCCGATTATATCGGCGTGGCGATCGAAGGCCCGTTCAAGAACGAGCATTACCGCTACTGATCGGACGGACTTGAACAAAAGGCGCGCTGGGCAACCAGCGCGCCTTTTGTTGTGTGCGCCTATTCGCCAACGGGGGAGAGTGCAGTGCGATTTTTCCCCGATTTTTCTTTACCGGTTTGGCGTAACCGCCATAGAGTTAACGGCAACGTCGCAGCAATGTGACGGGCTAAACCGGCCGATCACTGGCCAGACACTCACAATAGGGACGGAACGATGGGAAAGAGAGACGAATTGATTGCGCAATATGCGGACGACCTGCGCAACAAGTGCAAGATGACGCCGGATATGGACCTGCTGCGCAAGGTCACGATTGGCTGTGGCCCATCGGTCTATGACAAAGACGCCAGCACTGTTGCCGCTGGACAAGCCACCGAACTCGAGACCGTCAAGAACAATTTTCTGGTCAAGAAACTGGGTCTGAAAGACGGACCCGAACTGATGGCTGCGATCCATTCGGTCATTGAAACCTATGGCAAATCTGAACGCAACAAATACCGGGCTGTTGTCTACTACATGCTGACCAAGCATTTCGGCAAAGAAAAAATATACGCCTGATATATGCTCCGCAGCTTGCGCCCGCCCAGCGTTGTGGCGGGCGTTTTGTTGTCCGGTGCGCAATTTGAATAGAATACCATGCGCTTGGAACTAGGAGAATCAGCCGCCATTGGAGTAATTAAATCACCAGAGGCTAGGATGGCCGGACCCAAAGTTTCAATTTCGCGTGTGGGAGTACGCGGGTGAGAGGGGGGTCCTGATCCGTCAGGGCCCCTTTTCAATATCAGAACAGCGTCAGCACCACGCCGATAATCGTGCAGCCGACGATTGCATAGGTCCCGTCGATCAGGGTCAACCGGAATGACCTCATCCCATAATTATAACACATGGCCAGCCACGGCGTGATGATGAACGCCCCTAGACCGAAACCGCCCATTAGCCCTTCGCCCAGTGTATCCATCTGAGCCATCTGAAAGACATGGCGCATCATCCCTGCCACCAGCAGGATGCAGAAGAAACCGATAACCATTGGCAAAGGACTCCCGCCGCCCTGCGGCCGCCCCTTGTCGTCCATTGTAATTCCCGCCGCAGCCATCCACGGCTTTGACAGAGTCATGTACCAGACCGCCCCAAACGCATAGGCCGCGACGGTGGCGGCGATGACAGCAAGATATTCCATGACTTTCCCCCCTTGTTTTGGCTCAGTTTAGCCCTCGCCCAATGCACAAACAATCTGCCATTCTTCGGGCGTAACCGGCTGAACCGACAGGCGCGAATTTTTCACCAAGACCATGTTTGCAAGGCGCGGGTCTGATTTGATCTGTTCCAAGGTCACCGGCTTGCCCAGCGCAACCACGGCCCGCACATCGACACAATCCCAACGCGGATCGTCGGTTGTGCTGTCGGGGTGAATAGCGCTGATCACCTCGACGATGCCGACGATTTCCTTGCCGATATTGGAATGATAGAACAACGCCCAATCGCCGATCTGCATCAGGCGCATGTTGTTGCGCGCCTGATAATTGCGGATTCCATGCCATTCGCCACCCTTGGCCCCAAGTGCCACCTGATCGGGCCAACCGAACACCTCGGGTTCGGATTTGAACAGCCAGTAGGCCATCAGCCGATTACCTTTTTCCATTCTGTCAGGGTGACTGTCGCAAAAAGTCCGGCTTTGGCATAGGGGTCATGATCGGCCCAAGTTTGCGCCGCGGCCATATCGGCCACGTCCAGAATGATCAACGATCCGCACATTTGCCCGGCCTCGTCCAATAGCGGCCCGGCCATTTCAACCACGCCTGTGGCTTTGATATAGTCCAGATGGGCGGTTCTGGTATCCAGCCGGATTTGCAGGGCACCGGGTTTGTCGTGGGTCATTAAGGCAGCACGCATGATTTATTCCTCTTTTAAGGGACGGGACAGAAGGGCGGTCATTGCTTTGGGCACCGTCATCTGACCACTGACAAGGGCCGCGACGACAGCACTGATCGGCATCTCGATTGCCAGCTTTTGTGCCATGTTAGTGACGGCCATAGCCGTCGCAATCCCCTCGACTGTCAGGCTTTGGTCAATGCTGGTCTTCTGGCCCAGTGACAGCCCGTACCGATAATTGCGCGACCCTGCAGATGAACAGGTCAACACCAGATCGCCCAGCCCTGACAAACCGGCCAATGTGTCAGGATCCGCCCCCAGCCGGTCGGCAAGACGCTGCATTTCGGCAAAACCGCGTGTCATCAGCGCGGCCCGCGCACTATCGCCCAAGCCCGCTCCAATCGCCGCACCACAGGCAATAGCGATGATATTTTTCAGCGCCCCGCCCAGTTCAGCGCCGGTCGTGTCCACCGTCCGGTATAATCGCAGGGATTGGGTCGACAGGGCAGATTGTAAAACCTTACCAACAGCATCATCCCGGCACGCCAATGTCAGTGCGGTGGGCAACCCACGGGCAATATCGGCGGCAAAGCTGGGTCCGGTCAGGATTGCCGATATCGCCGTTGGCACATGGCAGCGGATGGTTTCGGTGGGCCCGGCCAACGTGGCCAGATCGATGCCTTTGCCGCAGGCCACCAGCCATTTGCCTGCCAGTCCGGTGGCATGTTCGGTCAGAAACCCCGAAAGGGCCTGTGCGGGAAGCGCCAGCAGTATCGCATCTGCCGCAAAAACATCGTCGATGTCGTAAGAAATGCTGATTTGTATCGGCACCTTTACGTCCGGCAAACGTGGATTTTGCCGGGACGCCTGCATCTGCCGCGCGGCCCGCGCATCCCGCGCCCACAGCGTAACCGCATCTCTTTGAGACAATGCAATGGCCAAAGCCGTGCCAAACGCTCCAGCCCCGGCAATTGCTATCTTCATGCCTTGGCCCCCTTTTTGCCGGACCCTAACAACGCAGGGCTGGCAGTATCCAGCGGCCAGCGTGGGCGGGCGGACAGCCTGAAATCATCGACCTGACCCAGCCGCAGGCGCTCAATCCCGGCATAAGCAATCATCGCTGCATTATCAGTGCAAAGGGCTAAGGGCGGCGCTACAAAATCAGTGTCAAACTGGGCACAAACCGACTGAATCGCAGCCCGGATCGGCGCATTGGCCGCAACGCCGCCCGCAACCGCAAAGCAGCGTTTGGCAGGGGCGGTTTCCAGATAAATGGCCAAAGCACGCGCTGACTTTTCCACCAGAACATCCACCACAGCGGCCTGAAACCCGGCCGCCAGATCGGATTGATCCTGCGCCGTCAGCCCACCATTGGCCGCCACCACCCCGTCCCGCGCGCGCAGCAATGCGGTTTTCAGCCCGGAAAATGACATATCGCACCCGGGTCGGTCCAGCAACGGGCGGGGCAGGACAAACCGGCGCGGATCGCCCGACTGTGCGGCCCGTTCAACCAATGGCCCACCCGGCTGACCCAGCCCGATCAGCCGGGCGGTTTTGTCAAACGCCTCTCCCGGCGCGTCGTCAATACTGCCGCCAATCCGCTGATACTGATCCGGACCCCGCACTAGCAAAAACTGGCAATGCCCGCCTGACACCAGCAGCATCAGATACGGAAACGGCGTCTGATCAGTCAAGCGGGGGGTCAGCGCATGCCCCGCCAGGTGGTTCACCCCGATCAGCGGCAGACCCGTTGCCGCAGCCAACCCTTTGGCACACATGACACCAGACAGCACCCCACCAATCAACCCCGGCCCGGCAGTTACCGCGATACCGTCGAGATCCCGAAATCCGACCCTGGCCTGATCCATCGCTTGTTCGATGCAAATGTCGATGCGTTCAACATGCGCCCGGGCGGCAATTTCCGGCACCACGCCGCCAAACGCGGCATGCAGCGCGGTTTGCCCCAGTACGACCGATGACAGAATTTGCGCCGCCCCTGCGCCCTGCCGCACAACGGCGGCGGCGGTGTCATCGCAACTGCTTTCTATGCCAAGAAGGGTAATCATGCGGGTTCCGGTTGCGCTTGTTGTCCTGCGGGGTAACACTTGGGCCAGATTTGAACAATGCCACCGCTGAAAGCAAACATGCCTGGGCCAATCCTTCTTATAACCCGGCCCGAAGGTGCAGCCCGCCGATTTGTCGTACAATTGAATATGAAGGTCGAAACTGTCGTGGCCCCGTTGATTCAGATCGAACCCATAGCCTCGGGCCCGGTCAGCCCGGGGTTGTGGGGCATCATCCTGACCTCCGAAAACGGGGCCATCGCAGCCGGGCAAATCTCGGGTTTGCCACGCCGCGCCTGGTGTGTTGGTGACCAGACCGCAGAAGCTGCGCTTGCCGCAGGGTTTGACCCAATCTCGGCCGGAGCGGATGCGGCAGCACTGGTCACCCTGATTCTGTCGCAGAGCGCGCAAGGACCGCTTTTGCATATTCGCGGTGAACATGCGCGTGGCGACGTTGCTGGGCGGCTAAATGCCGCCGGGTTTGCAGCGCAGGAAATTGTCGCCTACCGGCAGCTTGAACTGCCCTTGCATCAGGCCGCTCGGATAGCCCTAGCAGGGGGACGGCCGGTAGTCATCCCGCTTTTTTCACCCAGAAGTGGCTCTATTCTGGCCCGATCCGGCCCATTTACAGCGCCGTTGCATGTGATCTGCATCAGCCAAGCTGTTGCATTTCAGGCCAAAGTATTGGAACCGCATAGCTGTGTCACAGTTGATAATCCTGATGGTACAGCGATGATCCGGGCTGTCCGGCGTAAGCTGGAACTGTTGCAACCCCACTGAGCAGTCCTTGAGAGGGCGATGCAGCCGGGCTAGGGTTTGCGGGTGCCTAAAAAGAGTCGCAAAGGGAAGCAACGTGGCGAGATCCGCAAAAACCAGGACCGACAAGGTCGACCCTTTGGTATCGACTGACGCGGCGGGGCCCAGCGAGCCGCTGGATGATGGGCAAGTGACGCCCCTGAACGCGGTGATTGACATAATGCCAGAGCCAGAAATGGTATTCGAGTTAGACCAATCTGCCGCGCCAGAACCCGAACAGCAGCCGATATCCGACCCTGTGCCGCCGTCACAACCGGCTTCTACACCAAAGGTAGCGGTGCGACAGGTTGGTTTTGGCCCGGTTATGCTGGGCGGAATTCTCGCAGCGGTCTTAGGTTATGCTGCGGCCTATTTCGGGCAATCAACGGGTAATCCGGACATGACCGCTTTGGCCTTGGCGCAAGCCGACCAGATTGCCGACCTGCAGGCGCAGATTGCGGCCTTGCCAGCCCCTGCGGATGTAGCTCCGCTGTCTGCCACTTTGGCGCTGGCGCAGTCAAACGTGACCGATTTTCAATCCGAAATGGCAATCGCACTGACAACGTTTGACGCCAGACTAAGCGAGCTGGAAAAGGCGCCGAGCGCGGACGGAACCCTGTCGGTAACAGCCATCGCCGCATGGGAACGTGAAATGGAAGGTTTGCGGGCAGAGATCAGCGCCCAAGAAGCGCGGATGCAGGAACTTGCCGCTGATGCAACCGCTCAGCTTGACCAGACCCGGTCCGAGGTTGCGACGATCGAACAGTCAGCTACCGAGGCTGCAGTTGCAGCCACTGCGCGGGCTGCATTGTCGCGGGTGCAGGCGTCGCTGGAGAGCGGCGCGCCGTTCGAGGCCGCATTGGGTGATCTGGCAGCTATTGTCACCGTGCCCGATGCATTGACGGCACTTGCCGCCAAAGGGGTGCCGACTCTTCTGATTTTGCAAACGGATTTCCCGGCCGCCGCCCGGGCCGCCCTTGCCGTCGCCCGCAGCGAAGGCTTGGCAGGCGAAGATGGCGGTGGATTTGCATCATTCCTGCGCAACCAGTTCGACGTCAGGTCTGTCACGCCCCAAGATGGGGATACTGCCGACGCGATTCTATCGCGCGCCGAAGAAGGGCTGCGACAAAACCGGCTGGTCGATGCGATGGCTGAAATTGCCACCCTGCCCGAAGTGGTCCGCGCGGAAATGTCTGGCTGGATCGGTGCCGCCGAGGCCCGAATTGCAGCCCTTGCTGCGGCCGAACAGTTGTCCCAATCCCTGACCCAAAACTGAGGCGCACATGCTCTGGTCCCTGTTCAAAATTCTTGCCTTTGTTGCTGCGGTCACGATCCTGACCTTTGGGGCCGCACGCCTGATGGAGGTATCGGGAGGGGCTGAAATCACTGTTGCAGGCTATGAATTGACCCTAAGTCCGTTGGAGCTGGCCATTGGTTTGGCCACACTGGTGCTGGCGGTTTGGCTGGTGATCTATGCCGTGGGGATGTTGATTGCCGGATTCAAGTTTCTGAACGGCGATGAAACGGCAATTTCCCGTTATTTCAGCCGCAACCGCGAACGCAAAGGGTTCGAGGCCCTGTCCGAAGGGATGATGGCGCTGGCCAGCGGCGAGGGGCATCTGGCGATGGCCAAGGCAGGCAAGGCGGAACGGTTTCTAGAGCGGCCGGAACTGACCAATCTGTTGATGGCCCAGGCCGCCGAAATGGCAGGAGATCGCACCAAGGCCGAAGAAACCTACAAAGTGCTGCTGCAAGACGACCGCACCCGGTTTGTCGGCATACGCGGGATCATGAAACAGCGGCTGGCTGACGGCGACACCAAGACCGCGCTGAAACTGGCCGAAAAGGCGTTTGAGCTGAAACCTAAACATGCCGAAACGCAAGACATCCTGTTGCGCCTGCAGGCAGAAGGTGGGGATTGGGCAGGCGCGCGCGCCACTTTGGGCGCAAAATTGCGGGCCGGTCTGTTGCCCCGCGATGTGCATCGCCGACGTGATGCTGTGCTGGCCCTGTCCGAGGCCAAGGATATTCTGACCGACAGCAATTCGATCGAGGTCCGCGAGGCTGCAATCGAGGCGAACCGCCTGTCCCCCGACCTGATCCCCGCCGCAGCCATGGCCGCCCGCAGCTATATTGCCGCTGGCAATCCGCGCTACGCGACCCGTGTGCTGAAAAAGGCGTGGGAGGTGCAGCCGCATCCCGACCTTGCCGCCGCATTCGCAGAAATTGACCCCAACGAGTCGCCCAAAAACCGCTTGAAACGGTTCGTTACCCTGACCGCCCTGCGCGCCGACCACTCCGAGACCAAAATGTTGCTGGCCGAACTGCGGATCGCTGCCGAAGATTTCCCCGAGGCGCGGCGCGCACTGGGCGATCTGGTGACAACTGATCCCACCGCCCGCAACCTGACCCTGATGGCCGCGATTGAGCGGGGGGCAGGTGCCGATGATGCTGTGGTGCGCGGCTGGCTGACCAAGACCCTGACAGCCTCGCGCGGGCCTCAATGGGTTTGCGACAACTGCAATCACATCCACGCAGGCTGGGGCCCTGTCTGTACCAACTGCCATGGATTTGATACTTTAGCGTGGAAAACCCCCGCGATGGGCGAGGTGGCGATGCCCGCAGGCACCGAACTTCTGCCGCTGATCATTGGGCAACCCGCTAAGGTAACAACCGACGTGCTGGATGCCGGGTCGGAAAAATAGGTCTTTTCCGGTGCAAGGTCCGGTGCTAATGCAAAAGGTACGCCGCACTAGCTCAGCAGGTAGAGCACATCATTCGTAATGATGGGGTCGGGGGTTCGAATCCCTCGTGCGGCACCATTTTCAATCTTTCAGTTGGGGAAACGGCTTTGCCCTGCTCTGCTGGTTTCGCTATTCGTGGTGAAACAGCGGGCCATCATTAGGTAAAAATCCTGTCCTGCCCCTAATCGGACAACGGCGACACCTGCAATCTTTGATCGCCATAAAGATCAACGCAAGATTGTTCAAACGCTGGCAAACAAAATGACACCGAAACCATTTCCAGGGATGACCAATGACCTTTTCCGCCGAAATGCCCCCCTGCATCATCTGTGTCGCCATCACCGGATCGCTGCCGAACAAGGCCGACAATCCGGCGGTTCCAATCACGATTTCTGAACAGATTGAATCGACCCAGGCGGCGTTCGAGGCGGGGGCCAGCATTCTGCACGCCCATGTCCGCGATGATGATGGAAAGCCAACCTCTGACCCCGAACGTTTCGGGCGGCTGAAGGAGGGAATCGAAAGGCACTGCCCCGGCATGATCATTCAGCTTTCCACCGGGGGCCGGTCAGGTGCCGGTCAGGCGCGTGGCGGTATGTTGCCGTTGCGGCCCGACATGGCTTCGCTGTCCGTGGGGTCAAACAACTTTCCGACCAGAGTCTATGAAAATCCTCCCGAGCTTGTCGATTGGTTGGCTGCGCAAATGCTGGCCCATGATATCAAACCCGAGATTGAGGCGTTTGATCTTTCGCACATCCTCAAGGCTGCCGAGATGAAGGCCCGAGGGCAGCTGGACGGAACCCCTTATGTGCAGTTTGTCATGGGTGTGAAGAATGCCATGCCTGCAGATAGGGACATATTTGATTTCTATATTAAGACCGTCAAGCGCCTGTTTGGCGAGGCTACCCAGTGGTGCGCCGCCGGGATTGGGCCGCAGCAAATAGTGCTGAATGAATGGGCGATTTCATCGGGCGGACATACGCGCACCGGTCTGGAAGACAATGTGCGGCTTGATAAATCCACTTTGGCCCCATCAAATGCCGCACTCGTCCAACGAACTGTTGCGCTTTGCCAGAAATACGAGCGCCCGGTTGCAACATGGACCGAGGCCCGCGCCCTTTTGGGCCTGCGCGCACCCGGCGTCTGTTAAATGCCTGTCAGGCCAATGGGGCAGTCGACAATCTCGACCACATTGAGGAACACGCGCCAAACCGGGACATACATGATATGATGACCCAAGACTTGTGGGCCAAAGGTCAAAAACAGACTGAACTACCTGCAAGATCAGTAGTTTGTGTCAGAAAATCCGGCAATCCCAACCTTCGCTTCGCAAGCTATATTGAACTTCTCGAAAAAGTGACCAAATCGTGTCGAGCGAAGGTCACTGCCTCGTTCAGGCAAGTCCCGGATTTCGTCGAAGCGCAACGACACTTTTTTCAGGACCATAGTGCCATGTCTTCTGTTTTTCGGGCCCATCGTGTTCTGGCGGTCATTGTTCTGATTGCGGCTGCAGCTTGGGTTGCCACCGGCGAATTTGCGGCGGTCGGCAGCGAAGACGCAGGCGCAGCCATGGCGCAAGAAACCGCCGAAGCGCCGCCGATTGCCGCTGCGGCGCCATTGCGGACTGTCCTTGCGATGACCCCGGTTTTCATTGACCACGCCCGCGAGATCAGGATTGCTGGCGCAACCGAAGCCGACAAGATTACGGTTCTGGCCGCCCGATCTGATGGTATTGTCGAAGAACTGGGCGTCGTTCAGGGCGATGATATTGCTGCGAACGCGCTGGTTTTACGGCTGGAAGGGGCGGATGTGACCGCGATGGTCCAGACGGCCGAGGCGTCCCTGTTGCAGGCGACCGAACAGTTGGAGGTCGGGGAAAACCTGTTCGCGCGGGGCAGCTTGCCGGAACTGGAACTGACATCGCGCCGGTCCTCCAAAGCGGCGGCCGAGGCGGCTTTGTCACAGGCGATGGCCGGTGCTGACCGGCTGCTGCTGAACGCGCCATTTGCCGGAATTGTCGATTCCGTGGCGGTTGAAATGGGCGAATGGGTGCAGGCCGGTGCGCCAATCGCCACAATCCTGTCGCTTGACCCAATCGTCGTCAAAGCCGAGGTGAGCGAACGCGACGTGGCCTTTGTGTCAGTCGGGTCAGCCGCTATTGTCCGGCTGGTAAACGGATTAGAGCTGGCCGGTCAGGTGCAGCACGTGGCCAATCAGGCGTCTGCCGTCACCCGGACTTTTGTTATCGAAGTGGTCCTGCCCAATCCAGACCGCGCTATTCCATCCGGAATGACCGCCGAAGTCAGCCTGTTCGCCGACCCGCAAACTGCGGTGGTCGTTCCCCGGTCCGTCATAACGCTGTCCGAGGCGGGCCTTGTTGGGCTGCGTGTGGTGGGTCCGGACAATATTGCGCAATTCGTGCCGGTGACTTTGATCGACGACACCGGCGACGGCATGATCGTCACAGGCGTGCCAGAAGGCGTGCAGATAATCACTGCAGGCCAAGACCTTGTGCGCGACGGGGATGCAGTGATCATTTCAACACTTGATCCCGCAGCTCTTGCGGAGATCGGGCAATGAAACTGGTCGAACTGGCCATTCGCAATGCCAGACTGACCATTTCGGTCCTGCTGTTCCTGATGGTTGCGGGCACGATGGCCTATATTTCCATTCCGAAAGAGGCCGAACCGGATATCCAGATTCCAATCATCTATGTCAGCCTAGGCTATGACGGCATTTCGCCAGAAGATTCCGAACGGCTGCTGCTGCGCCCGATGGAAACGGCGCTGAAATCGATTCAAGGCGTCAAGGAAATGTCGTCCAGCGCCTATCAGGGCGGCGGCAATGTGGTGTTAGAGTTTCAGGCCGGGGCCGATCTGGACAAGGCACTGGATGACGTGCGCAACGCAGTCGATGACGCCCGGCGCGAACTGCCTGATGGCGCGGACGAACCTTCGGTGAACGAGGTCAACATCTCGGAATTTCCAGTGCTGGTCGTCACCTTGTCGGGCGATGTCCCCGAACGGGTGCTGAATGCGGCAGCCCGGCAATTGCGCGACCGGATCGAAGAGGTTCCCGGTGTGTTGGATGCCGCCCTGCAAGGGGTGCGAAATGATCTGGTCGAGGTCATCATCGACCCGGCCCGCCTGTCATCCTACGGCCTGCGTCCTGATGCAATGATCGCGGGCTTTCAGGCCAATAACCAATTGATCGCTGCGGGTTCGATGGAAGGGGCCGAGGGCCGCTTTGCAATCCGTGTGCCGTCGCTGATCGAAACTGTCGAAGACCTGGCTGATTTGCCGATCGTGGCGAACGGCAGCGCTATCGTCCGTGCCCGCGATTTGGCCGAAATCCGGCCCACGATGCAAGATCCGACTTCGGTGACCCGGCTGAATGGCAATCCTGCCGTCGCCATCGAAGTATCCAAACGCACAGGTGCCAACCTGATTGACACGGTCGATCAGGTCAAACTTGTCACCGAGGCGTTGCAAGGGCAAATGCCCCCCGGCGTGATCGTGACCTTTAGTCAGGACACATCCACGACAATCCGGCAATTGCTCAGCGATCTGCAAAACTCGGTCCTGACCGCCGTGGTACTGGTGTTCATCATTATCCTGTATGCGCTGTCGGTCCGGTCCTCGATTCTGATCGGGCTGGCCATCCCGGCATCTTTCCTGATGGGTATTCTGGGCCTGCAAATGGCCGGGCTGACCGTCAATCTGGTGGTGCTGTTTAGCCTTATTCTGGCCGTGGGCATGTTGGTCGATGACGCAATCATCGTGGTTGAATATGCCGAACGGCGCATGGCCGAAGGCATGGAAAAACGACTGGCCTTTGCCGAGGCGTCACACAAAATGGCGGGGCCGGTGATCTCTTCGACCCTGACCCGGATCGCGGCCTTTTCGCCGCTGCTGTTCTGGCCAGGCATTGTCGGCGAGTTCATGAAATACATGCCGATCACCCTGATCGCCACTTTGTCGGCCTCGATGCTGTATGCATTGATCTTTGTGCCCACCCTTGGGGCGTTGATCGCCAAGCCATTCAAGAACCCGCCGGTTCACAAGGACGGGGCCTATATGTGGCTGGTGGGCAAGGCCATCAGGCACCCGCTCATCGTTTTGATGCTGGCGCTGACGACCCTTGTCGCGGTGCCGATGACCTATGCCCAGATCGGCAAAGGCGTCGAGTTTTTCCCCAATGTAGAGCCTGATTATGGCCTTCTGTACGTCAAAGCGCGCGGCAATCTGTCGATTTCCGAAATGGATACGTTGGTTCGTCAGGCCGAAGCGCGGATCCTAGGCTGGCCCGGCATCGAAAGCGTTTACACCCGCGTTGGCGGTGGCGGCAATGATGCGCCCGCAGACGTGATCGGCACGATCCAATATGAATTTGTCGATTGGCGCGAACGCAAAAGCGCGAATGCAATTCTTGCCGATTTGCGTGTAGCCATGCAGGGCATTCCCGGTGTGGATATCGAGGTGTCGGTTCCCTCTGCCGGGCCGCCCACAGGCAAGGCTATTCAGATTCAGCTTTCTGCCGATGATCCGGCCGGACTGAACGATGCCGCACGCCTTATCGGCGACCAACTGGCCGCCATGCCAGATGTCACCGATATTGATGGCGGCCTGCCCTTGCCCGGTGTTGACTGGGAACTGCAGGTAAACCGGGGCGAGGCGTCGCGCTATGGGGCGTCGCCCGGTGCGGTTGGGGCTGTCGTACAACTTGTCACCAGCGGGTTGAAACTGTCCGATTTCCGGCCCGCCGGGTCCGATGATGCGGTCGATATTGTGCTGCGCCTGCCCGAGGATCAGCGCACCATTTCGGCGCTGGATCAATTGCGGATCGAAACCGAAGCCGGGCCAGTGCCAATCTCCAACTTTGTGACCCGCGTGGCCGCCCCGACCAGCGGCATTCTGAACCGGATCGACGGGGCCCGGACCGTGACAATTCAGGCTGGTATTCGCGAAGGGGTGCAAGCCCAGCCAGTGCGCGACGCCGTTGCTGCAATGCTGGATGATACCTTTGCCGGGCAAGGCTATGCCACAGCCGGCATGCGCTGGAGCATGGCTGGCGAGGATCAGGAACAGGCCGAGGCCGGGGCGTTTTTGTCCAAGGCATTCGGTGCCGCGATTTTCCTGATCTTTGTGGTGCTGCTTGCGCAGTTCAACAAGTTTATCTCCGTCGGTCTGGTCCTGTCTGCCGTGATCATGTCTACCATCGGGGTGTTTCTGGGCCTGATGATCATGGGTCAGCCGTTTGGGGTGGTCATGTCGGGGATCGGGGTCATTGCGCTGGCAGGGGTGGTGGTTAACAACAATATCGTTCTGATCGCCACCTATGACCAGTTGCGCGACGATGGCATGGACAAGATCGAGGCGATTTTGGAAACTTGCCGGGAACGGGCCCGGCCTGTGGTTTTGACCGCGCTGACCGCGATATTCGGGGTTCTGCCAATCGCCTTTGGCTTGAACCTTGAATTGATGAACCACGAGACGACCTTTGGCGCACCATCGACCCAATGGTGGATTTCGCTGTCCAGCGCGATTGTCTTTGGTTTGGCCTTTGCAACCGTGCTGACCCTTCTGGTCACACCATCCATGCTGATGCTGGTGACACGCAGTGATACCAGCCGGCCGAAACGGCGCGGGTGGTTTGCCCGCAAGATCAGGACAGACGGACCAATCAGGTCGCAGGTCAAGGGCGGTCAACCAGCCGAATAGACAGTGAAAAGGGACTGAACATTGTGACCAATGCAATCCCTGATTTTCGGTTTCGTTTTGACAACAACCACAGCGCGACTTATCCAATCTTGACAGACCACCCGTTGATCGAGGCTGAAATTGGCCAGTCCCACATATTTCGCGCTTCCTTTTCGCCCAACCGTGTTTGACGGCAAGTCGGGCCACGCAGCTGATCTGATGGGCGGGTTCAAAGGCAGTCTGACGTTTGCATAAAGATGCAGCAATCTTGCTTGGGATGCGGGTCAGTGGGGCGCTGCTGTGGCTGGGCTATACGATCATATTGGCGCGGTCCCTGACAAAACCAGATTTCGTTATCGCACTTTTTGTCATCAACTTTGCCCTGATTGCTGTGCTTGTCATAACCTTAGGACGGGACGTGGCATTGCTGCGACTTGCCTCTCAGCTCTGGGGCACCGGGAATAAGGCAATGATCCGGGCGCTGTTGGGGCGCAGCCGCCGCTTGCTGGTTGCAACCGGGGCAGTCCTGACTGTGGCTTTGGTGGTGGGGGCGTTTGCCGGGGTCCAAACCCCAGTGACACAAACACCGCTTCTCGCGCTTTTGGCTGGCCTGATCACATTGGCCGCAGCCCAGATGGGGCTTAATCGCGAGTGTCTGCGGGCAGTCGGGTGCGTTTGGCAATCACAATTGGGCCTGAACTTTACCCGGTCGGTCGTTCCGATTGTCGGATCTGGGCTGGTGGTTCTTGCCGGGCAGATGACAGTCGAGGTCGCGCTGACGCTGTTTTTGCTGTCACTGCTTTTGTCCATCCTGATCGAAGAGGCATTTCTGCGCCGGATCGACTGGACCACCGCACCGGACGCGATAGCCGTGGATTCAGTTGATTTGCACCGGACCGGTCTGGCGCTGTGGCCCGGCGACATGGCCAATGCGGTACAGATGCGGGCGGCGGGGCTGGTGGCGGGTTTGATCTTGGCACCAGACGCGGCAGCACTTGTGCTTGCGGCAGAGCGTATTGCGGCCTTGGCGCAGTTCCCCATCGCCGCCGCGGCACAGGCTGCGGCACCCCAGATCGCACGGGCGGCAGTTGCGGGGCAGGGGTCGCTGCAATCCGCAGTGACACAAGCCAGCCGACTCATGACGATAGGGGCAATATCTGGCACCGCCGGGGCCGCAGTGGTCGCATGGCCAGCGCTTTGGGCGCTGGGTCCAGACTATGTTGCGGCCCTGCCAATTACCATTGTGCTGATAGGTGGGCATCTGTCTTGGGCAGTCTTCGGGCCCGCACAATCAACTCTAAATCTGACAGGGCATTCTCAAATTTACAGCCGGATCTCAGTTGCGGCGGCGATATTTGGAACTTTGACCATCATTGGCGGCACATTCTGGTGGGGCGGCATCGGCGCAGCGCTGGGTTTTTGTGCGGTATGGTGGGCGACAAATGCCGCCTATGGCTATGCTGTACATCGGGTAACAGAAACGCGCACCGGGCTGCTGTCCTTTGCCAACAGGCGGCACTAGAATGGGGTGCAACCTGTCCTTGTCCAAGGCAATCGACACATCATTCGGCTTGCGGTGTCGCAAATGAAAATTTGCCTTGTCTCTCAAACGTTCGCACCCCAAGACGAAGGCGGAGCAGAGATTTCAAGCAGACATGCTGCGCAAAATCTGTCGCTGCGGCACGATGTCGTGGTTTTGGCGCTTGGTCTGGCCACAGCAAAAAACTGCGCCCCGGCAGAACATCCAATCGATGCCCCCTACCGACTGGTTCGGGTGAATTATCGCAATTCCTATCTGCCGGGGCCCGGGCGTCCGGTCGTAGGGAAGCTAACCAAAATTCAATGGCACCTGCGCAATGCCATTGGCGCGGTTGACCCGCAGGATTTGCGGCACTTTTTCCGGAGCGAAAAATTTGATCTGATTTACGCGCAGAATGCAGCCCGACTGCAGCCCGCCCTTTATGATGTTGCGGCGGAACTGGGTATTCCGGTTTGCCAGCACTTGCGTGACTATGCATTGCTCTGCCCGCGGACCAGTATGTATCGGGGCCAGGCCAATTGCAAAAAACCCTGTTCAACCTGCAGCTTGCTAACCTTGCGGGCGCGCAGGGCAACCCGGTCGGTTAAGTCGGTCATGGCCGTCAGTGATTTCGTCAAACAACGGTTTCGGGCCAACGGGCTGTTTCCAGATGCCAACTGGCATGTCCTGCACAATACCAACATGGCGCAGGCAGATCTGAACGCGGAACTGTTGGCCAAACGGCCAGACCAGGCAGGCCAGTTCACGATTGGCTTTCTGGGCGGGCTGACGCCGGAAAAAGGCGTCGAACAATTGGTTCGCGCATTCTGCCGCCTGCCTGCAAACCTGCCCGCGCAACTTATCCTTGCCGGGCGCGGGCAAACTGATTTTATCGGCCGACTGCAACAGCTGATTGCGGCCTCAGCCAAGGCAGATCATGTCATCTGGCCGGGTCACGTCCAGCCCGAAACGGTATTTTCCAAGGTTGATGTCATGATCATCCCGTCGCTTTGGCATGAACCCCAAAGCCGGGTTCTGATTGAATCCGCAATCTACGGGGTGCCGGTGATCGCAGCCAACACGGGGGGCTCGCCCGAGGTGGTCGATGGCTATCGGACTGGCTGGACCTATCCGGCGGATGACCCTGATGCGCTGTTCGCGATGCTGTCACGGGCGGTTAGATATGGAGCAGCGGGGTGGCGTCAGGCGGTTCCAGACCTGTTCCCGGGTTTGGCTGGATTCAAAGGCAGCGCCGAAGATACGGGCTATTATATGCGGCTGGAAAACGTGCTGTTGGCAGCCGCTCGGAACGGGTTATAGGGCCGCATGGAAATGCCAACGTCTGTGGTGCAAACGGAGTATTACCCGAACTCCGGGATACGCAGCCAGCGCCACGGGCAACTTTCCCGGATCGTTTTCTTTCTGATCGGTGGTCTACTGGTGTTCAACCTGCCACTTTTCCCCGCAGCGCAAAACAGCCTTCGGGCCAGTGACGTGATCGGCGTCATCTGCCTGCCCCTCGCAGTAGCCGGGGTGTTAAAGATGCGCGGCCCGATCCTGACATGGGTGATGATCTGGGCCATTGGCCTGTGCCTCGTGTTGTTAGCGGCGCTAAGCTTCGGTGCGGGCGACATGGGCCGGTTTGTGTCCGTCGCCCGGGTTGGGATTGCAATCGTCTGTGCAAATGTGATCACGGCCAATTGTAGCGCGGACAGCACCCGGGCCGCCCTGTTCGGTGGGATGTGCGCGGGATCATTGCTGGGGCTTTTGGTCTGTTACGGACAAACCCTTCACATCGGATTTTTCCAGTCCTTGTTGCCGCCTGACGCCAATGAAACCAGTATTTTCGAGGCGATCCGCCCTGCAGGTATCTGGGAACATGCAAATGCGGCCGCACAGATTTCGATGGTCGGCGCGGCGGCAGCCTTTCTGATCTGGCCAAAGTCAGCTAGCCGCCATTTTTGGACATTGGCGCTGTATCTTAGCATCGCTTTAGGCACGTATCTTGTCATCCAAAGCCGCGCCGCAGTGGTTGTTGCCGTCTGTCTGGGCGGGCTATTCATCTTGCAACAAAGCCGCCCGGTGGCAAAAGTGATCGCAGCAACCGTTGCAACCGGTTTGATAATCGTGGTGCTGGTGTCGCCGGAAACTATTCTGGGACAGCGCTGGACAGGCACATTCAGCGGGCAAAGCACCGCAGATCAGGCTGCAGACCGGGTCAGGTCAATGTGGAACGGTTTGGTTCTGACGCTGCAACACCCGTTGGGCCTGATGTCGCAGCAGCGCACAGACGCATTTTTGGCATCCACCCGTTCGGTCGCTGTGCATAACGGTTTCATACATTTCATGCTTGTCCTTGGCCCTCTGGTCGGTTCTCTTTTGCTGGGTCTGGCAGGCAAGGCTGCCTATCTGGCGACACGAACAAACCTGAACCGGCCCTATGGCTATGCACTTGGCAGCATCGCCTTCATGCTGTTGTTCGAAGATGCCAGCTTTTTGCCACCGGTGCTGACTGTATCGGCCCTCATTGTTACGATGGTTCTAAGTGACGTCAAAAGGGATGCGCCATGATGGCCTTGCACACGGCATGTCTGACCGCCATTTTTCGAAACCGGTGGCCAATATGCACTTTGGCCAGGGGTCACAAAAGGGGGCACATCGATGCGCGATGATTTGCGGGCCAATACAAACCGGCAGTCACTTTGGGCCATCCCGCTGGCCTGGCTGCAAAGCCCCGGATTTGCAGTGGTTGTCAGTTGGCGACTGGCGCAAAGGCTGAACCGGCGGGGGCCGCTGGCCCGATTTCTGGCGGCAGTGATCTGGCGCTACTTTGTGGCGCGGCATGGCTGTTATATTTCGCTATCCGCGACCATTGGCCAAAGGATGCGTTTGCCGCATCCGGTTGGAATTGTCATTGGCGATGCGGTGCATATCGGGGACGACGTGACAATTTACCAGAATGTGACATTGGGCAGAGCAACGAAAACCGGGCAGGACTATCCCCGGATTTGCGATCAGGCGACACTCTTTGCCGCGGCGACGGTAATCGGGTCCGTGCAAATTGGACGGAGCGCGACAGTTGGGGCCAATAGCCTGGTTTTAACCGACGTGCCTGACGGGTTGACTGCGGTTGGCATCCCTGCACGGGTCTTGCAAAACCCGCCGTGACAGCAATTCGTGAACGCTATGCCCACGCCCAGGATTGCTGTTTTAGCAACCCGTTCGGTTCAGAACCGTTTTGAAGGTTCGCAAGATGATCAGGAAATCCAGCCACAGCCCCAGATTCCGGACATAATCCACATCCAATGCGACGCGGTCGGCATAACCAGTGCTGTTTCGCCCGCTGACCTGCCAGGCCCCGGTGATTCCAGGACGGACCGCAATATAGGCGGCCATTGCCGGACCATAACGATCCAACTCAGGCCGCGTCACCGGCCGGGGGCCGACGATGCTCATTTCCCCAACAAGAACGTTCCAAAGCTGCGGCAATTCGTCCAGACTAGTCTTGCGCAAGAACCGCCCAATCCGGGTAATCCGCGGATCAACGATCAGCTTTACCTTTTGCGCCCATTCAGCTGCCGCGCTGGCATCGGCCGCCAGATGTGCCAGCAAAACATTCTCGGCATCCGGCACCATTGAGCGTATTTTCCAGCATTGGTAACTTTGCCCGCCTTTGGCCACGCGCCGATGCCCAAACAAGCCCGGACCGCCGTCAAGCCGAACCATCAGGATAAGTATCGCGACAAGCGGCACAACAACTGGCAGCGACAAAGCGACAATCGCAATATCCAAGACCCGCTTGCCAATGATGTTATAAAGCCCAGCCCGCGCCGCCCGTGCGGCATGGCGACTAACCTCGGGTGAATAGGCAAATGCCGCATCTCTTTTTAGAAAATGCACACCAGCACTCTGGCCCATTCGGGGGATATTTGTATCGGCATCAAGACTGTCCGTCATCAGATGAGATCCCTGCAGTTCGGCAAACCCCCAAAGCCCAAGCAGACAGATACCGCTGGCGGCACTGCGACCTGAGAGTCAACGATTTTAAGGTATTGGCCGGGGTTACGCGTCGTAAGACGTTAAAAAACGAGCCAAGTAGTATCTTAAGAGTTAGGGCTCAAACTAGACCCCGCAGCGATTGTTGTCGGCACCCGACCTTCAGAATATGCCACCGCCAGCGCCTCCAGATTGGACCGCTGCACCAGATTGGTCGACGCATTCGCGATAGCCCTGACGCCGTCAACTAACGTGGCCAGTTGGGCTGACGATTTGCCACTGCTCCAGCCAAGAACCAGACCAGCCAAATTTGCCAAAGCAGAATTCTTTTCGTCAGCACCCAAAGTCAGGTCTGCAAGGATAATGTTCACTTCTGCGGTCAGGTAGGCAGTGCATAAAATAGCATCCACACCACAGTTCAGGGTCAAATCAGCGGTCGTTCCACGGGCTGTGGCAACGGCGGGTACTCCCCCGGCCAGTACTGTCACAAGCATCAGCTTTAGACCTTGATATCTCATACCAGTCTCCATGTCAGAGCTCCGTGGCATGCGGGCCGTTCCAAGACAGGTTTGGCCACACCACGATTTGCATTGAATAAGGATTTCAACTTTTCGAGCTATTAATCAACATCATAATCAAATTTAAGTTGGAATTATTCTTGGAGTCATTAGTAGTTTGTTAACAAATGTCTGCAGCAGCGCGAAAAATATGCTCAGAAGGATGCAGCATCGAAACTGGTAGTGATTTATTCATACTCTTTTAATACTCATTACTGCACAAATTCAGGCCAACCTGTATCTGACCCATCGGATGGACCTGATCCAAAGCCCGGTTAAATTGCCGTCGCTTCCAACACGTCCAGGATTTGACGCGCCGCAACAGCCCAAATACGTTCCCGCGCCCGCGCGACCCCCCGCGCACTCAGATTTTCCCGGAACGCTGCATCTTGCGCAAACCGGACCATGGCCGCAGTCCAGCCCTGCATGTCCAACGGGTCTACATAGCTGACAACATCGCCGCAAATTTCGGGAACGGCCCCGCCGGTTGTTGCGATGACCGGACAGCCACAGCGCATCGCTTCGACTGGCGGCAGACCAAAACCTTCGGTCAGGGACGGAAACACCAGCCCAAGCGCATTTTCATACAGCGCCTTCAGGCCCGCATCGCTGACCCGGCCCAAAAATCTGACACCCGGCGGCACCGGCAATCCCGCATCAGCAAAAATTTGGGGGTTCATGCCGCCAGCAATCACCAGTTCGGGCTGCCCCGCCGGACGCGCAGCAGCCGCTTGGATCAGCAGTTTCAGGTTCTTGTGCGGCGCAAGGCTGCCGATTGCCAGAAAATAGCCCTGCCGCGCCAGCCCATGACGACCAAGCATACCCGGGTCAGCCACGATCCTGTCCATATGATCCGCACCATTCAAGACGACACGGGCCTTGCCCACAGGCACAACGCCATGATGTTCAAGCCTGCCTTTGGCAAACTCTGATACGGTCAGGACGGTTTGAACCCTGCGGGACAGCGCCGGCAGACCCATCCTGTAGGCATAGCGAAACGCCAGAGAAAAACTGTCTGGCACGTCCCAGACTTGGGCATCATGTATCATCAATGCCTGGTTGCGCTGCAACAATGGGCCGGTTGAACACAGGCTTAGTAATGGGCCGTCCAGCGGTAGTTGGCCCAAATGCCACTGCTCCCAGATATGGCCGTGACCCAGGCCCGTTCGCCGTACCGTGACACGCCGTCGGGCAGTATCTGACAAGCGGTCGAATACATCATTGCAAATCAGTGCTTTGGCTGGAACCAGAACAACGATGTGTCGGGCACGGGCATCATCCAGTCCGGCTATGGCCGCCAGAATCTCGGCTGCAACCCGATCAACCCCGGTGGCAGGACGGGTCAGAAACCGGCCGTTCAAATACAGCGTCATTTCTGCTGGTCCCACAAGGCACCCTCAACCTTGGCCAGAAACCCGCGCTTGAATGTGTCCATGTCAAACCTGCAGGCCTGTTTGACAATCGCCATAGGGTTCAGGACGGGCAGCAGGTCTGCCTCGAACCGATCAATTGCAGCATTCAGGGCCCGGGCCGACTGTTCGTCAAAGAACAACCCGCTGATGCCGTCCGTGACACTATCCAGAACCCCGCCCCGCCCATAGGCGATGACAGGCCGACCGGATGCCATAACCTCAACCGGAACAATCCCAAAGTCCTCTTGCCCCGGAAAGATCAAGGCGCGGCATTGGGCAAACTCTGACCGCAGGCGGGAAAACGGGACTTTGCCCAGAAAAGTAATGTTCGGACCCGCCCGCCGTTCTAACGCTTTGCGCCGGTTACCATCACCGATCACGATCAGTTTTCTGCCCGACGCCGTAAAAGCATCGATTGCAAGGTCGGGCCGTTTATAGCTGACCAGCTCACCCGCCAAAAGATAATGGTCCTTGATATCTTTAGGGACCGCAGGCCCGAATGCGTCAACAGCGACCGGCGGGGCCAGGACATCGGCGGTGCGGCGATAATATTTGCCAATCCGCTGGGCGACGAAATGCGAATTGGCGATAAATCCATCAACCCGCGCGGCCGAGGTCACATCCCATTGCCGCAAACGATGGGCAAACAACGGCATCAGCAGTCGGGTCAGCCACCCCGACTGATCACGGTAGGTGTGAAACTGGTCCCAGATATAGCGCATTGGTGAATGGCAATAGCATAAGTGCAGCGCGTCGGGGCGCGGGATTATCCCCTTGGCCGGACCGGATTCGCTGGAAATGATCAGATCAAACTCCGACATGTCCACCATCTCCAGCGCCATTGGCATCAAGGGCAGATACTTTTGATAATGGCGGCGGGCGGCGGGCAACCGGGCAATAAACGTCTCACGGATCTCGTGACGCAAAATTGTAGCAGACAACTGGCTACGATCAGCTACATGGGTCAGAATAACGGCATCCGGGTATAATTCGCACAGCGCCTCAAGCACACGTTCGCCACCGCGCATGCCAACCAGCCAATAATGAACAAGTGCGACCTTCATTCGCGCTCCGGCTTGGGGTCCACGGGGATCGGCAACACATCAACCTGTCCCAATCCGGGTTATCGTCAGGGTTGCATGCAGATGCCAGATAAAAATCATTCTGCAGTCAATCATCGTCGCTTCAGACCACAAATGGCATTTCAGAACGTATTATTTCCGGCTGCAGGACCCACCAATCGGGCGCCGGGCGCATAATCGAAGTTTTCTGTCGAATGGCCGTTCCCGTCTGGCGCAGCGCCGTGCTAGCACAAGCCATGGTTGTTAAACATGATTTGCACAGAGGCAGCTGGACGAGACTTTGGTTGGTGGGCCTGACAGTTGGCTGCGCCATAGCTATCGTTCTGGTGGCTGCGCGCGAATATGGGGCCGCGCGGTTTTTGCGAACTCACGATGCGGACCGGATGGCCGTTCTGGCGACTGGCCAGTTGCCGCCGCTCGGCTACAGCCACCGGGCGAACCAGCAGGTTTTGATGGGCTGCCTTCGGCTGCAATCCGGATATTATCTGGCGTTGTTGCCACCCAAGGACCGACAGCAGGTGCAGGCCAGTTGCGGCGATCTGGCCAAACGTATCATCGCCGTCGCCCCGACAACGGCAGCCGCCTATTTATCGCTCGCCTATGCAGCGCAAGATATCGGGGACACCGGCGAACGCGATATGGCATTGGGCCGGTCACAGGCATTGGGTGCCTATCAGTCGGGCCTGTCGACCGAACGGATCAACTTGGCCTTGCCACAGGCACCGGCAATATCCCGGGCAGCGCAGGCCGCATTAGCAGCCGATCTGCACCTTCATTTCACGACGGCATGGGGCCGTGACCGGCTGGCACAGCTATATGCAGCGACGCCAGACTTGCGCGAAGCGATTACAGTTGCAGCAGAACTGGCACCCGAGGCGGCGCAACGGGCGTTTATCAGTGCGGTCATGCGCGCGTCGCAGCCATAGGATTGGCGCTGATGTTGCGAAGTGACCAAACTTCAAGGACGCGGTCTTACGGTCGGATGAATCGCCGGATGACCTATCTGCTAGGCGTTTTGATCGGACTTATCCCCGTTCCGGTGGCCAGCAATCGGCCGATTCTGTGGTTGGCCTTCGGCCTGATCATCATGCTTATGGCGGTATGGTGGTTGGTAAAAGGGCACATGCTGGCCCCCGGTCGCGGGTTACAGATTGCGCAGCACAAAATGCTGTTGGTCGGCGCATTGGCGGTGCCTTTGTTTGCCGTCTTGCAGGCATTGCCCGTCGCCACATGGCTGCCAGCGATGTTCAGCGACCTGCCCCCAAACGCGGCAGATCTGCCCCGGATGCAGACCTTATCAGTCTTACCCAATGCCAGCCTGATCGGCGCGCTGCGGGCAATGATTTTTCTAACCTTTCTGGGCTTGGTAATCGAAGTTAGCGGCCGGCCCGCACAGGCGACAAGGTTAGGATGGATCATTTTCGGGGCAATCTTCTGCCACGCGATCTGGGGATTGGTGGCACTGAAACTATTGGGCGATGTTGGCCTGCTCTATACCAAAACTGACTATCTCGGCTCAGCAACTGGTGCCTTTGTAAACCGCAATTCCTTTGCGACGTTTCTGGGTTTCGGGGTCATCCTTGGGTCGGGGCTGATCCTTGGCCGGGTGCCAGAAAGGCAACGCCACAGCAGGGTTGGTTCACGGCCTGTGGTGCAGATAATCGAGGACCTGTTGTTGTGGGGATCGGTCGGGATTATCGGCCTCACACTTGTGGCGACACAATCGCGCCTTGGGGTTTGCGCTACTTTGATCGGGGTCAGCGTCACCGTTGCGATCTGCCGGATCAAGGCCGGGGCTTCGGTCGTGCAGGCCATCTCGGTTGTCGCCGCCGGGCTTGCCGCCACAGGGATCGCCAGTTTTCTGATCCTTGGCAGCGACCTGATCGAGCGGATGTTCTTTATCAACAGCGACGCGGCAAGTCGCATGGACATCTATGCGCAGGCATTTGACCTGGCCATGCGCCGCCCATTTACCGGGTGGGGCTATGACGGATTTCAACAGGCGTTCGACCTGGTGCGCCAACCGCCGCTACTGATGGAGCAAGAGATCGATCTTGCCCATAACAGTTATTTGACACTTTGGGTCGAACTGGGGTTCCCGATCGGCAGCATGCCGCTAATCCTGCTGGCCGTTGCGGGCTGGTCGATGTGGCGAAACCTGCGCCACCCCACCAATTTCGCATTGCCCGCCGCGGGGTTGGGGGCGCTCACGCTTGGGGCGGTGCATTCGCTTGGCGATTTCAGCCTTGAAATTCCAGCGAATGTCTTTGTATTTCTGGCTATATGCGGGCTGGGTATCGCCTCGGCCGCCGTTGAAAGCCATGCCCAAAACGCCCATCGCAAGAAAGGACGTTGTTCTTGAACGTGCAAGAGATTGACCTGCGCGAGTTTATCGCAATCCTGCGGCGTCAGACCCGGCTGATTGCGCTGACACTGGCGCTGTTTGCGGGTGTGGCCATTGTCTATCTGCTTGTCGCCACACCAATTTACCAGGCGACCAGCCTGATCCGGATTGAAACCAACGGGTCCGATTTGCTGGATTCAAACGGCAGCGAAAATCAACAAAGCGCCGTGTTGAATTCCGTCATTGATAGCGAAGTTGAAATCCTGCGGTCAAATGCCACGGCGATGGCCCTGATCGTGCAGGCAAATCTGGTGCAGGATGATGAATTCGGTCCGCAATTAGGGTTGCGGGAAAAGATTGGGATCGCGCTGGGCCTCGACTTGTCCCGCAACGGGTTGCGGCAATCCATCGGGCTGGAAATCGGGCCGGACCCAACGCAAGATTCGCTGTTGAATGCTACCTTAAGGGGTGTTCAGAACGCGATTGACATCCGTCGGCTGGGGCAAACCTATGTCATTGCCGTTTCAGTTTCGTCGCGAAACCCGGATCAGGCGGCATTGCTGTCGAATGCGGCGGCGGCGGTCTATATCGACCGGCAAGTGCAGTCAAAAACGGATGCAACCATTGCCGCCCGTGATGTTCTAAGCCGTCAGCTTGAAACAGCCCGGCTAACGGTGGCTCAATCAGAAGACACTTTTAATCTTTTCATCGAGGAAAACCTTTCGCGGCTCGAGGCTGAAAGCGGCGATACAAACATCGCCCAACTGCGCGAAGAATTGGAACAAGCCCGATCAGAGCGGCTGGCCACCCTTGGCAACGCCGACATAGTCGAAACAGCAGCCCGCAACGGCGATTGGTCGGCGATGCCCGCCGATTTAGGCGACGCGGCTTTGACCGCACTTGCCCTTCAGCGTCAGGACCTTGTCGGTCGTTTGGGAACGGTTGCCGAAGGATCGGCCCAGCAGGTCGATCTGCGTAATGCATTGGCCCAGGTCGACATCGACCTTTCATCGCAATCACAGCAGGCGATTGAAAACCTTCGCACGCAGGTTGGCGACTTAGCTCAGCGTGAAAACGCTGCAAAGGATCAGTTACGCCAGGCACTGCTTGGTACCGATCTGTCGTCGGACCTGCTGAACACGCTGTTCAGCCTTCAACAAAACGCGACGGTTGCGCGCGACCAATACCAACAAATCTTGTCGCGGGTGCAGGATTTTGGGGCGCTTGCCAATATCCAGATCGCAGATGCGCGGGTCGTGTCCCAGGCGCTCCCGCCCTACGACCCCGCATCGCCCAACAGCAAACTTATTTTGGTCTTGGCATTGGTGGCCGGGTTGGGGGCCGGGATTGGGTTGGCACTGATGAACGAATATTACATCGGCGGCGTGACCTCGGGGAACCAACTTCGAAACATTCTGCCGGTCAGAGTTCCGGTGACGATTCCAGCGATGTCCGCGGCTGGCGATCCGCTACCGCTCGCTAACCAGATCATTTCAGCGCCACTGGCCCCTTTCGCCGAGACGTTTCGCAAATTGCGGTCTGCGGTTGATACATCGCTGCAGCGCTTGCAGAATGCGTCTGCCAAACCGTCAAACCGCCGCGGCAAGGTTGTTCTCATTTGCTCTGCTTTGCCAGGTGAAGGGAAATCTACGGCGGCCCTGGCATTGGCTCGCACCTATGCGGCGGGTGGCCGCGAGACATTGTTGATTGATGTAGACCTGCGCAAACCCATGCTCGGCAATTATCTTGGGGTGACCAATGAAACCGGGCTGTTGGACTACCTTCAAACTATGGCCGAGAATGCATCGGTGCAACCAGTGCCCGACCCGCTGAGCCCTTTGATGGCAATCACAGCCGGGGCCCGCAGCACAGACCCGACGGACCAGTTGCTGAACGGTGGCCGTTTCCGCGCCCTGATCGATGCAGCCAGGGACAGCTACGAGATCATAGTTCTGGATGCACCACCGCTTTTGCCGCTCGTCGATACCCGATATCTGACTCAATATGCCGATGTGATCCTGCAACTGGTGCGCTTTTCAACCACCACCCAAGGCGAAGTGCGCGAGGCCCATCAGCAATTGACAGAAACAAAGCGCCCGGAAGTCGAGATTTTGGCCATCCTGAGCCAGGAACGGTCATCACGAGCCAAAGGCGGCTACCACAACGGTCAATATGCCTCGGTCTATGGCCAAACAGATTAGGGCATAGAATCTGCCCGCTATAACGTGATCCCGGCCTTAACGGCGGTCCATAGTTCCAGATCGACTGGGTCGGGCAGGCCCCCCACGCCGGTCAGGCCATAAAGATTCCCGTTAAATGACAGGGACGTGCCCGCACGTCGGCCGACGAACAAAGTGCCACTCTGGTAGGTCCCGATACCTTGATTATCTGCCACAACCGCAACCTGAACACCATTAACGCGCAAAGCGGCACTATCGCCGGGGATGCTGCCAATGGCGGTGACAATATTGGTGATTGGCGCGGCAAAGCTGTTCGGACTGACCACTTGGGCGGGGGGCACGGCGTCGCCATTTGATCTGAACGCATACCGGCCGCCGAGGGTGTTGGTCGGGGCCTCGATACTAAAGGTCTGCGACGCATTTTCCAAGACCACGCCCCGCGCCGCATCGCTCTGTTTGCCAATCCCTGCGCAAAGTGTGATCGTATCTGTCCCGGACAGACTTACGGTTGCCGCACTGCCCAGCCAGTCATCCACGCCGTCAAATGCCAGATACCAGCAATCAGATTTCCCCGCCTCGGTCACATCGCGGGGCGACACGACGGTCTGATAGGGGCTGACGACAGATCCTGCCTCGACCTGGGCACCAAAGACATAAACCGCCGCTGCATCCGACGTTCCCTGCGCACCACGCAACCTGAGATTGAATGCTTCGGACGGCCCGGTATAGGACGCCCGATAGGTCGAAAATCGGGTCGGTGTACCAGTGACGGTTTTGACCTCTTGCAGGTTACCGCCACTGTCGGCCACATTCAGGGCCACCGATTTCGTGCCACCATCGGCTGTCCACAGATAAATTGATCCGACGCGCGCGCCCGCGGCTTTGCTGTCTTGTTGCAACTGGCTAAAGTCAGCAGTTGTAGTCCCGCCATTCAGCCTGAACACCACATAGTCGGCCAGTTTCCCATTGACCTGACTGTTGGTCACAATGCCTGCGTCAAAGGTATGAAGCTCGTTGAACCGCCGGACGGGGGGCGTAATTTCGGCCCCGTGGTAATACCCGTCATGGGCCAGATAAACGGTCGACCCCACCACCGCGATCCCCTCCAAGGCCAGTGCATCCGCCAAAGTATAGGATTTAAGAACCATCTGGCTGGCCGCATCCACAATCGTCAGGACACCCGCCGCACCATTGACGCCAGAGGTTATCCACAGCCAGTTGCGCGATGAATCATAACACATATGGTCAGCGATGACCCCAACGCTAAACGAGGCAACCAATGCACCGCTCAGGGTATATTCCAGTAACTGGGTGCCGCTGGAAACCCAGACGCGGTCGCCAGCAACAGCTAGGCCGTTCGCGTCGGGAATACCACTTAGAAACACCGTCTCGGCATTGCCCGGCAAGCGGCTGACTTTGCGAACCTCACCAAAGGTCGGTTGGGCATAGTACAGGTCAGTGGCAGTCACCGCGACGCCCTGTGGCTGATCGGCAATCGAAACAGTGGCAAGGATTGATGTGCCTGCAAGGTTTGTCTGGATCAACTGCCGTTGGCCAACCGTCCCAGCGGGCAAGTTAAGCGCAATATTGCCCCACCACAGCGCCCCGGCCTCATGTGCAAGTCCTGTGCAAGTCCAGCCCTTGCCCGCATCTGCACCTGCCGCACCATCGGGCAACGTCGTCATGGTCGCAGAGCCCACGAAATTTATCGTCGGGACAGACCCGGCGCCACCCTGCACCGCTCCCCAACTGGCCAAGGACTCGCTGTTTAAGACTTTGTTGCGCAGCCCCCCGGCAGGGTTTCGGCCCAGAACTGGGCGCGCGCCAACGGTGGCCTGAACCAAATGATTTCCACGACCTGACCTATCATTGATCCGGGCCACAATCTGGCCGGCGGCGGTGATCGGAACGGTGCCATCAACGTCCTGAAACATAAAAGGCAGTGCCGAAGGATCAAACCAGAACCCCTCAACGCCGGGCGCAAACAGCGCCGATGGGCTCCATTTAGCTTTGCGACGGGCCAGCGCGCCAAAAGAAAAACGGATGGACTGACTCACGGTTGCACCAGCGCATGAATGCCGGATGCGGTCGTTCCGGTCAGGTTGACGCGCAGCACGCCAACCGGAAGAATGGACAAATCACCAACGGTGACGGTCCGGGTTTGACCCTGAATTGTCACGATAGACAGAATCCCACCAGACTGAACATACAACGCCAAGGCAACTTCCGGCAGATCGACCGAATTGCTCGGGGTCACTGGAATAATGTCGCGGGCAGGCCCGTCCAGTGACAATACGCGGTCCGAAAATGGGTTTTTCATGGATTACCTCTTTGATCGACAATTGGTTGCTAAATTGTCCACAGATCAGGTGACTTGACAATTCATGTGATGGATCAAAATTTGCATGCGAATGACACCAGAAGGTAAACCCAGCGCACGGTCCATAGATTCCGCGTTATTACCAACGGCATAGTTTTTATCGGGTCAATGAACTCGAAATCAGGTGGTTCTGATCATAGTCCGGCGATTTGATGTCAACGCAAGTGGACCAATCAGGTAATTCCCCTTTGCATCCAACTGTAACCGAAAGCCGCGATTTCGCCGCAAATCAATAACCGAACATTAACGGCGAAGCGATCAGATAAACCCGGTCTGCTGCTACGTTCTGGCGTGAAATCGAGGCGGGGTGCGTCTCGTAGTACTTTTGGGTAACGCAATGAAGTCACCTGCTAAAATAGATATGCTTGCGACGTGGCTGACCAATTTTCGGACTAGCCCCGGCCTGAAAGCCGTCATCCTGATCACCCTCGCGTGGTGCGCCCCGACCCTGGCCCAAGACCGGATTATCATCGATATGGACAGGGGCGGCAGCCTCGAAATACGGCTCGCCGAGATCGCCGATTTACGAAGGTCTGGCCAAAGCGTTGAGATATCGGGCGAATGCGATTCGGCCTGCACAATGTATCTGGGATTGCCACAAACATGCGTCCATCCGTCTGCCATATTGGGCTTTCACGGGCCGCAATCGCAAATGTATGGTATTGGGCTGCCACCTGATGAATTTGAATATTGGTCCCAGATTATGGGCAGCCATTACCCGCCGACTTTACGTCGCTGGTATCTGTCCAAAGGTCGAAACCTGACCGTCGGCATCTATCAGATTCGCGGACCCGACCTGATCCGGATGGGTGCGCGACCCTGTAGCTGATAGCTTGCCATGCGGCGACAGGTGGGGCCAGCGCCGCAATGTCTGGTCATCATTCAGGCATCCCTGAACGCCCGGTCGAAATAGAACAGGATCGGGCGCAGCGCATAACTTAGCGGCGTACGGCTTTCGCTGGTCAGGAACGCCTCGACCGGCATCCCCAAAACAAGATCATTCTCGCCTAAAGCCGATAAATCCACTTCGTCCAGGGCCACCGCCACATTATAGTAACTTTGGCGCGTCGTCTGATCCAGCGTTGCATCGGCCGACAATTGTAACACCTGCCCCAGAATAATGGGGATTTGACGACCATTGAACGCGTTGAACTTGAGCGAAGCAATCTGCCCGACATAGACCTGATCAATATCGGTCGCAGCCACGCGGACCACGGCCAAAACCGGCTCGTCCTCGGGCACGATCATCATCAGCGGGCTGGCGGCCACCACAACGGACCTTAGGCCAAACACCTGTGAATCAATGATATGACCACTGACCGGGGCCCGAATATCCAATAATGACAATTCATTCAGCAGACCTGACCGGGCCTCAAGCAAACGGGTGCGTTCCGGGCGCAGGCGGCTAAGTTCCACGCCAATCAGATCGGCGGCGTCGGTAATAACCGACAACCGCTTTAGCCCGGCTTCGCTGATCTTCCCGCGTAATTCGGCGATTTGGGCGTCAAGCCTGCCGATTTCACCCCTGACCGTCACATCGGCCTTTTCCAGCGTCGTCAGTTCCGGCGTCCGTATCAGACCCTGATCCGACAATTCCTGCCCGCGCACCAACTCTGTCGCCAGAATGATCTGTTCATCCCGCTTGGCGGTCAGTTGTGCATTGATCCCGACGATCTGGGCGTCGATTTGTGACACCTGCTCATCCAGCAGCCGCATTTCAGTGTTAATAGCTGAAAAATGGTCATCCAATTGGCGTTGCTGACGGGCAAGAAGGGCCTGCAATTCGGCACTCTCATCCGCAGCGACGGCCAGCAGCGAATGCAATGCCATCTCGGGTCGGCTTTCTAGCGCCGCCTCCAGCCGGGCGATATTGGCAAGGGTTTCAAACAGCGCCCCTTCGGTGACGGTCAGGTCTGACCGCAAAATGCGGTCATCCAGACGCAGTACAATTTCGCCCGCCGAAACCCGATCGCCCTCGCGCTTCAGAATTTCCATCACCACGCCGCCGATCGGGTGCTGCACGGCAGTCCGGGTCGTTGAAACCTCGATCACGCCGGTGCCGATCACTGCGCCTGCAATATGGGCGCGGGTGGCCCAAACCCCGAACACGGCCAACAGTGCAAAAACCGCCGTAACGCCGATAACCACCATCCGGCTGATGTTCCATGTCTGACGTTGCGAATCGGTTTTCATGGCCTAATTCCGGATCAATTTGGTCAGGTTGTTATCTTGGGCAATCCGTTCCGTGGGCAATTTATCTGTCAGAACGGTAATCTTGGCGGCAGTCAGGGTTTTGGCTTTCAGGGGTTTTAACTTGCCATCTTCAATCTGGTAGCTGGCCGAAACCTGCATCATCGCAATGGGTTTGCGGGCCAGGATCAGGATCGAGCCACCCTTGTCCATCAGCTGCGCAAAGGTCTTTTCCATCGTCTTGGGGATCAGTTCCATCATCATCGGATCGGGCTCATCCATCACCAGCAGCGCGGGCATTCGGTAGACCGCCCGGGCCAGCGCCAACTGGGCGCGCTGACCGCGCGACAGCCCGCTCCCAACCGGGTCAATCTGGGTTTGATAGCCGTCCGGCAAGGCACTGATCATGGCGTGCAGGCAGGCTTTGCGGGCAGCGGCGGCCACCCGGACAGGATCGGCATTTGGGTCCAAATGGGCAATATTTTCGGCGATCGTTCCCATAACGAAACCTGGCGATTCTGGAACATAGCCGAACAACTGTTCAGTGTCGGCATCGGTCATGCGCGCCAGATTCTGTCCGTTCATCAAAACTGTGCCGCTGGACTTGCGCGACAGGCCCATAATGGTTTCGGCCAGCGCGGTTTTGCCAGAACCGGTCATGCCGGTAATCTGCACCATCTGGCCCGGCGCAATATCGCAGGTGATTGATTTCAGGATCGTTTCGCCGGTCAGGGCGGACCGGACTGACACATTGACCAGTGACAGCCGGGCCCGTGGATTGCCGCCCTCTTCGACGTATGGGTCTGCACGTTCGGCGGCTTTTGCAGCCAGAATGCGCTTAAGTTGCGCCCAATAGCGCCGGGCCTCCGCAATATTGGGCAACTCGGTCAGAAATTTTTCCACGGGCACCAATACACGGGACACCAGGAATGTGGCCGCAACCATGGCCCCGACCGTTAGTGATCCTTCAAGCGTCAGCCACGCGCCGACAGCCAGCACTGAATAGCGGGTCAGCAGGACGGTGATGTCGCAAAAGCTGTCGAACCAGACTGTCCAATCTTTCAGCACTATCGCCTTGTCTCGCGATTGGCGACGCACGGCCAGCCAGCGGTCCTTGAACCCGCGCGCCATTTCCTGACTACGCAGGGTCGCACGCGATGCCGCCAGCATGGTTTTCATCTCTCCGATGCCGCGGCTGGCCGTTGCGGCATCAGTCTCCCTTGTCCCGACAAAGATCATCCGGATCAGCACCAAAATCAGGATTATCGCCATCCCGGCGATGCAGACCCAGCCTAACAGCGGGTCAAACACAAAGATGACGACCAAAAACATCGGCGTCCAAAAGAAATCATAGATCGCAATCAGCGATGAAGAATGAAAAAAGGCGCGCAATCCGTCAACCTCTTCCAACCCGGCAACAGGCTTGGCCCGGCCTGCTTCGAACAGGTCACCATGCCGGGCATCGGCAAACAGGTTCGCCTCAAGCCGTTCCTGAAACTGGGCCCCGAACCGTGCCAGAATGCGTCTGCGGGCATAATCGATCATGCCTTGCGCCAGCAAAAACGCGGCAACCATGGCGAACAGCGCCACCAGCGTTTCCTGCGACCGGGCCGGCAGCACCCGGTCATAGACTAGTATCATGAACAGCGGCCCTGACAGCCGCAGAATATTCACAACAAAACTCAGGACAAAGGCCAAAAGCAAGATTCCGCGACCCAGCCGCATGGCCTGTCTGGCTGAACCTGCAAGTGGGCGATCAACGACGTTCATGATAATGTGCCAGTCCGCGAATAAAAGTTTCTGCGACACGCCTGTTCTGCATCGGGACCGCCCTAAGGGTCGGCCCTGCCCACATCACGCTTTGACCTGGTTCAGGTTAAAGCTGATGATGACACGATTAGCCTTGTCGCCCGGTTCGGTTGACGTGTTGGTGTCAACCGCATGATACAGCCAGCTTGGAAATATGATCATCCGCCCCGGCACGGGTTCAAAACGGACTTTGGTCCAGTTCTCCTTGGCGCGCTTGGTGTTTCGCTTGAACTGTGGCTGATTCATCATGTGAACGGTCCGGGGTTCCATAAACTCAATATTGCCCGCGTCCTTTGGTGCCTGAATGTAATAGACGCCGCTCAGCAGACAGCCCGGATGCACATGGGCACGATTGGCACCGCCGGGCGGATTGATGATCGACCACATGGTGCCGATCTTGATCTTGTACTTTTCGTCATAGCTCTGGTCTTCACCGATCCTTGCGGTGGCGGCGCTGATCAGGGCCGTGACATCGGCAAATTCGGCGACCTTGTGCAGATCATTATGGCTGTGCCAGCCGCCCAGCGCCGTAATATTCGACCGCTCGATGCCTTTTTGGTCAAGGTCCCGCTGGGCATAGATCGATGCCAAAAGTTTGTTGTTCAGTTCTTCGGGGTGCGGCAGGTCGACCTGAAAGATCAAAGTCGGGAAATAGGCGCGCTTGGTAAACTTGAAATTGCTGAAATCCATGATTGCTCCTTTGTCCGAAAATTGGACATTTTCATCTGAAACCTAACAATGACGGGGCCGGAAAATATGGTGGCACCGCGTTCATAGACCAAAAGTTAACAGGCCATTTACCGGCACGTCAAGCAAAGTTGGCGGCAATGCGGGTTGGGTTTTCATGACTTGTGAAACCGCTGTTCAAGCAGAATATAGCATGGATTGCGCGCAAAAGTCGCTCTACATTGTGACATGCCCTATTGGTCGGGCATCGCGCCACATGAGCCTTATGAAGGGTCACGCCGCATGACATATTTCCCGGTTTTCCGTATTTATCCCCGTCTCACCCTGGCTGGCGCCATGGCGCTGACCGCAAACCTTGCCGTAGCAGATCCACCCTTCGGCGATACCGCGGGCACGGTTTTTGACATTATTACAGCGACCGACCCCACTGCATTCGTCTGCTTGGAACCAAATGGGCAGGCCGAACGTCAGATCTGGGACAAACGGGTCGACGGCGAACCGCTGGTTCAGGCGCACCTGTTTATTGCGCGCTACAGCGATGGGGCGACCATCGAAATTGGCGTGAACCCGGAATTTGATGCCGAAGCGGCCCGCGCGCTTGCCGACCGCTTTGCCATACCGCTGGGTCAGCTGCCCACCAGCCTGCGGGCCGGGATTGAGCGGTTTTCCATTCATGCCGGAAACGAAGGCTTTCATGCCGGAACCGGGCAAATTGTTGTCTATACGGAAATGGCCGATCAGCGCGCATCCTATGCACACCTCGAGGAATCGCTGTTTCACGAATCAGTTCATGCCTCGTGGGACGAGGCACACCGCCTTTCCGTAGGCTGGCAGGCCGCACAGGCGGCTGATGGCGGGTTCCTGACAAACTATGGCGCAGAAAGTCCGGACCGCGAGGATCTGGCCGAAACCGCATTGTTCGCCTTTGCGATTTTGCACTATCCGAACCGGTTTCCCCCGGTGGATACTGCCGATACCGTACAGGCGGTACCGAACCGGATCGCATATATCGCGGGCCTCCTGCCCGTCGGTCAACCGCTGATCGTTCCGCTGGATATAGCCCCAACCTGCATGACAAGCGGTTAAGCATGGCAAGCGGCGGCCAGGCGGTGATGGCCGATTGGCTGGCCCTGCACGGGCTGGATGTCGCCACCTGTCGGGCGCGTCTGGTCCAGATCAAAATGACAGCCGCAAAACCTGCCCCCGATCCTGACATGGATCCAGCCACGGTCCAGAAAGCCGTGTTTGATGCATTAATCCTCGCCCTGCCAGCCGGCCAGCGGGTTCTTGACCGGATCAGGACCGAGGCCCGCATCGATCTGGCCCCTGACCCCGTGCGGTTCGCCCGGGCGTTTACGCTGCATGATGACGGGCGGGGCCTGCCCTTTGTGTCCTGCCCGCTCAAAGGGCGCATTTCGGATTTGCTGCTGCTGGGGCACGAGATTGGGCATGCCTGCCAATCGCTGGCCAGCGACCGGGCCGACCTGCCGCCGGTGCAGCGCGAAACAGCAGCCTATCTGGCCGAACAGCTGATTTGCGCTGCCGCTGGGCCATTGGTGCGTGCGGTGCATCGGGCCCGAACCGGGCGGATTATAGCCCGCGACGGGGCCGCACTGTCATTAGCGCTGGATGCGGCAAACGCGCCCTATCATTACAACTGGAACTACCCGCTGGCCCGCGACCTCGCGGCGCGGGCGGTGGCGCATCTGAACGCTGACGCGCAATGGGGCGTCTTTACCGGATCGATCGACATGCCGCAGCTATTGCGCCTTGGCCCCGCCTGAAAAAACCGACCGCACCCTATTTGGGCGCGGCCAACAGGTTTACCCTGACGTCGATGGTTCACAAAATCAGTCGCTTTCAGTGTCGTCGCTGACAAAGGGACAGGCCTATTCGTCGCCTTCGTCACCTTCGGTGGCCTCATCAGACTCGTCACCTTCGTCGCCTTCGGTGCCTTCGTCGCCCTCATCACCCTCATCACGTTCGTCAGCTTCGTTGGCCTCATCATTTTCGTTGGCTTCGTCGCCCTCGTCCAGTTCATTGTCTTCGTCGTTTTCGTCGCCTTCGTTACCCTCATTAGCTTCGTCGTCTTCGAGCCCTTCGTCGTTCTCGTTGCCTTCGTTGCCGTTTTCAGGGAACGGGTTTTCGTTACCTTCGTTGGCCTCGTTGCCTTCGTCGGTTTCGTTATCTTCGTCGCCCTCGTCGTCTTCGTCGAACTCGTTGTTCTCGTTGGCCTCGTCACCCTCGTCGAACTCATCGCCTTCGTCGGCTTCATCGGCCTCGTCACTTTCGTCGCCCTCATCGGCTTCGTCAGCTTCGTCACCCTCATCAAGCTCGTCGCCCTCGTTCCCTTCGGTGGCCTCGTCGCTTTCGTCGCCTTCGTTATCTTCCTGACCGACAACGCCTTCGTTGCCTTCATTGTCTTCCTGGCCCTCGTTGCCGTCAAAGTCGGCAAAACTGACCATGGTGTTTAGGTCGGTCGCAGCAGACCAGACAAGGCTGTCAAGCAAAGTGGTCATCAGACCAGTGGTATCAAAATCGGACATTGATCTTCTCCATGAAAATTGAGTTGCGCACGGCGGCGCAAATTTGAAATGTTGAGTGTCGGGAGGGTGTGGAGAGGGCCCAATATGATCGCAAATACGCGAACCGGAACCCTGCAAGCCGTACCCAGAGGGCCGTTAGTCAATTAAAAACATTTAAACTTGGCCAAAGGTGCAAAACAAAACAGCACGGCCAAAGGTCGCTTGAATACAACTATTGATTGCACAAACCGTCAAATTAGTCAATCCTAAATTGCTAATAGATAAACGACATCCTGCCGTTAGGAGTATAAATATCATTATAATTTAGTATGTTAGCTTAAAGCAGAACCGGCCGCGCCCTTTCGGACGCGGCCAGCTTGTTTTCGCTAAAAATGCTTAGGACCAGATCAATCGGTACCAGCCTCGTTGCCTTCGTCGCCCTCATTCGTTTCGTCGTCTTCGTCGCCTTCATTGTCTTCGTCGTCTTCGTCGCCTTCATCGAGTTCGTCATTCTCGTTGGCTTCGTCGAGCTCGTCGGCTTCATCGCCCTCGTTGGATTCGTCAGCTTCGTCCAACTCGTCGCTTTCGTCGCCTTCGTTATTCTCATCGTCTTCGTTGGCTTCGTCGCTTTCGTTATCTTCGTTGTCTTCGTCGAACTCGTCACCTTCGTTGTCTTCGTTGCCTTCAATGCCAATCTCGGGGAACGGGTTTTCGTTATTCTCGTCGCCTTCGTTGCCTTCGCCGCCTTCGTCGCCTTCGTTGGCCTCATTATCTTCGTTGTCTTCGTTGCTCTCGTCGTTTTCGTCACCCTCGTCGTTTTCGTCCAACTCGTTGGCCTCGTCGTTTTCGTCACCTTCGTCGAGTTCGTTGCCTTCGTTGGCCTCGTCGTTCTCGTTGTTTTCGTCATTTTCATTGCCGGCAACGTCTTCATTGCCTTCATTGCCTTCATTGCCGTCGGCAGTCTCGTTGCCTTCGTCACCTTCGTCGCCTTCGTCGCCTTCGTCGCTCTCGTTGGCTTCGTCGTTTTCGTCCGACTCGTCGCCCTCGTCAACTTCATTGCCTTCGTCGAGCTCGTCGGCTTCGTCGCCTTCGTTGGATTCGTCAGCTTCGTCCAACTCGTCGCTTTCGTCGCCTTCGTTATTCTCATCGTCTTCGTTGGCTTCGTCGCTTTCGTTATCTTCGTTGTCTTCGTCGAACTCGTCACCTTCGTTGTCTTC
>JANOQM010000077.1:0-1874 GCA_031422295.1 Rhodobacterales bacterium | reverse complement strand
GCGGCGGACATTGCGCAGGTGCAAGAAATGCACGCGGGGCCCAAGGCGCTGCATCATCGCGGGCAGATCGTTGTCAGCCCGCGCGCCGAAAGAGCCGGTGCAGAAGGTCACGCCATTGGCCGAAAGGTCCACAGCGTCCAGCACAGCCCGGTAATCTGCTTCGGTTGACATGATCCTTGGCAAGCCCAGCAGCGGAAATGGCGGATCATCCGGATGACAGCAAAGCCGCATCCCCAAATCCTGCGCCAGCGGCGTTACTTCGGCCAGAAAATCAATGAGATGCCGGCGGAGGGTATCAGCCGAGATCGCGCCGTATTCCGCAAGATGCGCGCGCACATCGGCCAGCGTCATCGTTTCTGCCGCCCCCGGCAAACCAAAAGCCACATTGCTTGCCAAAGCTTTGCAGGCCTCATCGGTCATTCCAGAAAACCGGCGGGTCGCTGCCTCGACGATATGATCAGGAAATTCGCCAGCCGCACCGGGGCGTTGCAGAATGTGGATGTCAAACGCGGCAAAATCGACAATATCGAACCGCATGCAGGTGGCGCCATTGGGCAATCGCCAAGCAAGATCAGTGCGGGTCCAGTCCAGCACCGGCATGAAGTTATAACAGATCACCTCGATCCCCGCGCGGGAGATGTTGGTCATGCTGGTTTTCCAGTTGGCAATATGGTCGCGCCATGCGCCCTTTTGCTTCCGGATGTCCTCTGACACTGGCAGGCTTTCCACCACATCCCAACGCAGCGCTGACGGTGCCCCGTCACTCATATGCCCGATCAATGCCTGCCGCTCGGCAATCGCATCCGGCGACCAGACATCGCCGGTCGGCACATGATGCAACGCCGAGACGACGCCCTCGACGCCCGCCTGCATCATGTCGTCGATTGAAGCCAGATCTTTCGGTCCGAACCAGCGCCAAGTCTGTTGCATCGACTGCTCCTCAAAAGACGTGGGCATCCAACAAGTGGTCGCCAACTGATATATTGGTATATATATAGCGATTTCGGGCTGTCAACCAGAATGCTAACCGTGATGCAACGAGTGCCAAAGAATCGACTTTTTCCCGGTCATCGCCAGTGAACAACCCCAAGATTTGAAGACGCCTTGCCTGGTAATTCTGGAACCAAGGAGGACGCGATGTCCGGAACCAAATTAA
The DNA here is from genome assembly GCA_031422295.1 of Rhodobacterales bacterium. Taxonomy (GTDB): domain Bacteria; phylum Pseudomonadota; class Alphaproteobacteria; order Rhodobacterales; family Rhodobacteraceae; genus JANOMH01. The sequence continues at coordinate 718 of JANOQM010000077.1, read as the reverse complement.
CAGATGAGTTCAAGCGCGATGCGGTCGCTCAGGTCGAGGATCGGGGCTATCGGATGAACGCTTATGCGGACCGATACCGCTGCAACCACCTGGCATTAGTCTAATTGTGTTTCCCGCATTGCCACCAAGGACTTCGCGCCCTTTTGCTTCCGCAGAGCTTCCGGGCGATTTCGCAATGCAAAAAGCGCCCCGAGACTCTGCATGTAAGTAATTGATATATATTTATAATATGGTTTCGAGACAGGATTTGAACCTGTGACCTTCAGGTTATGAACTGCTTCTCCCGGAAGAACAGCCGCCCCTTGATTTCAACAGGTTACGCGATATCCCCTTGAACTGGCAACGCTTTCCAATCGCACCTTGCCGCAGCCGACCGCAGCGGACGGGTTCAAACGGGGACCAAAGTGGTTAGGCAGGTTGACCTATTGTTGACCCGACGATGCGACGCCTGACTTTGACCCGGTGCTTTTCCCGGCGCAGAGACATTCGTTGGCAACACGACAGAAACTGTGATCTTCTTCCAAAAATAGCTTATTTGACCCTGATTGCTGGAGGTTTCCATGGACAACGCTTCTGCGGCAGATGCAGCGGACTCCTCGCTTTCCGCTGATTTTGCGACCCTTTATCAGGAAGGCATTGTCGGGCGAAAAGGCGCTTTCCCGCGCGACTGGGTCGAGGCCATGCGAGAGGACATGATGACCGCCTTCTGGGCCGCGAT
>JANOQM010000076.1:0-10804 GCA_031422295.1 Rhodobacterales bacterium | reverse complement strand
CGCGGTGTTCCATCGCAAGCCGCACCGCTCGTTCGCGGAACTCAGGTGAATACGGCTTCGCGGTCTTCTTCTTTTGTGCATGTTCCATAATGGGCAATTCTCCGAGAGTTTTGCCCTCCGGTAAACCCGGGGCGGTTCATTGGATGGAAGCTGCGGTTACCGCCGCACGCATTGCGGTCGGCGAGGGCAAGGGGGCCATCTTTGCGCCTCTGGCTATACGCGGGGCAGGGGGGCGACGCGCCGATGGCCTCCCGGCTGAGCGCTTGGAGCGTTGGCTCGAGGGAATGGAAACCGCATGCCTGACAGCAATGCGACACCTCGACGATATTCAGGCATGGTCAGCGCGGGCGGAAACCATGATGGCCCCGCTGTCTGGGAAGACACCACCAGCATTGCGCGCCGTGCTGACCGAATGGCCCCTGGTCTCCGCCCCGATGGTCGCGGCCCTAACCGGCGCCAGCCGCGCAGCCATCCAGCGCAACTTTGCGTGGATGGAAGCGCGCGGCCTGATCCGCGAGGTGACAGGGCAGGGGCGATTCAGGATGTGGCGCATATCGACCTGACGCGGCGGGCTACCGCTTCCTGCCCGGTTGACGAAACCAGACCGGCCAAGCGGGCGTTGTGGATCGATTGACGCTGACACATCATGGGTCCGGCATGACTCTGCATTCCCGATGTCTCTGCGTTGACAGGCCCGGTTTGACGTGCTTGCATCATTGCCGAACAGTGGTCGGGCATGGCCCCGCGCCGGGGAGTTGACGATGACCGATTATGGTCCCTTTCACTTTGACAGCAAGCAGGCTGTGCTTGATGCGTCGATCCGCTACTGGAACCCGGACAAGACCCGGTTCTGGCAAAAGGCCGGGATTGATCTGGTGATCGGCAGGCGCGAGGGCTACTGTTTGTATGACCTTGACGGTCGCCGCCTGATCGACCTGCATCTGAATGGCGGCACTTATAATCTGGGCCACCGTCATCCGGAACTGGTGGCCACGCTCAAGGACGCGCTCGACCATTTCGACATGGGAAATCATTGGTTCCCCTCGGTGGCACGCGCTGCCCTTGCGGAATCCCTTGTCGCTGTCAGCCCCGGAATGACATATGCGATCTTTGGCGCGGGCGGGGCAGAGGCTGTTGATATTGCCATAAAATCCGCCCGCTACGCCACCCAGCGCCGCAAGATCGTGTCGATCGTCAAGGGCTATCACGGCCATGGCGGTCTGTCAGTCGCCACTGGCGACGAACGCTTTTCGAAAATCTTTCTGTCGGACCAGCCCGAGACCTTCATTCAGGTGCCGTTCAACGACATTGGCGCGATGGAGCAGGCGCTGGCTGCGGGTGATGTCGCCGCACTGATTATGGAAACCATCCCTGCCACCTATGGCTTTCCCATGCCGAAGGATGGCTATCTGGCCGCCTGCAAGGCGCTGTGCGAGAAACACGGCGCGCTTTACATCGCCGATGAGGTGCAGACCGGTATGATGCGTTGCGGCCAGCTTTGGGGCTGGCAGACCTATGGCATCCGACCCGACATCATGGTGACCGCCAAAGGTCTGTCCGGCGGGCTGTACCCGATTTCGGCCTGTCTGGTGAACGACCGGGCCGGTGAATGGCTGAACGAGGACGGAGCCGCCCATATCTCGACCACGGGCGGGGCCGAACTGGGCTGTGTGGTGGCGCATAAGGTGATCGAAATTCTGCACCGGCCCGAAACCATTGCCTCGGTCCACGCGGTCACTGCGTTTTTCAAGGCGGCCATGGCCGACATGATGCAGCGCCACGGCGATATCTTTACCGGCGTCCGCCAGCGCGGCGTCATTCTGGGGCTGGAGTTTGACCATCCCGAAGGGGCGCTTCACATATCGCGGGCGCTTTATGAACATGGGGTCTGGGCGATCTTTTCATCACTAGACAAACGGGTGCTGCAATGGAAACCCGGCGTGTTGTTAGCCCCCGAGATGTGCGCCGAAATCATGGAGCGGTTCGACGCCGCAATGCCCCGCGCACGCGAGCTGATGGCGGCGGCATGAGTGATTTCGACCGGCTTTCGCAGACAGACCAGTTGGCGGTCTTGCTGCAACTGGCTGTCAGGGCGACGGAAAACTATGCGCTGCCCGCGGGTTTGACTGTGCAGCTTGTCAACTTGTCTGAAAACGCCACTTATGCGGTCAAGGCCCCGGACGGCCAGCGATGGGCGCTGCGCATTCATCGCGGTGGCTATCACTCACATGCCGCCATCGCCTCTGAACTTGCCTGGTTGCAGGACTTGGCGGTACAGCGCGTGGTCATTACCCCGGCCCCTGTGCCGGGCCGCGATGGCGCGATTATTCAGATCGTGGGTCATTCGCGTATGGCTGAACCGCGCCATATCGTGCTGTCGGATTGGGAGGAGGGCTGTGAGCCCGGGATTGAGGCCGACCTGTCCCGCCCGTTTGAAGTGTTGGGCGAGGCCACGGCGCGGATGCATCGTCATGCCCGCCTTTGGCAGCGCCCGACCTGGTTCGCCCGTCCGGTCTGGAGCTTTGCCACCATGCTGGGCGACAGCCCGCATTGGGGCCGCTGGCGGGACGGGATCGGCGTGGATGCCGAAAAGGCCGCCCTGTTCGGTGCCACCGCCCGCGTGATCGAACGCCGATTGGCGGCCTATGGACAGGGCAACGACCGCTTTGGCCTGATCCACTGCGACCTGCGGCTGGCGAACCTGCTGATCCATGGCGACGCAGTGAAGGTGATTGATTTCGACGACTGCGGGTTTAGTTGGTTCATGTATGATGCGGCAACGCCCGTATCTTTTTATGAACACGAACCGCAGGTGCCGGACCTGATCGCGGCGTGGAAAACCGGCTACCGCCGCGTCATGGACCTGCCCGCCGCCGATGCGGTTGAAATCCCCACGTTCATCATGCTGCGTCGCCTGCTGCTGGTGGCATGGATCGGATCGCATGCCGAAACTGATCTGGCCCGGACCATGGGCCTGCCTTACACCAATGGCACCATGGCGCTGTGCGACAGTTATCTTTCGACCTACGGCTGAGCCAGCGCCTCCAGACTTTCCGGCAGAATCTGGCCGCCATCGACGATGATGGTCTGGCCGGTGACATAGCCCGCCTCGGCCGACGCGAAATACAGTGCCGCATGCCCGATCTCGGCCACAGTGCCCAGCCGTTTCAGCGGCACCGACGCCGCCATCGCGGCCTGATACGCGGGGCCCATCGCCTCCATGCCGTCGGTCAGGATATTGCCCGGCAACACGGCGTTAACGGTGATGCCGTAGCGGGCCAGTTCGATACAGGCAGTGCGCATGAAGCCCAGTTGCCCGGCCTTGCTGGCCCCGTAATGCGTCCAGCCGGGAAAGCCGGTGACAGGCCCGGTGATCGACGAAGTGATGATGACCCGCCCCTGTTCCGATAATTTCAGATAGGGGATCGCCGCCTGCACTGCCAGAAACGTGCCTTTCAGGTTAGTATCTGTGACCTCGTCCCACTGCGTCTCGGTCATCTCCTCGAGTAGCACCTGCGGGAAAATCCCGGCATTGGCGCACAGCACGTCGATGTTGCCAAGTTGCGCGCTGACCGTGGCAAAAGCGGTCCGCAGGCTGTCGCCCGAGGTTACATCCGCCGCCAGCCCGATGGCCCCGTGCCCGATGGCAGCGGCGGCCGCGCGGGCCTCATCGCCGTGCCGCGACAGGACCGCGACCGAGGCACCCGCCCCGGCAAAGACCTGTGCGATCCCGCGACCGATACCCTTCGACCCGCCGGTTACAACCACCACCCGGCCTTGCAGCGATTGCGTCATCACGCCACCCTTTGCGTTTGATGGAAAAGAGGCAGCGGTTTCCTGCTGCCCCGATTTGTGTCAAAGTTGATCAAACTTCGTCATTCACCATATGGCCGATGTTGCCATAGCCGACAGGGTTCACGCGTTTCAGCACAAATCCCCAAAGCAGCCCGACCAGTATGATCGCCAGCCCGATGGCGGGAATGCTGGTGGCAAAGCTGTTGGTGCCACCCAGCGTCGCCAGATTGGCGATCAGCGTATAGACCAGCCATACCTGCACGACGACGGATACAGCAGGTGCCACCAGCGTGGTCAGCACATTGCCGCCGCCATTTTTGCGGAACCACAGGATGATGGCCACCGAAACCACCGCTTGCAGCACCAACAACAGGCCCGTGCCAAGCACAGCGAACAGGGTGTAGACGCCCAACCACGCCTGCCCCGAAGGATCGTCAAAGCCATAGCCAAGACCGTACAGGATGACCCAGATCGCGGCGAGGATGGTTTGCACCGCCGACGCCTTGTGCGGGCTTTTGTGGTGATCGTGGGTTTCGGCCACGAACTTTGGCAATACACCTTCACGGCCCAGCGAGTACATGTAGCGGGCCGCTGTGTTGTGGAACGCCATGCCGCAGGCAAATGAACTGGTCAGGATCAGCAGGAACATCAACTCATAGGCCCATCCACCGACAAAGGTCTGGATTGGGGTCAGAAAGAAATTGACCCCATCCGAAAACGCCTTTGCGGCCATGTCGGCCTGCGACGGAAAGGCGGAAACCGCGCTCCAGCTTACAATGATGTAGAACAGCCCAAGGCCCACGACCGACAGCAGCAGTGACTGCGGGATGGTCTTTTTGGGATTGCGGCTTTCCTCGGCATAGTTTGGGGCCATCTCAAACCCGACCCATGACCAAAAGGCCATGAACACGCCGACAGCAGCAGCACCCATCGGGATCACAACATCGCCCACGGTCTGTTCGGCCAATGGGGTATAGACCTTGAACACATTCAGCGATTCCAGCGAATAGCTGGTGCCACCGCTGGCAAAGGCGACGCCCAGAACGAAGATCACCAGAATGACCACCTCGGCCACCAACGCGGTTCCCAGCACCTTGACCGACAGCTTTACGTCGCGATAGGCCAGCAACCCGATCAGGGCGATCATGATAAGCGCCAGCACGATCCAGGGAATGTTGATGCCCAGATGGTCGTTGAACCATTTGTTGCCGAAAAAGGCGAACAGGCCGGTCAGTGACGCCTCGAACAAGGAATAGCAGGCCAACGAGGTAAAGCCCGCCGACATGCCGATTTCGCGGCCAAGGCCCTGACTGATAAAGGAATAGAACCCGCCGACCGACGACACCCGCGATGCCATGGCGGCGTAACCGATGGAAAAGACCGTCAGCACGATGGTCGCCAGCAAAAACGCTGCGGGCGTGTAGGTGCCGATGCCGTAGCCCGCAGCGAAGGGCACATTGCCCAGCATTGCAGACATGGGTGCGGCCCCGGTGACCGCCAGGAACAGCACGCCGATCAGCCCGACCGCCTTGCCCTGAAGTTTACTCACGTCGGCTCTTGACGATACGTCAATGCCGCCAGTCGAATTCGGAATCCCAGCCATTTGTCCCCTCGCGTTGTTGTCAAAGCCCATACCCGCCCCTTGTTCCCGGGGTTTCAACGGATGGTGCCAAGGCAAGGTTAACGGCAAAACTGCGCAGTCACCAAGGCTTTACTGCGCATTTGTCTGACACCGTTGCAGATTCAGACCCCCGAATGCCTCGAAACTGCGCAATACATCGAAATAGATCATGTTGATGATCCCAGCGGTGCAGAAATCCATCAGCCCAACCCGGCGCTAGAACCGATAGGTGAACAGCCCGCGTCGATCGTAAATATCCGCAGCTTCGACGATGAAATCGGCGATCAGCGGCGCAGAATACTGCTGGCGAAACAGGGCCGCGCGATCGTGAAGCTCTTGCTTGCACTGCGCTCGACCGGGCCGCAGCAGCTCGTAGGTTGACATGACCAGTTCTTGCGGCACATCGACCAGTTCTGCGGCCCGCGCGAAATTCAGCGCCAGCGTCGCACGCCCGGCATCGCCGGCAATCTCGGCCTGATCGTGCAGTGCCTTGGCGGTGATCTGCAAATCCGCCATCGTCACCTCGCCGGCCAGCACCGATGCCAGGGTGATGTCCTGCAAGGCCATGCCCCGCTTGCCACGAATGGCACCCGGTCGCGTTTCGGCCAGCGGATAATCCTGCACACCCAGTTTGCTCATCGGGGGGCCGCCATAAAGGTCAGGTCAATTTCATGCGGTGCTGCACCCTCTTCGATCAACCCGGTTTCGATGGCATAGATCATTGCCACCCGTGCGTGATAACGTGATCCCATCGCCTCGCCACGGGTCGGCACGATGACCGGCTCGGGCGCTTCGCCCAGTGCATAGGCCGCAGCGTTACGACCAAGGCCAGCGTAATGTTCAAGCTTTGTGATCGGCGCGTTCGAGAACAGTTCAAGGTTGTTATGCGGCAGCCGTACCGCCGCATGGATCACCGCGGTCCCCTTGGCTTGAATACCGATCCCGATGCCCGACCCCGAAAGTCGCGCCGCCGACAGCCCCAGAAACGAGGTGTCAGCCGTGTGGCGCAGCCGCACTACCCGCGCCCGCAGCCCGCGCGCTGCAATGGCATCGACCAGCACCCGCAGCACATCCGACAGTTTGTGCCCCGCTGTGGTCTGGAACAGCTTGACACCAAAGGCCGGGCTGATGCCGATCACCACTTCGTCGCCCGCGACCCCGACCATAGCCGACCCGGTCGCATGGTAGGCAATCCGCCGCGCCTCGGCTTTTTCGAACTGCGCTTCGCTGCGCAGCACCTCGCCCTGATCCAGCTGGTCGCGGATATCGTTGACCTGGTGCCGCCGCTTTTCGGTCATCGCATAGCCGCTGCCGGGGCCGGAATAGTCGTTGGGATCGTTGATCGCCGAAATCACACGGCCCTGCCGCACCATGGCCGAAGTTTGCAGATAATCCCCCGAAACCCGCAATTTAACCACGTTCAACAGGTTCTCGGCCTCCTCGGCAAACCCCCGTTTCGCCAGCGCCTTGATGACATCGATCACCGTGATGTCGCGTTCCTTGATCGCGTCCGAAATCGGCGCCACCTCGCCCGGCGTAAAGCTGCGCGTCTCGGCAGAACCTGACGCCACGATCACCGAGGCCTTCATATCCGCCGTGGGGGTGGCCAGTCCCAACTCCTCCAGCACCGCCGAAATCGCCGCCACCGCCCGTGTTCTCAAATCCAGCGCCTTGTGTTCGGCCAGGGGCGTCAGCCCGCCATCGGCCTCGAAATCGCGCTGCAACACCAGATAATCTTCCATCTCCTCGGCGTTGAAAAGCGACGGGTTAAAGGAATTGTCATAGGCCGGGATCGAACCGAAGCCGGAACAGATCAGATCGGACCCGGCGATCAGATAGGGCAGAATCTTTGCCCCGACCCTGATCTCGGATTCCGAGGTTCGCGCATCATTGCCGCTGGCGCATTCCAAATCCAGCCAGACTGCGATCAGGTTTTCCGCCATCAATTCGCGCACCCCGCCGGGCACTGTCGCGGTCAATGGTGCGCCGTCGATCCCGCCGTTCTGGGTGCCCTGCACCCCCATGCCACGTTGCAGACAGAGGCAACGCGCCTCAAGATACAGCAGCGTCTTGGCCTCGTGAAACCCCATCAGCAATTCCGACCCCGCGCCGCTGGTGCAGCGCATCTTGATGCCGCGGCTGGCATAGGCGGCGGTCAGAAACCCCTTTGACCATGGGGTATCGTCGCCGTCGGTAAAACTTTTCTCGGTGCCATAGACCGAGACGGTTTCGGCATAGGACGTAAATCCCGCCATGCCGATCCGCAGCTCTTCGGCCTCTTCTGACGAACACTGGAACAACACCCCCCAGCGCCCGACTGCGGCACCAACCGCGCAGGCCACGGCATTGGACCAGGCATTGCGCGACACCCGCATCGTGGTCTCGACCTCGTCAAAGCCATACGCCACGGCGATTGCCGCGTCGGCGGCTAGTTGCAACGGGTCATCCTTGGCATTGGTCACATGCGCCTGATTACCCGGCGTTTTGCGCGCCCGCATCTTGGAATAGGCGAATGCAATTTCCAGCGCGTTCAGGCGCGAAACGACATCGGCCAGTTTGGCCGGGGTGCAGCCGCGCGACAGACGCACCAGTTCGGTGCGCGGCACGTTCATGTCAACCAGCATCCGGGCGAGCAGGCCCGAATCCATTGCCATGGCTTCCTCAGCAACACTCAGGTCCAAGTGATGTCGTGCAATGAAGGCATCGATCATGTCAAAGTCATGCGCCAGCACGCCGTCCATGGCGGCGATCTTGCCAGCCGCAATACCAATCCCCGGCTTGGGATCGGCCGGGCTGCGAAAGGCCGAAAATCCGTGGGCAGCGTCCTCGCGGGCGAACTTGTCCAGCCGCAGTGGCCGGGCATCCCATTCGGCAAAGCGCCGCCAGCGGTTGGGAAGGGCCACATCACCCACATTCTCGGTCATATTGCAGGTTCGGTCATGGCATCCCCTCGGGGGACAGCCTAGGTCCGGGCATTGGTCGCCGTCAATCCGGTCCAAGGGCTACATTGCATGATTGCGGCACTTGGGGTCTATTCGGGGCCGACCAGACACGAAAGGTGCGCCATGATCCTGCAAGACCGCGCTGCTATCGTCACCGGGGCAGGTTCCGGCATTGGCAAGGCGGCGGCCCGTATCATGGCCGCCCACGGGGCCATCGTCGGGGTAGCTGACCGCAGCGCTACCGGAGCGCAGGAAACCGTGGACCAGATCAGGGCCGCTGGTGGCCGGGCCGAGGCGCTTGTGGTCGATCTGACCGATGCCGCCGCTTTAACGTCGGCTTTCGGCGGTTTTATCGCCGTGCAGGGTCGCATCGACATCCTGCACAACCACGCGGGCGCGCAGATTGAAGGCAATCTGGAACAGGTCAGTCTGGACGGATTTGATGCATCGTGGTCTCTGAACGTGCGGGCGCATTTTCTGGGGGCGCGGCTGGTGATGCCGCATATGCGCGCCGCCAGGTCCGGCGTGATCCTGAACACATCCTCCAGTTCCGGCGTGCTGTATGATCGTGAAATGATCGCCTATACCACCACCAAACATGCCGTCATCGCCATGACCCGGCAAATGGCCGGGGATTACGCGCGGTTTGGTATTCGGGTAAACGCCCTGTGCCCGGGCTGGGTGGACACGCCCTTTAACGCCCCGTTCATCGCCCAGATGGGGGGGCGCAGTGCCGTCGAGGCCTATGTGCGGGAAAAAGTGCCGATGGGCCGCTGGGGTTCTGTCGAAGAGATCGCCGAGGCGGTGTTGTTTCTGGTGTCCGACCGCTCAAGTTACATGACCGGGCAGATTCTGGTGGTTGACGGCGGCGAAACGGTGGTCTGATGCCGGTCAGTACGCTCTGCTGCAATTATCGCACCTTGACGACGCTGTAATTCCTGTCTGCCGGTCGTCGACGAACGGACCGTCGATAACTCCCGTGATGTTGGGAGTGTGGGGATACCCTGTACTTTTGCAAGCTAATTTTCGACATTTCGGCTGGACTTCAATTTGCCCTGTCAAAAAGCATTTCCAGCAAAAGTGGAAACGGTCATGCGTCCACACAATGCGACAAAACAAAGGCGTGGAGCTGCTCAGGCAATTCTGTCATGGCCTGGAATGCTCTGGTAGGTTGCTGAAGAAGTTGCTGTTTCTTCAGGATTTCAGTTTTGGCGTCACCCTTCGGCTTGACTTCTTTGCCGCAGATAGGGGGTAAGATAGTGGCCGCTTTTGATCGCGGACACTTTGGGGTTTTGAGTGGTTCGACGGACGAAACGGCTTTGAACGGACGGGGAGAAGCGGTGGATCTATCTTCAGACGACGGGGCCGGATCTTTCCGTGACCCAAGGTTGCGCGACGAGATGCGCTGAATTCCAACTTGATCTTCAAATGGCCGCCGGATGCGCACCTTGCACCGGGATCGGCGTAAGGTGCTGTGGATGCACTTGCTTTTTTCCTTTATAGATTGTGGCCCCCATCGGTTTGGGTTGTCCTCTAAGTCATCCGATCAGTTGCAACTGGCACTGGAGATGAGCGAGATATTCATCGCCGCGCTGACGGCCAGACTGCACCTGCCAGAAGACTCCCCCGCCGACTAGCCCAAGCGAAAGTCGATCCTCGACCAGATGTCGCGTTGACGTTAACCGTGAGAGTCAACAATCCTGCAAAATCAAGGCTTGGCCTTTGACCCTTAGAGTGTCATTTTGACCCTAATTCTGGAATAAGGTGGACGCGTGTACTCTTGGTGAAGGCCCTCGCATAAACAGAGCTGGAACTCGGCCAAATCGAAAGTGCGGAGTGGTCCCGCCGCGCCGCTGTATTGCGGAGTTTGCAGGCATCGGTCACGCAAGGCAAATGCTCGAAGTTGGCTGCTGTCAAAGATGCTGCATGGGAGTTGGGTGTTAGTACGACCACTGTCTGGAGGTTGCTGCGCAAATTTCTGGATGGCGAAGGTCGCGCGAGTTCCCTCGGACCCGGACAGCGCGGGCGGCCGAAAGGGCTGTCTCAGGTGACGGCAACCGTCGAGGCACTTATAGAAGAACATCTTCGTCTCTCTTACTTGAAGCGCTAACGGGCAAGCTTGGCACGCGTGGTCGCGGAAATTCGGGTAGCTTGTAAGATCGAAGGGCTGCCGCCACCCGCCCGTCGGACTGTCCAGCGACGGCTTGATGCGATGGATGCGAGTGAAGTCTTGAGAGCGCGATCCGGTGCCAAAGCAGCGAGGCAAAAATTCGCTGCTGTAACAGGAGCCAATAATGCGGAACTTCCCCTCGAGGTCGTGCAGATCGACCACACATCTGCCGATGTCATCCTCGTGGATAGTTTCGAGCGCAAAGCAATTGGTCGGCCTTGGGTAACGCTGGCGATCGACATCGCGACGCGGATGATCACAGGATATTATGTCGGT
>JANOQM010000075.1:0-9971 GCA_031422295.1 Rhodobacterales bacterium | reverse complement strand
ATTCTGGCGGTCAACGATGACTGCACCCGCGAAAATCTGGGGCTGATCGCCGATACCAGCCTTTCTGGTGCACGCGTTGCGCGGCAGCTGACCGCGATGATCCGGATTTACGGCCAACCCGGCTGCATCGTCAGCGATAATGGCACCGAGTTCACCAGCACCGCGATCCTCAAATGGGCGGGCGATACCGGCGTGGCCTGGCACTACATTGACCCCGGAAAGACGCAGCAGAATGGCCTGATCGAAAGCTTCAACGGCAGTCTGCGCGATGAATGCCTGAATGAGGAGATCTTCGACAACCTCGCGGATGCCCGCCAAAAGTTTGCTCTGTGGCGCTATGACTACAACAACGTCAGGCCGCATTCTTCGCTGGGCAACCTGACACCCGCCGAAACGCGCCGGGCGCTTGAGCAATATGACGTCAACGCACCCAGCACGCTTGCCCAACCCGAAACCGACGACTATCAACAAGCCAGACTCTCGTTATGAACGAGGGACGACCGGGGGGCAGGTCACAGCGCTACGGCGACGAGCCCGGCAAAAGGGGTTCGAGTATCTACCAACTATGATCAGAAATGACAAAACGCTCAGCCCGCCTTAATGCCTCCTCAATAGGAAGTTTGGAAACACGAAAGGCGCATAATGGGAATCCTTAATGTCCACAACCGGCATTGTTGCAGAACTGCGGCCTGATGCGTGACTTCCCCTTTCCCGTGTGACATCGGTTCACTGGAACGATTTCGGCAGTACCGAGGGCGCAGAAGCGGTTCATCAGTGCGACGCGGATCTGGATTTCGGCGGTTTGGCGGTCGGGGTCTGTCGACCAGCAGCTTGAGGAAACCATCGGCGCAACGATACGGGACCTGGACGGATAGCGTCTTCTGCCGACGGCACAGGGTCGTGTAATCCGGCACGGCCCAGTCCAGGTTCGCCAGCTTCGGCATGCTGGCCACCATCCCGATCGTCTGCCGCAAGGGCCGCTTGAACAGGACCTTGATCGTCATGCAGAACTGGATTGCTGTGTCGGAGAATACCGCAGGGCGGCCCGGGCTCTCATCATGCAGCGCAAGCCAAGCCATCTCCTTGTCCAGCCAGATCAGCAATGAGCCGCGCTTGCGCAGCGAAGCAGTGTGGCTGGACCAGTTTGTCGTGCGGTAGCGGGCGGGTGTTGGCTTGCTCATGCGGCCTGTCTAACCGTGTGGATTTGCCATATGAATTTTCGTTGCACAGAGTTCTGCGACAACGCCCTGTGGCCGTTTTAAACGGCTTCACCGCACTTGGCATACCCGTCAAAGAAGCCGTGCGTTAAATCCGTCTGAGGAAAGGGAAACTGCGCCGGTCAATCGATTTGTGCAACACAAGCTCTGGCTGGACATCATGCAGCGCATGAGGCTGGAGGTGATCGCGGTAAATAATCCGGTAGACGTTTGGGGCTGACGGCCAGATTGGGGACCCCGCGCTGCTAAAGATGGGCCATGCCTTTATTGCCAACCGGGGAGGCACGACCACGAGAGAGTGCTGCCCGGCGCGCCCTTCCATTGCGGCGCTTCTTGACGCAAAGTGAGTTGCGCGAACCGCAACGACGTCCGTGGGTGTCGCATGGCACCCCCCATTCAGTGGCAGAACACCCGATGAGCAAACCACACCAAACCGATGCACTGAACCTCGCATCCCGCATCGCCAAAAGCGAACTTTCCGTTCGGGAGGCGACTGAGGCCGCGATTGCCACTATCGAGAAACAAAACTCGGTTTTGAATGCTGTTGTGGCTGATCGGTTTGATGAGGCGCGGGCCGAGGCGGACGAGATGGATCGGAGCCGCCCCGAACAAGCGGGGCCACTTTGGGGTGTGCCGTTCTTGCTGAAGGACGTGAACCTTTACTCGGCGGTGCTGCCCACCCGCTTCGCCTCGCGCTTCTTCGCAACGGCGCAGCCAAAGGGTGACAGCACGATGGTTCGCCGCTGGCGCGAGGGCGGGCTTGTCGTTCTGGGCACAACGAATACTCCGGAGTTCGCCGGAGATTTCACGACCGAACCCCTTGCCTACGGGCCATGCCGAAACCCGTGGAATGCGGGGGTGACGGTCGGCGGGTCCAGTGGCGGCGCTGCTGCTGCCGTTGCCAGTGGTATGGTTCCAATGGCGCACGGCACCGATCTTGGCGGGTCGATCCGTATCCCCGCCGCCTGCTGCGGGGTGTTCGGTTTTAAACCTTCGGTCGGGCTAAATCCTTTGGGCCCTTGGTGGGACGAAATCGCCAGCGGTCTCGATTCGGATCACGTGCTGACGCGTTCTGTGCGCGATAGTGCTGCGGCGCTTGATCTGACGGCAGGCCCTGATCGGGGAACGAGGATCGGGCGGCAGGTTCCGGCCGGCGGCTTTCTTGCGGCATTGGACGGGACAACTGGCCCCCTGCGGATTGGGCTGACGACAAAGGATCCGTATGGTCGGTCTGCCGGAGCCGCGCAGGTGGCCGCGGCTGGGAAATCAGCGCTTCTGCTGGAAGCGATGGGCCATATCGTAGTGCCCTATGACTTTCCGGTCGAGGCACAGTCGGGCCCTTGGTTCGACTCACTCTGGATCGTGGAAGTCCTGCATCTGGTGGAAGAGCGCGCGCGCGAGCTTGGACGCCAACCCGAACGCGACGAATTGGAACCTATGACATGGGCGTTTATCGAGCAGGCTAGGCAACTTTCGGCGCTGGATCTGTTGCAGGCCCGCTTGAAAATGACGGCGGCGGCGCAGGCGATCGGTCGTTCGATGAAAGAGGTCGACCTTGTTTTGACGCCCGCGCTGAGCGAAGACCCTGCACCGCTTAGCAGTCTGACTTACGCCGCTTGCGGGTCCGACCTTCAGAAGTGGATTGAACGGGGCTATGGCTTTGCCCCCTTCGCGACGCCCGCCAACCTTGCCGGGCAACCCTCGGCGGTTTTGCCTGTTTTTCTAACGGTTTCGGGCTTGCCTGTCGCGGTGCAGATCACCGGCCGGCCCGGTGACGATGTGCTGGTCTTGGGGGTGTCGAACGCGCTTGAAGACGTAATTGGCTGGGCCGGGTTGTCTGTGTGACTAAACGGAAAAATCAGTCCAGCACGCCGCAGGCGATGGCTATGGATGCTTGGAGATTTAAATCGCTGCGAAGATTCAAGAGAGCGCAGTGGTAATCCCCCATTCTTAACGGGGTGCATTCGTAGAATTTACGCGGCCATTTTCAGTATCTGGGCGAATGTGATGCCACCTATGCCCCCGTTGCCTTATTATGGTTTGCCTGCAAATCATGATAGGGATGTTCGTGCGGTCGTTGACGATGTGACCGCTTCCCGAAGGTATCGATATGACAGGGTGGGCCTGCAATGATCCACAAAGGAAAGCGGTCATGTTGGAGATTTTCACAGTCAGAATCAACTTGGCGAAGACTGTGTTTCGGGCGCATGGGGCTGATGCCTCGGGATGGGCAGTGTTGTGCAAGAAGCTGAGACGGGATCAGGTGCTGGCGTTCTACAGCCAACGGCAGGCTTGCAGTGTTGCGATGAAGGCCTGTGGCGGCTCACATTACTGGGTGCGCAAGATCGGACAGCTCGGTCACGATGTTCGTCTGATCCCCCCGGCTTAGGTAAAGCCGTTCGTGAAGCGCCAAACCTACCCCCCCCCCACACTGGCAGTCCCATAATCGCCCTGGGTAGTGGCCTGTCTTGCGCTGGACCCTTGCAAGCTAAGGGGTATCTTGCATCTGCGGGTTGTCTGTCCTCGATTGGGCTGTCATCCTGCTTTTGCCGGGCCGACTTGGGTCGAATGGCCGAAGCCTTTGTTTGCAGAAAGATCAAATGACCGAATTATGGACACTGACAGCAAGCGAGCTGGCGCCAATGGTTGCCGCACGACAGATTTCGGTGAAGGAAGCGGTCTCGTCCGTGTTGGAGCGGATCGAGGCAGTCAACCCCGCCCTGAACGCCATCGTTCAGCGCATGGATGAACAGGCTCTTGCTGCGGCAGAAGCCGCCGACATCGGCTTGGCGCGTGGAGAAACCCCGGGCCCGTTGACCGGCGTTGCGGTTACGATAAAGGTGAACGTCGACCAAGTGGGATATGCCACCACGAACGGTCTGCGAACCCAAGCGACGCTTGGCGCGGAATTTGACAGCCCGGTGGTGGCAAACCTGCGCAAGGCAGGCGCGATTGTCGTTGGTCGCACGAATACCCCCGCGTTTTCGCTGCGCTGGTTCACCCGCAACAGCCTGCATGGTGGAACCACAAATCCGCGAGACCGGTCCCTGACGCCGGGTGGGTCTTCTGGCGGGGCCGGTGCTGCGGTCGCGTCCGGCATGGGGGCTGTCGGCCACGGAACCGACATTGCCGGATCAATCAGGTATCCGGCCTATGCCTGTGGCGTGCACGGCCTGCGCCCTTCGTTGGGCCGCGTCGCCGCCTTTAATGCGACCGCCGGAGATCGGCTGATCGGCGGGCAGTTGATGGCGGTGTCCGGCCCGCTGGCCAGATCGGTTGCCGATCTGCGACTGGCGCTTGCCGCCATGGCCGCGCGTGACACGCGGGATCCCTGGTGGCAACCGATGCCACTGCGGGGCGCAGAAGTGCCCCGCAAGGTTGCCTATGTCGAAGCGCCGGATGGCATGTCGGTAGCCAAGCCCGTCCGATATGCCCTGCGTGCCGCTGCGGCGAAGCTGCGGGCTGCGGGCTATCAGGTGGACGAGGTGCAACCGCCGCCGCTGCGCGAGGCAATGGATATGCAGTTGCGCCTTTGGATGGCTGAGTTCCGACAGGACGCCGCAGCTGCTTTGCGGGCGGAAGACGATCCGGACGCAAATTTCGTCTACACGCAACTGACCCGCCACTGCCCGGAAATCGACCTGCACGGACTGATGTCCACGCTAAAGGCCCGCGCGAGACTTACCCGCCTGTGGCGGACATTTCTTGCGGAATGGCCGCTGGTTCTGTGCCCGGTCTCGGGAGAATTGCCCTTCCTCAATCACCTTGACGTCGCCTCGCCTGCCGCGTTCGACGCCGTGCTGGAAGCGCAGCTGCCGATGATCGCCACCCCCTTCATGGGCCTGCCCGGTCTTACGGTTGCGACAGGATATGCAGGGTCCAGCCCTGTCGGCGTGCAGCTTGTGGCTGATCAGTTTCGGGAAGATCTACTGTTTGACGCGGGCGAAATCCTGTCACCGGAACCGGTTGCACTGGCCATGGCATGAAACCGCCTCAAGGCGGCGCCCTGCTGTGACAGCGCGCTGTCGGTGCTGCGGGTCACTCAGGGCTGGACAGTCGGCGCGAGGCCAAAGACCTCGGCCGCAGATTTGCCAGAGGCAAGCGCGCTGATCCAGTCGCTTTCGCGGGAGAGTTTGGCTTCTGCATCCGCGATGCGGGTTCTGACGATCCGGGGTGACAGCGATACGAGACCGTCGTCATCGCCGATCACCAGATCGCCCGGTGAGACGAGGCAGCCGCCGATCACCACGGGCAGGTTGACCGCGCCACGGTCGGCTCCGGTCGGACCGCGAGGGGTGATCCAGCGCGAAAAGACCGAGAAATCGTCCCAACCGCCGAGGGTGCCTGTGTCGCGCACGGCCCCGTCGCAGACCAGGCCCGCAATGCCCTTGTTGCGCAAGTGACCCGAAAGAATGTCGCCAATCATCGCTGTATCCCGGTGACCTGCGGCGTCGATCACCAGCACCTGCGCCCGCTGGATCACGTCTAGCACCTGCAGAACCGCCCCAAAATCGGGTGCCTCGCAGCGGACGGTGACGGCCTGGCCAAACAGCCGGGGCTGCTGGCCCGCAGACCGCAGCGGGCGTATGGCGGGGTCGATCTGGCCCGCGTCCCGGACAAGATCGACGGCGACCGCGACGGGAATGGCGGCCCAGCGGGCGATTTCGTTTGGGGTCAGGTCAGAGGCGGGCGGGGTGTGCAGAGTGACGGGCATGGGACCTCTGGTTCAGGACAAAAGGTGGGCGTGCAGGGCTTTGCCCAAGGCGGCAATCCCGGTCTGGATATTTTCCACGGACTGGGCCGAGAAGTTCAGACGGGCATGATTGGGACGCGGGGTCAGCGGAAAAAAGCTGGCCCCGGGAACATAGGCCACGCGCGCCTACGGCAAAGCCACGTCGCGCATGAAGGCGGTGGCGTCAAAGACTTTCGGGAACGTGGCCCAGATGAAAAGACCGCCCTTGGGATCGGTTACAGTGATTTCTTGCGGGAAATGCTGCCGGACCGCGTCGAGCATGACCTCCTTTTTGCGGGCGTATGCGGTCCGCAAGGTCGCGATATGGTCCGCCAGATCGTGGCGGCCCAGAAACAGGCTGGCCGCCGCCATGTTGAGCGTTGAAGTCTGGGTGTCGGCGGCTACTTTCAGCAGGCCCATGCGGGCCAGCAGGTCAGGGGCGGCAACGGCCCAACCGATGCGCAGACCGGGGACAAGCACCTTGGAAAAGCTGCCCAAGTGAATGACCCGCCCCTCGGTGTCCAACGACTTGAGGGTGGGCAGGTTCTCACCGGAAAACCGGATGTGGCGATAGGGTGTGTCTTCCAGCACGATCAGGTTGTGACGGTTGGCCAGCGCGATCAACTGCTTGCGGCGAGCAAGCGAAAGGGTCACGCCCGTCGGATTCTGGAAATCCGGGACCGTGTAGATCATCCTCGCCCGTGGATTGGCCTTAAGGACCGCTTCGAGATGTTCGGTCTGCATCCCGTCTGCATCGACCGGGACGACGGCATACTGGGGCTGGCTGGGTTCAAACGCGATAAGCGCGCCCAGAAAGGTGGGGTCCTCGGTCACGATCACGTCGCCCGGGTCAATCAGCATCCGGGCGGCAAAGTCCAGACCCTGCTGCGAGCCTTGCAGGATCAGCACGTCATCGCCGGTGCTGGGCGTGCCATCCACGCTCATCAGGTGGGCGATCTGGTCGCGCAAATGCGGCAGGCCGTTCGAGGGCGCATACTGCATCGCGGCCCCACCGGGCGTCTGGATGATGTCGTGAAAAATGGCGTCAAGCTGATCCGTTGGAAACAGGGTCGCGTCGGGATAGCCGCCGCCGAAGGAAATGATCGACGGATCGGCCCCAAGAGCCAACAGCTCGCCGATGGCTGACGGCCGAACCTTGGCCATCCGCTGTGCATATCTTGGGGTCACGGGTTTGTCCTGATCAATATCGATTTCAGGTGGCACACATAGGGGGAGCGGTGCAAGTGGTATCCCGAGATAGATCAGTACCGCCTGTGTGATAGTCCAGAACCCAGCATCAATGACCTGCCCCTCCAGCCCGAAGAATGGTGGAAGAACTGTCAAAAAGAACCAAGCATAGCTGGAGAAAAACAGGATCTGGAATACCGAATTGAAGGCAACCAAGGCGGCGCCATATTGACTGTCACCGTATGCTAGCCCGTTCCAGATCAGCACCATAGCGATGCAGCGGGCCAATCCGATCAGGATAAGCCCCGTCATGTATTCCGGACTGTCGTGCAAGAAGATCACCGCCAGCGCGAACATCAGAACCGGGCCGATCACCCAGTTTTGCAGCATCGACAGCGCCAGCACCTTTTTGTCGTCAAATACCCGTGGCAGGTCGGCGTAGCGGACCTTCGCCAAGGGCGGATACATCATAAGTATGAGGCCAATCGCAATCGGCAGGTTGGTGGTGCCGACCGACATCGCCTCAAGCCCGGCGGGCAGTCTGGGGAACAGGTGGCCGAGTGCAATGCCAAGCGCCATGGCCGCGAAAATCCACAGGGTCAGATAGCGGTCAAGAAAGGACAATCGTTTCACGGGACGCTCTCGCAGATTGTTGGTGTGCAGGTGGCGTTCTGAACCAGATCAGCCATTGCGGGGCCGCAAATCTCGGGTTGGCCTTGGCAGCAGTCGCGCAAAAGGAAGCCGATCAGCCCGGAAAGTGCTGCAGCCTGAATGGAATAGCGGATTGATCTGCCGTCCCTGCGGGATGCGATCAATCCGGCCTGTTCCAAGTGGGATAAGTGGAAAGACATCTTTGGCGATGCTGCGCTCAGCTTTGTGCCCAAAGCTCCCGCTGCCATCCCCTCCGGTCCCGCCACCACGAGCAGACGGACGATCTGCAACCGATGCTCTTGCGAAAGTGCCGCGAATGCAACAAGTGCGCGTCCTACCTCCATGATATACATATCTCAATAGTTATTTAGTTGTTTATAAATCGGCTCTAGTGGGCTTGCAATAAACTTACCTCAAAGATCGAGCTTCTGTGATTGCGTTCCCTACGACTAACCGTCCTTTGCGAGCCTTCGCACTGCAGCCCAACTGCCAGCCGCCATCAGCCCCGCCGTGGCCAGACACAAGGGCAACCCACCCAGCTGATAGCTGACGCCAGACAACAGCGTGCCGATCAACCGGCCCGCCGCGTTCGACATGTAGTAAAATCCGATATCGCGCGTCACCCGATCATCGTTTGTGAAGGCAAGGATCAGGTAGGAATGGACGGACGAATTCACAGCGAAGACATAGCCGAACAGCAAAAGCCCCGCGACGATCGACAGGCTTAACCACGGGGCGGAGGTGCCTGCCACATAGGCCAGTACGGCCAGTGCAAACGGGATCGGCACGAGCAGCCCCGCCCAACGGATGGCGGCGGCGGTGATCGCATCTTGCGGTTTGCCTTGTGCCTGCAGGATGCGGGGGGCAGCTGCCTGCACGGCACCGTAGGCGATGATCCACAGCGCCAGAAACCCGCCGATCATGAAAAATGCCCAGCGGCGACCCTCGGGCGTGCCGTCTGACAGCACCATCTGGAAATAGATCGGCACGCCCACCACGAACCAGACATCGCGCGCGCCAAAGAGGAACATCCGCGCCAGCGACAGCCTGTTGATGCGCGGATCGGTGGACCGCCAGCCGGTGAATTTGGCGGACTTGTCTTTTGTGGGCAGGCCTTCGGGCATGAACAGGGCCACGGCGATCAGGATGACGGCTAGAACCGCCGCCATACCCCAGATTGCCGCGTTGAACCCCGCCAAGGCAAGCAGCGCCGCACCGAGGAAAAACCCCAGGCCTTTAACCGCATTTTTTGATCCTGTCAGGGCGGCTACCCAGCGGAACAGGGTGCCATCACCCTTGGGGGCCAGCACCTTGACTGCCGATTTCGACGACATCTTGGCCAAATCTTTTGCGATGCCGGACAGGCCCTGAACCGCCATGACAAAGGCCACAGATGCCGCTACCGACCAAGCCGGATCAAGCGCTGTCAGGGCCACAAGTGCTGCGATTTGCAGCAAAAGCCCCGCATACAAGGTGGATGTCAGGCCAAACCGTGCGGCAATCCATCCGGCGGCGAGGTTGGTAATGATGCCTGCCACCTCATAAAGCACGAAAAGATAGGCAAGCTGGATCGGTGAAAAACCAAGTCCGTTGAAATGCAGCAGAACCAGCATCCGCAGCGCGCCATCCGACAGCATGAAAGCCCAATAGGCGGCGGTGACGGCAGCGTAGGCGCGCAGGCCGTTCGGGCCTGGCTTGGATGTGTCGCTCACATCATCCCCGCAACCATGCGGGTGATGTCGGCCAAGCGGCAGGCATAGCCCCATTCGTTGTCATACCACGCGAAAATCTTCACCTGCGTGCCGTTGATGACCATGGTGGAGGCCGCGTCGATGATCGCAGACCGGGGGTCGTTGGTGTAGTCTGATGAGACCAACTCGCGCATTTCATAGCCAAGGATACCCTTCAGCGGCCCTTCGGCGGCGGCGGCGGCGAACAGCGCGTTCACCTCTTCCACCGTCGTCGCCCGCTCCACCTCGAACACGCAATCGGTCAGCGAGGCGTTCAACAGCGGGACCCGCACCGCATGGCCGTTAAGGCGTCCTGCGAGTTCGGGGTAGATCAGCGTGATCGCGGTCGCCGACCCGGTTGTGGTGGGGATCAGGTTCAACAGCGCCGACCTTGCCCGGCGCATATCCTTGGCGGGGCGGTCCACGATGGTCTGGGTATTGGTCACATCGTGG
>JANOQM010000074.1:0-32824 GCA_031422295.1 Rhodobacterales bacterium | reverse complement strand
CCCGCCCTACGCCCCATTCGTAGGGCGGGGTTCACCCCGCCACCCCATTCCAAAGGATACCGAATGACCACCACCGACCCCGATTTCGCCGCCCGAGAGGCCCGCCGCGCCCGTATCTTCACCCGGATCACCAAGGCCGACACCGTCCTGTCCGCCGTGGGCCTCGGCTTCTTCACCCCGATCCTGCGGGCCATTGCCGGGGATAATCCGCGCGGCCAACTGGCGCAAATCTGGCGGCTGGCCGGTGTGCCGGTCCTGTCAATCACCCTGTTCCTGATGCTCTGGGCCACCTTCGCCCCAATGGTGCAAACCTCGCTGGGGTCCATCCCCGGCCCCGGTGCTGTCTGGGCCGAGGCGGTGAACCTGCATCAGGATGCCGCCGAAAAATCCGCCAAAGAGGCCGAATTCACCGTGCGCCTTGACGAACGCAATGCCGAGATGATCGCCAAAGGCCGCCCCGAGGATGTCAACGACATGGCCTATACCGGCGCGCCATCCTATTACGACCAAATCTGGACCTCGATCAAAACCGTGTTTTTCGGGTTCATCATCGCCAGCGTCATCGCCATCCCCTTGGGCATTCTGGCGGGCCTGTCGCCCACGGCCAACGCCGCGCTGAACCCGCTGATCCAGATCTTCAAACCGGTATCGCCGCTGGCCTGGCTGCCCATCGTCACCATGGTGGTGTCCGCCGCCTATGCCACCAACGACGGCTTCTTCGCCAAATCCTTCCTGACCTCGGCCATCACCGTGACGCTGTGTTCGCTGTGGCCGACGCTGATCAACACCGCTTTGGGCGTGGCCAGCATCGACAAGGATCTGGTCAATGTGTCCAAAGTCCTGAAAATGGGCGTCTGGACCAAGATCACTAAACTGGTCCTGCCCTCGGCCCTGCCGCTGATCTTTACCGGGTTGCGGCTGTCGCTGGGCGTGGGCTGGATGGTGCTGATCGCCGCCGAAATGCTGGCGCAGAACCCCGGTCTGGGCAAGTTTGTCTGGGACGAGTTCCAGAACGGATCGTCGCAAAGCCTCGCCCGGATCATGGTCGCCGTGCTGACCATCGGGTTGATCGGGTTCGCGCTGGACCGGGTGATGTATGCCATTCAGGCCGCGTTTACCTATACGAATAATCGGTGAATGGCATGAACATCCTGTCATTATCCAACGTGTCCAAAGGCTTCGGTGAAAACCCGGTCCTGCGCGATATCAGCATGTCGGTGGCGGAAGGCGAGTTTGTCGCCATCGTGGGATTTTCCGGCACCGGCAAGACGACGCTGATAAACCTGATCGCCGGGCTGGACGCGCCCGATTCCGGCTCAGTGACCTACCGCGACAAACCGATCACCGGCCCCGCCCCCGAACGCGGACTGGTGTTCCAAAGCTACAGTCTGATGCCGTGGCTCACCGTGCGCGGCAATGTGTTGCTGGCGGTGCAGGCGGTGTCGCCGAAACTGTCCAAGGCCGAAAAAACCGCCCGCGCCGACTATTTCATCGGCATGGTCGGCCTGTCGCACGCCGCTCTGCGCCGCCCCGCCGAACTGTCGGGGGGCATGCGCCAACGTGTGGCCGTGGCCCGCGCCTTGGCCCTGGCACCGGACCTGTTGTTGCTGGACGAACCCCTGTCGGCGCTGGACGCCCTGACCCGCGCCAAACTGGCGGACGAGATTCTGGCAATCCTTGAAGCGGACCGCAAAACCTGCATCCTCATCACGAACGACGTGGACGAAGCCATCCTGCTGGCCGACCGCATCCTGACGCTGACGCCCGAGGGGCGGTTAGGCACTGAATTCACTGTGGATTTACCCCGCCCGCGCGACCGTGTGGCAATGAACCATGATGCGGCGTTCAAATCCTTG
Organism: Rhodobacterales bacterium; assembly: GCA_031422295.1. Lineage (GTDB taxonomy): Bacteria > Pseudomonadota > Alphaproteobacteria > Rhodobacterales > Rhodobacteraceae > JANOMH01. The sequence continues at coordinate 30,968 of JANOQM010000074.1, read as the reverse complement.
CGTGGCGCGGTGACGAACTATCTGATGGAAATCGGGATTGACGCCAAAGTCGCCGAAACCCGTGTCTTGCCCAAAGTGACGCCGATCCATGGCATCCCCAAGGCGGTCGCCACGGCGCAGGACGGCCTGATTACCGACCGCTTTGTCGATTTCAGCCAACTGCACAAGGTTTATGCCACGCCCAAAGGGCCGTTGTGCGTGGTCGAAAACTTTGACCTCAAGGTGCAAAAGGGCGAATTCATCAGCCTGATCGGCCATTCCGGCTGTGGCAAATCCACCGTGCTGACCATGGCCGCGGGCCTGAACGACATCTCCAAAGGGGCGATCAAACTCGACGGCACGCATGTCGAAGGGGCGGACCCTGAACGCGCCGTGGTGTTCCAGTCGCCCAACCTGTTCCCCTGGCTGACCGCCAAGCAGAACGTCGCCATCGGCGTGGACAAGGTTTATCCACGCGCGACCCAGACCGAGCGGCAAGAGGTGGTCGAATACTACCTCGAACGCGTCGGCCTCGCCAATTCCATGGATAAAATGGCCTCCAGCCTGTCCAACGGCATGAAGCAACGCGTCGGCATTGCCCGCGCCTTTGCCCTGTCACCCAAACTGCTGTTACTGGACGAACCCTTTGGCATGCTGGACTCTCTCACCCGCTGGGAGTTGCAAGAGGTCCTGATGGAGGTGTGGTCGCGCACCAAAGTCACCGCAATCTGCGTCACCCATGACGTGGACGAGGCGATCCTGTTGGCCGACCGCGTGGTGATGATGACCAACGGGCCGCAGGCGACCATTGGCAAGATCACAAAGGTCAACCTGCCCCGCCCCCGCACCCGCAAGGCGCTGCTGGAGCACCCGGACTATTACGCCTACCGGCAGGACGTGCTTGATTTCCTGACGGAATATGAACATGGCGCGAGGCTGGTGGCCAAGCCTGTGGCGATGGCGGCGGAATGATGGGGGACTGGGGTTATTCGGCGGCCAGACCAACCGCTTTGGCAAGTGGTCCAAAAGCAGCGGCGACCCGTGCCTCAAACCCCGGTTTGTTGGGCGCAAATTTCAGGAAAGCTTCGCGTGGGATACCGGCGGCCATCCCGGCCGTCAAAATCGCCTCCCGTTGGTCGAGGAAGGCAATTGCACCGATATGGCCACCAAAATCGGCACCGTTGACCGACCACAGAAAGTCTGCATCGGTCCATTCCGGGCTTTCGTCGTCGGGCACACCCGGCGGATCATTCGGGATCAGTTTGCTCATATCTGCGTTCCTCGCGGGTGTTCGCCTTGCGCAACGAGATTATCCGATAAACTCCATTGCGGATAGTGTGAATGCAGACATGCAGCCGCCCATCCAGGGTCACCAGAACCCCATAACGCACTTCGCCATAGTCAAATCGGGTATCCCGGCGTCGCTTGCCCGCGTCCCATTCCAACCGCGCCGCATCACCCAGCCCAACCCCGTGCTTGGCCCGGTTTACGGAATCCTTCTCCTCATCCCAGTCAATCTCCATGCCCCTCAGCCTATCCGGATCATGGTTAAGAAACGCTTAAACGGAGCCCACAGATGACCCAAAACCTCGTCGTCATCGGCGCGGGCATGGCCTCTGGCCGTGCCATCGAATTGCTGCTGAACCAGCATCCGCACCTGTATCACGTCACCCTGTTCGGGGCCGAACCGCGTGGCAATTACAACCGGATCATGCTGTCGCCGGTGTTGTCGGGCGAGAAAACCTATGACGATATCGTCACCCACGATGCCGCCTGGTATGCCGTCCATAACGTCACTTGCCGGTTTGGCGAGACGGTCACCAAGATCGACCGTGACCGCAAGGTTGTGATAAGCGCCGGGGGCGAAACCCCCTATGACAAGCTGCTGATCGCCACCGGGTCGGCCCCGTTCATGATCCCCGTGGCCGGGCGCGACCTGCCCGGCGTCATGGCCTACCGCGATCTTGATGATACCAACAAGATGATAGCGGTCAGCGCCAAACCCGGCGGTTCCGCCGTGGTCATCGGTGGCGGTCTGCTGGGGCTGGAGGCTGCGGCGGGGCTGAAACTGCGCGGCATGAATGTGACCGTGATCCACATCATGGGGCATTTGATGGAGCGGCAGTTGGACCCTGCGGCGGGCTATCTGCTGCAAAGGGAGCTGACCTCGCGCGGCATTCATGTGCATTGCAAAGGTGCGACCAAGGCCATTCTGGGGCATGGCAAGGTCGAGGCGGTCACGTTGGAGGATGGCACAACTTACCCCGCCGATATCGTCGTCATGGCCGTGGGCATCCGCCCCGAAATCCGGCTGGCGACCGATGCGCATCTGGAGATCGGGCGCGGGATTGTTGTGAATGACCAGATGGTTACCTCTGATCCCAATATCCTCGCCGTGGGCGAATGTGTGGAGCATAACAAGCAATTATTCGGCCTTGTCGCGCCACTATACGATCAGGCCAAGGTTGTGGCCAAAACCTTGGCCGGGGAAAATGCGGCCTTTCAACCCGTCCAGACCGCGACGAAACTCAAAGTCACAGGCTGCGATCTGTTCAGTGCCGGTGACTTTGCCGAGAGCGACACGCGCGAGGATATCGTGTTCCGCGACCCGTCGCGCGGGGTCTATAAACGGCTGGTCATCGAAAATGACAAACTCATCGGCGCGGTCATGTATGGCGATACCGCCGATGGCAACTGGTTCTTTGGCCTGATCAAAGACGGCACTGGTATCGCGCCGATGCGCGACACCCTGATCTTTGGCCCGGCTTTTCAGGGGGGCACCCAACCGGACCCTCTGGCGGCCGTTGCAGCATTGCCGCCTGAGGCGGAGATTTGCGGCTGCAACGGCATTTGCAAAGGCAAGATCGTCACCGCAATCGCGGGGGGGGCGCGGACGTTGGATGATATCCGCGCCCAGACCAAGGCCAGCAGTTCCTGCGGCACCTGCACCGGGTTGGTGGAACAGGTTCTGGCCGTCACTTTGGGTGCTGATTTCGTGCTGCCCACGGCTAAACCGATCTGCAAATGCACAGACCTGACGCATGAAGACGTGCGCCGCCTGATCAAATCGCAGGAACTCAAATCACAGCCTGCGGTCTGGCAAACGCTCGGCTGGAAAACCCCGAATGGCTGCCCGACCTGCCGTCCGGCTGTGAACTTTTACCTGCTGGCGGACTGGCCGCTGGAATATGTAGACGATGCGCAATCGCGGTTCGTCAACGAACGCAACCACGCCAATATCCAAAAAGACGGCACCTATTCTGTGGTCCCGCGGATGTGGGGCGGGCTGACCAACCCACGGGAACTGCGGGCTATTGCCGATGCCGCCGACAAATATAACGTGCCCACAGTCAAGGTGACTGGTGGCCAGCGGATCGACCTGCTGGGGGTCCGTAAAGAGGATTTGCCCGCCATGTGGGCCGATCTGAACCGGGCCGGGCTGGTATCCGGGCACGCCTATTCCAAGGGCCTGCGCACGGTGAAAACCTGTGTCGGCACCGACCATTGCCGGTTTGGCACACAGGATTCCACCGGGCTGGGGGTCAAGCTGGAACGGCGGCTGTGGGGGGCCTGGACGCCGCACAAGGTCAAGCTGGCGGTGTCGGGCTGTCCGCGCAATTGTGCCGAAAGCACCTGCAAGGATGTCGGGATTATCTGTGTGGATTCGGGGTTTGAGGTTGGCGTGGGCGGCGCTGCGGGGATGGATCTGAAGCATACCGAACCGCTGTGCAAAGTGCCGACCGAGGCTGAGGCCATCGCCGTAACCGTTGCCTTTGTCCAACTGTATCGGGAAAACGCCAAATACCTTGACCGGCCTTACAAATGGCTGGCCAAGGTCGGTTTGCCTTGGGTGCAGGCCCGTGTCGTCGCCGACCTGACCGAACGCGCCGCCCTGATTGCAAGGTTCGATCTGTCGCAGACGATCTATCAAAAAGACCCCTGGGCCGAACGGTCGAATGCCACCGCGATGCAGGCGTTCGCGCCAATGGCCGACCTGACATTGGAGGCCGCGGAATGAACTGGATGGACATTGGCGCAATCGACGACATCCCCTTGCGCGGCGCGCGGATCATCAGGACGGCGCTGGGCTGCGTGGCGTTGTTCCGCACTGACCTGAACGAAGTGTTCGCCACCTCCGACCGTTGCCCGCACAAAGGCGGGCCATTGTCCGAGGGGATCGTACATGGCAAATCAGTGACCTGCCCGCTGCATTCCTGGGTGTTTTCGCTGGAAACCGGACAGGCGCAGGGGGCTGATGTGGGGCAGATTGCGACCTATGCGGTGCAAGTGTCACAGGGGCGGATTTTGCTTGATGCGCGTGATCTGACGAAACGGTCGGCCGCTTGATGGATAAGGGCTTAATGGACGGCGCGGCGCTGCCCGAGGTCCGCTCGACCTGCCCCTATTGCGGCGTCGGTTGCGGGGTGCTGTTGCGCCCGGATGGCAAAGGCGGTGTAGCGGTGCGCGGCGATCCGGACCATCCGGCGAACATGGGGCGGTTGTGTTCCAAGGGCACTGCATTGGGCGAAACCGTGGGGCTGGAAGGGCGGATTCTGGAACCGCTCGTGGGGGGCAAGCCTGCGACTTGGGATGCAGCGCTGGACCTTGTGGCAGGCAAATTCAAGGCGGCGGTTGCCGAACAAGGCCCCGATTCCGTGGCGTTTTATGTCTCGGGGCAAATGCTGACCGAGGATTATTATGTCGCCAACAAGCTGATGAAAGGCTTCATCGGATCGGCCAATATCGACACCAATTCAAGGCTTTGCATGGCCTCCACAGTTGCGGGACACCGCCGCGCCTTTGGTTCAGATACGGTTCCCGGGAGGTACGAGGACTTGGAACTGGCCGATCTGATAGTGCTGGTCGGCTCTAATCTGGCATGGTGCCACCCAGTCCTGTTCCAACGGATTGTGGCGGCCAAAGCAGCCCGTTCGGGCTTGAAAATCATCACCGTCGACCCGCGCCGCACCGCTACAACCGACCTTGCCGATTTGCACCTGCCCGTAGCCCCCGGGTCGGATGTGGCGCTGTTCAACCACCTGTTGTGCGCCATCGCTGACGGCGGGCACATCACCGATTACACGACCGACCATGTCACTGGGCTGGACGCCGCCGTCGCTGCCGCCCGCGCCGATGATGTATCAGTGACCGGGCTTTCGTCCGCCGACCTCGCCCGCTTTGTCAAACTTTGGGCCGGCACCCAAAAAGTCGTGACCGTGTTTTCCCAAGGGGTCAACCAATCCTCCAGCGGCACTGACAAGGTGAACGCGATCATCAACTGCCACCTTGCCACCGGGCGCATTGGCCGCCCCGGTATCGGGCCATTTTCGGTGACGGGCCAGCCCAATGCGATGGGCGGGCGCGAGGTGGGGGGCATGGCCAATATGCTCGCCTGCCATCTGGAGCTTGAAAATCCCGACCACCGCGCTGCTGTGCAGACCTTCTGGAACGCGCCCACAATGGCCACCAAACCGGGTCTGAAGGCCGTCGATATGTTCCGCGCCGTGGCCGACAAACGGATCAAGGCACTGTGGATTATTTGCACCAATCCGGCGGCCAGCATGCCCGAGGCTGACGCAGTGCGGGCCGCGATTTCGGGTTGCGATTTCGTTGTCGTCAGCGATTGCAGTGCCACAACCGACAGCGCCAGATTGGCCGATGTGATCCTGCCCGCGACTACCTGGGGCGAAAAAGACGGGACTGTCACAAATTCCGACAGGACTGTCAGCCGCCAACGCCCGGTCTTGCCCGCGCCCGGTAAAGCCCGGCATGATTGGGATATTCTGGCCGATGTTGCCCGCCGGATGGGTTGGGCGCAGGCATTTGACTACACCGGTCCCGCCGAGGTGTTCCGCGAACACGCGGCCCTGTCAGGTATCGCCGGAACCTTGGGATTGGACTTTGACATCTCGGGCCTGTCCGGCCTGACCGATGCGCAATATAACGCGATGCAACCGACACGCTGGCCCGTTTCAGATACCAAAACCGGCGGCAGGTTCTTTGGTGACGGGCAGTTTTTCACGCCTGACCGCAAAGGCCGGATGCTGCCCCTGACCCATCGCGCGCCCGTGGCCCAAACCACCGCCGCCCATCCGTTCCGCCTGAACACCGGGCGTATCCGCGACCAATGGCACACGATGACGCGCAGCGGAAAATCGGCGCGTTTAAGCCAGCATCTGGCCGAGCCGTTCCTTGAGATACATCCCGCCGATGCGGCCTGGCTGCATATTCACCCCGCCCATCTGGTGCAGGTCAGCAATGCCCATGGCACCGCAATCCTGCGGGTGTTGATCACCGACCGGGTGCAGCCGGGACAGGTGTTTGCGCCGATGCATTGGACCGATGAACAGGCCCCTTCGGGCCGGATTTGCGCACTGATCGGCGGGCAAGTTGACCCGGTTTCCGGGCAGCCTGAGCTGAAGGCGGCGGTGGCGCAGGTCGCCCCCTACCCCGCCGCCTGGTATGGCTTTGCGGTCAGCACCACTGCACCCGCGTTGCAAACCCCCTATGCCGCCCGCGCCCGCACTGCGGCTGGCTGGCGGATGGAACTGGCGGACACGACCACCCCCGCTGATTGGGAAATCTATGCCCGCGCCCTGTTTGACCTGCCGGGCGCGGTTGCGCTGAGTGTCATCGACCGCAAACGCGGGCTGGCGCGGATTGCCCTGCTGCAGGACGGCATTTTGCAGGCCGCACTTTTCACCGGGCCGACCCCGGTTGCCGTGTCACGCGATCATCTGGCGGGGTTGTTGGGCCAATCCGGCAACGGGGCCCTTGCAGGACGCCCCCGGGCTGATATGCCTGATCCGGGGCCGGTCATATGCGCCTGTTTTGGGGTCGGGGTGAACACGATTTTGACGGCGATTGAGCAAGGCGGGTTGTTATCTGTCGCGGCGATCGGTGCGGCCTTGGGGGCGGGCACCAATTGCGGGTCGTGCAAACCCGAACTGGCCGCGTTGCTGGCCCGGCCTGTGGTGTGCGAGGCGGCTGAGTGACCGCCGTTTCAGATCTGGCCCCATTTGTCCAGATATTAGGGCGCGGGCCGGGGCGGGCCCGGTCGCTGACCTTTGACGAGGCGCAGGCGGCGATGACCGTCGTTCTGACTGGCGCGGCCGCCCCCGAGGCCGTGGGCGCGATGCTGATGCTGCTGCGCATGAAGGGCGAAACCGCCGATGAGATCGCCGGGTTTGTCACTGCCGCCCGCGCCAGCCTGCCGGTGTGGCATGGCCCGCGCCCAGCATTGGATTGGCCCAGTTATGCCGCTGGCCGGACGCGCGGGCTGCCGTGGTTTCTGCTGGCGGCCCAGCTGGTTGCAAGGGCCGGGTTTCCGGTGCTGCTGCATGGCTGGAATTCGGATCAGCAGGCCGGGGCCGCCGTGCGTGAGGCCTTGCCTTGGTTGGAGATCCGCGTTGCAGAGTCACAAGCCGATGCTGCGAAAATTCTTGCCCGCGACGGCATTGCCTATCTGCCGCTGGAAACCCTGTCGCCTGCCCTGTTCGGCCTGCTGAAACTGCGGTCGGTTCTGGGGCTGCGGTCCTGCATCAATACCTGCCTGCGGGTCCTGAACCCCGGGTCGGCCGGGGCCGCAGTACAGGGCGTATTTCATCCGCCATACCGCGATATTCAGATGGATGCAGGCGCGCTGCTGGCCCAGCCCGCGCTGACCATTATCAAAGGCGGTGGCGGCGAATTTGAACGCCACCCCGCCAAGGATGCGGCCCTGTATGGCCTGCGCAACGGGCAGAAATGGGAGGATACCGCCCCCGCCCTGCTGGATGAAACCCGCCGCCTGTCAGAGGGCCCTGCTGACCCTGCGGCGCTGGTGGCCTTGTGGACCGGGCGGCTGGACGATGCCTTTGCCAAGGCCGTGGTTCTGGGCACTGCGGCACTGGCCCTCGACACGCTGGGGGTGGCGGATGGGGCGGCAATGGCCGCTGATTTGTGGCGGGACCGGCATTCGGGTCAGTCTAACCTGAGGCGGTAACATGCAATCATTCCCGATGTTTATCCGTACCACCGGGCGGCGCGTGATCATTGCAGGCGGCGCGGAACAGGCCGCCCAAAAGGCGCGGCTGCTACTGAAAACGGATGCGGAACTGGTATTGGTCGCGGCCGAACTTGATGACGAGCTGACGGCCCTTGTCGCCCAAAACCGGGCCAGACATTTTGCTGGGCCTGTCACGCCAGACACTTTTGCCAACACAGCGCTGGTGTTTATCGGCACCGGCTGCCCCGGCGCCGATGCCTGCCTGCATAGCTTGGCCAAAGTCGCCGGGGCGCTGGTCAATGTGGTCGATCAACCCGGCCTTTGCGATGCGACCACGCCGTCCATCGTCGACCGCGACCCGGTGATTGTCGCCATCGGCACCGAAGGGGCCGCCCCGGTGCTGGCCCGCGCGATCAAGACGCAGGTCGAACAGCTGCTGGATCCGGCGCTGGGGTCCTACGCGGCACTGGCCGGGCGGCTCCGCACCGCTGTCGCGGCGCAAATCCCGCGCGAGAAACGTCGGGCATTCTGGAGTTGGGTGTTCAATGGGGCGGCCTGGGCCACGCATAAACGCGGGGCCGCGCGTGAGGCGGCACGGATGCTTAAATCCGCTATTGCCGCACATGGGATCAGTGATGCCCCCGAAGGCCGGATCACGCTGGTGGGGGCTGGCCCCGGCGCGCGGGATTTACTGACTTTGCGCGCAGTTGAACGCCTGCAAGAGGCGGATATCGTGTTTTACGACCGGTTGGTGGACCCTGATATGCTGGAACTGGCCCGGCGCGATGCCGACCGGGTTTGCGTTGGCAATGTCGCTGGCGCAACGGATTGGCCGCCTGAACGCATCTGCGCCCTGATCGTGTCAGAGGCGGCCAAGGGGCGGCGCGTGCTGCGCCTGAAATCTGGTGATGTTGCGATTTCTGGGCGTTCATCACCCGAGGCGGACGCCGCACGCGCGGCGGGTGTGCCGGTCGAAATTGTGCCCGGCGTCGCATCTGACAATGCAGTGGTCGCGGCGCAGGGGAATGACCTGACAACGCGGATTGCCGGGCTGGCTGCCTCTTGGGACCGCGACTGATAAAGCGCGTTGAACACGTGTCGGACGGGTCGTTCCCGGCCGATAACTGCACAGACGCGGGGCGTTTCGCGGCTGCCTTTGCGGCGGATATTAATTCTTCGTTAACAACTATTCTTTACCTAACTGTCATGGCGATGTGGGTCGCCACCAGCGTTTGTATCTGCACGTGCACCCCCTTTGGGTCAGCATGAACCCGAGGCTTTGTTATGTCAGCGATCGAAGGCACCGTCATTTCCAGTTGGCAGGTTGCACCCCAAGCGGCACAGGACACCGCCAATTTCCAGTTGTTGTCGGAATTTGCAGCTATCGGACTTTGGTCCAGTGATGCTGCAGGGCTTTGCACCTATTTCAACCCGTATTGGCAGACCCTGCATCAGATCGCCGGGGCGCAGGCAATGGGGCTTGGCTGGTTGCAAGCGGTTCACCCGCAAGACCGCGACCGCGCCACCGAGAAATGGCATCAGGGGCATCAAACTGCTGGTCCGTTTGAATTTGAATACCGGGTGCATTTACCGTCCGGCGAGGTGCGGATCGTCCGGTCCGTGGCGCGGGTCATTCTGGGCCCGGACGAGGCAATTCAAGGCTATGTCGGGTCGGTGCAGGATATCACCGAACTTCGCGCCACGAAACTATTGTTGACCAGCGAAAGCGCACGACTGGCGGGCCTGCTGGACGCAACCGGCGCTGCTTTTATTGATTGGAACGTGCAGACAGGTGCTGTCATCGGTAATGCCAGCTGGGCAAAAATGACGGGCCATCAGGCGTTGGACCCCGCCCATCATACTTATGCGGGCCAGATGGAAACCGTCCATCCCGATGACCGCCCGGTTGTCATCAAGGCACTGGATGACCATTTCGCGGACCCGTCGCAGCCCTTTGAATTTCAGATCCGCAAGCGCCATTTGGACGGGCATTGGGTTTGGCTGATGGTCCGGGGCCGGGTGGCCAGCTATACCGCCGATGGCAAGGCCGATAAGGTGACGGCGGTGCAGTTTGATATTTCTGACCAGAAAGCCCGCGAACAGGCGTTGCGCCGCAGCGAGGCGCTTTTGGCCCAGACCGGCGAGATTGCGGCAGTTGGTGGCTGGGAACTGGATCTTTTGACCAATCGGCTGACCTGGACTGACCAAACCTGCCGCATCCATGGGCTGGAACCGGGTTACGTGCCCGTTTTGGAACAGGCCATCGATTTTTATGCGCCCGCCTCGCGCCCGTTAATCCGTTCTGCGGTTGAAAAGGGCCTGAAGGACGGCACACCATGGGATCTGGAATTGCAACTGGACCGGGCGGATGACACCCGGACCTGGGTCCGGGCCGTTGGGGCAGTGGATTGGGCCAATGGCCGGCCGGTCCGGCTGTACGGGGCGTTTCAGGATATCAATGACCGGGTGATCCGCCAGAACCAGATCGAAGCGGACCTGCACCGCATTGCATTGGCCACCGCCAGCGGTGGTATCGGGGTGTGGGAACTGAACCGGGATACGGGTGTGCTGCATTGGGATGACCGCATGTATGACCTGTTTGGGGCGCAAGCCGGACAGCGCGCCGATCCTTTGACCCTGTGGGACGCAGCCCAGCATCCGGATGATCAGGTCCGGGTCGAGGCAGAAGTGAACACCTCGTTGGCCGTTGGCGAACAATTCAACAGCGAATTCAGGATCATTCTGCCGGATGGAACCGAACGTAAAATCCGGGCTATGGCGGAACTATCTGGCCCCGGGAACAACTTTCTGATCGGGATCAACTGGGATGTGACGGCAACGCGCCAGATGGCTGCGGAACTTGCCGCGCAATCCGAACTGCTGCGGATCACATTGCGATCAATCGGGGATGGCGTGATCACCACGAACGCCGCCGGGCAGGTGACCTGGCTAAACCCTTTGGCCGAAAGGTTGACCGGCTGGATTAATGACGAGGCTATTGGCCAGCCGATTGATCAGGTGTTTCAGATGCTGCGCGAAACGTCGCTGCTGCCCGAGGAATGTCCGGTCAATGTCTGCCTGCGGTTGCAGCGCGCCACGACGCCGAATGTGGATGCAATTCTGCTATCCCGCGATGGCACCCATTTTGGCATTGCCGAAACCGCCGCCCCGATCAAGGACGATACAGGGTTGATCCATGGGGCTGTGCTGGTGTTTCATGATGTGACTAAGGAACGCCTGCACAGCGGCCAGATGACATGGCGCGCCACGCATGACCATTTGACCGGCGTCAAGAATCGGGTGGTTTTTGAGGCGCGTATTGAACAGCTTTTGGCGGATGGTCCGGGCCAGCATGGTCAGCACGCGGTCATGTTTCTGGATCTGGATCAGTTCAAACTGGTCAACGACGGATGTGGCCATGCCGCCGGTGATGTCGTGTTGCAGCAGGTCACGACCATCTTGTCGCAATCCATCCGGGAACAGGATTTGCTCGCGCGGGTCGGGGGCGATGAGTTTGGGATTATTCTGGAAAATTGCACCATTGCGGACGCGACCCAGATTGCCCAATCGATCTGCGACCAGATGAAATATTACCGCTATGTGCATGACGGGCGGCAATATAAACTTGGGGCGAGCATTGGTCTGGCGGCAACGAATGGCAGCTGGCTGTCGGTGGCCGCACTGGTGCAGGCCGCCGACCGTGCCTGTGCCGTGGCCAAGGCCTCCGGTAGGAACCGCGTGCATGTCGCCAGCCGCGCCGATGCGGCGCTGAACTTGCGTCAGGGCGAAGTCAACTGGGCAGACCGTTTGCGGCAGGCGCTGGACACTGCGGGCTTTGCGTTGCTGATGCAGCCGGTGCGTCCGCTGGCCCCCGGCGCGTCAGACATTCACGCCGAAGTTTTGTTGCGGCTGATGTCGCCTGACGGCAGTTTTATCCTGCCCGGCGTGTTCATGCCCGCGGCCGAGCGATTCAATCTGGCCACTGAAATCGACCTGATGGTGCTGGGTCAGACCATTGCAGCGCTGGCCAGTTTACCCGATCTGACGGCGATCCACACCATCAGCGTTAACCTGTCGGGCCGGTCCATCGGCGACCGTGGGTTTCACCGGCAAGTGGCCGCAATGCTGCGCGCGGCCGGGCCTGACATTTGCACCCGCCTGTCGTTTGACATTTCGGAAACTGCGGCGGTCGCCCATTTCGCTGACGCCACCCGCTTTATCAAACTGATGCATGATATCGGCGTCCGCGTCGCACTCGAGGATTTCGGGGCAGGTGTATCTTCGTTTGGCTACCTGCAGGCCCTAAAGGTTGACAGTCTGAAAATCGACAATCAGTTTCTACGCGATCTGCCGTCCGACCCGATGAGCGATGTGACGTTGCGCTGCTTTGTTGCAATGGCGCAATTGGCGGGAATCCCGACTTTGGCAGGGTTTATTGATCAGGAATCTGTGCTTGCAGCCGTTCAGGCTCTGGGCGTCGATTTTGCCCAAGGCCATTTGATTGGCCGCCCGATACCGATGGCTGAATGGCTGAAAACCCGGAGGCCGCCATTAGTTTGACCGGGCCGGCACGACCTCGTGCGCCGCTGTCAGACCGGCAGCGCCGTTGTCTGCCGCACCGTGCGCAAGGCGAATGACGACTGCATTTGTGCCACACCCGGCAATGTCGCCAATGATTTTCGGTGGATACGGGCGAAATCTTCGGTATCCAGTGCGACCACTTTCAGCAGGTAATCGGCCGATCCCGCCATCAGATGGCATTCCAGCACATCGGGCACCTTTGCTACCGCCTTTTCAAACGCATCCAGCACTTCGTCGGCTTGGCCGCTTAAGGTAATTTCCACAAACACAGTCGTTTGCCGCCCGATCTTGCGTGGGTTCAGCAGGGCCACATAATCGCGGATCACCCCATCTTTTTCCAGCCGTTGGACCCGGCGGTGACAGGCCGAAGGCGACAGGTTTATGTGTTCTGACAGGTCGGCATTTGACATGCGCCCGCTTTTTTGCAGCGCCTCAAGGATGCGCCGGTCAATGCTATCCAACTCCATATGACGCGAAATCCTTCGATGAAATATTTGATAGACGCAATTTTCTTCGAAAATTGGGCATCTGGCAAGGACAAATCCCCAAGCAATTGCGCCCGCGTTGGCCGATATTGCCCGCAACCAAACAGGAGAGAGCCATGCATATCGGTTGCCCAAAAGAGATCAAGCCGCAGGAATACCGCGTCGGCCTCACCCCCAACGCCGCGCGCGAGGCTGTGGCCCATGGCCATAAGGTCACGGTTGAGGCCAATGCCGGGACCGGTGCAGGGTTCAGCGATGCAGATTACAGCGCCGCCGGGGCCCATATTGTCGGCACCGCCGCCGAGGTGTTCGCGGTGGCCGACATGATCGTCAAGGTCAAGGAACCGCAACCCGCCGAACGCAAGATGCTCCGCGCCGGTCAGGTCCTGTTCACCTATCTGCATCTGGCCCCCGATCCGGAACAGACCCATGATCTGATCGCCTCGGGTGCCACCTGTATTGCCTATGAAACCGTGACCGATGACCGGGGCGGCCTGCCGCTGCTTGCGCCGATGTCCGAAGTGGCAGGTCGGCTCGCTCCGCAAGTGGGCGCATGGACCCTGCAAAAGGCCAATGGCGGGCGCGGTGTGTTGCTGGGTGGTGTGCCCGGCGTCGCCCCGGCCCGGGTGTTGGTCATTGGCGGTGGCGTGGTCGGCACCCATGCGGCCAAGATCGCCGCAGGCATGGGCGCGGATGTGACCGTGCTGGACCGGTCGATCAACCGGCTGCGCTATCTGGATGATGTGTTTGGCGGCACGTTCAAGAACGGTTATGCCAATGCAGGTAATACGATTGACCTCGCCCGTCAGGCCGACATGATCATCGGCGCGGTGCTGATCCCCGGGGCTGCGGCGCCCAAGCTGATTTCACGCGCCCAACTGGCCGAACTGAAACCGGGCGCTGCACTGGTTGACGTGGCCATCGATCAGGGCGGTTGTTTTGAGACCAGCCATGCGACCACCCATCAGGACCCGATTTATGAGGTTGACGGGATCATGCATTATTGTGTCGCCAACATGCCCGGCGCGGTGGCCAGAACCTCGACCCTTGCCTTGGGCAATGCGACCCTGCCGTTTATTCTGGCTTTGGCCGACAAGGGTTGGAAAGCGGCTTGCGCTGACGACATCCATCTGCTGCGCGGTCTGAACGTGCATGCGGGCCAGCTGACCTATGCGGCCGTCGGTGCGGCGCTGGGACTGAACACGATCGACCCTGCAGCCGCCCTGACGATGTAAGACCCCGGCGGGCGGCTCATCTGACCCGTCCGCCCGGTTTTTCCGTGGCCTTGATAATTAAGGGCCTGATCAGCAGGCCACATAAATCTGCACAAATTGCGTGATTGCAAAATTCAGTCTGAACAGGCATGATCTGGACACATTTATACAGGAGCCTGACCTATGCGAATTTTTACCTATGCCTTTGCTATGCTTGCGCTTTCTGTCGCTCCGGCGTTTGCCCAAACCGTAGATTTCGGCGCTGATACCAGCCAATGGGCCAATGACGGGGAATGCGATGATCCCCGGTTCAGTGGCGCAGGCATGGCCGCCACGACCTTGCTCGACGCCGATATTCTGGGCGATGCAACAGATTGCAAGGCCGCTTTTGACGCCGGAACCATCGCGCTGATTGGCGGTGAGGCTGCCCCGGCGCCGCTGGCGACGTCGCTTGAGCCGATCCCTGCCGCCATCAACTTTGGTGACGATGCGGGCGATTGGCCGAAAGATGGCGAATGCGATGACCGGCGGTTCTATGGTGGCGCGATGGCATCCGATCTGGGCTGGCAATTTGTTGGCCATGACGCCACTGACTGCCGTGCTGCGTTTGATGCAGGGTCGATTTCATTATGGGCCGAGGCCGCATCGGTGGCCGCAACCCAATGTTCCGCCATTGATTTCGGCGATGACACCGGACCCTATCCGAATGATTTCGAATGCGATGACGTGCGTTTTGAGGGCCGGGGCACCGCATCGGTGATGAATATCACCAACCTTGGCAAGGATGCGGCGGATTGTTCGGCGCAATGCAGCTTTGGGATCGTTTCGCTGCGGGATTATTAGACCCATAAGGTCGGCCTAGCCCTGCGGTCCGGGCCGCCCGAGTCCTCGTATAAAAATGGTGGGATTTGTCCCACCCTATTTTGTTTTCCGGCCGCAGGTTGGACTTGACGCCTTACTACTTCTGTCCGAAGACCGCTTTTCAGGGCCGCACTTGCACGATGCAGGGGTCTGCGAACAGGAGAGATGATCTTGCGCATCGTTTATGTCAACGGCGACTATGTTCCAGAAGATCAGGCCAAAGTGTCGGTGTTCGACCGGGGCTTTCTGATGGGGGATGGCGTTTACGAGGTGACCAGTGTGCTGGATGGCAAAATCGTGGATTTTGCGGGCCATGCCATTCGCTTGCAACGGTCGCTGGACGAATTGGACATGGTCAGCCCGGTGACCATGGACGAATTGCTGGATATTCACCGCGAACTGTTGGTTCGCAACCAGATCGGCGATGGCATGGTCTATCTGCAGATTACCCGTGGTGCCCCCTCCGACCGCGATTTCGTGTTTCCTGATCCAGCGCTAACCCCGTCAACATTGGTCCTGTTCACCCAGTCCAAACCCGGTCTTGCCGACAGCCCGCTTGCCAAAACCGGGATGAAAGTCATCTCGATCGAGGATATCCGCTGGGGCCGCCGCGACATTAAAACCGTGCAGCTGCTGTATCCGTCAATGGGCAAGATGATGGCCAAAAAGGCTGGCTGTGATGATGCCTGGATGGTGCAGGACGGGGTGGTGACCGAAGGCACCTCGAACAACGCCTATATCGTGCGCGGTAACCGCATCATCACCCGACATTTAGGGCCTGAGATTTTGTCTGGCATCACCCGCGCCGCTGTGCTGCGCTTTGCCACCGAGGCGCAGATGCTGGTCGAAGAGCGCCCGTTTACAATCGCCGAGGCGCAGGCGGCGGACGAGGCGTTCATCACCAGCGCCACGATGTTTGTCATGCCCGTGGTGCAGATTGACGGGGCCGATCTGGGCCATGGCAAACCCGGCCCCGTCGTGGCCCGGCTGCGCGAGATTTATATCGAGGAAAGCCGCAAGGCGGCGATCTGAGGACTTTCATTCATACAGGCGGATTGTGTGACTAAGGCACCCTGTCGCAGGATCAAAATCCGCCAGATCAAAGCCGTTTCGCCAACTCATGTCGGTTTCAAAACCGGCGCACAATTGATAGGTCCCTGTGCCGGTCCTCAGATAGCGATAAGGTTCGTCACTGCCCGGGTCGGTCAGGGGTGGCAACGGCGCGCAGTCATTTGCCGGATCAAGGGTTTCGGGCAATTTGCCACCGCCTGATCTGGCTGTGCAATCGACCGTCGACATCAGCTGCTGCAAGTGATCAATCCGAATTTCGTCGCGCTGAATCTTGCGGGCATATTCCGGCCCGCCGGTTGCATACAGGCCCGCGCCAATCCCAACCGCAGTAACCGCTGCAAGGGCCACCATCGCCATATCAGACTGTTGCAACGGCCCGGTCCTTCATTTCATCGCGAAAGTTGAAGATGACAATCAGGGCAATGACCGCGACCAGCCCCGCCTTGGCCAGAAACTGCGGCGTCAGTTCACCGTTCAACAGCGCGTAGATCGTATAGATCAGATTGCCCAATATCACGACCAACGAGACGAAAAGCGCGATGGACACAAACCATTTGCGCACCAATGACCGTCGTTTGGCCGGATCGGCCCGCGCGGTCCTTTCGGTGCGGATATTCAGGAAAACGAAAACCGGCAGGAACACGACCAGCACCGCGATGGCCCAGCGGATTTGCGACATGAGATAATTGCCATTGTAATAGTAATTGTCATTGTCGGTCACCGGGTCGGCCTGCATCCACAGATCGACCAGCGCCATGCCAAGCTGCGCCAGATAGATCGTGGTCATCGACAAGGCCACGAACATCAGGCCGTACAGGAACACTTCGCGTGCTGAAACATAGGGGCGGGGCCGGGGCACGGGCGTGGAAAATGAACTTTCGGCCCATCCGTCCATCGCCGAGGTGGCCTCGCCCACGCTCCACCCGGCTTGTGTCATGGCGGCACTGATGTCAGCCCGGCTGCGCCCGTCACTTAGGGCAGTCCGGACAAATTCAGAAAGCTGGTCAGCTTGGCGCATAACGGCAGGTCCTTTGGGTGGGAATGTTCAGATCAGTCTTTGGGTTTGCCGACATTGGCCTCGAACGCAGTGTTGAATGCGGCCTGTTTGGCGGCATCCGCACCCGTTTGGTGCAACGCCTGCCAGTCGGCCTGCGGCATGCCGTAATAGTCGGTCCGGGCGTCATCTTTGGTCAGGTCATGTCCCCGTTCGGCTGCGGCCTCTTGCCACCAACGGGCCAGACAGTTGCGGCAAAAGCCAGCCATGTTCATCAGGTCGATATTCTGCACATCGGGCCGGTCGGTCAGCAGGTGCTGGCGTAAGCGGCGGAATGCAGCGGCTTCAATCTCGGTCCGGGTCTGGTCGTCCATGGCTGGGAACTCCTATGTCGCAGGGGGTATCAGACCATCGGCGTGGGCGGGTCGCAAGCAGATTAGCGGATTAGCCCGGCCGCAAACGCACCTTCAAGGATAGAGGCCGCCAAGTATTGCGCCCCGGTTTCCGCCGAGCTGGCCATATCGGGCACATGCACAACGGTCATTCCGGCGGCAAGGGCAGCGGTCACGCCGGTTTCGCTGTCCTCGAACGCCAGGCAATTGGCGGGATTGACGCCCAGCCCAGCGGCGGCGGCCAGAAATACATCCGGCGCAGGTTTGGCATTGGGCACGGCATCATAGCCGATCACCGTATCAAACTGCCCGGCCAGCCCGGCCAGCCCAAGCTTGCGCCACGCCCCTTTGGTGCTGCTGTTGGTGGCCACTGCGACCGGAATGCCGATCACCTTAAGCTGTCCCAGCAGGTCGGCCACCCCAGGCATCAGTGGAATGCCACTGGCATAAGCCGCCTGATTGGCCCGGCTCCATGCGGCAGCGAATTCAATCGGATCAAGGTCCACTTTGATCTCAGCACAGATGCGTCTGAACCCTTCCACTTCCGACACGCCAACCATCGAGATCAGGAAATCACGACTGACATCGTGCCCGTAATTGGCCAGCGTCTGCATGCAGGTGTCGATCAGCAACCGTTCAGTATCAATCAACGTGCCATCAAGGTCGAATATCGCGGCGGCGTATCGGGTCATGTCAGGCTTTCATGCAAGATCAGAGAGGGCGGCAGCTAATAAAGGGGCCAATCGTTTGGCCCAATAGGTTTGCGCCGCAGCGTCAGCAATCAGGTCCTGCCGCAACTCGATCAGCACATTCAGCCGCCCCGGTTGCAGGGCGTGCTGGTCAATCGCATCACCGGGCAGATGCCCGGCATAAGGTGCGTTATCGCCGATACACAGATCGGGTTCGGCGCGCAGCCGGGCCAGCAGGGGCCGCGCCAGCCGGTCATCCAGATGGGAATACAGGATGCCAACGTGCCAAGGCCGCGCTGCCCGCCCGCGCAGTTGCGGGGTAAAGCTGTGGATGGCACAAATTACTGTATCAACCCGCTGCGCCGCCAGCCCGGCAAGGGCCGCGTGGTAGGGCCGGTATAACCGGTCCATGCGCTGTTCCAGTTCATCCGCCCCGGCATGCCGGTTGGCCGGAATGATCGTCCCGTCATACAGCCTCATCAGCAGGGTCGGGTCATCGGTACCCCGGTTTGGATCAATTACCAGCCGGGAAAACCGCGACAGGACTGCAGGCGCGCGCAGTGCAGCGGCCAGCGCCCGGGTCAGCCCCGCTGCCCCCAGATCAGATGCGATATGTCGCGCCATATCGGCTGCAGGCAGCCCCAAATTGCCGCCATTGACCCAATCTGGCACTGCATTGCAGGCATGATCGCAGGTTAGCAACCACCGGCTTTCGCCAGAACTGATTAATTCATAGGCAGGATGGTGCATTTCGTGCAGTCTTAACCCGTCAACTTTGTCGCAATCCCCTTAGGCTAGTTGTGGCATGAATGGAATTGCGCAATAAGGGCGCCGAAATTGGCGTTAGCGGTAACTGCGCGCTTCAGAAGATATGAAGGACTTCGTTCGATGAAACGCAACCGCAATGTCAAGATCGTGGCCACGCTGGGCCCCGCGTCCAGCACCTATGAAATGATCCGCAAACTGGCCGAGGCCGGGGCTGATGTGTTCCGCCTGAACATGAGCCACGGTGCGCATGAGGATGTCCGCAAGCGCCACGAAACGATCCGTCAGGTCGAGGCTGATCTGGGATCACCCATCGGCATTCTGGCCGATTTGCAGGGGCCGAAACTGCGCGTTGGTGTGTTCAAGAACGGGTCCGAAGACCTCGTTGTTGGCGCAGCGTTCCGGCTGGACCTTGATGCAGCCGAGGGCGACGTGACTCGGGTGCAACTGCCGCATAAAGAGATTTTCGACGCGCTTGAGCCGGGGGCGTCGCTGCTGGTCAATGACGGTAAAATCCGGTTGCGGGTCAAGGATTGTGGTGCCACCTATGCCAATTGCGAGGTGATGGTCGGCGGCGCGATTTCCAACCGCAAGGGCGTGAATGTGCCCGATGTGGTGCTGCCGCTGGCCGCCCTTTCGGACAAAGACCGCAAAGATCTGGAATTTGTCTGCGAACTGGGCGTTGACTGGCTGGCCCTGTCCTTTGTCCAGCGCCCCGAAGATGTGCACGAGGCCCGTAAATTGGCCAAGGGACGTGCGGCGATCCTGTCGAAGATTGAAAAGCCTGCTGCAGTGAAGGCGTTTGACGAAATTCTGGCGGTGTCGGACGGCATCATGGTCGCCCGTGGCGATCTGGGCGTGGAACTTCCGGTGCAGAATGTGCCGCCAATCCAGAAACAACTGGTCCGCAAATGCCGGGCCGCCGCCAAGCCGGTGATCGTGGCCACGCAGATGCTGGAATCAATGATCGAATCGCCGGTGCCGACCCGGGCCGAGGTCAGCGATGTGGCCACTGCGATCTACGAAGGGGCAGACGCGATCATGCTATCGGCCGAATCCGCCGCCGGATCATTTCCGATTGAGGCGGTCATGACCATGGATAATGTCGCCAAAGAGGTCGAGGCCGACCCAACTTATGTCGAGATTATCGCCGCCAGCCGCAAAGCCAGCCGCAGCACGGTGGCTGACGGCATCGTGGCCGCAGCCCGCGAAATCGCCGAAGCGACCGATGTCAAAGCGATCTGCTGTTTCTCGCAATCGGGCACCACGGCCCTGCTGGTTGCCCGCGAACGCCCGCGCGTGCCGATTATTGCGCTGACATCAGACGAACGGACCGCCCGCAGGTTGTGTTTGTCCTGGGGCATGAACTGTGTGATTGTAGGCCCGGTTGACAGGTTCAAGCTGGCGGTGATTTCTGCCGTCCGGGCGGCCCTCGCCCAAGGGCTGGCTACCGAGAAGGACAAGATCGTTGTCACCGCCGGTGTGCCGTTCAACACCCCGGGGTCGACGAATATTCTGCGTGTGGCCCCCTGCGAGGAACGTTTGATTTATAGTGGCGATCCGGAGTAAGCCTGTCTGCAGTCAAAGTTTTGAGGCAAAGACATGGACCCGGATCTGTATTTTGTAATCGGCATCATCATTGCGGCCTTTGCTATTCCCGCAATCCTGAGCGCGTTTTCCGAAGGCCGCGCCCCACGCGCCGCCGCCATTTTGATCATGATCGGTGGCGGGCTGGTGGCACTGGCGGTCTATTCCAATCCGGGTGGCTATTCGGTGACCGAGATTCCGGATGTATTTGTTCGGGTTGTGGGCGGCTACATCAATTGACCGGCCAGTCGCGGCCCGCAGCGGACTGTCCAGACTTCGGTCGACATTGCGCGAATCGGTCATTTGTGACAGGTGATCTGCATTGAAATCAAATTGGATTGCTCAAAATGAAAAGCCTATTTACGGGTTTTATCGGTTTGGCACTTGTGCTGGCAGGATGTGGTGCCCCTCCGGAATATGTTGCGAACGGTGCGCCTTCGCCAGTCGATGTTTCGGCAAAGACCTGTTCCGCCCAGCTGTTTGATGTGACCTATAGCGAATTGACCGACCTTCAAATGGGTGAGGGGCCGATCGAGCGGACGACAGGAACGCAGTTTAAGGTGACCTGCGGCACGGTCACGACGAACTGCACGCTGAATCAATCTTTGGACGATTGCGTCGCGATGATCGAGCGGATGAACCGCGCTGATGATGACAGTAGTGGAGGATACTCTCCAACCTACTGATCTGATCTGCTTGGGGCTTGCGTCTTGGCAAATGGTCACCTATGCAGCGGCTTCTATCCCCGCGCGTCCGGCCAAAGTGGCATGCCGAGGCGCGCGTTCATCCCCTGCTTATGGAGACAAAAATGCCCAAGATGAAGACCAAGTCGAGCGCGAAGAAGCGCTTTAAGATGACTGCGTCCGGCCTAGTCAAAGCCGGTCAGGCCGGCAAACGCCATGGCATGATCAAGCGGTCCACCAAATTCATTCGTGACGCCCGCGGCACCACGGTTCTTTCAGCGCAGGACTCGAAGATCATCAAGTCCTACATGCCCTATGACCGTTAAGGAGGCTTAAGATATGTCACGCACCAAAGGTGGTACCGTCACCCATCGCCGTCACAAGAAAATCCTTGATGCGGCCAAAGGCTATTACGATCACCGTCGCCGCACGTTTAAAGTGGCCAAACAGGCGGTCGATAAAGCCAACCAATATGCGACCCGCGACCGGCATGTCCGCAAGCGGAATTTCCGCGCCTTGTGGATTCAGCGGATCAATGCAGCCGTCCGGGCATTCGACGCCGAGTTTACGTATTCGCGGTTTATCAATGGCCTGTCGCTTGCCGGGATCGAAGTGGACCGCAAGGTTCTGGCCGATCTGGCCGTGCATGAACCCGACGCGTTCATTGCAATTGCGACCAAGGCACGCGCAGCACTGCCTGCCTGAAACGTTTGAAACTCTGCAATTTGCCGTCCCGTTGGGGCGGCTTTTTGCATTGAAGGGGGTGGTGGGTTGAAACCCACCTTACGGGTTTCAGGATTTTAGACTGGTCAGGGGCCAGATCGACAGGCAAACTGTGGGTTGAAACCCACTTTACGCGAGGCTGTCATGGCGAGCGATCAAGACACAGTCGACTACATCTGCGGTCAGATGGCCGGTGCCGGGCAAATCACGGCCCGCAAGATGTTTGGCGAATATGGCGTCTATTGTGACGGCGTGATCATTGGTCTGATCTGCGATAATCAACTGTTCCTGAAACCTCTGCCCGCTGTGATTGCCGTGATGCCCGAGGCGACCCTTACCCCGGCCTATCCCGGTGGTAAACCGCAGGTATTGGTGGATGAAGGGCTGGAGGATGCTGATATTCTGGCCCAAGTTGTTCGGAGTATCGTGGCTGCGGCACCAGCCCTTAAGCCCAGATCGGCCAAGCCCAAATCGGGGAAAATCTGATGCAATTCATCCGCTGCATAGCTGAACTTGAGGCAATTTACGCCCAACCCGCCGAAGCGTCCGTGATCAAGGTTACCGATCACCTGACACCCGAGTATCACCACTGGATCGCCCAATCGCGGTTTTGTGTGTTAAGCACAATTGGCCCCGAAGGCACCGACGGCAGCCCGCGCGGCTGAGTGCTGATCCAGTTATTTTGGCCCGGTTTGATCGCGACGGGGCCTTGCCGCGCACTGTCATCCGCATCACGATTGCCGAGGTATATTCACAATGCGCCCGTGCCCTGATCCGTGCCAGACTGTGGCAGGGGGCCGCTGAACCTGCGGGTCTGCCGACCGTGGGCGATATGCTGCGCGGGGTAAAAGCCGGGTTTGACGGCGCCGCCTATGACGCCGACTGGCCGGGTCGCGCGGCCCGGACGATGTGGGCGGACCCGACCATCGGGGCATGATCATAGTCCGCCCCGTAAGGCCTGCGGCGGTTATGCCGCCAATCCCTTGGCCCCGATCCCCAGATATTTCTTGCGCCGCGAATCGCGCAGGTCTTTGCCGGATTTGCCGTCCATTTCGGCCAGCATGACCCCGATTGCCTTGCCCACAGCCGCCATGGCGGCACCTTTGTCGCGGTGTGCGCCGCCCACTGGTTCTTTGATGGTCCGGTCACAGATTCCAAGGTCGGACAGGTTTTGCGCGGTCAGGCGCAGCGCCTCGGCGGCTTCGCGCATTTTCTCGGCATCTTTCCACAGAATGCTGGCGCAGCCTTCGGGTGAGATTACCGAATAAATCGAATGCTCCAGCATGGCGACCCGGTTGGCCGTGGCAAAGGCGACGGCCCCGCCAGAGCCGCCTTCGCCGATGATGACCGCAACCAGCGGCACCTTGATCGACAGGCATTTTTCGGTGGCCCGCGCGATAGCCTCGGATTGGCCGCGTTCCTCGGCGCCTTTGCCAGGATAGGCGCCGGGGGTATCGACCAGCGTGATGACGGGCAGGCCAAACCGGTCGGCAAGGTCCATCAGGCGCACGGCTTTGCGGTAGCCTTCGGGGCGGGCCATGCCGAAATTCCGTTCAATCCGGGATTTTGTATCATGGCCCTTTTCATGGCCGATCACCACGACCGCTTTGCCATCAAACCGGGCGAGGCCACCCATCACCGAATGATCATCGGCAAAGTTTCGGTCCCCGGCCAGCGGGGTATATTCGGTGAACAACGCCTCGATATAATCCTTGCAATGTGGCCGGTCCGGGTGCCGGGCGATCTGACATTTCTGCCAGGCGGTCAGGTTGCCGTACAGCGTGGTCAGCAGATCAGTCGCCTTTTTATCCAGCCCCGCCGCCTCTTTTTCCACATCCATGCCGGGGTTCGCACGAGCCATGGCGCGCAATTCTTCGGCCTTGCCTTCAATCTCGGCCAAGGGCTTTTCGAACTCGAGGTAGTTGTTGGTCATCGGTTGGGTCCGCTCTTGCTGGGCTGGCTTTCTATATGGCCTGTGGACCTTGGCAATGCAACTCGGCAAGATTTGTGAAGCCTGCCCATGCGAGCCCCGTGGCACGAGACGAACAAAGGGTCAGACCATAGATGAACGCCCGCTATCAGGACCGCATTTTTCGGGTGATCGACCATATCTATGCCAATCCGGGCGCAGACCTGCGGCTGGATGAATTGGCGGATATGGCGGCCATGTCGCGGTTTCACTGGCACCGGGTCTTTCGGGCCGTGACCGGGGAAACTTTGGCGGATGCGGTGCGCCGGATTCGGATGGGGCGGGCGGCTTATTGGCTGATTTCGACCAATTGGCCGATGGGCCGGGTCGCGCGGACCTGCGGCTATCCCAATCTGCAAAGTTTTGCCCGGACATTTGCCGAAACCCATGGCCTGACCCCGGCGGCGTTTCGCAAACGCGGTATTGAGGTGCCCTTGGCGGCCCCGCATACCCTTTACCCTCAAGGAGTCGATCCGATGTTGCCGATTACAATCAAAACCCTACCCGCCCGTCGCCTTGCCGCGATGGCCCATACCGGGGCCTATCCGGCGATTGGCCTTTCATTTGAAAAGGCCGGGGCGGTGTTTGCCACCCGCAAACTGTTGCGTGAAATCAAGGGGATGATGGGGGTCTATTATGACGACCCGAGTGCCATTCCCGAACCGGAGCTGCGCAGTTTCGCCGGAATGATTGTCGCCGATGATTTCGCCGTTCCCGCCCCGCTGCAAGAACTGGTTGTTGCCGCAGGGGCCTATGCGGTGATGACCTATACCGGACCCTATGCCGGGTTGCCGCTGGCCTATGATTACCTTTTATGGCACATGGTTACCCGCCTCGGGGCGCGAGGTTGGTGTGCAGCCAGTGATTGAACATTACCTCAATTCGCCCGGCGATACGGCACCGGACAAGCTGGTGACCGAAGTTTGTCTGCCGTTGGCCTGACGGATGGCACGCTTGCCCGCATTGCCCGACGACGTGCAGGCAGTCTATGACGCATGCTCCCCGCCCGTGCGGCAAGGGCTGCATGTTCTACGCGGGCTGGTCCTAGGGCAGGCTGCCCGGATGCCGCAGATCGGCCCGGTTGAGGAGGAGCTGCGCTGGGGTCAGCCTGCGTTCCTCACGCCGCAAACCGGGGCGGCCTGCAGTTTGCGGATCGGCCCGTGCAAACCGGATGGATTTGGCCTGTTTGTGCATTGCAAATCCGGGCTGATCCCGGCGTTTGCTGCGGGGCCGGGGGCCGGAATGCGTTTTGGCGGAACGCGGGCGGTTTTGTTTGATGCGGTGGCCGATATCAATGGCGCAGCCCTGTCGCTGCTGATCGGGCAGGCGCTGTGCTACCACACCAAAGCGCGGCAAGCAGAAAGATAACGCCGCTAAACGACAAAGCCCGCCGGTCTGGCGGGCTTTGTTTTCTGCATGCAGTAGCGGGCCTAACGGGCCTTCAGCGCATC
Organism: Rhodobacterales bacterium; assembly: GCA_031422295.1. Classification (GTDB taxonomy): domain Bacteria; phylum Pseudomonadota; class Alphaproteobacteria; order Rhodobacterales; family Rhodobacteraceae; genus JANOMH01. Next base: position 5,537 of record JANOQM010000074.1, on the reverse strand, counting down.
GCGGATTTCGACCAACAGCTGCACTTCGGTCGGACCGGCGGGGGCTGCTGGTGCGGCCTCTTCCTTTTTCTTCATGCTGTTCACGGCCTTGACGATCAGGAACACAACCCAAGCGACAATGACGAACTTGATGACGGCCTGAATGAAGTTGCCATAGTTGAACGCGGCATCGCCGACCAAGAACTTAAGGCCAGACAAATCCAGACCGCCAATGATCAGGCCGATGATCGGGCTGATCAGATCATCGACCAGCGATGTGACGATAGCAGTGAATGCGGCACCGATGATGATACCGACGGCAAGGTCCAGGACGTTGCCTTTCGCAATGAAATCTTTGAACTCTTTGAGCATTTTGTCCCCATTCTTTGGCTATTTTGCGTGCAGGTCTACAGCCTGCTGCGCATGTGCGCACAGTCATAGCGTCAAACACACACAGGTCTATGGCTTTTTTTAACCACTTCTCCCCCTCATGTTGTTAAACAATCGTCATTGACAATAAGGACTTCACCCGATGCGCGACCTGTCCGCCTTTCCGATCACTGCCAGATGGCCCGCCACCGATCCGTCGGTCATTCAGCTGTACAGCTACCCCACGCCCAATGGCGTCAAAGTGTCCATCGCACTCGAGGAAATGGGGCTGGATTATGAGGCGCATCTGGTGACGTTGGCCGATGCCGATGTAAAAAGCCCGGCGTTCCTGTCGCTGAACCCGAATAATAAAATCCCCGCGATTATTGATCCCAATGGTCCGGACGGACAGCCGATTGGCCTGTTTGAAAGTGGCGCTATCCTGATCTATCTGGCTGAAAAGACTGGCAAACTGATTGGCAGCACGGCTGCACAGAAATACAAGACCATCCAATGGCTGATGTTTCAAATGGGTGGTGTCGGGCCGATGTTAGGACAAATGGGTTTCTTCGTGAAATTCGCCGGATCCCAGATCGAAGACCCCCGCCCGCGTGACCGCTATATTGCCGAGGCCAAGCGCCTGCTGGCCGTGCTGGAACAGGAACTGGCGGGACAAGACTGGATCACCGGTGAGTTTTCCATCGCCGATATCGCCCTTGCCCCATGGGTCAATGCGCTGGAATTTTACGGCGCAAAACCCTTGGTCGGTTGGGATGACATGCCCAACTTGCAGGCCTATGTCGCGCGGTTTTACGCCCGTCCGGCAGTGGTCAAGGCCAAGTCGATTCCGAAACCGGCTTAGGTAACGTGGGTTTTAACCCACCCCATTGGCGATCAATTCACAGGTAAGGTGGGTTTCAACCCACCTTCCGCCCGCATCGCATGGGCAATCTTTTCCGCAATCATGATCGTTGGTGCCGTTGTATTGCCGCCCACCAATCGCGGCATGACTGACGCATCCACCACGCGCAGCCCAGCGATCCCCCGCACCCGACAGGCCAGATCAACCACGGCCAGCGGGTCAGTCCCGATCCGGCAGGTTCCGACCGGATGGTAAATCGTATCGGCCCTTGCCCGGATATCCGCCTCAAGTGCGGCATCGGTCGCGCCAACCGGATACAGCCGTTTCTTGCGCCACGGGGCCAGTTCTGATGCCTTCAGCAGGTCATTCATCAGCCGCGCCCCGGCCATAAGCGCCGCCAGATCGCCGGGCGCGCTCAGGAATGCCGGATCAATCCGGGGCGCTGCACGCGGATCAGATGACATCAGCCCAACAGACCCCCGGCTTTCCGGGCGCAGCACGCAAACATGGCAGCTGAACCCATGCGCGGTTCTGATCCGGCGCAGATGGTTATCGACGATCCCGATCACAAAATGCAGCTGCAGATCGGGCCGGTCCAGCCCCGGCCGACTTTTGACAAAGGCCCCGGCCTCGGCGGCGGGCGATGTGAATTGCCCCGTCCCATCCTTGCGCCATTGCAGTGCGGCGCGGCCAAGGTCCCACAGGCCAAGCGGGTTCAGGCCCACCACATCGCGCCGGGCAGAGGAATATGAAATCACATAATCCAGATGGTCCTGCAGATTCGCCCCCACCCCCGGCAGGTCAGCCGCCACGGCAATGCCATGCGCCCGCAATTCGGCCTCCGGCCCGATGCCTGATAACAATAGCAATTGCGGCGACCCGAACGCACCAGCGGCCAGCACCACCTCACGCTTCGCCCTGAACAGCTTTTCAACCCCCCCGACCGTGACGGACACCCCGACAGCCCGCTTGCCGTCCAGCACCACGCGGTTGACCAATCCCTTGGTAATCACCGTCAGGTTTGGCCGCTCCATCGCCGGAAACAAATAGGCTGCCGCAGCAGAACACCGCTCGCCCTTTTGCGGCCCGTCAAAATACTGCATGACCTGATACAGGCCCGCCCCCTCTTGGTCTGGCCCATTGAAATCGGCCCGGCGCGGGATTTGCATCCCCGCCGCAGCCTCAATAAACGCCGCACTGATGGCGCGGGGGGCCGTCTGATCAGCCACCTGCAATGGCCCGGCAGCACCATGCAAGGCATCCGCCCCGCGCATATTCCGCTCGGCCATCAGGAAATAGGGCAAAACATCGGCCCAGCCCCACCCATCGGCCCCCAGTTCGGCCCATTCGTCATAATCGGCAGGGTGCCCCCGGACATAGAGCATTGCATTGATCGCAGTTGACCCGCCCAAGGCCCGCCCTCGCGGTTGAAACCCGCGCCGCCCGTTCAGGCCCAGCTGCGGCACGGTATGCAGCGCCCAATTGTTGATTTTCGGACGGCCAGATACCATTGCGGCCACCAGCATGGGGGCACGGATGAAAATGTCGCGTCCGCCGCCACCCGCCTCGATCAGGCAGACAGTGTTTTGGGGGTCTTCGGACAGCCGCGCCGCCAGAACCGACCCGGCAGCGCCACCACCCACGATGATGTAATCAAATTCCATGAGTTCAGGCTAACGCGGCCCGCCGTCAATTCCAGCCCTGACGTAGCGCTAACTGCGCAAAACCCCACCGGTCGCCTTAGCGACCTTTTCGATGATCTTGGCCGATACCGCCTCAATCTCGGCTTCTTTCAGCGTCGCACCCATCGGCTGCAACCGCACCGCAATGGCCAGCGATTTCTTGCCCTCGGCCAGAGTGCCGCCAGCAAACTGGTCAAACACCCGCACGTCAGCAATCAACGCCTTGTCTGCGCCCAGTGCGGCATTGACCAATGTCAGCGCCTCGACCCCGGTATCGACGACAAAGGCAAAATCACGTTCAACCGGCTGCAAATCCTGCACCAGCAGCGCGGGCCGTGTTGCGGTCCGGGTTTTCGGCACCGGAATCTCTTCGGGCCACAGGGTAAAGGCGACAGCGGGGCCTTTGATATCCATGTCGCGCAGCACGCGCGGGTGCAATTCGCCAAAGATCCCCAGCAGCTTTTTCGGCCCCAGACAAATCATCCCATGCCGCCCCGGATGCCACCAGCCCGGCGCACCGCGCAGGATCTGCACCTTGGCGGGTGCACCCATGGCGGCCAGCACAGCCTCGGCATCGGCCTTGGCGTCGTACAGATCAACGCCGCGCGATGTGCCATGGACATCCTTCGGCCCGGTCCGTCCGATCAGAACGCCCGTGACCAGCACATGCTGTTCGCCCGGTTCTCCTCCGTGAAACGCATGGCCAACCTCGAACAGGGCCATATCCATGAACCCGCGCGCCTGATTACGCGCGGCGGCCCGCAGCAGCCCGGGCAAAAGGGCCGGGCGCATATGGGACAGGTCGGCACTGATCGGGTTTTCCAGCATGGTGGCATCATCGCCGCCGCCAAACAGGCTGGCGGCGGCCTTGTCGATGAAACTATAAGTAACGCATTCATTGTAGCCCAAGGCAGCACAACTCCGCCGCGCTGCAATCTGGCGCAATTGGGGGCCGGTCAGAACCGGCTTTGGCACGCCCGGATTGACACGGCGCAGGGGCCGGCCCACCAGTTTGGTCAGCGACGCAATCCGGGCGACCTCTTCCACCAGATCGGCCTCGCCCAACACATCGGGACGCCAGCTGGGGACATGGGCCATATCGCCCTGCATGACAAAGCCCAATGATTCCAACGTCTGGCGCTGGGTTGCGGGGGAAATATCCATACCCACAAGGCTTTGCACCCGGTCGGTATCCAGACGGTAGGCGCGGTCAACCACGGGCATTGCGCCCGCAATGACCAGTTCGGACGCCTGCCCACCGGCCTGATCCACAATCATCCGGACCGCATGTTCCAGCCCCGCAATCGTAAAGGCACGGTCAATCCCGCGTTCAAACCTGTAGCGGGCATCCGAGTTGATCTTTAGCGCCCGCCCGGTCAGCGCAATTTGCACCGGGTCCCAATAGGCGGATTCGACGAACACATTTACCGTGTCATCCGACACGCCCGTAGGCAGGCCGCCCATCACACCGGCGATGCTTTGCACGCCAGAACTATCCGAAATCGCCATCATCCCGGCGGCAAGCGTATAATCCTTGCCATCCAGCGCTGTCAGAACCTCGCCCCCTTTGGCGCGGTGAACGAATAAATTGCCCACCACCTTGTCGGCGTCAAATACATGCAACGGGCGGTTCAGATCATAAGTGAAATAGTTGGTCACATCGACCAGAAACGAAATCGGGCGCAGGCCAATCGCGCGCAGCAACACCTGCAACCATTCTGGCGACGGGCCATTCCGGACGCCCCGGATCAGACGACCGGCAAACACCGGGCAGCCGTCCAGCGTATCTGTGGCAATGGCAACCTGCAAATCCGACACATGTGTCGCAGGAACCGACAGCAGTGTCAGGTCCTTCAACACCCCCAACCCACGGGCGGCCAGATCACGCGCCACACCGCGCACGCCCAACGCATCAGGGCGGTTCGGGGTGATCGCAATCTCGATCACCGGATCAACGCGTGACGGGTCATTCACCGCCAGCCAGTCGGCGAAACTTTGGCCAACCTCACCCGAAGCCAGCTCAATAATCCCGTCATGATCGTCGCCCAACTGCATTTCGCGGGCCGAACACATCATTCCATAGCTTTCGACGCCGCGGATTTTACCGATGCCGATGGTGGTATCAATCCCCGGCACATAGGTGCCCGGGTTGGCCACAACCACCGTAATGCCCGCGCGGGCATTGGGTGCGCCGCAGACAATCTGGGTCAACCCGCCGGGCAATTCGACCTGACAGACGCGCAGTTTGTCGGCATCCGGGTGCTGGACGGCGCTGATAACGCGGCCAATCGTGAAATCCCGCAGCTTGCCTGCCGGGTTTTCCACCCCCTCAACCTCAAGCCCCAGATCGGTCAGCGCATACAGGATTTCATCCAGCGTGGCTGTGGTTTCAAGGTGACTTTTCAACCAGGACAGCGTGAATTTCATCAGTCATTTCCGTCAGACAATGGGCGTGCCGCGCTCTTACTCCATTGTGGCGAAAGGGGGAAGCGATGCGTTCAAATTGACCTGCCACTGAGAATTTCCTCAAGTTTGGATTAGAGTCCGACCCAAGAAAGGGGACGGACGATGAAGCGAGCAAGGTTCACGGAAGAGCAGATCATCGGCATTTTGCAGGAGCATGAGGCGGGCGCGAAGTGTCCGGA
>JANOQM010000073.1:0-119836 GCA_031422295.1 Rhodobacterales bacterium | reverse complement strand
ACGTTCGTGATCGGCGGCGTCACCCGAACGCTGGCCAATGCGACGCTGATGGCCGAGGCGGATGGGTCCCGGGTGGTAGAGACCGCCAGTGTGACCGGCGGCGTGCGGACGGTGGTGCAGACGGGGTATGGGGCGACGGGGTATAGGGCGACGAGGCGTCGGGGTAACGGGCACGTTAGAGTTCCGCAGTCTGGCCGCCCGCGGGACCTGCATCCGGCGCGCTTGCTGGCCTGAAGCAGATGATTATCGCCCCGTCAGTCTGTTTTGGGCACATCCTGATTGGCTGCCTCATTTTTGGGCAGGTATCCAACCTCTGCCGGTTGCGACGGCGCGATTATCGCAATCTGCATCATAGCTATGGCGCAACCCGCCCGCACGTGAAAAAACCCTGACAGCGCCCTGTTACGGACTGTCCCATGTCTATCCTTGCCACGATCAACCACCTGACCCACTACATCTATGACCGGCCCGTCAGTTTGGGGCCGCAGATCATCCGGCTGCGCCCCGCCCCGCACAGCCGCACGCGGGTTGTGTCGCATTCACTACGCGTCAGCCCTGCCGATCATTTCGTGAATTACCAACAGGACCCCTACGGCAACTGGCTGGCCCGTTTCGTTTTTCCAAACCCGGTCAATGAATTACGGATCGAAGTTGATCTAACCGCCGACATGACCGTGTATAACCCGTTTGATTTCTTTGTCGAAGACAGCGCTGAAACCTGGCCGTTCACTTACCCCGATGACATTGCCGCCGATCTGGTGATCTACCGCCAGACCGATCCCGCCACCCCACGCCTTGCTGCTTTTCTGGCCACGGTGTCGCGCGATCCGTTGCGCACGATTGATTTCATTGTCGGCCTGAATGCCCGGCTGGCGTCCGAGATTGGCTATGTGATCCGACTGGAACCCGGCGTGCAAACGCCCGAGGAAACCCTGACCTTTGCCAAGGGGTCGTGTCGTGACACGTCTTGGTTGCTGGTCGCGGCCCTGCGCCATCTGGGATTTGCCGCGCGTTTCGTGTCCGGCTATCTGATCCAACTGAAACCCGACCTGACCGCCGTGGACGGCCCTGCCGGGGCGAGCCATGATTTCACCGATCTGCATGCCTGGGCCGAGGTTTATCTGCCCGGTGCAGGCTGGATCGGGCTGGACCCGACTTCGGGATTATTAACAGGCGAGTCCCACATCCCGCTGGCCGCCACCCCGCATTACAGCAATGCAGCCCCCATCGCCGGGCTGGCAAGCTATGCCGAAGTGTCGTTTGATTTCGCCATGTCCGTCACCCGCGTCGCCGAACATCCGCGCATCACCAAACCGTTTTCGGATGCCGCATGGGCCGACCTGAACGCGCTGGGGCACAAGGTGGACGCGGCGCTGACCGCAGGCGATGTCCGCCTGACTATGGGCGGCGAGCCGACCTTCGTGTCGATTGACGATTTTGAGGCGGGCGAATGGAATACCGATGCGGTCGGCCCGACCAAACGGATTTTTGCCGACGCGCTGATCCGCCGCCTGCAATCCAAATTCGCGCCCGGTGGGTTCCTGCACTACGGCCAAGGCAAATGGTATCCCGGCGAAACCCTGCCGCGCTGGACGTTTTCGCTGTATTGGCGGCGCGATGGCAAACCGATCTGGGACGATCCGGCCTTGATTGCGCCCGAAAAATCTGACGCAGTGGCCACCTCGGAACAAGCAACGGCCCTCCTGAGGAGCATCGCAGAAACTCTTGATCTGCCAGCCGAAAACGTTGTGCCCGCGTTTGAAGACCCCGCCGAATGGATCATCAAAGAGGGCAATCTGCCGGAAAACGTCACGCCACAAAACTCCGCGCTGAAAGACCCCGAAGAACGCCACCGCATGGCGCGGGTGTTCGCGCGCGGCCTGACCGAACCGTCGGGCTTTGTGCTGCCAGTGCAGCGCTGGAACGCGAAAGCCACCGCTGGCTGGCGGTCTGAAAAATGGGCCCTGCGCCGGGGCAATCTGTTCCTTGTGCCCGGTGACAGTCCGGTCGGATACCGCCTGCCGCTGGGGTCGCTGAAACATCTGCCCGACAGCCAATACCCCCATATCATGCCCGTCGATCCGTTCGATGACCGGGGCGATCTGCCCGATTTTGACCATCGCGCCCCGCAAGTCGCCAGTTTCACCGCCGCCGAACCAGTTCAGGACCGGATCGAGCAGGAACTGGGTGAGGTTGGGGGTGCCATCCGCACCGCGATTTCCGTTGAACCGCGTGACGGGCGGCTATGCGTTTTCATGCCCCCGGTGGAAAAGGTCGAGGATTATCTTGAACTTGTCGCCGCAGCTGAGGCCGCAGCTGCAAAACTCGGCCTGCCCGTGCATATCGAAGGCTACGGCCCACCCAATGACCCGCGCCTGAACGTGATCCGCGTCGCCCCCGACCCCGGCGTGATCGAGGTGAATATCCATCCGGCGCATAATTGGCCCGAGGTCGTGGCGACAACTGAAACCGTTTACGAGGAAGCCCGGCAAATCCGCCTCGGAGCCGATAAATTCATGATCGACGGGCGGCATACCGGCACCGGGGGCGGCAATCATGTCGTGGTCGGCGGCATCACCCCGGCCGACAGCCCTTTCCTGCGCCGTCCCGATCTGTTGGCCAGCCTGATCCTGCACTGGAACCGGCACCCCAGCCTGTCCTACCTGTTCTCGGGCCTGTTCATTGGCCCCACGTCACAGGCCCCGCGCATTGACGAGGCGCGCAATGATGCGCTGTACGAACTGGAAATCGCGCTGCAACAAATCCCCGCGCCGGACAAAGGCACGCCCCCCGCCCCATGGCTGGTGGACCGCCTGCTGCGCAATCTGCTGGTCGATGTCACCGGCAACACCCACCGGGCCGAGATTTGTATTGATAAACTATACTCGCCCGACGGCCCTACCGGACGTTTGGGATTGGTCGAGTTTCGCGGCTTCGAAATGCCGCCCAACCCGCGCATGAGCCTCGCCCAACAACTGCTGATCCGCGCCATTATTGCCCGCATGTGGGCTGGGCCTGCCACCGGCACGCTGACCCGCTGGGGCACCACCCTGTCAGACCGTTTCATGCTGCCGCATTTCGTCTGGATGGATTTTCTGGATGTGCTGGCCGACCTGAAAATCCATGGCTTCGATCTGTCCCCCGACTGGTTCACAGCGCAGGCCGAGTTTCGATTTCCGTTCTGTGGCGAGGTCGAAGTCGAGGGCGCGAAACTCGAACTAAGACAAGCACTTGAGCCATGGCATGTGATGGGCGAAACTGGCGCGATTGGCGGCACCGTGCGCTATACCGACAGTTCGGTCGAACGGCTGCAGGCGAAACTGACCTGCGCCGATCCGGGGCGCTACACCGTCACCTGCAATCAGCGCAAACTGCCGCTGCAACCCGTGGCCAATGGCACCGCTGTGGCGGGTGTGCGGTTCAAGGCCTGGCAGCCACCACTGGCCCTGCACCCGAAATTACCCGTCAACGCACCTTTGACCTTTGACATTTATGATACCTGGACAGGCCGCGCGATTGGCGGCTGCACCTATCACGTCAAACACCCCGGAGGGCGCAGTTATGACACCTTCCCGGTTAATGGCAACGAGGCCGAGGCGCGGCGTTTGTCGCGGTTTCAGCCGCATGGCCATACGCCGGGGCGCTATGAACCGGTCTGCGAAACCCCGCATCCGGAATGCCCGATGACGCTCGATCTGCGCCGCGCGCCGGGACTATAACCATGCCCCGGACCAAAACAAAGTCAGCCAATGCCAATCTGTTCATGGATTATCGCGCCCTGCCCGGCGTGCCCGATGAACTGGTCGATGGGTCCGGCAAAATGCGCCCAGCTTGGGCCGGGCTGATCGGCCATCTGACCCAGCTGACCCCGGCCCAAATCGGGCGCGACTTTGCCCGGGGCGATCAGCATCTGGCCGATGCGGGCGTGTTCTTCCGCAAATATGGCGATCAGTCCATCGCCGGGCGCGACTGGCCCTATTCTGCCGTGCCGATCATCCTGCATGATGCCGAATGGGCCGGAATCGCCGCCGGGCTGGTGCAGCGGGCCGACCTGTTAGAAAGCGTCGTGGCCGATATCTACGGCCCCAACCGGCTGGTGGCTGACGGGCACCTGCCCGCCGCCCTGATCGCACAAAGCCCGGAATGGCTACGCCCGATGGTCGGCGTTACCCCCCGGTCCGGCCATTTCCTGCATTTTGTGGCCTTCGAGATCGGGCGCGGCCCGGATGGGCGCTGGTGGGTACTGTCAGACCGGACCGATGCCCCATCCGGCGCAGGGTTCGCGCTTGAAAACCGGGTGGCCACGACCAAAGTATTCCCCGAGCTGTACCGCGACAGCAATGTCCACCGGCTCGCGGGGTTTTTCCGGTCATTCCGCGATGCGCTGGACAGTCTGCGCCGCGACCCCGCCGCGCGGGTCGGCATCCTGACCCCCGGCCCGCTGACCGACACCTATTACGAACAGGCCTATATCGCCCGCTATCTGGGCATGGCCCTGCTGCAGGGCGAGGATCTGGCCGTGGTTGACGGCCAGTTGAAAATTCGCACCGTCCAAGGGCTTGCCCCGGTTGATGTGCTGTGGCGGCGGATGGACGGGGTCTGGGCCGACCCGCTGGAATTGCTCGAGAAATCGGCGCTTGGCACGCCCGGCCTGATGTCGGCCATTCGGGGCGGGCAGGTCACCATGGTCAATGCGCTGGGGGTCGGCATTCTGGAAACCCAGGCGATGATGGCCTTTCTGCCCGCAATCAGCCGGGTATTGACCGGACAGCCGCTGCTGTTGCCCAATGTGGCGACATGGTGGTGCGGGCAGGCGGCAGAGCGGTCTCACGTCGCGCGCAATGCTGGCCGCATGATGATTGGCCCGGCACTGGGCACCCGCATGGCGCTGGAATCGGGGGCCGCCCATGCGTTAGGCGGGGTGTTGCACGGGGCCGATGACATGGACCTGCATGACTGGTTTGACGCCAATGCGCCGGGGCTGGTGGGCAAGGAACTGGTCACATTATCCACCACGCCAGTTTATGAAAACGGCGCTTTGGTGCCACGCCCGATGACGATCCGGGTGTTTCTGGCCCGAACCGCCCAAGGCTGGCAGGCTATGCCCGGCGGCTTTGGCCGGATCGGCACATCGCAGGACAACAGTGCGATTTCCATGCGCAACGGCGGGGCGGTGGCCGATGTCTGGGTCGTCAGCGACGGCACGGTTGAACCCACATCCATGCTGGCCCGGCCCAATGCGCCCTTCGTGCGGGCCGACCCCGGCCCCCTGCCCGCGCGGGCTGCGGATAATCTGTTCTGGCTTGGGCGTTATGTGGAACGGACCGAAGGTATCCTGCGTCTGGTGCGCGCCTACCACAGCCGGTTGGACGAGGCCGCGACCGAACCCTTGCTGAAACTGATCCGCGACCGGCTCAAATCCTACGGGATCACCACGGAGGAGGCTATTCCAGCGGGGCTGCGGTCCACCTTGGCCTCGGCGGTCTATAGTGCAGGCAATATCCGCGACCGGTTTTCGGTCGATGGCTGGGCCGCGCTGCAAGACTTGCAAAAATCGATGAACCGGACCGCCAAGACCGCGACGCCCGGTCAGGATGCAGCCCTTGTGATCAGTGTCCTGCTGCGCAAGATCAGCGGGTTTTCCGGGCTGGTGCATGAAAACATGTACCGGGCAGCGGGCTGGCAGTTTCTGACCATCGGGCGGTCGCTGGAACGGGCGGCGATGATGACCGATCTGCTGGCAGCCGTCGCCGCCCATGCAGCCCCGGACGGCGGGCTTGATTTGGCGATCGAGGTGGGCGACAGCATCATGGTCCACCGGCAACGCTATGCGGTCGTGACAAGCCGCGAAACGGTGATTGACCTGCTGGCACTGGACGGGCAAAATCCAAGGTCAATCTTGTTTCATCTTGATGTTATTGCCAAATACGTGGCTGATCTGTCTGGCGGGCACGGTCAACGCAGCGCGATTGAACGTCAGGTCCTGGCTGCGCAAACGTCGGTGGCACTGCATGCCGCCCAAACCCTGGACAGCAAAACCCTGGTCAAAATCCACGCTGACATTCTGGGTTTATCGAATGCGCTGAACGTCGCGTTTTTGCATTAGGGTCAAGTCGCCATGCTGTATGATATCCGGCTGAACATTACTTATACCTATGCCAATCCTGCGGTGGGCGGCCGACATCTGGTCCGGGTTCTGCCGCTTGAGGTTTTGGGGCAGCAACGGCTGATTGCCGGTTTGCTCGACCTTACGCCCCGCCCCGAAGAGCGGCACGACAGCACGGATTTCTTCGGAAACACCCTGACGGCATTTGCCTTTCGCCGGCCGCATAAATCAGTGTCGTTGCGGGTGCAGGCGCGGGTCGAACGGCTGGGGTTGCTTGCCGACCTGACGCAGTCCACCCGGTTGGTCGATCTGCCCAACGCGCTGCATAACTGCCGCGATCTGGGACCGGCGTCACCGTTACATTTCGTGGCCCCGTCAGTGCGCGCGCCGCAGGATATTGCCATGACGCGCTATGCGCTTGCTGCTGTATTGCCCGATATGTCCGTGGCCGATGCTGCCCGCGCGATAGGTAGGGCCCTGCACCGCGACATGACTTTTGATTCCAAGGCCACCACGGTTGACACCCCTGCCGCCGAGGCCTTTGCCAAACGGCGCGGCGTCTGTCAGGATTTCTCGCATATCATGATCAGCTGTTTGCGCGGGCTCGGCATACCGGCGGGCTATGTCAGCGGCTATCTGCGCACCACCCCGCCGCCAGGCAAGGCGCGGCTGGAAGGGGCGGATGCGATGCATGCCTGGGTCCGGGTCTGGTGCGGGCCTGCTTTGGGCTGGGTCGAATTTGACCCGACCAACAATCTGATCCCCGCCGCGGACCATATAGTGGCAGCCTACGGGCGGGACTATTCCGATGTCTCGCCGATCAAAGGCAGCCTGCGGATCGCGGGCGGACAAAAAAGCGAACAGGCCGTCGATGTGATCCCGCTGACCGGCTGATTTGGCCGGTTTTAACAACTTAAGGAAATTGCCCTGAACCTTCAGCTTTTGCCGCGATGCGGCTTTGGCTTGCCCGCATAGGGCTTGCCGCCCGGCTTGCCCGGTTTGGCAAAATGCGGTTTGGCAAAGGCGGGTTTGCCGTCGGCGACTTTGGCATCCGGGCTGCGTTTGACCCATTTGCTGCCAGCAGGCTTGCCTTCGACTGGTTTGGTCGCGGAACGCGGTTTGAAATTGCCCTCATAGGGCTTGCCACCCGGCTTTGACCCCGGCTTGGCCCCCGGTTTATAGGCAGGTCTGGGGCCGTCCTTGTGAAACGCTTTTTTCGGCGCATAGGGCACGACCGACCCATCCGCCACAGCCTCGGCCATCGGATCGGCGCCGCGTTCTGTTGCGCGGTCTGATGCCCGGTCCGGACGGCGTTCAACCATGACGGGCCGGTCTTTGTGCCGGGGCTTGCGCGGGGCTTCTGCAGGTTCGGCAGGTGCGACATAGGCGGACGGGCGTGGCGCATAGGTCGTGGCGACAGGTGTCGCAACAGGTGCCGGGTCAACTGACACCGCAGCAGCGGGTGATGCCTCGGCCTCTACAGGTTTAGGGCGGTTAAACGTCGGTTTAGGCCGGGCGGGCGCGGGTGTGCTAGGTTGCCCTTCGGCCAGACTGACCCTGATGCCGTCCTCCAGCATCATGGCTGATCCCAAAGCCGCAAAAAACTTGTCCCGCACATCGCCGTTCAGTTGCACATCCGTGGTGTCCTGCTGCACCCGGATCGACCCGATATCGTTCTTGGTCAGATCGCCCGACCGGCACAGCATCGGCAACAGCCAGCGCGGTTCGGCCTTGGCCGCAGCCCCCACCGACAATGTGACCCAAAAGCTGTTTTCCGGCCCCAGCCGGACCGGGCGCAGCGTATCTGTACCACTACCCGAGCTGCGCAAATCCTCGGGTGCGGACCGGGTGGTCATGTATTGGCGCACAAATCCGACAGCTAACGCATTGATATCAAACGCCCCCAGCAGCTTTGCCACCAGATCGGCCTCGTTTTCGGCAGGTGCTCCGGTAAACATCGGATCGGCCAGCAGGCGTTCGGCATCACGCCGGTTCACCTCATCTGCACCGGGGGCCGACCCCCATGCCGCATTGATCCCAGCCCAGCCCAGCAGGCGGTCGGCCTTTTTGCGGTCCTTGTGGGGCACGATCAGCGCCGACACACCCTTGCGCCCGGCCCGGCCAGTGCGGCCAGAGCGATGCAGCAAAGTTTCTTTATTTTGCGGCAGATCGGCATGGATCACCAGTTCCAGATTGGGCAGATCAATGCCGCGTGCCGCCACATCGGTAGCCACACAAACCCGGGCACGGCCATCGCGCATGGCTTGCAAGGAATGGGTCCGCTCGGCCTGCGACAGCTCGCCCGACAGCGCCACGACCGAAAATCCCCGGTTCGCCAGCCGTGCTGTCAGATGATTGACAGTGGCCCGTAACCCACAGAAAACCAATGCATTCTTGGCCTCGTAGAACCGCAGCACATTGACGATGGCATTCTCTTTGTCGGCCTGATCAACTGCCAGCGCGCGGTATTCAATATCGACATGCTGCTCGCGCTCGGCCCCGGCTGCAATCCGCACCGCATCGCGCTGATAGGTTTTGGCCAGTGCCGCAATCTCACGCGGGACGGTCGCCGAAAACATCATGGTGCGGCGGTCGGCGGGGGCCTTGCCCAGAATAAACTCCAGATCCTCGCGGAACCCCAGATCCAGCATTTCGTCAGCCTCGTCCAGCACAGCCACGCGCAGCGCCGACAAATCCAGCGAATTCCGCTCGATATGGTCCTTCAGCCGCCCGGGAGTGCCCACGACAATATGCGCGCCCCGGTCCAGATTGCGTCGTTCGGTGCGCATATCCATGCCCCCGACGCAGGACGCAAACGAAGCGCCTGTGGGGCCATACAGCCACTGCAATTCGCGGTGAACCTGCAACGCCAGTTCCCGCGTCGGCGCAATGATCAGGGCCAAGGGTGCTGCCGCAGGCCCAAACCTGTCGGCCCCGTCCAGCAACCCCTGCGCCATCGCCAGCCCAAACGCCACCGTCTTGCCCGACCCGGTCTGCGCCGACACCAGCACATCCGCCCCGTTCAGCGCAGGGTCCAGCACCGCCTGCTGCACCGGGGTCAATTGCGTATACCCCTTGTCAGCAAGGGCCGCAGCAAAGGCAGAGGGGACAAGGTGCAGATCAGACATTTATGGTGTTCCTCGCGGCAGAGCCGCTTTATCGGATGGCGTGGCCGCCAATTTCACGCGGCAACGCGCCGCGCATCGGGCAAAGTGACCCGCTTTGCCGCCCAAGACCACGGATCGGCGGCATTATCAACCTCTGCCATTGCGGCAGGGTGAACGGCGGACAACAAGGCCGATCATACAGCTTACAATACCCACAAAATCCGCTAAATCTTGGGTTAATTGACCACGGAGGCTTCGCCATTGACCACAATCTTGGACCCATCTGATCGAAACGGCAGCTTTTTAGGTCGGCTGCAAACCACCGCGGGCCCAATCGTCGTGACGCTGCGTCAGGGGCATCTGGTTGACATTACCGCCAGAACCGCCCCCACAATCCGCGATATCTGCGAACTGGCCGATCCTGTGGGCTATGTCCGCACCAGCCCCGGCATCAATCTGGGGCCATTGGACCAATGCGATCCCACCCACTGGCTGGCCCCCTGCGATCTGCAACCGGTCAAAGCCTGCGGCGTCACCTTCGCGCGGTCAATGGTGGAACGAGTGATAGAAGAAAAAGCCGCAGGCGACGCGGCCCGCGCCGGGGCGATCCGCGCCCGGGTGGCCGATATCATCGGCGGATCCTTGCGAAACCTCAAGGCAGGCTCGCCCGCGGCGGCGCGGGTCAAGGCCGAACTGATCGCCGAAGGGCTGTGGTCGCAATATCTTGAGGTCGGGATCGGCCCGGACGCCGAGGTATTTTCCAAAGCGCAGGTGCTGGCCTCGGTCGGCCCGTATGCCGATGTGGGCCTGCACCCGATCTCGACATGGAACAACCCCGAACCCGAGGTGGTTCTATGCATCACCTCAAATGGCCGGATTGTCGGGGCCAGTCTGGGCAATGATGTGAACCTGCGCGATGTCGAAGGGCGGTCTGCCCTGCTTCTGGGCAAGGCCAAGGATAACAACGCCTCTTGTGCCATCGGGCCGTTCATCCGGCTGTTTGACGATGACTTTACGCTGGACCATGTGCGCCAGGCCGAACTGACCCTGACCGTGTCCGGCCCGGACGGGTTTGCTCTGACCGGGCATTCCAGCATGTCCGAGATCAGCCGCGATCCGGCCGATCTGGTGGCGCAAACCATTGGGCGGCATCATCAATATCCCGATGGGCTGATGCTGTTTCTGGGCACGATGTTCGCGCCAACCCAGGACCGGGATGTCCCCGGACAGGGGTTCAGCCACAAGATCGGTGATGTGGTGACGATATCGGCGCCCGGCCTCGGCACGCTGCAAAATACCGTGCGGCTGTCCACAGATTGTGCGCCATGGACATTCGGGGCGTCGCATCTGATGCGCAATCTGGCGGCACGCGGGCTGCTCTGACCCAAACCAAAACGTCAGGTCACGCCACAATTTCGCCACATTTTCGCCCTGTCCCCGCCTGCTTTTCCTTGTAATATTAACTATCGGCTCACTCAGAAGGCCGCCTGAGGCAGTAAGTAATCAGTTTCGACATGATGCAAGGACGTCCCGAGTTGGCTTTGACACCACCCCCTCCGACCAGTGCCCCGGTATACCCAATATCCGCCGCACCGGCCCCGCAATCCGGGCAAACCCCGGCTGCATCCCCGGTGGTGTTCAAGGATTTAGCCAGCATCTAACGACCGCACCGCAAAATGCACGTCTCCCCGTGCTGCGGCGGTGATCTGACCAGATAGGCGGCGGCACCTTTTCCTCCCAGGAACGAGCCGCGCCGTCTGGTCTTTTTTTGCCGGGTCGCTAGATTGCGCCCATGGCCGCAATTTCCACCATCCCTAATCTTGGCCCGGCGTCGCAAGCTGCCTTTATCAAAGCGGGCATCCGCACTGCCGAGGCGTTGCGCGACATCGGGGCCGATGCCGCATATAAACGTCTGCTGGAATCCGGCACCCGCCCGCATTTCATTGGCTATTATGTGCTGCATATGGCTCTGCAGGGTCGCCCATGGAATGATTGCAAAGGCGAAGAGAAAAACGCCTTGCGCGCCCGGTTTGATGCTCTGAAATCGGACGGATTTGACAAAGGCCGGTCCGAGTTGGACAATTTCATGAACCTGATCGGCCTGTTACCTGCGGGGACGGCCAGATAATCCCGCCGCGATGTCACCCGCCCCCAGCCGGAGAAGTCCGATGCACACCCTGCCCCGCCGCGCCGCCCTTGGCCTGATCCTGGCCAGCCTTGCCGCCTGTGGCCGGCGGTCCGATGATGACGCAGGCCCGACCAACGGCCTGTTCCCCGGTGAAACCCCGGCGATGCGCCGACTGGTCAACAAATATGCCGCTTTCCACGACATCCCCGAATCCCTGCTGCACCGGGTGATACAGCGCGAAAGCGATTACCGCGCCGATGCCCGAAATGGCCCGTATTATGGGTTGATGCAGATATTGCCGGGCACAGCGCAGACCATGGGATATGAAGGGTCGGACCGGGGCCTGCTCGACGCTGAAACCAATCTGCGTTGGGCCGGGGCCTATCTGCGCGGCGCATGGATTGTGGCGGACGGCGATCAGGACGCCGCCGTGCGCTGGTACGCCAGCGGCTATTATTACGAGGCGCGGGACCGGTGTTTACTGGTCGAAACCGGGTTGCGGGCGCGCGAAGTGCGGCGGGATTGTGCATAAGGTGGGTTTGCACCCACCCTACAGATTATCAAACTTGCCGGCGTAGGGTGGATAAAACCCACGCGCCCCTAATCAGCCAACCAGCTCAAGCCCGCTGAAAAAGAACGAAATCTCATGCGCCGCAGCTTGCGGCGAATCCGACCCGTGGACTGTGTTCTCACCGACCGACAGGGCAAATTCCGCCCGGATCGTCCCCGGTGCGGCGTCTTTGGGGTTGGTCGCACCCATGACTTCGCGGTTCTTGGTGATGGCACTTTCGCCTTCCAGCACTTGCACGACCACCGGGCCGGAGGCCATGAATTCGGTCAGTTCGCCAAAGAACGGCCGGGCGCGGTGGACGTCATAGAACAGGCCAGCCTGCACCACGGTCAGTTGAATACGCTTGGATGCCACGATGCGCAGGCCCGCATCCTCGAACTTGGCGGCGACTTTGCCGGTCAGGTTGCGTTTGGTCGCGTCGGGTTTGATGATCGACAGGGTGCGTTCAATTGCCATGATATGCCTCATAAGGTCAGGGTTTTGTAGTTGCTGCGGCCTCTAGCACGGCCCAAACCCGGATAAAAGCCGCCTTAGTCGCCGCTGCCTTGACGCCCACATTGACGCCCCTTGCCAGATCAGGCAAAGCCCCCCCATGTTACGCATCTCAGACATCAGCTATTCCGTCGAAGGCCGCCCCCTGTTCGAAGGGGCCAGCGCCGTCATTCCTGCAGGCCACAAAGTCGGCCTCGTCGGCCGCAACGGCACCGGCAAAACCACCCTGTTCAAACTGATCCGGGGCGAGTTGAACCTGGATGGCGGGTCAATCGACCTGCCTAAACAATCCCGCATCGGCGGCGTCAGCCAAGAGGTGCCCGGCAACGAAGTGTCGCTGCTGAACACCGTGCTGATGGCCGACGAAGAACGCCATTCTTTGATGGCCGAGGCAGAAACCGCCACCGATCCCTTGCGCATTTCCGAGATTCAGACACGTCTGGCCGATATCGACGCCTGGTCTGCCGAAGGGCGGGCCTCCAGCATCCTCAAAGGCCTCGGCTTTACCGACGACGAACAGCGCATGCCGTGTTCGGCCTTCTCCGGCGGCTGGCGGATGCGCGTGGCCCTCGCTGCGGTCCTGTTTTCCGAACCCGACCTGCTGCTGCTGGACGAACCCACCAACTACCTCGACCTTGAAGGCGCGTTGTGGCTGGAAAACTATCTGGTCAAATACCCCCATACCGTGGTGATCGTCAGCCACGACCGCGAATTGCTGAACCGCTCGGTGGCCGCGATCCTGCACTTAGAGGACCGCAAGCTTACCTATTACTCCGGCCCCTACGATCAATTCGTGCGGCAACGCGCGGAAAAGCGGGCTTTGATGACCTCGGCGGCGAAAAAGCAGGACCTGAAGCGGGCGCATTTGCAGGCCTTTGTCGACCGGTTCAAGGCCAAGGCGTCCAAGGCCAAACAGGCCCAGTCCCGCGTCAAGATGCTGGAGAAAATGGAAACCATCCGGATGCCCGAAGATGCGGCGCGGACGGTGTTTACCTTCCCGGTGCCCGAAGAACTGTCGCCGCCGATCATTATGACCGAAGATGCGGCAGTGGGCTACGGCAACCATATCGTGCTGCACGGGCTGAACCTGCGGATAGATCAGGATGACCGGATCGCCCTGCTGGGCCGCAATGGCGAGGGCAAATCGACCCTGTCGAAACTGCTATCGGGGCGGCTGATGGTCGCGCGCGGCAAGATGGTGTCCTCCAACAAACTGCGCATCGGCTTTTTCGCCCAGCATCAGGTCGAAGAACTGCATGTCGACGAGACGCCCTTGCAACACCTGATCCGCGAACGGGCCGAGGAAGGGCAGGCCCGCCTTCGCGCCCGGCTGGCGGGATTTGGCCTTGGGGCCGCGCAAGCCGATACCGAAGTAGGTCGGTTGTCCGGTGGCCAAAAGGCCCGCCTGTCGCTGCTGCTGGCCACGCTGCCTGCGCCGCATCTGCTGATCCTCGACGAACCCACCAACCACCTTGATATCGAAAGCCGCGAGGCACTGGTCGAGGCGCTGACCGCCTATACCGGGGCTGTGATCCTCGTCAGCCACGACATGCACCTGCTCAGCATGGTCGCCGACCGGCTGTGGCTGGTCAAAGACGGCCATGTCAAACCCTATGACGAAGACCTCGAGACCTACCGCAATATGCTGCTGACCGTGGATAAACCCACGTCCAAACCCAAGCCTGTCGCAAAAGTCGAAAAGCTGACCCGCGAACAGATCATGGCGCTGCGGTCCGATGTGCGCAAATGCGAGGACCGGGTCGAGAAAATCAACGACATGCGCGATAAACTGGCGACCAAACTGGCCGATCCAGCGCTCTATGACACCAAGCGGACAGGCGAGCTGGACACCTGGAACAAGAAATACGCCGAAGTCATGGAGGCGCTGGAACGGGCCGAGGCGATGTGGATGGCGGCCAGTGACAAGTTGGACAAGGCGCAGAAACTCTGATCCTTTTTGCATTTTCCGAAGTTGTCTAAATACCTCCGCCGGAGGCTCCCACCCTTCAGCCAGTTGACCGCCCCCGGCAAACAGGCCACCCTGCCCGCATGACCCTAGCCGCTATCATCGCAGCCTTTACCACGCTGTTCATCATCATCGATCCACCGGGCCTCGCCCCGCTGTATATTGCGCTGACCCAAGGCATGTCGCCTCCGCAACGCCGGGCCATCGGGCTGCGGGCCTGCCTCACTGCGATGGTGCTGATGCTGGGATTTCTGTTTCTGGGCGCGGGCCTGCTGGGATTCATCGGCATTTCGATGCCCGCCTTCCGGATTGCGGGCGGTATCCTGCTGTTCATCACCGCCCTTGATATGCTGTTCGAACGCCGCCAATCGCGGCGCAAATCCAATGCCGATGACAGCAACGATCCGGGGCATGACCCGTCGGTATTCCCGCTGGCAATCCCGCTGATCGTCGGGCCGGGGGCGATCACCACGATCATATTGCTGGCGGGCCGGGCCGAGGGACCTGCTGATTTCGCGGCGATTGCGGCGGTGATGGCGCTGAACCTGATTATCGTCTTTGGCTTCTTCCTCGCCTCGACCAGTATCGAGCGGATCCTTGGCAAAACCGGAATCAATGTCGTGACCCGGGTTTTAGGGATGCTTTTGGCCGCCCTTGCGGTGCAATTCATTCTGGACGGTTTACGCTCTTCCGGATTGACCGGCTAACGCCTATATCTGCGGCATGGATACAGATGACATCATGCGCGTGATTTTCCTGGCCCTGATCGGCGGGTCGCTGATCGCGTCACTGATCGTCAGCCAACGTGGCCAGATGGGCCGGGCGATGCAACAGGCGGCCATCTGGGGCCTGATCTTTGTCGGCACGATTGCCGCCTACGGGCTGTGGTCCGATATTCAGCCCGATCTGATGGGCGGCCAGATCATGGTCGGCGACGGCCGGGTCGAGGTGCCACGTAGCCCGGATGGGCATTATTACGTCACCGTGTCAGTTAACGGAGAACCGATTGATTTTGTTATAGATACCGGGGCTACCGATGTGGTCCTCAGTCAGGCCGACGCCGCGAAGGCGGGCCTTGACCCGGATAATCTTGCCTATCTGGGAACCGCTCTTACCGCGAACGGGCAGGTGCGGACCGCCGCAGTCCGGCTGGAAACCGTGGCATTATCCGGCATTGAGGACCGCAATGTCCGGGCCGTGGTCAATCAGGGGCAGATGGATGGGTCGCTGTTGGGCATGGGCTATCTGGGCCTGTATGACCGGATCGAGATTTCAGGCGGAACACTGATCCTGACCCGCTAACCCCAGGCGGGCCACATCGTCGTTTCATGGTCCGGATGCTGGCGGCTGGTGGCCGCAATCATCGCCGCCCGCTCGGGCATTTCCTCTTCTGCCGTGCCATATTGTTTGACATGCCCAATCTGGTCATTCTGCGGCAACCGGTCCGCATTGCCCAGTTCAAACGCCAGCGGAATGGCGGCGGGCGCGTCAAAGGCGGCGATGCTGATCGACACATGCTTGCCCGGAATATGGTGGAAAAACAACGGCGTGCCGCAATCCCGGCAAAACCCGCGTTCGACATCGGCCGAACTTTGGAACGTGGCGGCATGCCCGCGGGTCCATGTCAGATCAGTCTTAGGCACACCCACGAGGGCCGCAAAGAAACTGCCCGTGGCCTTTTGGCACATCCGGCAATGGCAGATATGCGGATTGTCCATCAGCGATGCCGCGCGGAACCGCACCGCGCCACATTGGCAGCCGCCGGTAATGGGAAAGTTTTCGGTCATGGCATGGCCTTTCTGACTGCGGTCACTGGGCCAAGTTTGCCTGCTTCACCGCCCCGCTGGCAAGGGCCGTTGTTTCCGCCAGCCAGCCCTGCCGGATCACCGGGGTGCTGGTCGCGACAACGCCGAATAATCTGCGGCTGATCTGGCTGATCCCGGCATAACCAAGCACGCAATCACGCCACATCCGTTCCAATGGATCGCCAAATACGGCCAGTTCGCGCGCCGGATCAGTGTTCCCGGTGTTAATCACAAGTGCCGACTGCGCCCGCAGCAGACCCACAGGCGCATCGCCCAGATCATCGCCTTTGGCAAAGGCATAAGCGGCATTCGGCGCAAATACCCGGTCGATCCAGCCTTTCATGATGGCGGGCGGTGCGCCCCAACAATTCGGATGAACCACCGCCAAAAGATCGCAACCCGTCAGCTGCGCGATATGGCGTTGCACCAGCGGGTCACAGGTCGGTTCGCCCCGCGCTTCGGGTCCGGTCAGGCGGGGATCAAATCCCTCAGCGGTCAAATCGTGATAATCCGTCGCAATTCCAGCGGCTTGCCACGTCTGGACAATCGCCCCGGCCAAGGCATGATTCAGGCTGTCAGGCGCGGGATGGCCCAGAATGACAAGGGCTTTCATGCGACGGATTGCCCGGCCGCTTCGGCCTTCATCACCCAGCGCTGGTTTTCCTGTGCCCAATACTGGGCGGCGCAACCGGCCCCGGTCAAGGCTTTCCATTGCAGCCGCGCGCCTGCCAGTGCGGTGTCATCATGACCATTGAACAGAATGCAGACCCGCTGACTGGCCTGCACCTGATCCGCCGACACGGCGGCCCCGTCAACGCAGATCACACAGGCCCGGTCGGTGGCGGGATCCACGGTCAGCAGCACGGGTTGCAACGCATCGTGCGGACCGCCCGCCAGCCCATGCGCCAGAAATTCATCATCAGGGCCAAGCCACAGGGCTGCGTCCAATTGCGCCATCCGTCCCTGATCGACCCCACGCAATTCGATCTGCCAGCCCTGCCCGCCCGCCCGCGCAATCAGGGTCATCAGCGTCTGTTCTACCGTGTTTTCGGTCAGCAGATAGAAATAGGCAGCCCCCATCTAATGCTCGAACCGGTCCGCAATCAGCCGGTTCAATGCCATGACCCCCCAGCCACTCGCCCCCTTTGGGGCCAAAGTCGTGTCCGTTTTCATCAACGTCACCCCGGCAATATCCAGATGACACCACGGCATGCCATCCTTCACAAACCGCTTCAGAAACTGCGCTGCCGTGATCGCACCACCTTCGCGCCCGCCGACATTCATCATATCGGCGACGCGGGATTTCAGCCGGTCATCATAGCCTTGGCCCATCGGCATCCGCCATGCGCCTTCGCCCTCGGCTTTAGCCGCCGCCAGAAACGCATTGCACAGATCGTCATTATTCGAAAATACACCAGCGTTTTCAGTGCCCAAGGCCACGACAATCGCACCAGTCAAGGTGGCCAGATTGATGATGCCGACCGGTTTGAACCGTTCCTGAGCATACCACAGAACGTCGGCCAGCACCAAGCGCCCCTCGGCATCAGTATTGATCACCTCGATCGTGTCACCTTTCATCGACTTGACCACATCGCCAGGGCGAACAGCCGTGCCTGACGGCATGTTTTCCACGATACCCACCAGCCCCACCACATTGGCCTTAGCCTTGCGCAGCGCCAGCGTGCGCATCACCCCCGCGACCACACCCGCGCCACCCATATCACAGGTCATATCCTCCATCCCGCCCGCAGGTTTGATGCTGATCCCGCCGGTGTCAAACACCACGCCTTTGCCAACCAGCGCAAACGGCGCTTCGTCCGCACCGCCGCGCCAATGCATGACCACCACTTTCGACGGGCTGGCCGACCCCTGACCAACGCATAGCAGCGACCCCATGCCGAGTTTCGCAAGGTCGGCTTCCTCAAGAATCTCGACATCCAGACCCAATTCCTGCATCGCGGCCAGCCGGGCGGCAAAATCATCGGTGGTCAGGATATTGGCAGGCTCATTCACCAGATCGCGGGTAAAGAACATGCCCTCGGCCAAGGCGGCCATCGGGGCGGACTTTTTGGCCACTGCTTCGGGCGTTGCGACCATCATGGTGACAACCCCGGTCTTGGCCTTGTCACCTGTCTTATGGGTGTTGAAATCATAGCTGCGCAGGGCCATGCCAAAGGCGACCTCGGCTGGATGGGCAATGGTATTGGCCAAGATCAGCATATCGCCCTCGCCCCGGTGCCGTGCCAGACCTGACCCGGCCAAGCGGGCCTGCTCAATCGTGGCGCGGCGGGGCAGTTTGACCACCACCAGCGTCTCGGCGGCCATTCCCGCTGGCAATGCGATATCCATTACCTGCCCCGCCTTGGCTTTGGCAAACCCTTCGCCTGCAACCAGCCGGTCCAGTGTCTTGCGGGTCAGAGTGTTCACCCGACGCGCGGCCACATCCATCTTGCCGTCCATATCCACGAACACTGCAACCCGACCGGTCGTTGAGGCGATGCGGTCAAGGTCCATAGGTTGAAAGTGAATCTGTGTCGGTTCAGTCATAGCACGCTCCTGCAGCCGGGTATCGGCGATAGGTAGCCTCCGGGGGGACGATTGACCAGATGACAGTTCGCCCCCCCTGTTGGCCGCCAGCCGCATCGGGTAGGGTCACGCGATAGTATGGCAAGAGTGGCGGAGGGCAAAAGTGACGCGATTCGACAGATACATGCTGTCGCAACTGATGGTCCTCTTTGGCTTTTTCTCGCTTGTGCTGATCCTCGTGTATTGGATCAACCGCGCCGTGGTGCTGTTTGACCAACTGATCGCGGATGGACAATCTGCCACGGTGTTTCTGGAATTTACCGCCCTGTCCCTGCCCAATATCATCCGCATCGTGCTACCCTTGTCAGCCTTTGCCGCCAGCCTGTATGTGACCAACCGGATGACGGCAGAATCGGAATTGATCGTGGTGCAGGCCACCGGATATTCGGCGTTCAGGCTGGCCCGCCCGGTTTTGTGTTTCGGGCTGATCGTGACCGGGCTGATGATGATCCTGACCCATATTCTGGTCCCGGCCAGTTCGGGCCAGTTACGGGTCCGGCAGGCCGAGATTGCCCAAAACGCCACGGCACGGTTACTGCGCGACGGCCAGTTTCTGACCCCGACCGATGGGATTACCTTTTATATCCGCGAGATTACGCCACAGGGGGAATTGCGCGATATCTTTTTGTCCGACACATCGGGCACGGCCGAAAACGTCATCTATACGGCCACCCGGGCATTTCTGGTCCGGTCCGACAACGGCCCACAGCTGGTGATGATCGACGGGCTGGCGCAGACCCTGAATCTCGCCACGGGGCAACTTGTGACCACCGCGTTTGACGATCTGGCCTATGATATCGGCACAATGATCACCCTGCCCGACACCACGCGGCGCAATTCGCGTGAAGTTGGCACAGTTGAACTGCTGACCGCCAATGCCGCCCTGATCGCCGAAACCGGCAAAACCCAAGGCGCGCTGATTGTCGAAGGGCATGACCGGTTTTCGCAGGCCATTCTGGCCACGGTTGCGGCCCTGCTGGGCTTTGCCACGCTGTTGACTGGTGGATTCAGCCGGTTTGGGGTCTGGCGGCAGGTCGTCGGCGCATTGTTCCTGATCATCTTGGTCAAGCTGATCGAAACACTGGTGATCGGAACAGTGCGCGATGATGCCCGGCTATGGCCAATGATTTATCTTCCCGCCCTGATCGGCTTTGGCATCGCCTGGTTCTTGCTGTTCTGGGCAACCCGCCCGTTTCTGTTCCGGCGGCAGCCTGCGACAGGGGTCATGCCGTGATCCTGCACCGCTATTTCGCCCGTCGGTTCCTGCTCAGCTTTCTGGGCGTGTTCGGGATATTTCTGGCCATGCTGTTGCTGCTTGACCTGATCGATCAGGTCCGCCGGTTTGGTGGCGCTGACGCCAGTCTGGGACAGATTGTGGCGCTGACATTGCTGAACGTGCCGCAAGGGATTTACCGGATTCTACCGCTGATCGTGATCATTGCTGCGATAGCGCTGTTTCTATCTTTGGCCCGGTCTTCCGAAATGGTCATCACCCGCGCTTCGGGCCGGTCGGCGCTGCGTGCGCTATGGGCCCCGGTGATGGTGGCCTTGGTGATTGGTGGGCTGGCGGTGGGTCTGTTTAACCCGATTGTCGCCGCCACGTCCAAAGAATACGCGGCCCGCGCCGGGGTTTTGACCGGCGATTCCAGTGTCTTATCCCTGTCCGGCAGTGGTTTATGGCTGCGTCAGGGCACTGCGTTGGGCCAGACCGTGATCCGCGCCCAACAGGCCAATCTGGATGGGACGGTTCTAAAGCGGGTCACCTTTGTGACCTTCGCCCCCGATGGCGCACCGCAACAACGGATCGAGGCGGAAACAGCCGTGCTGGCCACGGGCGGCTGGACCCTGACCCAAGCCAAGGTCTGGCCTTTGGGCGCGGGCGAAAACCCCGAGGCCAGTGCCAGCCAATTTGCGACCTACGACGTGGCCTCGACCCTGACTGCCGCGCAGATACGCGACAGTTTCGGCACCCCGTCCTCAATCCCGATCTGGGAATTGCCGGGGTTCATTAAACGGTTGCAGGCGGCTGGATTTACCGCCCGGCGCCATCAGGTGTTCTTGCAGATGGAACTGGCCCTGCCGGTGTTCCTGATTTCCATGGTCCTTGTGGCGGCCGGGTTTACCTTGCGCCATCAGCGCGGCGGGCGGACCGGGATCATGGTGATGGGGGCGATATTGCTGAGTTTCGGGATCTATTTTCTGCGTAACTTTGCGCAGATATTGGGCGAATCCGGTCAAATCCCGGCAATGCTGGCGGCATGGGCCCCGCCATTGGCCGCCATCGGGCTGTCCATGGGCCTGCTGTTGCACCTGGAAGACGGCTGATGCGCTGGTTGTTTGCCCTTCTGCTCATGCTCCCCTGTAAGGCCATAGCGCAGGGTCAGGCCACGCTGGTCGCCGACCGGGTCGAGGTGACCGCCGATGCCCGGCTGATCGCCTCTGGCAATGTCGAGGTGTTCTATGACGGCACCCGCCTGACTGCCGCCCGGATCATGTATGACCAGACCGGCGACCTGCTGACGATTGACGGGCCGATCCTGATCCGGCTGGCCGATGGCACAATTTTCACCGCCGATGCAGCCCGTCTGGACCCGCGCCTTGAAAACGGCATTCTGCGCGGGGCGCGGCTGGTGCTGGATCAGCAATTGCAACTGGCCGCCAACCGGATTGACCGGGTCGACGGGCGCTATAGCCAACTGACCCAGGTTGCCGCGACATCCTGCAATATCTGCGATGGCCGTCCGCCATTATGGGAAATCCGGGCGACCCGGGTGGTGCATGATCAGGTTGAACAGCAGTTGTATTTCGACAATGCCAGCCTGCGGATTGCCGGGGTTCCGGTGCTGTGGGTGCCGCAGATGCGCCTGCCCGACCCCAGCCTGACCCGGGCCACCGGCCTGCTGATCCCGCGCATCCGCAGCACGGATTTGCTGGGGTTCGGGCTGAAACTGCCGTATTTCATCAGGCTGGGTGACAGCCGTGACTTGACGTTGACGCCCTATCTGTCCACCGAAACCCGCACGATCGAGGCGCGGTATCGTCAAGCCTTTGTAAGCGGTGATGTGTCCATCGCGGGTGCGTTCAGCCGCGATTCCACCCGGCCCGGTGAAAACCGTGGCTATTTGTTTGCTGACGGGCAATTTGCCGTGGGTGGCGGCTATGTGCTGACCTTCGGGGCTGAAACCAGCAGCGATCCGGCCTATTTGCTGGATTACGGGTTTGGCGACAAAGACCGGCTGGAAAGCGGGCTGTCACTGCTGCGGGTCCGCCCCGATGATTTGTTTCAGGCCTATCTGACCACCTACGAATCCCTGCGGCCCGATGAAACCAACGCCACATTGCCGCGCTATGTCGCCCGCCTGTCGTATGAACGGCGCATGACCCCCGCAGTGATTGGCGGCACCCTGACGCTGCAAACCGGGATCGACAGCTTTCTGCGCGATGCGACAACCCCCGGCGATGCCGGGCGCGATGTGTCGCGGGTCGGGGTTGCGGCAGATTGGCAGCGCGATTGGGTCCTGACCGGCGGGCTGGTTCTGGGGCTGCAAGGCGGGATTGATCTGGACTACTATGCCGTCGCCAATGACCCGGACTTTGCAGGCGGAACTTTGCGCAGCGCGCCCGCTGTGGCGGTCACTTTGCGCTGGCCACTGATGCGGGCCGGGGCTGGCGGCGTGACGACGTTGATCGAGCCGGTGCTGTCCTTGGGCTATAGTGACAGCTTTGGCGGGCCTGTGCCAAATGAAGATGCGACGCTGGTCGAATTTGACGAGGCCAATCTGGTGGCGCTAACCCGGTTTCCCGGCGAAGACGGGCGCGAATCCGGGCTGCGCGCCAGTTTCGGGCTGAACTGGACGCGGATCGACCCGGCAGGCTGGTCATCCACCCTGAGCTTTGGGCGGATATTGCGCGATCAGCCGGTGGCGGGCCTGTCCGCCGCGTCAGGGCTTGACGGGGTGGTGTCGGATTGGCTGATTGCCGGGCAGCTGGACCTTACGGGTGGCTTCGCGCTGAATGCCCGGACATTGTTCGACGAAAGCCTTGAATTTGCGAAAACCGAGGCGCGGCTGACTTGGGCCAATGACCGGCTGGCACTGAACGCAGCCTATGTCTGGCTGCCTGCGGATGCAGACGAGGATCGGGATGCGCCAGTGTCGGAATGGACGCTGGCCAGCACCTATCAAATCAATGATCACTGGACGATTTCCGCCGATGGCCGCTATGACATTGCCGCCGACACCCCAACCCGGGCCGGGTTTGGGGTTGGATGGCGCAATGAATGCGTGACAGTGGACCTTTCGGTCTCGCGCCGTTACACCAACAATACGACTGTCGATCCGGCCACGGATTTCGGCCTGTCGGTCAACCTGAACGGCTTTTCCGCCGGACGGGCGGCCACACAGACCGCAGCCACCTGCCGGGGCTGACCCATGAACAAAGACGAGGCAATATGCGCGCTTTCCTGATTATCCTGCTGCTGCTGGTTCCCGGATTCGCCGTGGCACAAAGCCAGTTTTCCCCGGTCATCACCGTTAACGGGGCCGCCATTACCGGGTTCGAACTTGACCAGCGGCGCAAGCTGCTGGAACTGTTCCGCACCCCCGGCAATCTGGACGAACTGGCGGTTGAACAACTGATCGAAGACCGGTTGAAGGCGCAGGAACTCGACCGGCAGGGTCTGCGCCTGACTGACGAAGGGCTTGCCAGTGCGATGGAAGAATTCGCCGGCCGGGCCAATCTGACGCTGGAACAATTCGTCACCGTGCTGAACCAGAATGACGTGGATCAGGCCGCACTTCGTGATTTCGTGTTGGTCGGCGTCAGCTGGCGCGACTATGTGCGCAGCCGGTTTGGCGGCCAGACCAACATCACAGAGGCCGATATTGATGCGGCCCTTGGGCAGGCAGGTGCCGCCGCCGGTGGCATTGAAGTGTTGTTAAGCGAAATTATCATCGCCGCCCCGCCCCCACAGGCGGCACAGGCGCTGGCCACGGCGCAGCAGATTGCCACGTTAACCTCGACCGATGCATTCGAGGCCGCGGCGCGGCGCGTGTCGGCGCTGCCGTCCAAGGCCAATGGCGGACGCCTGGACTGGTTGCCGATCAGCAATTACCCGGCGCAGCTACGGCCCCTGATCCTGGCTTTGGCCCCGGGCGAAGTTACCGCCCCAATCCCGATTACCAATGGCATCGCACTGTTCCAGCTGCGCGACCTGCGCGAGGCCCCGGTGCCCGCCGCCCCGCCCGCCGGTCTGGATTACGCCGCCTATGTTCTGGCAGGTGGCGCGGCGGCAGCGCTGGAGTTGAAAAACAGCATCGACACTTGTGATGACCTATATGCCGTGGCGCAGGGCCAACCCCCCGAAGTGCTGACCCGCGAGACCCTTGCCCCAGACCAGATCGCGCCCGATATCGCACTGGAACTGGCCAAGCTGGACGCAGACGAAGTGTCGACCGCCCTGCGCCGGGGCGAGAATGTCTTGTTTGTCATGCTGTGCAGTCGCACCCCCGCCGTCGAGGGCGAAGTTGACCGCGAAGCGATTGCGGGCCAATTGCGCAGCCAGCGGCTGGAAGGCTATGCCAGTGGCCTGCTGGCCGATCTTAAGGCGGCAGCGACGATCACATATCAATGACCATTGCCGTCAGTTGCGGCGAACCCGCCGGGATCGGGCCAGAGATTGCGGCCAAGGCATGGGCGGTGCTGCGGGACGAATTGCCAATCCTATGGATCGGCGATCCGGCGCATTTGCCAATGGGAACGCCGTTTGAGGTGCTGACCGACCCGCGCGATGCCACCGCTGTCAGCGCCACTGCCCTGCCCGTACTGGCGCGTGATTTTGGCTCGCCGGTTACACCGGGGGTCGCAAATCCGGCCCATGCCCAAGGCGTGATAGACGCGATTGCCTTTGGCGTTGATTTGGTCACGCGCGGCCACTGCACGGCGCTATGTACGGCCCCTATCCACAAAAAAGCGCTGATTGATGGCGCGGCCTTCGCTTATCCCGGCCATACTGAATATCTGGCGGCACTGGCAGGCGTGGGGCGCGTGGTGATGATGCTGGCCTGCGATGCCCTGCGCGTCGTGCCAGCGACAATCCACATCCCGCTGGCCGATGTCCCACAGGTGCTGACAGCCCGGCTGCTGACCGACACGATCCTGATCACCCACGCCGCCCTGCGCCGCGATTTTGGCATAGCCCGCCCGCGGATTGCAGTGGCAGGCCTGAACCCGCATGCAGGCGAAGGCGGGGCGATGGGGATGGAGGAGATCGAGATGATCGGGCCGGTGCTGGCCGCGTTGCGCGCCGAAGGGCTGGATCTCAGCGGCCCGCTGTCGGCCGACACGCTATTCCACCCCGCCGCCCGCGCCCGCTATGATGCGGCGGTCTGCATGTACCACGATCAGGCCCTGATCCCGATCAAGACGCTGGATTTTGCATCCGGGGTGAATGTGACGCTGGGCCTGCCGTTCATCCGCACCTCGCCCGACCACGGGACGGCGTTTGATATTGCGGGGCAAGGGGTGGCCGATGCCACATCGATGATTGCCGCGCTGCGTTTGGCCGGTCGGATGCTGGAAAAAAGAACGTTGAATGCCTCCGGCGGAGGTATTTTGGCAACTCCGAAAATATGAGTGGTATAGACAACCTGCCGCCATTGCGCGCGGTTATTGAGGCGCATGGCATTGCTGCGAAAAAATCCTTGGGCCAGAACTTTCTGCTCGACCTGAACCTGACCGCGCGGATTGCCCGGATTGCCGGGGATTTACGCGGGTCCGATATACTCGAGATTGGCCCCGGCCCCGGCGGCCTGACGCGCGGGCTGCTGGCCGAAGGCGCGCGGCATGTGTTGGTGATTGAAAAAGACCCGCGTTGTATTCCGGCGCTGGCGCAGATCGCGGCGGAATATCCCGGTCGGTTGACGGTGATCGAAGGCGATGCCCTGGCGATCGATCCGCTGGCCCATCTGACCCCGCCCATTCGCGTATCGGCCAACCTGCCCTATAATATCGGCACCGAATTGCTAATCCGCTGGCTGACCCCGCCGGTCTGGCCGCCGTTCTGGACCAGTCTGACCCTGATGTTTCAACGCGAAGTGGCCGAACGGATTGTTGCGGCCCCGGGGTCCAGGGCCTATGGTCGGCTGGCCCTGCTGGCGCAATGGCGCTGTGACGCACGGATCATGCTGGACCTGCCGCCGCAAGCGTTTACCCCGCCGCCCAAAGTGTCATCCGCTGTGGTGCATCTGACCGCCCTGCCCGCACCGCGCTATCCGGCCAACCCGGCCACGCTGCAACGGGTCGTAGCGGCCGGATTCAACCAGCGCCGCAAGATGCTGCGCGCCGCGCTGCGCGGTGTCGCCCCGGATATCGAGGATCATTTGCGTGGGGTTGGCATTGCGCCGACCGAACGGGCAGAACAGGTCGGGCTAGAGCAGTTTTGTGCCTTGGCCCGGTCGCTGGACGCTGTCTGAGCGACCGGGTGCAGGCGGCTATTCGGCAGCTTCTGCCGGACCGTCAGCAACAACTTCTGGCTTGGGTTTGGGCTTGCGGGCGCGAACTGGCTTGGGGGCGGCGTCAGGCGCAGCTGACGGCACAGCCGCGACGGGCGCAACGGTCAGCTTGGGCTGTTCAACTTCGGCCAAAAGTGCGGCCACCGGCGACGGACGAGACCCACGATCAGGCTGGCCACGATCAGGCTGGCGCTCTTGCCCGGCGTCAGGTCGCGGGTCAGGTCGCGGCTCCGACCGGAGCACACGTTGGTCCGGCTGGCGTTCGGGGCGTGGTCCGCGGTCAACCCGCGCCGGTCTGTCGCCGCGCGGCGTATCGGCCGCATATCCGGTCGACACCGGGCGACGCACTTCTTCCGGGGTGTCCACGAGGCCGGTATCGGGCCCATTATCCGGCGTAAACACCCGGTCACTGATATAGGGTTGGTCCATCAGGGCTGGATCGCCAGAAGCTTCTTCCTGCGCACGCAGCCGGGCCACGCGCTCGCGGTCACGTTCGGACTGGCGTTCGCGGTCGGACAATTGCCGGTCAGTCGGTTGCCTGTCGGAAGGTTGCCGGTCTGATTGTTGGCGGTCTGATTGTTGGCGGTCTGACGGTTGCCGGTCCGAAACTTGCCGGTCTGAAACTTGCCGGTCACCCTGACGCTCATTCTGGCGGGCCATCTGCTGGTCACGCTCGACCTGACGGTCGCGGTTGAACTGTTCCTGTTCTTCACGGGCCCGGTCCACTTCGCGCATCGCTTCGGCCAGCAGACGGGTGTAATGTTCGGCATGTTGCGCAAAGTTTTCGGCATTCACCCGGTCATTGGACAATTGCGCATCGCGGTGTAACTGAGTGTATTTTTCGATAATCTGCTGCGGCGTGCCGCGCACTTTGCCATCCGGGCCCGAACTGTCGAACACGCGATTGATGATATTGCCGCCTGTCGGGCGAACGCTGCGGGTCTTGTTATTGCCCCGCGACCGTGACTTGGATGATCTCATGTGGTGCTTCGTGTCCAGCCTGATGTGGGTTGCGCCTTGGGTCCGCATGACGCGCTTTGCGCGACTGATGAAATAGAGACCCTGCGATGATCTGGCGATCTATCGAACCGGAGGCTAAGCAACCTCACATTTCCGATGTCTACGTGAACCACGCGCGGGGCCGAAGGGCAAGCGAAAATTGCGCGCCCGGATGCTTTTACGCCTCAGACAGGGATTTTCGCCAGCGAGGTCAATACAACACGGTCGCGCCGGTCAAGGTCCTGAACCAACCCTGCCGTCTCAAATCCAGCGGCTAATACCAAAGCTTGGACCGCCTTGGCCTGTGTCGGACCAATCTCCATCATCAGCCGTCCGCCCGGGGTCATATGATCGGCAATCCCGGCCAAAATCGCACGGTACGCCCCAAGGCCATCGCCGTCATCGGTCAGCGCTGCGCGAGGCTCCCAATCGCGCACCTCTGGCGAAAGATCCTGCATTTCTGCGGCGGCAATATAGGGCGGGTTGGCCACGATCAGGTCATACCGGCCCAACGGCCCCGCATGCCAGTTACCCAACTGAAACCGGGCACGGCCAGACAGACCCAACGCCAGCGCATTGGCCGCAGCCACTGCACAAGCCGCCGCCGAAATATCAATGCCCAGCCCCACGGCCCCCGGCGTTTCGGCCAGCAATGTCAGCAGGATGCAACCCGACCCGGTGCCCAAATCCAGCACTTGTTTGAACGGCAGGCTTAATGCCGCCTCGATCAAGGTTTCAGTTTCGGGGCGCGGGTCCAGCACCGCGCCATTCACTTTGAAATCCCGGCCATAAAATGACCGGACGCCAGTCAGATGTGACACCGGTTCGCGCAAGGCGCGGCGGGCAATCAGGGCGTCAAATTTGGCCATCACCTCGGGCGCAATGGGTTCCGGCAGGATCAGGGTCAACCGGCCCGCGTCAATTCCTGCGGCAAAAGACAGCAACCGGCGGGCGTCACGTCCCGGATCGGGCACGCCCGCCGCGGCAAGGGTGCGGGTGGCGATGACCAAAGCCTGCGACCCCGTCACCACAGGCGTTATCCTTCCATCTCGGCCAATAATGTGGCCTGCGCATCAGCAGATAATGCGTCGATGATCTCATCCAGATCGCCCTGCATGATCGCGTCCAGCCGGTACAAAGTCAGGTTGATCCGGTGATCAGTCATCCGGCCTTGGGGGAAGTTATAGGTGCGGATGCGTTCGGACCGGTCGCCCGACCCGACCTGCGCGCGCCGGTCCGCTGACCGGGCCCCATCCACCCGGTTGCGTTCCAGATCATACAGCCGGGCCATCAGCACATTCATCGCCAGTTCGCGGTTGCGGTGTTGCGATTTTTGCGCCGAGGTAACCATGATTCCGGTGGGCAGATGGGTGATGCGCACGGCTGAATCCGTGGTGTTGACATGCTGCCCCCCCGCGCCCGACGCCCGCATCGTATCAATACGAATGTCATTTGGGTTGATCTGAATATCCACCGCCTCGGCCTCGGGCAGCACGGCCACGGTGGCGGCAGAGGTGTGAATGCGCCCCGACGCCTCGGTATCGGGCACGCGCTGGACGCGGTGAACGCCGGATTCGTATTTCAACCGGGCAAACACCCCCTCGCCCGCGACACGCGCCACGACTTCCTTGATGCCACCCAGTTCGGTGGTCTGTTCTTCGATAATCTCAAAGGTCCAGCCATGCTGTTCGGCATGGCGCTGATACATGCGCAGCAGATCAGCGGCGAACAGTGCAGCCTCGTCGCCGCCGGTGCCGGGCCTGATTTCAATCATCGCGGGGCGGCCATCGGCGGCGTCCTTGGGCAGCAGGGCCAGTTGCAACGCGGCCTCGGATACGGCGATCTTGTCGCGCAGGGCGGGCAGCTCGTCTTCGGCAAGGGCACGCATTTCCGGGTCACGGCGCATCGCTTCGGTCTCGTCCAATTCCTGCAACAGCGCCTGATAGGTCGCCACCACCTCGACCACCGGCTTCAGGTCGGAATATTCACGGGCCAAACTGGCCACATCAGCGCCCGACAGGCCAGTTGACATCTTGGCCTCCAGAAACTGGAAACGGGCGGTCAGTTGCTGGAGCTTTTCAAAGGCGATCATGGTGCCCCATGTCCGCTATCGGGGGCGAAGGGTCAAGAGGCGGACAATTGCGCCAGCCAGCTTGCCACCCGCGCCCGGTTGACGCCCGCGTCTTCTCTGCCAAACCGTTGGCGGGCATGGATGACCAGCGCGGTGGTGGCCCCGCGGTTTTCGACCTGCGCTGTCGTATAATCGGGAAAGCCCCACAGCCAACTGCGGGTTTCCCACGTCATCCGGCCCTCGCCGGGGCTGCCCGCGATCAGACGGGTGCGCGGCGTGTTCAGGGCAATACCGTCCAGCCTGGCCAAAACGTCTTGCGCCGTCGTGTCCGGCAGCGAACAGGCAAAGGTGCCGGTGAATTTATAGGTCGGACCGAGCAGGCAGGGGCCATCAAGCTCGGATGCGAACATCGGTAGGGCTGCATGCCAATCCCGCACATCAACGGGTGCCAGCCGGATCCAAGCCATCAGGCCCGCGATACCGATGACAATTATTGCCCCAGCGACCTTGATCACCAACATCATGTTCGCCTCTGTCGCAAATTCCAGCAGTACAGGCACAACAGCTCATGCGCCACATGCGCCCCCGCAACTGCCGTGATGGACCCGTGGTCAAACGGCGGCGATACCTCAACCACATCGCCCCCAACCATATTGATCCCGGCCAGCCCGCGTAAAATCGCCGCCGCCTGCCACGACGCCAGCCCGCCCCAGACCGGGGTGCCAGTGCCGGGGGCAAAAGCAGGGTCAAGCGCATCAATGTCAAAGGTCACATAGGTCGGCCGGCCGCCGACAATAGCCTTGGCCCGCGCCACAGCGGCATCAGCACCGTTTTCATGCACTTCGCGGGCATCAATCACTTGTACGCCCAGATAATCGTCAAGTTCGGTCCGGATCCCGATTTGCACCGAGGATTTCGGGTCAACATAGCCCAGCTTGACCGCCTTATACATGAACGTGCCGTGGTCGATCCGGGCGAAATCATCGTCGGCCCACAGGTCGGAATGGGCATCGAACTGGATGAAACTGACCGGGCCAAACTTTTCAGCATATGCTTTCAAAATCGGCAGGGTGATGAAATGATCGCCGCCAAGGGTCACCGTGCCGGGCCCGGCGGCCAATATGCCGCGGATATGGGCGGTCAATGCCGCGGGGAAATCCGACGTCTTGGCATAGTCAAACGCCACATCGCCATAATCCACCACCGCAAATTCACCCAATGGATCAAAGCCCCAGCCATAGGGCATGTCAAAGGGTTGCAGCGCCGATGCCTCGCGGATCGCACGCGGGCCAAACCGGGTTCCGGTGCGGTGCGTCACCGCCTGATCAAACGGCACACCGGTGATCGCCAGATCAACCCCGGTCAGATCCTTGGTATAGCGCCGCCGCAAAAACGATGTCGCCCCGCCAAACGCATTCTCGAACGCCAGCCCGCGCAGGTCGCCACGTGTAAAGGCAAGATCGACCTGTGATTTCGCATCTTCTAAAGACATCTAAACACTCATGATTTTCGGAGTTGCCCAAATACCTCCGGTCGCCATTATCGCGCCATTGGTCCGAGAGACATTGTCGACGGCAGCCAAAGTTCTCACCCTAACGGCTGCGCCATCTCGACCAGTTTGACAAAAAACGACGCCCCATAGGGCGCTGTTTCATCATCAAAATCATAGGCCGAATGATGCAGACCCGCGGTATCGCCATTGCCAAGGAAAAGATACGCGCCGGGCCGCGCCTCCAGCATATAGCAAAAATCTTCCGCCCCCATCTCGCGCCCGGCCTCGGCATTGACCGCCAGACCCACCGCGCGGGCGGCATCGGCGGCAAAGGCGGTTTTGGCCGGATCGTTGACTGTGGCGGGAAAGCCGGGCTCGAAACGCAATTCACCATTAACCCCGTAACTCGCGGCCTGCCCGGTCACAATTTCGGCCATGCGGGTTTTGACCATGGCCAATACAGGGGCGGCAAAGGTGCGGATCGTGCCGTTGATATAGGCGGTTTCGGGGATCACATTATGCGCAGACCCGGTATGTATCTGCGTCACAGAAATCACCAGATCGTCCAAAGCATAGTGGTTTCGGCTGCTGATCGTCTGAATAGCCTGCACAATCCCGACAGCGGCCACCACCGGATCGCGGGTATCATGCGGCATGGCACCATGCCCACCTTTGCCAGTGACCTGAATATGAAACGTGTCCACAGCGGCCATAATCGGGCCAGGTGTGGTATAAAACTGGCCGACCGGCGTGCCCGGCGCGTTGTGCAAGGCATAGACCTGGGCAATGTCAAACCGCTCCATCATGCCTTCGGCCACCATCACTTCGGCCCCGCCGCCGGTTTCCTCGGCAGGTTGAAAGATCAGCGCGACCGAGCCCGCAAAATTCCGGGTCTCAGCCAGATATTTTGCGGCCCCCAGCAGCATGGTCGTGTGGCCATCATGGCCGCAGGCATGCATTTTGCCATCACTGCGCGACGCATGCGCCGCCCCGGTCGTCTCATGAATTGGCAGCGCGTCCATATCGGCGCGCAGCCCGATCACCGGGCCATCGCCCTGCCCCCGGATAATCGCGACAACGCCGGTTTCGGCAATGCCTTCATGGATTTCGTCTATCCCGAATTCACGTAATCTTTCAACAACATAGGCGGCGGTGTTAACGCATTTCGTGCCCAATTCCGGGTGCTGATGCAAATGCCTGCGCCAGACTTTCATCTGTGGCGCAAAATCGGCGATGCGATTGATCACTGGCATGGATGGACTCCGCAACCCAGGGCGTTACCCTGTGCTTAGACCCCAAAGGAAAGCCTGCCGCAATGGCCGATGACAGCCTGATCCACGATGAAACCCCCACTCCGGCGGCGCAAATCAGCCGATTATTGCAGATCATGACACGCCTGCGCGATCCGGCCACCGGCTGTGCCTGGGACATCGAACAGACCTTTGCCACCATCGCGCCCTACACGATCGAAGAAGCCTATGAAGTGGCCGATGCGATCGACCGGGGCGATATGGCAGAACTTGAGGGCGAATTGGGCGATCTGTTATTGCAAACCATCTATCACAGCCAAATCGGTGCCGAAGCGGGTCATTTCAGTTTTGCCAGCGTCACAAAAGCCATATCTGACAAGATGATAGCGCGTCATCCTCATGTATTCGGGGCTGAGTCCCGCGATAAAACCGCCGCGCAGCAAACCACCGACTGGGAAAAGATCAAAGCGGCTGAGCGCGCCCAAAAAGCCGAAATCCGCACGTTGGCTGGCGTGGCCATTGGCCTGCCTGCCCTGTTGCGCGCTGTGAAACTGCAAAAACGGGCGGCACGGGTTGGCTTTGACTGGCCCGATATCAGCATGGTACTGGACAAGTTGCAGGAAGAAGCCCGCGAATTGGCCGAGGCGCGTGACACACTGACCCAAGCCGAAATCACCGATGAATTGGGCGACATGCTGTTCGTCATGGCCAATCTCGCCCGGCATTTGCAGGTTGACCCCGAGGCGGCGTTACGCGGGGCCAATGCCAAATTCACCCGGCGGTTCAGCTATATCGAGGATGCCTTAGCGGCCATCGGCAAGACCCCGGCGCAAAGCGACTTGGCCGAAATGGATACACTTTGGAACACAGCCAAAGCCGCCGAGCGTAAATCCGACTAAAATATTTGGGTATTGACCTGACAGAAAGACTCAGAAATAAAGCCTTCAACCAAACTGGAGGTCAAAATGTCCCTACGCGCCCTGCTCCTCGGCACTGCTGTGCTGGCCACCCCGGCCATGGCGGATGTCAATATCTACACCACCCGCCAGCCGGAACTGATCCAGCCGGTGATCGATGCCTTTACCGCCGAGACCGGCATCGCCGTCAATCTGGCCTTCGTCGAAGAAGGTCTGGTCGAACGGCTCAAGGCCGAAGGGGCCCGGTCGCCTGCCGATCTGGTGATGACCGTTGATATCGCCAACCTGCAGCAAATCGTCGATGCGGGCGTGATCCAACCCGTTGAGTCCGCAATACTAACCGCCGCAATCCCGGCCGAGTTGCGCAGCCCCGACAACCTGTGGTTCGGCCTGACCAAACGCGCCCGGATCATTTATGCCAGCAATGACCGTGTAGCCGATGGCGAGGTCACGACCTATGAAGATCTGACATCGGACAAATGGCTGGGTCGGATCTGCACCCGCTCGGGCACCCATAACTACAATCTGGCGCTGCTGGCCGCCGTGATCGCCCATAGCGGAGAAGAGGCCGCAACTGCGTGGGCCGCTGGGCTGCATGCCAATCTGGCCCGGATCCCGAATGGCGGCGACCGCGATCAGGTCCGTGCTATCTGGGCGGGCGAATGTGATATTGCGCTGGGAAATACCTATTACATGGGCCAGATGCTGTCTGATCCGGAACAATTGGAATGGGCCAATTCCGTGCGGATTATCTTCCCGACATTCGAGGGCGGCGGCACCCATATCAATATCTCGGGCGTGGCGCTGACGGCGGCTGCACCGAACAAAGCCGAAGCGATCCAGCTGATGGAATTCCTCGTGTCTCCTGCGGCGCAGACGATCTATGCCGAATTAAACAACGAATACCCAGTGCTGGAAGGCGCAGCCCTGTCCGATCTGGTCCAAAGCTGGGGGTCATTTACCGCCGATACGCTTGACCTGACCGAACTTGCAGGCCACCGGGCCGCGGCGTTGCGGATCATGGAAGAAGTGAATTTCGACGGTTAGTCCCGCCTTTGCAGACGCGTGTCATTGGTTGAGCCTAAAGCAAATCCCGGTGTTCCTGTCGGACGCCGGGATTTGCAACTAGCCCGCCCGTTCCTCAAGTGACAACCATTCCTCCTCAGCCGCCATCAGCAGCGCCTGTTTTTGGCTCAACGCCTCGGTGGTTTTGCGGAATTTTACCGGTTCTTTGGTGAACATTTCCGCGTCATCCATGGCCTGCGACAGCGCGGCCAGTTCAGCCTCCAGCTTGGCAATAATGCCGGGCAAGATATCGAGGCGATGCTTTTCGGTAAAACTCAACCCCACCCGTTTTGCGCCGGATTTGGGTTTATCCTTGGGCGCCAACGACTTGGCCGCCGCTTGCTCCATCTCGATCACGCCGCGCTGGCTGCGGTAATCGGTCCAGCCGCCGGCATAAACCGTGGCGCGCCCGTCGCCCTCCATCGCAACAGTCGTAGTGGCGACAAGGTCCAGAAAATCGCGGTCGTGGCTGACCAGCAGCACAGTGCCATCGTAATCGGCCAGAATATCCTGCAGCAGGTCCAGCGTTTCGATATCCAGATCATTGGTCGGCTCGTCCAATATCAGTAAATTACTTTCGCGGGCCATGATCCGGGCCAGCAGCAGCCGGGCCTTTTCGCCCCCCGACAGGGATTTGACCGGGGCGCGGGCCTGCGATTCGTCGAACAGGAAATCTTTCAGGTAGCCCATGACATGGCGTGGCTCGCCGCGCACCATGACCTGATCAGCCTTGCCCGATACCCGCATTTCGGGGTCCCCGGTCAGTGAATCCCACAGGGTCATCTCGGGGTCAAGTGCTGCGCGGGCCTGATCAAACACCGCGATATTCAGGTTAGTACCCGGTTTGATGCTGCCAGAATCTGGTTGAACTTCGCCAAGCAACATCTTGATCAGCGTAGTTTTTCCCACCCCATTGGGGCCGACAAAGGCAATCCTGTCGCCGCGTTGAATAGTGATCGAAAAATTCTGCGCAATGATCTTGTCACCGAACGCCTTGCTGATCCCAATCGCCTCCAACACCCGCTTGCCCGACACCTGCCCGCCCTCAAGTGCGAGCGCCGCCGTGCCCTGCCGCCTGATCTGCGACCCGCGTTCTTCACGCAGTTCGGCCAGCGCCCGGACCCGGCCCTGATTGCGCTTGCGCCGGGCCGAGATGCCCTCAACCGCCCAACGCCCCTCGGATTTGATCTTGCGATCCAGCTTGTGCCGCGCCAGATCTTCGTCTTCCCAGACCTTGTCGCGCCATTCCTCAAACCCGGTAAATCCAGTTTCCTGACGGCGGACAATTCCACGGTCAATCCAAAGGGTTGCACGGGTCAGTTCACGTAGAAACGCGCGGTCGTGGCTAATGATCACATACCCCGTCCGGGTCTCTTTCAGCTCATTTTCCAGCCAGGCAATCGCCTCGATATCCAGATGGTTGGTAGGTTCGTCCAGCAGCATGAGCGACGGCGCCTCGGCCATCAGCTTGGCCAAAGCCGCGCGGCGGCGTTCACCACCAGACGCCACGGCAACCTCGCGCGTGGGGTCAAACTTCAACCCCTCGGCCACCATATCGACCTTATAGGTCTCGGACGGGTCCAGCCCAGAGGCGGCATAATCGCCCAGCGTCACGAAACCATCCATCGTCGGCTCTTGTTCCATATAGCCCACGGTCACGCCCGGGGCTACGGCGCGCAGGCCCTTGTCGGCTTCAATCAGCCCCGCCATCACCTTCATCAGGGTCGATTTGCCCGACCCATTGCGCCCGACCAGCGCCACCCGGTCACCCGGCTGGACATTCAGGGACAGGCCATCAAAGACGGGGTTGCCGCCAAAGCCAAGGGTGATTTCGGATATCTGTAACAGGGGTGCGCGTGCCATGGGGCCGCAGGTAGTCGGGCGCAAAAAAAGGTGCAAGTCCCCCCGTTTCTTTTGTTCATAAATATCCCCGCCGGAGGCATCAAAAGGTCTTACCCTGCAACCGCCCTGAGCGCACGGGCCCGCCGCGCCGGAATCGCCGCAATCTCGACCCCGGTAAACACATGCAACGTGTTCATTCTGGTATCAACAACGGCATGGTCGCTGACCCAGCCACCCATGCCCAGATAGCTGCGCAACAGCGGCGGCATGTGCCGCAGCGCCAGTTTCGGGTCGATGACCCGGCGGGCAAAGCGCACCACATGCGGGGCTTTAATCCGGGGCAGCCAGCGCTTGGGGGCAAGGTGGCGTTCGTGCAACATGCCGAATGCATCCAGATAGGCCTCGGCCTGCGTGCCCGCAAAGGACGCACAGCCAAACAGCAATTCGACGCCGGTTTCATCGACAAACCGGGTCATTGCGCCCCATGCGACACGCAATACATCCGCGTCATGCACCTCGGGATGCACGCAAAACCGGCCCATTTCCACCATTGGCCCGGCAAAATCCTGCAATGCCCGCAGGTCATAATATTGTGCGGAGTAGCTTTGGCCAATCTGGGCCCCGTCGTTCAGCGGCAGCAGCCGGAAACAGGCAACCAGCCGCTGCGCCATATCCTCGACCAATACATGCCGGCATTTGGGATCAAAGGCATCCCGGTCCAGATGCCCCGGCTGTGCGACACCTCCGCCATGTTCGATGAAACACAGATGCCGCAACGC
The DNA here is from genome assembly GCA_031422295.1 of Rhodobacterales bacterium. Classification (GTDB taxonomy): domain Bacteria; phylum Pseudomonadota; class Alphaproteobacteria; order Rhodobacterales; family Rhodobacteraceae; genus JANOMH01. Next base: position 83,149 of record JANOQM010000073.1, on the reverse strand, counting down.
TTGTGCTGCCATCACATCTGCGTCAGATTTCGCAAATCGGGCGACATATCGGCCTTTTCGCAATGTCACGGTCATGTCAGACCTCACTTGGAACAGTTCCGCCACCACCTACATAAAGCGGGAACATGACAGAGGATATACATCACATGGACAAAGTCATTAAGACTGAGGCTGAATGGAAGGCGCAGTTGTCCGATCTGGCCTATAAGGTCACCCGCAAACACGGCACCGAACGGGCGTTTTCCAACGACAATTTCCCCAAGGCCCCCGGCACCTATCTGTGCGTCGGCTGTGGTGCCGCTTTGTTTGATCAGGACACCAAGTTTGACAGCGGCACTGGCTGGCCCTCGTTTTATGCGCCGCTGGCCCCCGAGGCCGTGGGCGAAACCGTCGATCGCGGGTTTTTCATGCGCCGGACCGAGGTGCATTGCGCCCGTTGTGACAGCCATCTGGGGCATGTTTTCCCCGACGGCCCGGCCCCCACCGGCCTGCGCTATTGCATGAACGGCGTGTCGCTGACCTTTGAACCCGATCGCTAACCGGGGCGCAGGATCGGGGGCGCTATTCGTCGCCGATCAGCGCGGTTGGGTCGAAATTGCCCAGATTACCAATCAATTGCCGGATAAACGTCGTATCGCGGACATTGTCGTCGGTCACACGGCGCGACAATGTAACAACCTGCCCATCCTCCAGCCCGAACCGCTCAATATTGGTCACAACACCCGCCGCGTTGAAACTGATCGCCAAAACCTGACGCTCAATTTCCTGCGGGGCCAGCGGGCCAAAATGCCGGAACCGGCTTTCGACATAATAAAATCCAGATGCATTCAGAACCCCGCCCGCCGTCGGCGCGCCAATCGTCGCAGTCACCGTTTCGCGGGTATCCACACCGACGGCAATCGCGGCCAGTTCGGTTTCGGTCGGCATATAGCCGTGGTTGCGATACAGCGGTGTGCAGGCGGTCAGCAGGGCCAGACCCAGCACACCAATCAGTCGCAGGCCATTGGTCTGCATCGGGGTGCCGGTCGCGGCCCGGTTCTTGCTGCTCATGCGATGTCCTCTTGCCATGGCCTGTCCTGCCTTTTATCCGGCTTACAACATTCCCCGCCTTGTGTTCAAGCCGGACACCCGTTCACGAAAGGCTGTGCCAATGCCCCCGTCGCCCGACAATGCACCGTTGCCTCAGCATCTGATTCGCATGTCAGACCTGAAACACCGCCAGCCAACCCGGATCACACTGGACCCGGATACTGGCGCGCGTCAGACCTTGGCGGCTGAACTGGGCATTTTGGCTGTCAAAAAGTTGCGCTTTGCTGTCACTTTGCAGCCCTTGGGCAAACGCGATTGGCAACTGGACGCGGTGCTGGGTGCCACTGTTGTGCAAGAATGCGTTGTGACATTGGCCCCTGTGACCACCCGGATCGAAGAGCCGGTGGTGCGCCGGTATCTGACCGACCTGCCCCAGCCCGGCCCTGGTGAAGTGGAAATGGACGACGATGATACGGCCGAGGCAATGCCGGTCGATCTGGACCTTGGGGCTGTGATGATCGAGGCCTTGGCCTTGGCTTTGCCGCCCTATCCCCGCGCCACTGGGGCGGCGATTGCCGATATCACCGTCACCGAACCGGGGGCAGTGCCGCTGACCAGTGACGCGGTCAAACCCTTTGCCGGTCTGGCCGCGCTGCGCGATGCCCTGCAAACCAAGGGCAAACCGGACCAAACCGACTAAGAATCATCTTGCGCCTTTGACTTTTCACTCTATGGTCCCGGCCTTTCTTAGATCGCGTCTCGACAGTGCCGGACGAATGACTTAAGACCCGCCGAAAGTCGCTTGGCAGTACGCCGGACACGATATTAATCAGGGCTACGTGCCCACCGAACCCCGAGGTTGCGCAATGGCCGTCCCACAGAATAAAATCTCCAAAGCCCGTGGTGGGCAACGTCGTAGCCATGATTTTCTGGTTGCCGAAAATCCCCATGACTGCCCGTCCTGCGGCGAAAAGAAACGCCCGCACCACATTTGCCCGTCCTGCGGGTTTTATGCGGCGCGCGAAGTGATTGCCAAAGTGGCCGAGGTCGATCTGGAAGAAGACGCGGCGTAACGCCCGCGTGACCCGACAATGACCCAAAGCCGCCCAGATCGCCCAGCTAACGGGGTCACGACTGCAGCGCGCACCGGGTCGGTAGTTTTGTCAGTTGACGCCATGGGTGGCGACAAAGGCCCTGCAACCATCGTTGCGGGCCTTGTGCGTTTTCTGGCTGAACATCCCGATGCGAAGGTCCTGTTGCATGGTCAAAAGGCCGTGCTGGACCCACTGATAGTCAAACGCAGACTTGGCGATCAGGTGACCGTCGTCGATGCCGCCGATGTCGTGGCAATGAAAGACAAACCCAGCAATGTGATGCGCCACGGCAAGGCCACGTCGATGTGGTCGGCAATTGACGCGGTGCGGTCGGGCGCGGCGCAGGCCTGCATCAGTTGCGGTAACACTGGTGCCCTGATGGCCATCAGCATGCTGCGTCTGCGCAAAGTCGAAGGGGTCAACCGCCCCGCCATTGCCTGCCTGTGGCCGTCGCGCAACCCAGCCGGGTTTAACATCATGCTGGATGCCGGGGCTGATATTCGTGCCGATCAGGATGATTTGCTGACCTATGCCCTGATGGGCGCGTCCTATGCCCATGTCGGCCTCGATATTGCCCGCCCCCGGGTTGGCCTGCTGAATGTCGGGGTCGAAGAACACAAAGGACATGCCGAACTGAAGGTCGCCCATGACCTGATCGGACGCGCTGCGGGAAAAGGCGATTTTGACTATGTTGGCTTTGTCGAAGGCGGCGATCTGCCCTCGGCCCGGGTCGATGTGATCGTAACCGATGGATTTACCGGCAATGTCGCCCTTAAAACCGGCGAAGGCACTGCCAATCTGATTTCGGAACTGCTGCGCGCGTCGTTCAACAAAACCCTGTTGTCCAAATTCGCGGCCTTGCTGGCGATGACATCGCTGAAACGGCTGTCCAAACGGATCGATCCGCGCCGGGTGAATGGCGGGGTGTTTCTGGGGCTGAACGGCACTGTGGTCAAAAGCCACGGGTCCGCCGATGCCACCGGAATCGCCGCCGCGCTTGGGCTGGCGCATCAATTGGCCAAATCCGGATTTGCCGAAAAACTGGCGGCCCGGGTTGCGCTTGCGGCCAGCCTCGCCCAAGATACCCCCCAAGAAGGATCTCGTGGCGCGGTCGCAAACGGGGCGGAGGCCGAGTAGGAAAATGACGAATCGCCCCACCATTCGGGCTGTGGCCAAAGGTATCGGGCATTATCTGCCCGACCGGATCATGCATAATTCCGAATTTGCCGCCCGGCTTGAGACATCGGATGAATGGATCAAATCCCGCTCCGGTATTGAACGGCGGCATATTGCGGCCCCGGACCAGACCACATCGCAACTGGCCGCCAATGCTGCCTTGGCCGCCCTAGCCAATGCCGGGCTGACCGGCAATGATATTGACGCGATCATTCTGGCCACCTCAACCGCCGATCTGACCTTTCCGTCGGCCGCTACCATGGTGCAGCAGGCGATTGGGATGCGCGGCGGCTATGCCTTTGATGTGCAGGCGGTTTGTGCGGGCTTTGTGTATGCCCTGTCCACCGCGAATGCGCTGATCGTGGCCGGACAGGCCAAACGGGTTCTGGTCATTGGGGCCGAAACATTCAGCCGGATCATCGACTGGAACGACCGGGCCACCTGCGTGCTATTCGGCGATGGGGCCGGCGCGCTGATCCTGGAGGCCGAATCTGGCGACGGCACCAACGCCGATCGCGGCATACTGGCCACCGACCTGCATTCGGACGGCAATTTCCGCGATCTGCTCTATGTCGATGGCGGCGTCGGCACCCGGACCACTGGCGTGCTGAAAATGGAAGGCCGCGAGGTTTTCCGCCATGCCGTTGAAAAGCTGGCACAAACCGCCCATGCCGCGTTGGAAAAGGTCGGATTGACCGGGGCCGATGTGGACTGGATTGTGCCGCATCAGGCCAATCTGCGGATCATCACCGCCACGGCCCAGCGGATGCAGGTGCCGATGGACCGGGTCGTGGTCACCGTGCAGGACCATGGCAATACCTCGGCAGCGTCGATTCCCCTCGCCCTGTCGGTGGGGGTTCAGCGCGGCCAGATTAAACGCGGTGACCTGCTGGTAACCGAAGCCATCGGTGGCGGACTTGCCTGGGGCGCAGTTGTGTTGCGCTGGTAGGCAAAGACCCCCTCTTAACTGCGTTCGGCAAGCCCTTGATATTGACTCTAAAATACCCCTTGCCCTAAGGTTGCCAAAACGAGGGGGATTGTAATGGCTGACAAGACTTTGACACGGATGGATTTGGCGGAAGCGGTACATAGTGAAGTGGGACTGTCCCGCAATGACAGCGCCGAATTGGTAGAGGCCGTGTTGGGCCATATCTCGGACGCATTGGTTGGCGGGGAATCGGTAAAAATCTCATCCTTCGGGACGTTCTCGGTGCGCGAAAAAGCCGCGCGTGTGGGCCGCAATCCCAAGACCGGCCAAGAGGTTCCGATCCACCCGCGCCGGGTTCTGACCTTCCGATCATCGCATCTGATGAAAGACCGGGTTGCCGATGGCAACAAAGGCTAATTCATGAACAAATCGCGCGAGGCGTTCCGGACAATCAGCGAAGTCTCGGAATGGCTCGATACGCCTGCGCATGTGCTGCGATTCTGGGAAAGCAAATTTACCCAGATCAAACCGGTCAAGCGCGCCGGGGGACGCCGGTATTACCGCCCCGAAGATATGGCGCTGCTCGGCGGGATAAAAACGCTGTTGCATGATCAGGGCATGACCATCAAAGGCGTGCAAAAGCTGTTGCGCGACAATGGCAACCGTCACGTGATGGCGTTGGGGCCAAAGGAAATGCCCGAAGGCGCCAGTAGCGAGGATATCCCCGACATTCCGGTACTGACGGTTGCGGTTCCGGGGTCCGCCCGTCAGTCCGCACCACCGCGCCCGACAGAAGGCAGCCGTCTGGCTGAACCCTTCCCCGCGGCCCCGGCCCTGATGTTAGCGCTGGCACAGGTCAACCGCAGCCGGTTGGCGGCCCAAGGCCAGCGGATCGCACCATTGGTCGCCCGGTTGGTCGAAATCCGCGACCGCATGGCCCGGGGTTAGGGTCTTTGGTTGGGGTTAAAAGCTGTTTGTGGGCTTGCCCTTACCGCACAAATCAGTATGAACACGGTTAGTCGGGCTATAGCGCAGCCTGGTAGCGCGTCCGTCTGGGGGACGGAAGGCCGCAGGTTCAAGTCCTGCTAGCCCGACCAAAAAAACCGCCCGCCCGCAGGATTGCGGCGGGCGTTTTTGTAGCTGGGTATCAAAGGGATTGCGATGACCGGAGTATTGCCAAGCCAGCAAATCGCGGCCCTGATCGGCTCTGGCGCCATGTCCGCGGTGCCTGCCATCACCGATGCGCAGCTGCAACCGGCCAGCCTTGATCTGCGCCTTGGTCACACCGCCTACCGGGTCCGCGCCTCGTTTCTGGCAGGCGCAGGGCAAACTGTCGCCACCCGGATTGCCGAATTCGAAATGCACCGTGTCGACCTGACCCAAGGGGCCGTGCTGGAAAAGGGCTGCGTCTATGTCGTGCCCCTGATGGAAACGCTGGCTTTGCCGGACCATATTCAAGCCATCGCTAATGCCAAATCATCCACCGGCAGGCTGGATCTGCTGACCCGGACAATCACCGATGGTGGGGTCGAATTTGACCGCATTCCGCCGGGCTATCATGGCCCATTATATGCCGAAATTTGCCCCCGTTCGTTTTCTGTGCTGGTCCGCCCCGGGATGCGGCTGAACCAGATACGGTTCCGGCAGGGTCAGGCCAGTCTCACCGACGCGGCCTTGCAAGCCCTGCATGTTCAAACCCCGCTGGTGTCCGGCACCCCGCTGATCAGCGACGGCTTGGGCTTTTCGGTCGATCTGTCGCCTGGCACCGGCACATTGGTCGGCTACCGCGCCAAACCGCACACGGGTGTGATTGATCTGGACAAGATCGGGCATTATCCGCCCGCAGATTTCTGGGAACAAGTACATAGCGCGAATGGCCAGATCATCCTTGATCCTGGCGCGTTTTATATCCTTGTCAGCCGCGAGGCGGTGACAATCCCGCCCGATTATGCCGCTGAAATGGCCCCCTATCTGGCCATGGTGGGTGAATTCAGGGTGCATTACGCTGGTTTCTTTGACCCCGGCTTTGGCTATGCACCCGCTGGCGGGGCCGGATCGCGCGGCGTGCTCGAGGTGCGCTGCCACGAGGCCCCGTTTGTGTTGGAACACGGCCAGGTTGTCGGGCGGCTGGTGTATGAGGCCATGGCCGAACGGCCAGATCAATTATATGGAGTTGATATCGCGTCGAACTATCAGGGACAGGGGTTAAAACTGTCCAAACATTTCAAAACGGAGTGACGGTATGAAAACGACAGCCCTGATATGCGCGGCAGTCTGGTTCGCAAGTCCAGCCATGGCGCAGGCCGTGGTCATACAAATCACCCCCGAAGATCCTGCCGCACGAACGATAATCTGTTCTGCCGTGCTGATAGACGGCCAGGCCGAATTCAAGCGGGCCTGGGGCAGCAATACGATGTTTGATAGCATGACGCGGCAAGCAACCGCGACCGACCTGCTAAATTTTGCGGCGCTTGCCAGTTCCTTTGCGGATGGAACGATCCCGGCTGTTGCCGGACCCATTCCCCCACAAACCCCTGCCCCATCGGTTTCGGTCAGCCATCAGCCGGTGATTGACACCGAATTTGGATTGCAAACTGCGATTATGCCGGGTCGCGACGTGCCGGCAGTGGTCATCCCGCTCTTTGCGGATGTGTTTGACGGCGACTGTCTGGATGCCGGACTGGACTAAAAAGCACCTTAAGGGAATCGTCGAACAGCTTACAGATGCCTGCGAAACGCGGCACCGTCGTTACTCTGGCCGAGCTGTCAGAAGCGGCAGAATGGTGTCGTCGTTTTGCGCTTTTATCAGCCGTAACTGGCAGGGACGGATGTTTTGACCATCGCGTTTTGGCCCGGCCGCGATCCGACCCAGACAGGTTCCAGCGCAATTTCCCTGACAGGCGGGCGCTTTTTGGGGCTGGAGGTCAAAGGCCACGGGATGCCCGCCCCACTGTCCGGCGTGATCGGACAACTGTTGCCCGGCGGATTGTGTGACCGGGCGCATCTGATCATAAAATACATGAAAAACATAGGCATAGACCGAATAAAATACGGTCAAACCCAGATCAAGCGCCAGCGCCGCGCTGACAGATAACCCACCAATCCACAGGATCAGCGGCAGGGAAACGATGACCGACGACGCTTCATGCAGCACCGCATGGACCAGCCGCAAGCGATGCGGCCTGTCGCTGGCAACCCGTCCCGACAGGGTCAGGTCAACCCAATCAAACAGCGTGTTGAAACAAGGTGACCACACCATAACGGCCACAGAAAGGGCGAGGAGCAACGTAAACCCCTCGCCCGCCGTTCTGCCGAACATCAGCACATATACCGGTGTCACCATCAAAAGTCCGCCAGCTTCGAAACTCAATGTCTGGAGAACCCGCTCGCGGGGGGATCGCAAAGTCATGTTGCACCAAATTGTTTGAATGAAACGAGGTGGTTACGGCCATGAAAACAATTGCCGTAAGGCTAGCTTAATCGTCGGTGTGGCTGAGGGAAGTCAGGAAAACCCGACCAATTATATGGCTCTAAGACGTGCCGTCGAACAATTCCGCCTGACCTTCATCATAGGGCACATCCCCCAACGGCTCCAACCCCGGCGGCGGGCGGTTGTCCAGAAGGCCAGCGGCGCGCAGTTCTTTGAGGCCCGGCAGGTCGCGGGCGGATTCCAAGCCGAAATGGTCTAAAAACCGTTCCGTTACAACGAAGGTCACCGGGCGGCCCGGCGTCATCTTGCGCCGCCCAAATCGGATCCATTCCATTTCAATCAGCTGATCCACCGTGCCCCGGCTGACACTGACACCCCGGATCTCTTCAATCTCGGCCCGGGTAACTGGTTGATGATACGCCACAATTGCCAAAGTTTCGATTGCGGCCCGTGATAATTTGCGGGTCTCGACGGTTTCCTTTTGCATCAAAAATCCAAGGTCAGGCGCAGTGCGGACCGCCCAGGCCTCGCCGATGCGCAGCACATTGACGCCGCGCCCTTCATAGCGTTTGCGCAGCACGACCAAGGCAGCAGCCGGATCGCAGCCATGCGGCATCCGCCCGGCCAGATCAGAAATCGTCACCGGATCGGCGCTGGCAAACAAGATCGCCTCGACCATGCGTTCCTGTTCGGCCAGCGGTGGGGCCTGAAACAGGCTTTGTTCGGTGTCAGCTTCAGCCATCGCGCGGCGTCCTTTTCCGAATTTCGACCGGCGCATACAGATCGGACTGCCGGATGTCGATTTGTCCCTCTTTGGCCAGTTCAAGGGCGGCGACGAATGTTGCTGCCGCCGAGGACCGGCGACGCACCGGATCGCTATCCCACCCGGTTGGTAAATAGCTGCGAATATCTGTCCAGTCACCAGCATAGCCGATCAGCGCGCGCATACGCTCCAGCGCCTGCTCCATTGTCATGATCGCATCGCGGTCCATCACAAAGGGGCGGAACTCGTCCTTGGTCCGAATGCGCGCATAGCCCTGCATCAGGTCTAGCAAGGTCGCCGATAATGACACCCGACGAACTCGCGCCACATCGGTTGTCAAACCTCGGACAAAGAAATCTCGTCCCAACTGGTCCCGTGCCATCAGTTTGGCGGCCACTTCTCGCATCGCCGCCAGCCGTTCCAGCTGAAACGCCAGATGTGCCGCCAGTTCCTCGCCTGACGGCCCTTCGGCCTTTGGATCGGGTGGCAAAAGCAGCCGGGATTTGAGGAAAGCCAGCCAGGCGGCCATCACCAGATAATCAGCGGCCAGTTCAATCCGCAGACCGCGCGCCTGCGCGATGAAGGCCAGATATTGCTCGGCCAGCGCGAATATGCTGATTTGCCGCAGATCAACCTTTTGGGTGCGTGATAAGGTCAGCAGCAGGTCCAGTGGCCCCTCATATCCGCCGACATCAACGATCAACGCCTCGGATGCCAAGCGGTCATTGACGCGGGCATTCAAGTCAGTGGGATCTTCCTGAAAAACAACACTCATCGTCAGCACGGGGCCAAGAGCGCATCAAGTTCCGCCTCTAGACCGATGATATCACATGGTTCTGGCGGCCGTCGTTGGGCAAGGGCGCGGGCGGCGCGGGTGTTGGCCTGCGAAGTCATCTCGGTCAACGCATTGGCGACTTCTGTCATGTCACCGGGCGTGCCATTGCAATGCAGCACCAGATCACAGCCCGCACCAAGCGACGCCGCGGCCCGCTGCGCAAGCGTCCCACGCAGGGCCTGCATCGACAAATCATCGGTCATAATCAGCCCGTCGAACCCAATATCGTCCCGGATCACCCCCATGGTTTTGGCCGAAGTGGTGGCAGGCTGATCAGGATCAATCGCGTCAAACACAATATGCGCTGTCATCCCCATGGCGATATCGTTCAGCGCGATAAACGGCGCAAAATCGCGGGTCATCAGCGCCTCGAACGGTTCCGACACGCGGGGCAGATCGTGGTGACTGTCAACCGCAGCCCGGCCATAACCGGGAATATGTTTCAGCACCGGCAACACCCCGCCCGCCAGAAACGCATCGGCACAGGCCCGGGCGGCGGCCACCACGGTGTTAATTTCGGCCCCATACAGCCGATTGCGCAGCACAGGATGGGTGGCCGGTTCAACCAGATCGGCCACGGGGGCACAGTTCACATCAATGCCGACATCATGCAGTTCGGCGGCAATCAGCCGGTTGCGGACCCATTGGGCGCGGATCGGTCCCTTGGCCGCGCGCATCTGGTCCAGTGCCGGCAAGTAGTCCCGCCAGTGTGGGCTGCGCATCCGCTGCACCCGTCCGCCCTCTTGGTCGATCAACACCGGCGCATGCCAACCGACACAATCGCGCAGCTCCGATGTGAGGCGACGCAATTGGTCGGGCGTGTCGACATTGCGCGCAAACAGAATGAACCCCCATGGGTTAATTTCACGAAAAAACGCCTTTTCCCAATTGGTTACACGGCACCCCTCAGGTCCGAAGATGACCGGAGCGGACGCCATTCAGCGCACCACCACCGGGATACAAGCAGCCTCTTCTGCCGCCAATGCCGCACAAAACCGCCGCGCATCGCCAAGGTCGGCATAACCCATCGCCCGCAGTCGATAAAAAACCCGCCCGCCACTGGTAGCCTGCTGAATAACCGGTTCTTTGCCAGACATGAATTCGGCGAACCGAACGCTCAGTTTATCCCATTCTTCGGACGCGATTTCAGGCGTCTCATAGGCCCCAAGCTGTACCAGATTGGTCCCCTGTGGAATATCGGTCGTCAATGTGGGGGCGGCCGAGGCCACTGCGTCGGCGATTGCACCCGCATTCGCCGGAGCCAGACTGCCGGGCCGCGATGGCGGGATCAGGGCCGTAGCCACGCCGGGGATCGCGGCATCAATGATCTGTGGCAGTGTCGCGCTGTCCAAGGTCACAACCGCCGGCACATCAGGCCCCGCGGCGAGTTCGGTCAGTGGTGTCGCCCCTGCTGCGATCTGATCGGCCAGGGCAAGGACCTGAGCAGCCGTCAGCACCTGATCGTCACCGCCAATGGGCACGGTTGGGGCCGCTTCATCCGGTAAATTCGCAACCTCGGGCACCGTATCCTGGGCAGCGACCGGCGGCACCAAAAGCGCGGGGTCCGCCACCGGTGCGGGGCTGGCCACAAGGGCCGCCACGGGGATTTCAACGTCGGCAGGGACGGCTAAGGCGCCCAGTATGTCTGCGGCCAAAGGCTCGTCCGCTTCGGCAGTAGGCATTGCCAGCATGTCATCTTCGCTGAACTCGGGCTGCACTGGGGCCAGTAACAGCCGGTCTTCCGGGGCTGCAGCTTCGCCTGCGGCGGCGACATCATTCACCGACAGGCCCAGATGCGGCACAATATCGCCACCCGGATTGCTGGGGGCCTCGCGGACTGGGCCATCCATGGCGCGGACAACCGGTATGCCGGTCATGTCACGGACCAACAGCCTATAGCCCCAGACACCAACCCCCGCGACCAGAGCAAGCGACACCAGCGCGCCCGTCACTTGCGTCACTTTTCCGGCACGCGCCAACATTTGGCCGGGTTGGGCCTGCATTTCAGGGTTCGCCATATCCGCCTCACTGCTTTTGGTCTAATTCCTCGGGCCGGACGGGTCCCAGATTGGGTGTGCGCTTTAGCGCATCTCATCCACCGGCTTGACGCCAAGAATACCAAGGCCAGCCGAAATAACAACGGCCACGGCAGAAATCAGGGCGATTTTCGCCTGTGACGTGGCTGCGTCGCCCTCTTGCAGGAAACGCAAGGACGTCTCGTCATTGCCCCGGTTCCATAGCGAATGGAAATCCGACGCCATTTCATACAGATAGAAGGCAATCTTGTGCGGCTCGTTGCCGCGTGCGGCGATTTCCACCAGACGCGGCCATTCGGCAATCTGCCGGGCGACTTTCAATTCCGCCTCGTGGCCCAGCTTGGTCAGGTCGGCCTTGGCCAAAGCGTCGGTCGACACATCCAGCCCGGCATCGCGGGCTTTGCGCCGCACGGATTGCACGCGGGCATGGGCGTATTGCACGTAAAACACCGGATTGTCCTTGGACTGCTCCAGCACCTTGGCAAAGTCGAAATCCAGTGGCGCATCGTTTTTCCGGGTCAGCATGGTGAACCGGGTCACATCAGCGCCCACCAAGTCGACCACGTCGCGCAGGGTGACGAAATTGCCCGCGCGTTTCGACATTTTGAACGGCTCGCCGCCCTTCCAAAGTTTCACAAGCTGGATCAGCTTGATATCCAGCGGCACCTTGTTTTCAGTAAGTGCCGCGACCGCCGCTTTCATCCGCTTGACATAGCCGCCGTGATCGGCCCCGAATACATCAATAAGGGCGTCAAAACCCCGGTTTACCTTGTTAAAATGATAGGCGATGTCAGGCGCGAAATAGGTCCAGGATCCATCCGATTTCATCACCGGACGGTCCAGATCATCGCCGAATTTGGTGGATTGAAACAAGGTCTGTTCGCGCGGCTCCCAATCCTCGGGGGTCATGCCCTTTGGCGGCTCAAGTGTGCCCTCATAGATCAAACCCAGATCGCGCAAGCGCCCGATCGCAGCCTCGATCTGCCCGGTGCCATACAGCGCCTTTTCGGACGAAAACACATCCATCGTGACATTGATCTGCGCCAGATCCGCACGGATCATGTCCATCATCATGCCGGTGGCAATCTCGCGGACATCGGCCAGCCAATATTGCTCGCCCTTGTCCAAAAGCGTATCACCGTACTTTTCTTTCAGCGCCTCGCCCACCGGCACCAGATAATCGCCCGGATACAGGCCTTCGGGGATGTCCAGCGCAATACCACAGGCCTCGCGGTACCGTTCATAGGCGGACCGGGCCAGCACATCGACCTGCGCCCCGCCGTCATTGATGTAATATTCCCGCGTAACCTCCCAGCCCGCATAAGCCAGAAGTGAGGCCAAAGCATCGCCAAACACCGCGCCCCGGGTGTGGCCGACATGCAAGGGGCCGGTCGGATTGTTGCTAACGAACTCGACATTGACGCGTTTGCCCTGCCCCAGCATGGACTTGCCGAAATCAGGGTTAGTTAAGGCGGCATGCACCACGCCTTGCCAGACCGCAGGGGCTAGGCGCAGATTGATGAACCCCGGCCCGGCCACCTCAGCCAGCGTGATCCGGGGGTCAGCGGCCAGCCGTGCCACCAGCAAATCGGCAATCGCCCGTGGCTGCATCCCCGCCGGTTTGGCCAGCACCATGGCCGCATTGGTGGACATATCGCCATGTCCCGCATCGCGTGGCGGCTCGACCGAAACCGCATCGGTGGCAAGCCCGGCCGGGATCAGCCCATCGGCGGCCAAGGCCGCCAGACAGTCAATCACCAGCGCGCGGATGTCGGAAAACAGGTTCATGTCACGTCCTTTTGGGCCAAAAACAGGCGGTCTCGGGGGTTTACCACGGCAAAGATTGGCGTCAACGTGCGTGACAATAACAATGGGGTCTGTGCGTGGTACGATTGATTTTCTGGGCAGTCGTCCTGTTCGGCTTGGCCGCTTTGGTCAGTTCCGCCTACCTGCGCTTCGAATTGGCGCAACCCGGGATATCGGGCCTTTCCACGGCCTTGGCGGGTGATGCAACCGGCCAGCTGTTCAACGCCATCTTGGTGCTGCATGGCGTCATAAATGCGGTCCTATTGGCCTTGTTCGGCGCATTTGCTGGGTTTGTGGCGGCGGCGAAAGGCTTTCGGATCGGGCTGATATCAGGTTGGGCCGGTATCGGTGCCGCCCTGTTTTTGACAGCGGTGCAGATCGGGCTGATCTACTTTCCGGACGTCACTGCGATGGTAGGGCTGTATCCGCCAACTTTAGGTGGGGGAGTTGAGCAGAACGTGTCGTGGTGGCCGCCGCTCGAAAGCCTGCAATCGTCACTGGGCCTGACTGTTTGTTTCGGCGGTGCCGCAGCACTTTTGGGGTCAGGTCAGAAACGGCAGCTTGCGGCACTGGCCATCACTGTGGTTGGCTGGGGCGTTCTGGTGTGGTTCCTGCGCCCGGCAGGTCAGGTGCCGGTCCTTCCAGATATTTCGGCCTTTTTGGTCCCGGCGGCAGGCGTTTGCGGTTTGGCCCTGTTCAATCTACGCCAGCAAACGGCGTCAGCCATCCTGTTGTGCGCCGGTGCGGCGGCGTTGGTGGTCAGCCTGCTTTATGTTCGATCAATGAATGTGGGGCAGATCGACACGGTCTATCAAGACACCTATTACGTCGTGGCGCATTTTCATTTTCTGATGGGCCTGTTCGGGCTGTTCACCCTGCTGGCCGCCCTTGTCACATGGGCCCAACCCCGATTGCCCGGCTGGATGATCCCCGGTCTGGCGGCACCTTTGGTGATAGGCCAAATCGCAACCTTTGCCCCGCAATTCCTGCTGGGCCGTCAGGGAATGCCAAGACGGTACATCGACTATCCCGATGCCTTTGCCCTGTGGAACCTGATTTCATCGATCGGCGCTTTGGTGATGTTCCTGGCTTTGATCACGATGCTTGCGCTGATCTGGGTCCGCCGCACCCGTTAACCCCTTAACGCCCGCGTCCGTTCCACCATATCACTGCCCATCAGCCGGCCATGCGTCTCGATGGCAAACCTGTCGGTCATCCCCGCGATGTAGTCGGCCACGATCCGGGCCAAGGCCGTCTCGCCTTCCGCCTCAGCCACATCCTTGCGCCATTGCTTTGGCAATTCATCGGGGCGGGCCATGAACAGCGGGAACAGGTCGTGGACGACTTGCGTCACTTCGGCCCGCATCGCCACAACGGCGGGGGCGCGGTACATCCGGGTGAACAGGAAGGCACGGATCACCTTGAGGTCGGCCCACAAAGCAGGGGTGAATTGCACGACCATCCGGCCTGCGTGGCGGATATCGTGGACCGATTGCGGGTCCAGTTCCGCGATATTGCGGCGGCTGACGGTGATCACATCCTCGACCAGAATTCCAAAGAACCGGCGCAGCGCCTCGTGGCGGCGGCGGTAGTAGTTCAGGCCGGGGTATTTCGCATCCACTGCGGCGAAACAGTCTTGCAGCACCGGGAGTTCGGCCAGATCGTCGGTCGAAAACAGCTCTGCCCTTAACCCGTCATGCAGGTCGTGGTGATTATAGGCGATGTCATCGGCCAAAGCCGCCGCCTGCGCCTCGGCGCTCGCATGGGTGTGCAGTTCCAGATCGTGCCGCGCGTTGTACTCGGCCAGCGCATAGGGGACCGGATCGGCCACCGGGCCGTTATGCTTGGCGATCCCCTCCAGCGTTTCCCATGTCAGGTTCAGCCCGTCCCATTCGGCATAATGCCGTTCCAGCGAGGTCACGATCCGGATCGCCTGCGCATTATGATCAAACCCGCCATAGGGGGCCATCTGCACGTTCAGCGCATCCTCGCCGGTATGCCCAAACGGCGGGTGGCCAAGGTCATGGGCCAGCGCCACAGCCTCGGTCAGTTCCACGTTCAGGCCCAAGGCCGCCGACACCGTGCGGGCCACCTGTGCCACTTCGATGGAATGGGTCAGCCGGGTGCGGAAATAATCGCCCTCGTGTTCGATAAACACTTGCGTCTTGTGTTTCAGCCGCCGAAATGCCGACGCATGAATGATCCGGTCCCGGTCGCGCTGAAATGGCGACCGGAAGGTGCTTTCTTCTTCCGGATACAGCCGTCCCCGCGCTGTTTGCGGATCGGATGCGTAGCGTTCCATACCGGGTGACATGGGGCATTGCCTCCGCTGGTTGTCGTGTTGCCTGAAACCCCCTATATGTCAGGTACAGCCAAACAGATAGGTCCGATCATGTTGACCCTGCCGCCGAAAGTTACCCCCCGCGCCTTTGAACGCCTGTCCGAGATTGGGGCGGCGTCACAAGGAAAGGTGCTGCGCGTCGCCGTAGAAGGCGGCGGATGTTCCGGGTTTCAATACGAGATCGCGCTGGATGAAGCCAAAGCTGATGACCTGATTTTGATCGGGTCAGGCGAAACCGTGGTGATCGATTCAGTCTCGCTGCCATTTCTCGCCTCGGCTGTGATAGACTTTTCAGAAGAGTTGATTGGCGCCCGGTTTGTGATCAATAACCCCAATGCCACTAGCTCTTGTGGCTGTGGCACATCATTTTCAATGTGATCCAAGGCAAAACCGGCCTGTTTCATGGCAAAATGCTTGCCTGTTAACCATTTGCGTCCCTATTGTTTCTAAAACAAAAACAAATGCGGGGCAGCATGATGATTGATCCACTTTCCGTTTTGGCGATTCAACACGGCACCGATAAATTCGGCTATCACGACTATACGCCGAATTATCACAAGCTGTTTGCGCGGTTCCGCGACCGCCCGATCAAAGTGCTGGAGCTTGGCGTCGGTGGCTATGCCGACGAGGACCGTGGCGGGCAATCGTTGGCCACTTGGCGGGATTATTTCCCACTGGCACAGATTACCGGCATCGATATCCAGAAAAAGCGGCTTGATCTGGGCGAACGGGTGCAAGTTCTGCAAGGCAGCCAGATCGACCCGGAATTTCTGGCGCATGTTGTGGCGACCCGGGGCCCGTTCGACCTGATTATCGACGACGGCAGCCACCGCAATGAGCATGTGGTGAAATCCTATGGCCTATTGTTCCCAACCCTTGTTCCGGGCGGGATTTATGTGGCCGAAGATGTGCAAACCTCGTTCATCCCGCGCTTTGGCGGGTCGCTCACGCTGGATGCGCCAAATTCGGTCGGCTATTTTGCAGGTATCATGACCCGCCTTGGCAGCGGCGACACCGATCCGCTGGTGGCCAACGTGTCCGCAATGGAGCGTTTTCACAATATGGTCGCGCTGCACAAGGCTGAAACCGGCAAACCCAGCGGCGGGTTGGCCGCGTCCAACGCGTTCGACATGCATGCCAATCAGATCAGATCCATCCTGACGGTTGATCTGGACCTGCCAAAGGGATTGGGGCGCGACGAGGCGCAAACGACCCGCTGTGCTGCCAACACGTTAGCCGGAGAACCCGATCAGGACATTGTGGTTTTGCGGGCTGACATTAGTGCAGATACCTTGCGCGCCGGATTTGCGCGGCTTCGCAGCCCGGGTTTCCTGTGCCTGATTGGCGCACCGGATGCCGCGATGTTGGCTGAAATTCACGACCGCTTTGTGCAGGTCGACCACCGCGAAATCATCGTGCAGTTCCCCAAGGCCCCAATTGATCCGATGGCTGCGGAAATCTATGCCGTTGAGCGGCACCGGGATGGCATCATCCTGACCAAGGCACCCAATGACTATCCGTCAAACTTTGCCTTTGATGCCACACAGCCGCAGGCCAAAGCGGCCTTGGCTGAAATGGAACTGGTTCTGCGCGATAGCGATATCGAAAACGGGCTGGTGCAATATGCCAATATCCTGACCCTGACGGGCGGGCGTGAAACCGCCCGGCCCTGGCTTGATAAACTGACCGCACTTGGGGCGACCTCGCGGGTCTATTTCCAACTGGCCACCGGCCTTGCGCAACGCGAACGCCGCCTGACCGATGCCGAGGCTTTGTGCCGGGCCGCACTGGTAACTTTTCCTGATGACACCGGGTTTTCATTATCGCTGGCGATGGTGCTGATGTCGCAGGGGCGGGCCGAAGATGCGCTGGTCGTCGCCGAACAGGCCCTTGCCGTCCATCCGCGCGACATCAATCTGCATATCCAGATGACCCGGATTGCCGAAAAGCTGGCACTGCCCGAACTGGGGATCAAACACGCCAAACAGGCGATCGCCATGGCCCCGGCCCCGCGCAAACCGCAGCCACAGACGATTTTGGGCGAGTTTCTGACAAAGACCGGCCAGATTGACGAGGCCGAAAAGGCACTGCGCGATGCCGTGTCGATTCAGACCCGCTTTGCGCCAAAGGCGTTTCGGGCCTTAAGTGGTATTCTGAAAACCCGTGGCGATCAGGCCGGCGCGTTAGAGGCCGCAATGCAGGCGGCGACACTGGCCCCCGAGACCAAGGAATATAGCGACTGGGCCGACACATTACGGGGCTGACTTCGCATGCCGCCGCGTTATAACGACCCCCTGACATCAGGGGGCAGGCCATGAAAATTGCGACGTTCAATATCAACGGCGTCAAAGCCCGGATTGACACGCTTTTGGCATGGCTGGATGACAGCAGTCCTGACGTGGCCTTGCTGCAGGAAATCAAGTCGCAAGACGAAGGTTTCCCGCGCGAATTGATCGAAGACCGGGGCTACCGCGTTGAAACGCATGGTCAAAAGGGGTTCAACGGGGTGGCGATCCTGTCGAAACTGCCGCTGGAAGATGTCACACGCGGCCTGCCCGGTGATGATACCGACGAACAGGCCCGCTGGATCGAAGCGACAGTGATCGGCACTTGCCCTGTGCGGGTCTGCTGTTTGTATCTGCCCAATGGCAACCCTGCGCCGGGGCCTAAATATGACTACAAACTGACATGGATGGACCGGCTGTACCGGCGGGCCGAAGCGCTGCTGGCGGATGAAATGCCAGCGGTCATGGCGGGCGATTACAATGTGATCCCGCAGGCGATGGATGCCAAACGGCCCGAGGTCTGGGGTCAGGATGCATTGTTCCTGCCCGCCTCGCGCGCGGCGTTTCAGCGGATTTGCAATCTGGGGTTCACCGAGGCATTCCGCACCCTCACGCCGGAACCGGGCCATTATTCATTCTGGGATTATCAGCAACTGGCCTGGGACCGAAATGATGGGATCAGAATTGACCACCATCTGCTGACCCCACAGGCGGCGGATTTGCTGACCGGATCATGGATCGAATCCGCAATTCGGGGCCGCGAAAAACCGTCTGATCATGTGCCTGTGTGGATCGCGTTGAATGCATAGCTTTGCGTGACATCATGGGCATAAAGCCAGTCTAGTCGGCGTAGAAACATGCCCGGCGCAACCGCTCCAATCAACCGCAATCCGGTATGCGCCACCGACCGCTGCAGACCGCCCAAATGATAATTGCGGGCATTGGCGTTGGCCGCGGCGATGGCCCGGATGACACGCGGGCGGCGCGCAGCCTGATAGGCCGCCAGCCCCGGCCCGTCCGCGCAAGCGGCAAGCACCCAAGCGTCCTCGATGGCCAGATTTGCACCCTGCGCCAGAAACGGCAATGTCGGGTGCGCGGCATCGCCCAGCAGCGCGGCGTTGCCCCGGTGCCAGATCGGGGCGACCGCATGGCGAAACAGGCCCCACAGCCGGGTTTCCGTGACGCCGTTCAGAATGTTCTGCAAATCAGCTCCGCAATCGGCAAAGGTCGCGCGCAGCGTATCAGGATCAGCGGGGTGGCTCCAACCTTCGGCAGCCCAGTCAGCCTGCTCGCGCACTGCAACGATATTGAGCATGCCGCCCGCAAGCGGATATGTGACGACATGGCGGCCCGGGGCCATCCAAATACGGGCGACAGCGGGCGCGTCAGCCCTGATTACCGTCCGCCAAGCGACCTGACCGGTAAAGATTTGGGTTGCAGGGCCGTTCACCATGGAGCGTATCACCGAATGTAGCCCGTCAGCCCCAATGGTCAGATGATCCGTCAGCAGAAGCGGTTCATACATCACGCCAAGGCGCAGATCGATCCCAGCTGCGGCGCAGGCCACAGCCAGAACATCAATCAAATCAGCACGGTGGATGAAACGGTAAGGTTCACCACGCAGCTTGGTCAGGTCAAACCTAGCCAACTGCCTGCCGGTCAGGGCGTCGGTCGGACAGACCGCCTGTGCCCGTATGCTGGACCGGTCCAGCGCCGGACTAAGGCCCAATGCGGCCAGTACAACGGCCCCATTCGGGGTAATCTGCACGCCTGCGCCAATGTCGGTAAAAGCAGCGGCACGTTCTAAAACTGTAACCCGCGCGCCCCTTTGGGCCAGACATAATGCGACTGTCAGCCCACCGATTCCGCCACCAACGACCGTAACCGGGCGGCCCCGTAGTAGGCCCATATCAGTCGTCGCGATGCACCTTTTCGCGGCGCTCGTGCCGTTCCTGCGCCTCAAGGCTCATGGTCGCAATCGGGCGGGCATCCAGACGTTTCAGGGAAATCGGCTCGCCGGTAATCTCGCAATACCCGAATTCACCCTCGTCGATGCGGCGCAAGGCGGCATCGATTTTGCTGACCAGCTTACGCTGCCTGTCCCGCGTGCGCAGCTCCAGCGCACGGTCGGTTTCTTCGGATGCGCGGTCGGCAATGTCGGGGATATTGCGTGTCTGATCCTTCATCCCGGCCACGGTATCGCGGCTGTCCGACATCAGATCGGCCTTCCAGTTGATCAACTTGCGCCGAAAATATTCCAGCTGCAAATCGTTCATGAACGTCTCGCCGTCAGCCGGACGATAATCATCCGGCAAGAAAACCTCGGCTTTCATCTCTGCTCCCCTCGCATGTCCGAAAGCTGGCAATTCCAGGTTACCAGTCATCCGGCTTACCCCCTGTTGGCTGCGGTTCCTCTACTCCTTTGATTTTGCCATGTCACCCCCGATTCTGGCCCCAGATTGCCACATTGCGGCCCCCGGCCAAGATGGTAGAGTCGCACGGCGAAAGCGCTAAAAAGGATCAGCCGTTTCATGCACTTCACCGGCACAGCCAGCTATATTGCGACCGATGATCTGGCCATTGCAGTCAATGCCGCCGTGACCCTGCAACGGCCCTTGCTGGTCAAGGGAGAGCCGGGCACGGGCAAGACTGAACTGGCCCGGCAAGTGGCGTTGTCGTTGGACCTGCCAATCATTGAATGGCATGTGAAATCAACGACTAAGGCGCAACAGGGGCTTTATGAGTATGATGCGGTCAGCCGGTTGCGCGACAGTCAGTTGGGTGATGCGCGGGTCAACGATGTGCGCAACTACATCCGGCAGGGCAAGCTGTGGCAGGCCTTTACCGCACCCACCCGCGTCGTTCTGCTGATTGACGAAGTCGACAAGGCCGATATCGAGTTTCCGAACGATCTGTTGCAAGAATTAGATCGAATGGAGTTTCACGTTTACGAGACTGGCGCGACCGTTCGCGCTTTGCATCGCCCCGTTGTCGTCATCACGTCCAACAATGAAAAGGAACTGCCCGACGCGTTCCTGCGCCGCTGCTTTTTCCATTACATCCGGTTTCCCGACATCGAGACCCTCAGACGTATCGTCGAAGTGCATCATCCGGGGATCAAAGAGGCCCTGCTGACCACAGCCCTGACCCAGTTTTACACCCTGCGTGACACACCGGGATTAAAGAAAAAGCCGTCCACCAGCGAAGTGCTGGATTGGCTGAAGCTGTTATTGGCCGAGGATTTACAGCCCGAGGATTTGCGCGGCCCCACGCCCTTGCCCAGACTACATGGCGCGCTTCTTAAAACCGAACAGGATGTGCATCTGTTTGAACGACTTGCCTTTATCGCCCGGGGACAACGCTGATGAGCCTGATTATCCGCCCGCTGACCGCTGCTGACCATGCCGGATGGCACCGCCTGTGGACCGCTTATCTGGCGTTTTACGACACGGTTCTGCCCGAAGAAATTTATCAGACCCACTTCACCCGGCTGCTGGGCGATGACCCGCAGGATTTTCACGGGCTGGTCGCCGAACTGGATGGAAAACTTGTGGGCCTGACCCATTATGTCTATCATCGGCACGGCTGGTCGGTGGCCAATACTTGCTATTTGCAAGACCTGTATGCCGACCCCGCAGTGCGCGGGCAGGGCATTGGCCGCAAGCTGATCGAGGCGGTTTATGCGGCCGCCGATGCCCAGGGGGCGGCGTCGGTGTATTGGATGACACAGAACGACAACACTACTGCCCGGCAGCTGTATGACCGGATCGCAACACTGACGCCGTTTGTGAAATACAAACGGGGATGACGATTGTGACCTGCAAAATCAACATCTTGCGGGTCGATACTGATCTCACACTAGTCGCCTGAGTCCCTGCGGCCACGCTTGTCCAAAATCTGCCCCGCCCCAGCGCTATGCGGGTGATTTATCCCCAAACTTGTCCCCAGATCAACGGGCGCATCCCGGCGCCACGGCAATGCCTTGAATTGCCCGTAGACCAACCCCATTCCGCCGTCATGCGTGGACAGGATAGTTTTTAGGAGCGTACTTTTGGCCCTGTTTAACATGCCCGGACCACAGGGGCGGATCAGTTGAGACGCCTTGCTGTCATCGCTCTGTCAGTTCTCAGTTCCTGCGCGCCGCTCCAACGCGAGGCGCCGCCGAGCCGTGCCTTGCCGATCAGCGAAACGCTGCCGCCAATGCGCAGCTTTGCCGCCGTCAATGCCTTTGGCACGACCCGGCCAAATGGCGAAATTGCGCAGGATTTTCTCGACCTGTCGTTCATGATGGAAAGTGGCCGGGTCATCCCTGCTATGACCCGGTTCGAGGGGCCAATTTCAGTGCGGCTCAACGGCAATGTGCCACCCACTTTGGTGCAGGACCTGCGGCAACTGATCGACAGACTGCGCAATGAGGCGGGGATCGACATTTTCCTGACCGGCGCGCCCGAGGCAAACATTACGATACAAGGGATCAGCCGCGACGAATTACAACGCGCCGTGCCCCGGGCCGCCTGCTTTGTCGTGCCGCGGGTATCCAGTTGGGATGAATTCAAACAAGTGCGGCATACCCCGCGCGTTGACTGGACCACGCTGGACCGCCGTGACCAGGCCGCGATTTTCATGCCGACCGATACAGCCCCACAAGAAATGCGCGATTGTATGCACGAGGAACTCGCTCAGGCGCTGGGTCCGCTGAATGATCTTTACCGCCTGCCGGATTCGGTTTTCAACGATGACAATATCCATGCAGTCCTAACCGGGTTCGATATGCTGATCCTGCGGACCTATTATGCGCCCGAACTGCGCAACGGCATGCGCCGGGGCGAGGTTGCAGCGCGGTTACCTGCGCTGCTGGCCCGGCTGAACCCGGGTGGCGAATATGCTGGTCAATACCTGCAGTTAGACACATCGCGCGATTGGATTGACGCTGTGGAAACCGCTTTGTCTGGCACAACAACCGCCGCACGCAGGCGGATTGCCGCAGAGCGTGCAATCAATCTGACCCAAAATTTTGGCTGGACCGGCCCGCGCCGGGGCTTTGCGTTTTATGCCTATGGCCGGCTGCAGGTCGGGTATGATCCGGATCAGGCGCTGGCAGCGTTCAACGAAAGCTATCAGACCTATCTGGGCGCGTCTGACACGCAACTGCACGCCGCAACCGTTGCCGTGCAACTGGCTGCTTTTTCACTGAGCGCAGGCGATGCTACAACCACAGTCGGGCTGGCAGATTTTGCCATACCTATTGCCACACGGGCGCAGAACGCGTCGCTTTTGGCGACATTAATGATGTTCAAAGCTGAGGGGTTGGCGATGCAGGGCCTGCGTGAACAGGCCGCAGCACTGCGGCTGGACAGTCTGGGATGGGCGCGATACGGATTTGGGTCTGACCGCAATGTACGGGCGCGGCTGCGTGAAATTGCAGATCTGAACCCGCTGAATGAAGGCTAAGGGCACATGATTTATCCAGTTGGCGGGCTCGTCCTTGGGGCGCTGGTGGGGGCGGTGCGCGCACGGATGCGCGGCGGCAAAATGCTGGATATGCTGCAATGGGGCAGCGCATTCGCCCTGATTTTCGGCATTATCGGCACATTTATTCTGGTGTTCATGCTGCGAAGCGCGGTCTAGCCGACGTGTTCCTGCCCTTGCTTGATGCGTTGCGCGCGGGTGGGGTTCCGGTCAGTCTGCGCGAATATCTGACTTTCCTTGAGGCGATGGCGACCGGTCTGGTGACCTATGACCCCGAGGGGTTCTATTACCTCGCCCGCACCACCTTGGTCAAAGACGAACGTCACATTGACCGCTTTGATCAGGCTTTTGCGCGGGCTTTTAAAGGACTGGAAACCCTGACTGCCGATCAGGTGCTGGACGCGCTGGACCTGCCCGCTGACTGGTTGACCCGGCTGGCCGAAAAACACCTGACCCCCGCCGAACAGGCCGAAATTGCGGCTTTGGGTGGGTTCGACACACTGATGCAAACCCTGCGCGACCGGTTAGCTGACCAGCAGGACCGCCATCAGGGTGGGTCCAAATGGATCGGCACGGCGGGCACATCGCCGTTCGGTGCTTACGGATATAATCCCGAAGGGGTGCGGATAGGACAATCCGAAAGCCGCCATCAAAAGGCGGTCAAAGTCTGGGACAAACGCGAATTTCGCGATCTGGATGACAGCGTCGAACTGGGCACCCGCAATATCAAGGTGGCCCTGAAACGCCTGCGCCGCTGGGTACGCGACGGGGCGGCAGACGAGTTGGATCTGGACGGGACCATCCGCGCCACGGCACAAAACGGCTATCTGGATGTGCAAACCCGGCCTGAACGGCGCAACGCAGTCAAGGTGCTGCTGTTTTTGGATGTCGGCGGGTCGATGGATGCCTATGTCCGCGCGGTTGAGGAGCTGTTTTCCGCCGCCAAATCGGAAATCAAGCATCTGGAATTCTTTTACTTCCACAATTGCTTGTATGAAGGTGTGTGGCGCAATAACGCCCGCCGCTGGGATGCGCAGACCCTGACCGCCGATGTGCTGCGCACCTATGGCGCTGATTACAAATGCATCTTTGTCGGTGATGCGACGATGTCACCCTATGAAATCAGCCATCCGGGCGGGGCCAATGAGCATTGGAATGCCGAAAGTGGTCAAACTTGGCTGTCGCGCGCCTGCCAGCATTGGCCCGCCCATATCTGGCTGAACCCAACGCCGGAACGGTTTTGGGCCCATGCCCAGTCAATCCGGCTGATCCAGAGCTTGTTCCCCGAACGAATGTTTCCGATGACGCTGGATGGGATCGGTCTGGCGATCAAGGCACTGCGGTGACGGGCACGAAAAATTGTGAATAGCGGCTTTTCCTTTGACACATCTGCGCCCATCTTAAGGGTATGTTAAAACTGACCCCTTTGCTGCTGGCAGCCTTGTATGGCTATGTGCTGTATCGGTTTTCGGCATGGCGGACAGCCCGGGAACTGGATGAAAAGTCCACCGAACTGGCCGATCCTACCCTGAAACGGCTGACCGATCAGATGGCGGCCAGTCTGGGCTTGCCCCGGATCAAGGTGCATATTTACGAGGTGGCCCCGGTCAACGGCCTGGCTGCGCCAGACGGCCGGATATTTATAACCCGTGGGTTTCACGACAAATACCGCGCGGGCGAAGTGTCTGCCGAAGAAATCGCTTCCGTCATCGCGCATGAAATGGGTCATGTGGCGCTGGGGCATTCGCGCCGCCGGATGATAGATTTTTCCGGCCAGAACGCGCTGCGCACGGCGATTGCCATGGTGATCGGGCGGTTTTTGCCCGGCGTTGGCCCGCTGATTGCCAACGCCCTCATCAGCCTTGTCGCGGCCCGGCTGTCGCGGAATGATGAATACGAGGCGGACGCCTATGCCAGTGCCCTGCTGGTCAAATCCGGGATCGGGACCGCCCCGCAGAAATCCCTGTTCACCAAGCTGTCCACGCTGACCGGGACCAGCGGGTCTGCGCCCGCCTGGCTGCTTAGCCACCCCAAAACCGCCGAACGGATTGCCGCGATCGAGGTGAACGAGGCGAAATGGGCGCGGGGTTAGACCCGCTCTAACGCTTTGGCCAGCCGGTTCAGTTTGGCCTTTTTCAGCAGGGTCCGGACGGTCCAGTCTGCACCTGACAACCGGCAGGCTTCGGCCACGACATCGGACACCACGGCCCTGACCGGGGCCGGACTTTGCGCGAACAGATCACACAGAAAACTGTCCGGATCAGTCCGCCCTACCCCTTCGGCCCGCAACACATCGCGCGGAAAATCGCGGGCATTCAGGGTCAGGATCAGGTCGGCATAGCCCGCAATGGCAGCGGCCAGCACATGAATATCATCGGGGTCCGGCAGCCACAGGTCGGTGTGGTCAGGCACAACGACTTCGGCCCCAGGCCAGCGGGCGCGCAACAGCGCAATCTCGCCGCGCGCATAAACTTCGGCCCCCGGGCCTAGTTTCACGGTGGCCCGCGCCCATTCTTCAAGAATCCGCGCCGACCAGCGCGGCGCGAACAGCCCAGCAGCGGCACAGCCCAGCAGAACCTCGCGCATCACCGTTGGAAACAGCACGCAGGCATCCAGGACGACCCGGATTTGGGTCAATCCAGCATCCGGAAAAACACGGCCTTAAGATACCCGCTTTCGGCCAGTTGTGGCATCTGCGGATGGTCCGGCCCGGCAAATCCGGTAAACAGGATCTGCGCCTGCCGTCCGGCCCGGCCAATCCCGCGCAACGAAGCACCCCGGAACTTTGACAAATCGGCGGCATGCGAACACGAACAAACCACCAGCACGCCACCCGGCGCGACCAGCGGGGCCGCCAACCGGGCCACCCGTTCATAGGCCCGCAATCCAGCCTCGAGCGCTGGTTTGCTGGGGGCAAAGGCTGGTGGATCGCAGACCACCAGATCGAATTTCTCCCCCGCCACACCTAGGGCGGTCAGTACGTCAAAGGCATCGCCCTGCCGAATAGCCAGATCAGCCTCGCGCCACATGGCGGCAGCCCCTGCCTGTGCCAGTTCCAGCGCTGTGGCGGACCCATCGACCGCCAGCACCGACACCGCCCCACCGGCCAGTGCGGCCAGGCCAAAACCGCCGACATGGCTGAACACATCCAGCACCCGGCCACCCCGCGCCAACGACGCTGCAAACGCATGGTTCGGGCGCTGGTCATAAAACAGGCCGGTCTTTTGGCCAGCCATGACATCGGCCATATAGACCGCGCCATTCATCGGCACGGGCACAGGGCCGGCAGGGGCCGGGCCATGCACCAGCACGGTTTCCTCGGGCAACCCTTCCAGCACACGGCTGCGGCCTGACCCATTCTTAATCACGGTCGTCACACCAGTCACCTGCACCAACGCCTCGGTCAGAACCCCGATCAGCACCTCGGCCCAAGCCGCATTGGGTTGGATCACCGCGACATCGCCGTAGCGGTCGATAACGACGCCGGGCATGCCGTCAGCCTCGGCATGAACCAGCCGGTAATACGGGTCAGGATAGAGGCGATTGCGCAACGCCAAAGCGCGGGTAATGCGGGCGACGCACCAGTCCAGATCAATCACCGCGGCGGGATCAGTATCCAGCACGCGGGCGACAATCTTGGACAAAGGGTTCACGGTCACCACGGCCATCGGTTGCCGCTCGGTATCCTCGAGCACCGCTAAAGCACCGGGCTGCAGTGCTTTGGTGCGGCGATCCAAGACAAGTTCACCGGCATAGACCCATGGAAAGCCATGGCGCACTGCGCGAGCCTCGGCCTTGGGTGACAGACGAACCACCGGGTATGGCGGCATGAAAAAAGGGGACGACATGTTCATGCCGCCCTCCCTATCGATTTCAATTGGCGGTTGCCAGTGGCGTCACGGGCTAGCCGTCAGCCAGTTAGGATAACTCGCGTTGCAGCACATACGTCAGGTGATCGGTGACGCGGACCTTTTCGGTCTGGCCAGCCTGTTCCAGCGCCACCGCAGCCAATCCACCGGGGCCGTTCAGATCGGCCTCGATGAATCTTGCAGCCTCGATCACGGCACCGGTCTCGGCGTTGCGAATCTCCAGATCAAACTCGATCGAATAAATGCCGCCGATGGAATAGCGGGTCCGCTCGGTCAGGCCGTGAAACCGGCGCAAGGTCACAACGGCAATCACCGGTACGCCGCCGGTCAGACCGGGGGCTGCACGCGCGCCTGCTGCCTCGAACATCGCCACAATCTGCTGGCCACGGTCGCCAACAGGATCGCCGCGCCAGACCACGTCGGCGGACGGATAGTAACCGGCCCCTTCCGAAACCCGCAATCCGGCGGGCACGATTATCTGCACATTCTGCAAGGCATAGGACCGCTGCACAACAGCGGATGATGCCGCCAGTCCGGGCACATCCAGCGTTGTCGCACGGGATGCAGTGTCCACTGTACTGCATCCGGCAATGCCCAATATCAGGGCTGCCACAGAAACCACACGTGTCAAAATCATCGCATTCCCTCCGGGTTTTCAACCCATTTTCTGACCACCCCCCGAGGGTCACGCGAGGACGTTGCGCTGCAATCAGGGCAAAATTGTGGAAAATACTGACTTAATTCATGGTATTGTTGCGAAAATACTGCGTCAATTCGTCTGGTGATCGACCAAAGATTGGCTGTTGTTAGCGCTAACAAGGGCTGTTAAAGCCGTTTCACCCCAATCTCGAAGGTGCTTTTCATGTCCCTGCATCCAGCCCTTGCCGCCGTGACCGACCGGATTATCGCCCGCAGCGCCACTGCCCGCGCGATTTATCTGGACCGGATGGCGCGCGCCGCCAGTGACGGGCCGCGCCGCGCCCATACCAGTTGCGCCAATCAGGCCCATGCCTATGCGGCGATGGGGCCGGACAAAGATGCGCTGGCCACGGCCCGCGCGCCCAATATCGGGATTGTGACCGCCTATAACGACATGCTGTCGGCGCATCAGCCGTATGAACGCTATCCCGATTTGATCCGGTCCATCGCCCGCGCGGCGGGGGCTACGGCGCAGGTCGCAGGTGGCGTGCCCGCCATGTGCGACGGGGTCACCCAAGGGCAGCCCGGCATGGAACTATCGCTGTTTTCCCGCGATGTGATCGCCCTCGCCGCCGGGGTGGCGCTGTCGCATAACGTGTTCGACGCCGCTGTGTATCTGGGGGTTTGCGATAAAATCGTGCCCGGTCTGGTCATCGCGGCGGCCACATTCGGCTACCTGCCTGCAGTATTTCTGCCTGCGGGGCCCATGACGTCGGGCCTGCCGAATGAAGAAAAAACCAAGGTCCGGATGAGATTTGCCACCGGAGATGCCAGCCGCGCGGAATTGATGGCCGCCGAAATGGGCGCCTATCATGGCCCCGGAACCTGTACATTTTATGGCACGGCCAACACCAATCAGATGCTGATGGAATTCATGGGCCTGCATATGCCCGGCGCATCCTTCGTGAACCCGGGCACACCCCTGCGCGAGGCGTTGACTGTGGCGGGCACCCAACGGGCGCTCGAAATCACCGCATTGGGCAACGACTACCGCCCGGCCTGCGATATTCTGGACGAGCGGACCTTTGTAAACGGCATTGTCGGACTGATGGCCACCGGCGGGTCAACCAATCTGGTGCTGCACCTACCTGCAATGGCCCGCGCCGCGGGGATCATCTTGGATCTGCAGGATTTTTCTGATATTTCCGCGATCACCCCGCTGATGGCCAAGGTTTACCCCAACGGACTGGCCGATGTGAATCATTTTCACGCGGCGGGCGGTCTGGGCTATATGATCGGCAATCTGCTGGACGCGGGCCTGCTGCATGACGACACCAAAACCATCATGGGCGATGGGCTGGGGCTGTATACCCAAGAACCCAAACTGACCGATGGCAAGGTCAGCTATGCCCCCGGCCCGACCACCACGCTGAATGACCGGATCCTGCGCCCTGCGGGCGATCCGTTCTATCCGACCGGAGGGCTGACGCAGTTGACCGGAAATCTGGGGCGCGGGGTGATCAAATCCTCGGCCGTGGCGAAAGACCGGCATGTGATCGAGGCCCCGGCACGGGTGTTTCACGACCAAGACAGCGTCAAAGCGGCGTTCAAAGCCGGGGAATTCACCACCGACACAGTGGTTGTCGTGCGCTTTCAGGGCCCCCGCGCCAATGGCATGCCCGAACTGCACAGTCTGACCCCAGTTCTGGCCGTGCTGCAAGATCGCGGCCTGCGCGTGGCCCTTGTCACCGACGGGCGAATGTCCGGCGCCTCGGGCAAAGTGCCCGCCGCGATCCACCTGTGCCCCGAAGCGGCCGATGGCGGCCCGATTGCACTGGTCCGGGACGGCGACATGATCCGGGTTGACGTGGATACCGGAACCCTTGATGTGCTGGCAGACCTGACCGGCCGCAGCCCTGTCACCGCCGATCTGAGTGGCAATACACATGGTATCGGGCGCGAATTGTTCGAAGTATTCCGCCAAAACGTCGGCCTTGCTGCGACCGGGGCCGGGGTCGTGGTTTGACAAAAGCAAGACCTTTTAATGCCTCCGGCGGGGATATTTATCAAACCAAAGAAATCAAAGTGTTTTCTTTCGATTTCTTTGGTTTGGTAAATATCCCGGCCGGAGGCAACGTCCTATCCCCGGTTGCGCCCACAGGAGTAGTACAATGACCCCGACCCAAGCCTCTGCCCATGCTGCAAGAATCTGTGGGCTTGCCCCGGTCATTCCGGTTTTGGTGATCGACGATGCCGACATCGCCTTTGCCTTGGCACAAGCGTTGGTCGCAGGCGGCCTTCCGGCGCTGGAAGTGACATTGCGCACCCCTGCGGCCCTAGACGCGATCCGCGAAATGGCGCGCGTGTCAGGTGGCGCTGTCGGGGCGGGCACCTTGTTGACCACAAAGGACGTCGAGGCCGCCAAGGCCGCAGGTGCGACGTTCGGCGTGGCCCCCGGTGCTACCGACCGCCTGCTGGATGCCTGCGAAGCCAATGAACTGGCCCTGCTGCCCGGAGCGGCCACTGCGACCGAAGTGATGCGCCTGCTGGAGCGTGGCTATACCGTGCAGAAGTTTTTCCCCGCCGAAGCCAATGGCGGCGTTCCTGCGCTCAAAGCCATCGGTGCGCCGATCCCGCAGGTCAAGTTTTGCCCCACCGGCGGCGTGACCCTGACAAATGCGCCGCAGTATCTGGCCCTGTCCAATACACTGTGCGTCGGTGGCAGTTGGGTGGCCCCCGCCGGACTGGTCAAGGCCGGTGACTGGGCCGGGATCACCGCACTGGCCGCCGAGGCTGCGGCCCTGCCCCGCTGAGGCTTGCCAGAACCGGCAAATCGCGCGACACTTCTTGCAACAACAGGGGGAGTTTATGCCAAGAGCCAGCATTCAGACCTGTTTGTGGTATGAAAGTCAGGCCGAACCTGCAGCCACGCTCTATTGCAGCCTATTCCCCGATGCCGGGATCACCAATGTGTTCCGGATGCAGGGCGGCCCGGATAATGCCGCGTTCATGGTCGAATTCACACTGCAAGGCCAAAGCTATGCTGCGATGAACGGCGGCCCGCATTATACTCTCACCCCAGCCGCATCTATCGTTGCCCATGTTGATACCCAGGCCGAGGTTGATCGGCTGTGGGAGGCCCTTTTAGCTGGTGGCGGGGTGGAAAGCCGCTGTGGCTGGCTGACCGACCGATTTGGGCTTAGCTGGCAGATCATCCCCCGCGCCCTGCCGCGCCTGTTGCAGGCCGATATGTCGGGACGGGTCACGCAGGCGATGATGGGCATGGTCAAGATCGATGTGGCCGCCTTGGAGGCCGCCGCCAAGGGCTGATCTATTCAGCCATCACACATCGGTTTCCATGCAGGTGTGTCGGTCAGCGCATCCAGCAGCACGATCCCGGCGCCATAGCCTGCGGGGATGCTGGGGTTGTCCATATGCAATTCGATAACCCTTGCGGCAGCCAATGCCTGTGGATCAGACCAGATGATGGGGCCTGCGATCCCGTCGACATTGACGCAAGGTACCATTGCCACGACCTGCGTGCCCAAAGCAACTTCGCCGGCAAAGACCCGCGCGACAGTGCCTGCTACCAAACAGGTTCCCTGCGCATCAGGCGGGGTGAAAGTGGGGTTTTCGATCTGTATCACGACCGGGGCCAGCCCGACCAACTCGTCATAATAGGTGCATTGCAGCATTGCCTGCGACGGCCCCGCGCTAAGCATAACAATCACAGCGCCCCAGCGGATCATGACCCCACTCTCCCGCGATGCCCGCCACGCCGCTTTGGTTGTGCTGCCGTCCCAAGCCCAGCCTGCAAGGTCACCGTCATCGGATGCCCCGCCTGCCCATACCGGTTCAACAGCCCCGCTATCAGCGATCCGTGATCGGCATCGGGTGGCACCGACAACGCCCAATCGAGGAAAATCGACCGGCATTCGCCCAGAGTAATCCCCTCGATCGCATAGCCCTCGCGGATCAGGCCCTTGGGATCATAATCATCTTTTACCATCAGCGAACCGTGTCCTTTAGCAACCCGTCTATCACGGTTTGCGCCGCATCTGCGGTCTTTACCATAGTGGCGTGCAAAGCGGAAACTGATGCCTGCCCGCTTTCGCGCAGCACGAACCGCCGTCCGCCTTCACCCAGTTCCTCTGGCACCAAAGCGCCGCCAGTCAACAAACGTGCCGCCGCTTGCATTTGCCAGAAAAGCCCGGTTGCTGCCTGCAATGCACCCGCTTCTGCGGCACTGAGCAGCCCGCCCGCGACACCTGCCCTGATCTGTTCGCCGGTATCACGTGCTGCCGACCCGGTTTGCAGGGCCAGCATCTGGGCCACAAGGTCGACATCCTGCAACCGGCCCGGCCCGGTTTTGGCATCCCATTCGCCATGACCGGGTTTGGCCGCTGCAATCCGGCCGCGCATATCGGCCACATCGGTCTGGATTTGTCCGCCGCCTGATTTCGCCTGCAACAGCGAAACCCGGAAAGCCTCGACCATCGCGCCCAAACCCGGATCGCCTGCAATGACCCGCGCCCGGGTCAGCGCCAGATGTTCCCATGTCCACGCCTGTGTCAGTTGATAATCCTGAAACGAAGTCAGCGACGTGGCCACCGGTCCTTGCCGCCCGGACGGGCGCAGCCGCATGTCCACTTCGTACAGCCGCCCTTCGGCCATCGGGGCCGAGATCGCCGTAACCAATGCCTGAGTCAGTTTGGCATAATAAGGCCGGGTCGCCAAAGGCCGGGGGCCATCCGACGCGTCAACACCAGCTGCATCATAAATCACGATCAGATCAAGGTCGGACCCGGCGTTCAATCGCCCCGTGCCCAATGACCCCATACCCAGCACCACCGCCCCCTGCCCCGGTGGCATTCCATGTCGGGCCGCAAAATCTGACAACACAAGCGGCCACAGCCCCTGCACCAAAGCCTCGGCCAGTTCGGCATATTCCCGCCCGGCTGCATCCGCCCCGATCAATCCACGCAAGTGATGCACGCCGACCCGGAAATGCCATTCCTTCAGCCAACGCCGGGCCGCCACAAGCCGTCCTTCATAATCCGGCATCTGCCCGACCGCAGCGTCAAAACTGTCCCGTAACCCGGCCACACCCGGCCACGGCGCAAAGAACCCGCCGCCAATCACCGCATCAAACACACCTGCATTGCGCGACAAATAGCGCGACAGCGCGGGTGCCGTAGCTGCGATATCGACGATCAGTTGGGTCAGTTGCGGGTTGGCCTCGAACAGCGAAAACAGTTGTACCCCGGCGGGCAATCCGGCCAGAAAGCCATCAAACTGTGCCAGTGCTTCGTCCGGCTTGGCCGCTTCTTTCAGGCGGCGCATCAGGTCGGGGCGCAGGCGTTTGAAAATCTGGACCGCCCGTTCGGACCGCAGCGCCGGATAGGTCAGCCAGCGGGCTGTAGTTTCAGCCCCGAAATCATCAATGGGGGCGGACTGTGTCCCGGGCGCAAAAAACCCTTCGGTCAGCGCGTCCACCTCGGCAATCCGCGTGGCGAGGTCCGTTTTGAGCGCCGAAACCGAGGTGCCCATCAGGGCCGCCAACCGGGCAAAGCCGTCGTCGGTGGGTGGCAATGCATGAGTTTGCTGGTCGGCAATCATCTGCACGCGATGTTCAACTTCGCGGTGGGCGCGATAATGGGCATGCAGCGTGTCGGCTACCGTTGGTTCAACCCAACCTGCTGCCGCCAAGACCGCTAGCCCTTCGCCAGTGCCCCGGACCCGCAGGCTGGGGTCGCGCCCGCCTGCAATCAACTGTCGGGTCTGGGTGAAAAACTCGATCTCGCGGATGCCACCACGGCCCAGTTTCATGTCATGGCCGGGCAGGTACAGCGCGCCATGCAGCCCCTTATGGTCGCGAATGCGCAGGCGCATGTCATGGGCGTCCTGAATAGCGGCAAAATCCAGATGCTTGCGCCAGACGAACGGGCGCAGCGCATTCAGAAAACCCTGCCCCGCCACGATGTCCCCGGCGCAAGGGCGGGCCTTGATATAGGCCGCGCGTTCCCAAGTCCGGCCCACGCTTTCATAATAGCTTTCTGCTGCCGCCATCGACAGGCAAACCGGGGTCACACTGGCATCGGGGCGCAGACGCAGATCAGTGCGGAAAACATAACCATCCGCTGTATTGTCAGACAGCAGCGCGGTCATCCGCCGGGTGACGCGGACAAAAGCGGCACGCGCGTCGGGAATGTCATCCGGGGCAAACCGGGTTTCGTCAAACAGGCAGATCAGGTCGATATCAGATGAATAGTTCAGCTCGAACGCGCCCATCTTGCCCATGGCAATGACCACCATCCCACCTGCGGTCGTTGCATCATCGGGGGTCAGGCCAGGCAGTTTGCCGCGCCCAATTTCAGCCCTGACCAGCGATTTGAGGCATGTATCTACAGCGGTTTCGGCCAGCCGGGTCAGGGCATATGTCACGGTTTCCAGCGCCCAAACCCCGCCCAGATCGGCCAATGCTGTCAGAAGGGCTATACGGGCCTTGGCTTGCCGCAACCCCGGGGCTAATTGATCAGCGGGCAGTTCAACAATGCCCGCCAGAACAGATTGCACGGCAAGTTCCGGATCATCCAATGCCACAGCCAGCCAGTCGCCTTGGCGCGCCAACAATCCTTTCAGATAAGGGCTACTTCCAGCCGCGCCAAAAATCAGGTCAGCCATCGCGCCTGACTGACCAGGGAAAAAGGCCAAGCCATCCGCGGCGAGGTCAGGATCGTGGGCGGTAGGCACGCGGGTGATGCGGTCAGAAAATCTCATGTTTCTAACATGGTCGGGTTGGCAGATTTGGTCAATCAGTTGGGATGCAGCGACAAACCCCCGAAAACCCGACGGGCACAATTTTGTGTTCTGGTTTTGGCGCTTTAGTACGCTACACAGTTTTGCTGCTTAAAGGATATACGCAATCTTCCGCAAATTCCTCATCTTGGTTGGTTTCATGACAGGGCTTTTCATGCTTTCGTCACAGGCAGCACTTGCCTGCAACGGGCCTACCGACTGCCCGATGCCAACGCATGACTGCTGTGACGCCAGCGATGCCATGCGGGCCATGGGAAATTTATGTTGGGCCGGGTGTCAGGTGCCCTTGGTGACAATAACTGCCGCGACGAAGCCGGACTTTGATGGCAAATTTCTGATCATCATCCCTGATCACGTCCAACTTGTCGCTTGGACAGATACGCCGGTAATGCCCCCTCCACGACCATTCGTCATCTGAAACTCAATCCTTTCAATGACAATCTGGAGACTGAAAATGAAGAAATATTCGATGATAATCGCACTGCTGTTCATTGGCTTGGCTGGTGCAGCCACAGCGGCAGGTGCCTGCTGTGATGGTGGACCGTGCTGTGACGACAATCCGCCGTGCTGCGATTGATCCTGACGCCTAAGGGCTGAATCGCCCTGTGTTGACCAAATGGAACTGCCGGCCTCAAAGGGCTGGCAGTTTTCGTTTGAAATGCCGCCATAAGCGGCGTTCAGCCGATGTAAAATACTTTAACATTATCCCTTGCAAGAACCATCGGGCGGGCCAATATCGGTCATGTGAAAAGCATTCACATAAACACGAACCGCAACAAGGAGACCCGGATGAGCACGACCGACATCTATACCCCCATGGACAGACGCCGTGATGACAGCCGTCTGGGCTGGTTTGCCCGCGCTGAAAACTGGCTGGACGACAAGGGCCGGGGCGCGTGGATCGCGGCCATGGTTTTGGGGTTCATCTTTTTCTGGCCCATCGGCCTAGCCCTTCTTGCTTATATGATCTGGAGTAAACGCATGTTCAAGAAATCCTGCAAATCCGACGTCATGAGCCGCGATCACTATCGCGGCGCGATGCGGTCCAGCGGCAATACCGCCTTTGACGCCTACAAATCCGACACGTTGCGCCGTCTGGAAGAAGAGCAGCAGAATTTCGAAGCCTTCCTGACCCGCCTGCGTGACGCCAAGGACAAGGCCGAGTTTGACAATTTCATGGATGACCGCGCCCGCAAAGCATCGAGCCGCAGCGATGATGGGCAAGGGACTGCTGCCTGAACCACACATGACCAAGGTCGGCTCTGGGAACAGAGCCGCCTGTGGCGATTAAACGAGGGGAACAAAGATGACTGCCCGACCCTATTCTTCCGGCCTGCCTGACCCGTCCGCACGGGCCGAATTCTATGCCGGTATCCGCACCAAACGGCTGATCGCCTGGGTCATCGACGTAACTTTGATTGCAATCCTCAGCGCGGTTTTATTGCCATTTACAGCCTTCACTGCAGTATTCTTTTTCCCGTTATTCATGCTGGTCATCGGATTTTTTTATCGCTGGTTCACGCTGTCTGCCGGGTCGGCAACCTGGGGCATGGCCTTGATGGCGATCCAGTTGCGCGATGGTGACGGCTATAAACTGTCGGGCAGCACCGCGTTTTGGCATACCGTCGGCTATTCAGTCTCGCTGGCGATTGCGCCGCTGCAACTTGTGTCGATCCTGTTGATGTGCGTGACCGACCGCAGGCAAGGGTTGACCGATTTGATCCTGAACACAGCCGCGATCAACCGGCCCGGGCGATAAGACCCAAACCCGCGTTTACCCTTCGGTAACCAAGGGCTTGGCGAGGCGGCACTGCCTTGCTAACGTGATCGGGCAACTCTTTGTCGGATGATCATGCGCCATACCCTGCCCATTGCGCCGCAGTTCTATGTGACGGCTCCCCAGCCCTGCCCCTATCTGGAGGGGCGGATGGAACGCAAACTATTCACGGCATTACAAGGCGAAACAGCCGAGCGATTGAATGACAGTCTGTCCAAACAGGGCTTTCGCCGGTCACAGAATGTGTTGTACCGGCCTTCTTGCGTCGATTGTTCGGCCTGTTTATCAGCGCGTATCAGAGTTGCCGATTTCAAACCGACGCGCAGTCAGGAACGGGTGACCCGGCGCAACCGTACTTTGCGCCGCAAGGCGTCTTCGCCTTGGGCCACCGAAGAACAGTACGCCCTGTTCCGTGATTATCTGGACAGCCGCCATGCGACCGGCGGCATGGCTGATATGGATCTGTTCGAGTTCGCGGCCATGGTCGAAGAGACCCCGATCCGCACCCGACTGATCGAATATACTGACAAAACCCATGTCCAAAATACCGATGCAACGTCTGACCGGGCCGGACTACGTGCCGTTTGCCTGACCGATATTCTGGATGACGGGTTAAGCCTGGTCTATTCGTTTTTTGACCCGGATTTTGAGCAGGATTCACTCGGCACCCATGTGATCCTTGACCATATCGCCATTGCGCGGGAACTTGGCCTGCCTTACGTTTATCTGGGTTATTGGGTGCCGGGTAGCCAGAAAATGGGCTATAAAGCCCGGTTTGCAGCATTGGAAATCTACCGCGGCGGGCAATGGGAACGCGTTACTAACCCAAAAACCTACAGCGCCGATACGCATCCACTGTTGGTTGATCCGATTGCCGAACAAGTGGCCCGGATCCAGCTGCCGGACGGTTTGGGCCGGTAGCACCTTGCATCTGCACGCATTCACTTTGGTTGTGCCAGATTATGATGCCGGCATTGCATTTTATGTCGGCATTCTGGGGTTCGAACTGCGGGCGGATACCCACGTCGGCGACGGTAAGCGCTGGGTGATGGTCGCCCCGAAAGGTGGGCAGACGGCCATTCTGCTGGCCAGGGCGGATGGCCCAGAACAGACCACAGCAATCGGCAATCAGACTGGCGGCCGGGTCGGATTTTTTCTGCATTCAGATGATTTTGCCACCGATCACGCCAAGATGCTGGCCGCAGGGGTGCGGTTTGAGGAAGAACCGCGATACGAACCTTATGGACGGGTCGCTGTCTGGTCGGACCCCTTTGGTAACCGCTGGGATTTATTGCAGCTGGCGTAAGATCAGCAGATTATTTTCATATCGAACACGGCAAAATCAAACCGGACCGAAAAGACCCGCCTGAAGCTTTGGTATCATCTGGAAAAATCGCGGTTCTCGTAATAAAGTTGCAAAATAAGACCCGCTTGCGACACTTTATCCGCAAACCCATGTTGACGTCGCCCGCGCACCGTGCATAACTCTGCGGCGAACAAAAAGGACACGGCGATGCCCCTTATTCTTGTACTTGTACGACGTATGCGCATGGGCCGGTAACGGTAGACCCTAAAGGTTCCCATGCGCCCCCGAAACCCGGGGGTTTTTTTATGCCCGAAACGAAAATACCTGAAACGGAAAGACGGAGAAAGTGATGACCCACGAGATGACCGGAGCGCAAATGGTGGTCAAGGCCCTGAAAGATCAGGGCGTGACCACGATCTTTGGCTATCCCGGTGGGGCCGTGCTTCCCATCTATGACGAGATTTTTCAGCAGAACGACATTCAGCATATTCTGGTGCGGCACGAACAGGCCGCTGTCCATGCCGCCGAGGGTTATGCGCGGTCTACCGGGCGGATAGGGGTGGCGCTGGTCACATCCGGCCCGGGTGCTACCAATGCGGTCACAGGTCTGACGGATGCATTGATGGATTCCATCCCGATATTGGTTCTGACCGGGCAGGTCCCGACCTTCATGATCGGCACCGATGCGTTTCAAGAGGCCGATACGATTGGCATCACCCGGCCCTGCACCAAGAATAACTGGCTGGTCAAAGATACAAACAAGCTGGCCGCCACCCTGCATGAGGCGTTTCACATCGCCACATCCGGTCGCCCTGGCCCGGTGTTGATCGACATCCCCAAGGATGTGCAGTTCGCCACCGGAACCTATACAACCAAAGAGGCGAAAAAGTCGCACTACCAGCCACGTGTCAAAGGTGACATGGCCGCGATCACCGCATTGGCCAAGGCGATGGAAACCGCCAAACGCCCGATCATCTATTCCGGTGGCGGCGTGATCAACTCTGGCCCGCGTGCGTCAGCTTTGCTGCGCGAATTGGTGGCGGCGACCGGATTTCCCATTACCTCGACCCTGATGGGTCTTGGCGCATACCCCGCATCCGGCGATAACTGGCTGGGCATGCTGGGGATGCACGGTCTGTATGAGGCCAACATGGCGATGCATGATTGCGACCTGATGATCAACATCGGGGCCCGCTTTGACGACAGGATTACGGGCCGCTTGGATGCGTTCAGCCCGGGGTCGAAAAAGGCGCATATTGATATTGACGCGTCATCCATCAACAAGGTGATCCGGGTTGATATCGCCATTCAGGGCGATGTAGCCAATGTGCTGGAGGATTTGCTGGCGGTCTGGAAATCGGGTGGTTCGATCACGGACAAGTCGCATGTCGGCCAGTGGTGGACCCAAATCAAAGGCTGGCAAGCCATTGATTGCCTTGGGTTCAAACAAACTGGCAAGGTGATCCGCCCGCAATACGCGCTGTCCCGGCTAGAGGCGCTGACCAAGAAATACGACCGCTATATCTGCACCGAGGTCGGCCAGCACCAGATGTGGGCGGCGCAATATCTGCGGTTCGAGGACCCCAATCGGTGGATGACATCGGGGGGCCTAGGCACCATGGGTTACGGCTTTCCGGCGTCTATCGGTGTGCAGATGGCGCATCCTGATGCGCTGGTGATCAATGTCGCGGGCGAGGCGTCGTGGCTGATGAACATGCAGGAAATGGGCACCGCCACGCAATACCGCCTGCCGGTCAAGCAGTTCATTCTGAACAACGAACGGCTGGGCATGGTCCGCCAATGGCAGGAACTGCTGCATGGCGAGCGGTATTCGCAAAGCTGGTCGGAATCGCTGCCCGATTTCGTGAAACTGGCCGAGGCGTTCGGCGCCAAGGGGATCCTGTGCACCGACCCTGACACGCTGGATGATGCGATCATCGAAATGATCACTCACCAAGGCCCGGTGATTTTCGACTGCGCCATCGTGAAACACGAGAATTGCTTCCCAATGATCCCGTCGGGCAAGGCGCATAACGAAATGCTGCTGGGCGAGGCATCGACCAAGGACGCGATTGGGGTTGGGGGTGGGGTTTTGGTGTGAGGTTGACAATATGAAGCGCTTATCCTTGTTCGCGTTTGCCATCTGGGCATTGTCCAGTTGCACCGGTCCGCAGCTTATAAATATGGTTCATCCAGATCATCCGCCGGAGCTCCAGCGCGTCAACACCCCAGAACGGGCCGAAACGTTCTTCGCAGACACAACACTTTTTTCTGTCGTGCACGTTGGTCAGGTAGTCTTGTCACAAATCGATGAATCGATCACCGCACAGTCAACGTCAACCTACTTCGTGACTTACCTAGCCCCAGGTGGAAGTGCACTGGCGACATCGGGTGATTCCAATGGCATAATCGTTGGCCATTGGAGGATTGAGGCCAGGCCAGGCCGCTCTTATCCGCGGGTTTGTACCGCGTTCTTGGTGGTCGCAAACGCCCCTCCTCCACAACCTGACAGCGACAGCTGGTCATGTAGATGGCCCTCCGAGCTGCTTCGGGCAAACCGAAACAGGAACCAAGTTTATCGAGGCGATGTTCTAGGTCTGGCCGATGGCCGTGTTCCTGCGCCGGTCCGCGCACAGACCGGAGAGCTAGACATCACAATGTTTTGGAATGCCCAACCGAGACGCCCCGAAAACCTTTTAAGCCTGCTACCGAATCAATGAGCTATACTCTTTCCGCCTGAGACCAATGACCCGAACGATTGAACACTTGAGGAAATCAAAATGACCACCCTGAACATCGCCAAAGGCGCCACCAGCCATTCCGCTTATAACCTGCGCTCCACCCATGGCGATACGATTGAACGGCACACTTTGGCAGTTGTCGTTGAAAACGAACCGGGTGTCCTTGCGCGGGTCATCGGGCTGTTTTCGGGGCGCGGTTATAATATCGAGAGCCTGACAGTCGCGGAAATTGACCATCAGGGGCACCGTAGCCGGATCACCATTGTCACCAGCGGCACACCTCAAGTGATTGTGCAGATCAAGGCGCAACTGGGCCGTATCATTCCGGTCCATGAGGTGCATGATTTGACTGTCGAAGGGCCTGCGGTCGAGCGGGAACTGGGTCTGTTCAAGGTTGCAGGCAAGGGTGAAGCCCGGGTCGAAGCGCTGCAACTGGCCGACATTTTTCGGGCCAATGTCGTGGACTCGACCTTGGAATCATTCGTGTTTGAAATGACCGGTACATCGGAAAAACTCGACGCCTTTGCCGATTTGATGCGCCCGCTGGGCCTTGTCGAATTGGCCCGGACCGGCGTTGCGGCCCTGTCACGCGGGCCTGTCTTGCA
Organism: Rhodobacterales bacterium; assembly: GCA_031422295.1. Classification (GTDB taxonomy): domain Bacteria; phylum Pseudomonadota; class Alphaproteobacteria; order Rhodobacterales; family Rhodobacteraceae; genus JANOMH01. The sequence continues at coordinate 42,201 of JANOQM010000073.1, read as the reverse complement.
GAAATAACCAAGGCGGCCCCCACGCATTTGGGGATGTTGCGGGGACCGCCCGGCCGTTACCCTTCCCCTATCGGGGAGTTGGGATTAGTTAGCGACTGGCACGATAATGCCAGCTTCAACACCGGCGGCCACTTCGGCACCGTCCAGCAGGCCATCGCCCGAGGTATCCATCGTCGTGAACACCTCTTCTGTCATATCGGGATAGGCCACGGTGAGTTCGGGAAAGCTGTACATCCCGTCACCATTGGTATCGATGGCCGCATCCAGATCCTGCGCCAGTGCAGCACCGGCAAGGGTGGTGGCCGCGATAGACGCGAAAACTACGGATTTCATGGTCATCTTGTAGACTCCTGTTTTTGGACATGATCGAAGGTCACGTGCCTTCTGCGGTCATCACAACCAAAGCTTGCATACTATGACCACCTCTTGCCGCCCGCCCCGCCGATTCCGGCGCAGCACCGCCATAATCGGCCCCCGGACCAAGCCATCCTCCGCCCGAAAAATCCAACGCCCCGACCTCGGCAACAAAGCCCCGGTCTGGGGCTGGTCAATCGGCAATGCCTTGCTGTCCACTCCGAAATGACTTGCACCGTCGACACATCTGGAATTCCCCGGTCATTGCTGCTTTGGTGTCCTCGAACCGTTCCAAAGGACCGCTGATGCCCCCCCGCAAGATTATTATCGACACTGACCCCGGCCAGGATGACGCCGTGGCGATTCTGTTGGCCCTCGCCTCGCCCGATGAGATCGAACTGCTGGGGATTACTGCCGTTGCAGGCAATGTGCCCTTGGCCCTGACCCAGAAAAACGCGCGCATTATCTGCGAATTGGCGGGCCGCCCCGATATGCGGGTGTTTGCGGGTTGCGATGCACCGATGCGGCGCAAACTGGTCACGGCTGAACATGTGCATGGCAAGACCGGGCTGGACGGGCCGCAGATGGATGCGCCCAAGATGCCGTTGCAAACCCAACATGCCGTTGATTTCATTATAGATACCTTGCGGTCGCAGGCCCCCGGCACGGTCACCTTATGTCCTTTGGGTCCGCTGACCAACATCGCGGTCGCCTTTGAAAAAGCCCCTGATATCATCCCCCGCGTACAGGAAATCGTCCTGATGGGGGGGGCTTATTTCGAGGTCGGCAACATCACCCCTGCGGCTGAATTCAACATTTACGTAGACCCCGAGGCCGCCAAGATCGTCTTTGCTGCAGGCGTCAAACTGACCGTCATGCCGCTGGATGTGACGCATAAGGCGTTGACCACCAAGGACCGGATCGACGCATTTCGCGCGCTTGGCACCAAAGTTGGCGATATGGTCGCAGCCTGGACTGACTTTTTCGAACGCTTTGATATGGAGAAATACGGATCCGAAGGCGCTCCATTGCATGACCCCTGTGTCATTGCCTATCTGATCCGGCCTGAATTATTCACCGGGCGACAGATCAATGTCGAGATTGAAACCACGTCTGACCTGACTTTGGGCATGACAGTGGCCGATTGGTGGGGGGTGACGAAACGGCCCCACAATGCAATGTTCATCGGTGCCATCGCCGCAGAAGGGTTTTATGCCCTGCTGACCGAACGGCTGGCCCGGCTGTGACCACGGCGATCCATCTTGCCGGGGCCGATGATCTTGACCGGCTGTTGGCCCTGATGGAGCGGTTCCATACCGAGGCTGCCTTGCCCTATGACGACAACCACCGCCGCCGCGCGGCTGGTCCATTGCTGGCAGGCAGTCCGCATGGCGCGGTCTGGCTAATTGGGCCACAACGCGCACCTTTGGGCTATGTCCTGCTCAGTTTCGGCTGGTCGGTCGCTATGGCCGGGGCCGAAGGGATCGTGGACGAAGTGTTCATCCGACACTCGGTACGGGGGCGCGGCATTGGCACCGAAGTGCTGCATGCGATTGCGGTCAGCCTTGCGCAGAACGGCGTCAAGGCGCTGCATGTCCGGCTCGACCGATCAAATGCCGCCGCCGCCCGGTTTTGCGCCAAAGTCGGGTTTCTGACCCGCCCAGAGCTGGTCATCATGACCGACGCGCTATGACACTGCATATCCCATTCGATAATTCCTATGCCCGGCTACCTAGCCGCATGTTCACTGCCCTGTCTCCCACGCCGGTCGCAGACCCACATCTGATCGCGGTGAATGATGATCTGGCGGCTACACTGGGCCTTGATCCTGCGGCCTTGCGCGCGCCGGAAGGGGTGCAGGTGCTGGCGGGCAATGTGGTTGCGGCCGGATCAGACCCCCTCGCGCAGGTTTATGCGGGGCACCAGTTCGGCCATTGGAACCCGCAATTGGGCGATGGCCGGGCGATACTGCTGGGCGAAGTTGTCGGCACCGATGGAATCCGCCGTGATATTCAGCTCAAAGGGGCCGGTCCGACGCCCTATAGCCGGTCGGGCGATGGCCGCGCCTGGCTGGGGCCGGTATTGCGCGAATATCTGGTGTCCGAGGCGATGGCGGCACTTGAGGTACCAACGACCCGCGCCTTGGCCGCCGTCACCACTGGCGAGAGCGTCTACCGCGAGGCGCGGCTGCCCGGCGCGATCCTGACCCGCGTGGCGCAAAGCCATATCCGTGTCGGCACATTTCAGTTTTTCGCATCGCGCGGCGATACCCTGGCCCTTCAGGCGCTGACAGATCATGTCATCGCCCGGCACTATCCGGGGGTCGATGGGCCTGCTGGTCTGCTCGATGCGATGATGCAACGGCAGGCGACATTGATTGCGCAGTGGATTTCTTTAGGTTTTGTACATGGCGTGATGAACACCGACAATTGTTCAGTGGCGGGTGAAACCATAGATTACGGCCCCTGCGCTTTTCTGGACAGCTACCACCCGAACGCGGTGTTTTCGTCAATCGACAGCCAAGGCCGCTATGCCTACGGCAATCAGGCGCAGATTGCGCTGTGGAATATCGCGCAGTTTGCCACGGCCCTGGTGCCGCTGATGCCGGACCAGACTGCAGCGATTGACGCTTTCACTGCGATCATCAACCAGTTCTCGGACCTGTATCAGGCCGCATGGCTGGCCCGCTTCGGGGCAAAGATCGGGTTGGACGCTACGCCCGTTGATCTGCCGCTGATCGAACGGCTACTGACCCTGATGGCGCATAGCGAGGCAGATTTCACCAATACTTTCCGCAACTTGGGGCAGGATGGGGCGCGGGACAACTTTCTGGACCGGCAGGCGTTTGATGCGTGGAATATTGAATGGAAGCAGCGGCATCCAGACTTTGAATTGATGGCGCGCACCAACCCCACCGTGATCCCGCGTACCCATCTGATCGAGGCCTGCATCCAATCCGGCGTGGACGGTGATCTGGCACCATTTCACGCCATGTTGGCCGCCGTCACCACACCGTTCACGCCAAATCCGGACTTTGAAACGCCACCGACCGATGCCAACCGGGTCAGCCAGACGTTTTGCGGGACCTGAGCGGGCCTGCCCGGTTGATCAGCATGATCCCCAATGCCACCAGACCCAAAGCGCCGACCAATCGCCAACCCACCGGATCGCCCAGCATCAACCAACCCAAGGCTACCCCGAACACCGGCGTGACAAAGCTGAACGAAGCCACCGCCGACCCGGGATAAATCGACAGCAGCCAGAACCAGAACACAAAGGCACCGCTGACCACCACCACAATCTGAAACCCCAGTGCTGCATAATGCACGGGCAGCAAATTGCGGATCAATGGACCAAAGAATGGCGCCAAAGCCAATAATATCACTGCGGACACAACCACTTGCCAGAAAATCTGCACTTCCGGGCGGGCCAGTTTCAGGTCAGTCGCTTTGGCCGTAATGGTCAGTCCGGCCCAGCAGATCGCAGCACCCAAGGCGCACAGGTCGCCATACAGGCTGGCTTGCCCCACGAGGCCACGGTCCGCCATTGCCAAAACAACGCCGGCCATGGCAACGCCCAACCCCAGTGCCTTGCGCGGCGTCATTTTTTCGCCCGGCAAAAACAGATGCGCCCCAACAGCCATCCAGATCGGCATCGAATACAGCATGATCACCGACCGGCTGACGGTGGTATAATCCAAAGCGGTGAACAGCAGGAAAAACTCGCCGGTGAAAAACAGCCCGGCCAACATGCCACCGGCCAATGTCGCGCGACTGCTGCGAAACGGAACGCCCCGCGCCCAAATCCATGCGCCGATACAGACCACCGCCCCCGCTGATCGCAGCCCGGCAAAGAACACCGGCTGAAATCCGGCATTGGTAAATTTGATCACAATCTGGTTGAACGCCATCAACAGGGCAAAGCCCAGCAAGGCGGTCACGCCAAACGCGTCAAGCTGGGATTTGCGTTGCATGATCGCCCGGCCCTTTACGCAGGCCATTGGTATTTTACCCTGACCTTGCATTTTCGGAAGTTGTCTAAATACCTCCGCCGGAGGCTCTGACCTCCCCCCCGGCGCAGGCTTATCAGACCAAAATCTATTCCGTCACGCGCACAGCGGTCATCACATCAGGCTCGCCCGCAACCGACCCGCTTTGGCCCGCGCCACGCTTGATCGCATCCAGCACCTCAAGGCCAGAGGTCACCTCGCCCACAACAGTGTATTGGCCGTTCAGAAAATCACCTTGGGCGAACATGATGAAAAACTGGCTATTGGCAGAATCCGGGTCCTGCGACCGGGCCATGCCGACGATGCCACGGGCAAATGGCACGTCGGAAAATTCGGCCGCAAGGTCGGGCAGGTCCGATCCGCCAGTGCCAGCCGCCGACAGATCACCGCCGGTTTTGCCGTTTTGCACATCGCCGGTCTGCGCCATAAACCCGTCAATAACGCGGTGGAACACCACGCCATCATAGGCGCCAGCCTCGGCCAATGCGACGATCTGGGCCACATGCATCGGGGCCAGATCATCGCGCAGGGCGATGACGATGGTGCCATTGGCCTCTCCGGCCACGTCAATTTCCAAGTTTACAGCCACGGCGGGGCCGGCCAGCAGGGCCATCAGTGCGGCGATCTTATACATCTGCGGCTACTTTCACTGAAATCATCCGGTCAGGGTTCGTCGGCGGCTCGCCGCGCATGATCTTGTCGACATGCTCCATCCCGGACGTGACCTGCCCATAGACCGTGTATTGGCCGTTCAGAAAGTCATTATCCTTGAAGTTAAAGAAAAACTGGCTGTTGGCCGAATTCGGGTTCGATGACCGGGCTGCCCCAATCGATCCGCGCGCATGCGGCAGTTTGGAAAACTCGGCCGTAACATCGGGCATGTCGGAGCCGCCTGTTCCGGCGCGGCGGATGTTGAAATCCTTTTCCATATTGCCGTTTTCCACATCGCCGGTCTGGGCCATGAACCCATCGATTACCCGGTGAAAGCAGACATTGTCATAGGCGCCGGCGCGGGCCAATTCCTTCATCCGCGCGCAGTGCAGCGGGGCCACATCGGGCAATAGTTTGATCGTCACAGTGCCGTCTTTCAGCACAACGATAATGGTATTCTCAAGATCAGTCGTATCGGCCATCAGGCGCTCCTGCACATAAAACTCTGGCTTCACTTAAGGCGGAATGCGGCGCTTGCCAAGCGGGGGGGGATTGAGGCATGTCCGGTCTGACACTTTCAACCGCAAAAGGGCGCACCGATGGGTTACAAAACGCTGGATGATATGGCGCTGTCGGGCAAAACCGTGCTGGTCCGGGTCGATATCAATGTGCCGATTGAAAACGGTGTCGTCACCGATGCCACAAGGATTGAAAAGATCGTGCCCACGGTCAGGGATATTCAGGCAGGCGGGGGCCGCGTGGTGTTGCTGGCGCATTTTGGCCGCCCCAAAGGAAAAGTCCTGCCCGAGATGTCGCTGCGTTTGGTGCAACCGGCACTTGAGGCGGCCTTGGGGCATGCGGTTACTTTTATTGAACGCCCGTCCCGTGCGGCGATTGATGCCCTGCCGCAAGATGCCGTGGTACTGGTGGAAAACACCCGGTTCACCCCGATGGAAGAAGCCAACGATCCGCAAATGGCACAGTTTTTGGCCAGCCTTGGCGATCTGTTCTGCAACGATGCGTTTTCCGCCGCCCACCGCGCCCACGCGTCCACCGAGGGGATTGCACATCTGTTGCCCAGTTTTGCGGGCCGCCAGATGGCCGCCGAACTGACCGCCCTGCAAGCCGCCCTTGGCACCCCGGTCCGGCCTGTTGTAGCCGTCGTTGGCGGGGCCAAAGTTTCGACCAAACTGGAATTGCTGGGTAATCTGGTGACACGCGTCAATCATCTGGTGATCGGCGGCGGCATGGCCAATACATTTCTGGCCGCCCAAGGCATCAACGTGGGCAGGTCACTGTGCGAACATGATCTGGCCCAAACTGCGCGGGACATTCTGGCACAAGCGGCCAAAGCGGGCTGCGAGATTATCCTGCCCCGCGACATCGTGGTGGCCCGCGAATTCAAGGCCAATGCGGCAAATGAAACTCTGCTCCCCGACGCCTGCCCCGCCGATGCAATGATCCTGGATGCAGGCCCGGCGACATTGGACTATATCAAAGGCGTTCTGAACAACGCCAAAACCCTCGTCTGGAACGGCCCGCTGGGCGCGTTTGAACTAACACCATTTGATGCCGCGACCGTGGCCGTGGCCAAACATGCCGCTAGCTTGACCAAACAGGGCAAGCTGACCTCGGTTGCCGGTGGTGGTGATACGGTCGCCGCCCTGAACCAGGCCGGGGTTGCGGATGATTTCAGTTACATCTCGACCGCAGGGGGGGCGTTTCTGGAATGGATGGAGGGCAAGGTTTTGCCCGGTGTTGCCGCATTGGACCAATAAATCCGGTCCTGCGAGCGCTAGCAGAATTGTGGGAATGATTTCATTCTCGTAACAGCAGATCAAATCGTCAGACAGGGAAGTTGCAGCATGGATCACCAAATGGCCGCTCAGGTCCGCAAGGGCCAAGGCTTTATCGCCGCACTGGACCAAAGCGGTGGGTCCACGCCCAAGGCGCTGGGCTTGTATGGGATCGGGGCCGACGCCTATGCCAATGACGCGCAGATGTATGACCTGATGCATGAGATGCGGGCGCGGATCATCAAATCGCCCGCTTTTACCGGGGCTAAGATTGTCGGCGCGATTCTGTTCGAAATGACCATGGACCGCGCCATCGACGGCGTGCCCACTGCCAAATACCTGTGGGAAAACCGCCATGTCGTGCCGTTCCTGAAGATTGACAAGGGGTTAGAGGCCGAAGTTGACGGCTGCCAGATGCTCAAACCGATTGACGGGCTGAACGCGCTGCTGACCCGCGCCGTGGCTGCAGGGATTTTCGGGACCAAGGAACGCTCGGTTATTTCGGCGGCCAATGCCAAAGGGATTGCCGCTATTGTGGCGCAGCAATTTGACCTTGCCGCGCAGGTGCTGGCGCATGGGCTGATGCCCATTCTGGAACCCGAAGTCACCATTTCGATTGCCGACAAAGCCGAAGCCGAAACCCTGTTACAGGATGAAATCCTGCGCCATCTCAATGGCTTGGCGACTGATGTTCAAGTTATGTTGAAACTATCCCTGCCAACCGTCGCAAATTTCTATCGTCCGCTGGTCGACCACCCCGCCGTGATGCGCGTGGTGGCCCTGTCCGGCGGCTATCCGCGCGATCAGGCCAACGCCATGCTGTCCCAAAACGGCGGCATTATCGCCAGCTTTTCGCGCGCCCTGACCGAAGGATTGTCAGCCCAGCAATCGGATGCAGAGTTTGACGCGGCCTTGGGTGCGGCGATTGACGGGATATATGCAGCCTCAATCGCAGGCTGAAATCTCACCGCACAGCGTATAAACATATGCCCAATCATACGTTTAGGGGATTCCCATTGCGCGGCTGATATGCCAAACTATAGTCAAAGCAGCCCGTCAGAGGCCGCGATGAGGCTGACAGATGATCCGACGCACCCGCCCTGCCCTTGGTACCCTGCTTTTTGTGGTTGGCATGATCATGCTGGGCCTCTATTTCACTTTCGCGGCGATCCGGGGGGATTACGGTGTGCTAGCCCGGGCCGAAGTGTCGGGCGAGGCGCAGGAACTGACCCTGCAACTGGCCGCCCTGACCGCCGAAGTGGCGGAGCTGGAAAATCTAACCCGCCGATTGTCGGATGATTACCTTGATCTCGACCTGCTCGACCAGCAAGCCCGCGATGTGCTGGGTCTGATCCGGCCAGACGAGATTGTGATCCGCTGACCTGCCCTGCGTGACACGCAACACAGCCATGCCGCCTATCCTATTTCGGAGGTCAGGTTTGGTCTCGCCAAGCTGGCTGTGATGCTGTAAGAGATAGTTTAACGCTAAACTATTTTGGTCAGTCAAGGGCACCGACATATGGCAACGGCAAAAGCTGCAACAAAATCGAATATTTCCGCCGAAGAATTACTGCACCATTACCGCGAAATGCTGCTGATCCGCCGGTTCGAGGAAAAAGCCGGGCAGTTATACGGCATGGGCCTGATTGGCGGGTTTTGCCATTTGTACATCGGGCAGGAAGCGGTTGTTGTGGGGCTGGAAGCAGCGGCCAGTGAAGGCGACAAGCGCGTCACCTCTTACCGCGATCATGGCCATATGCTGGCCTGCGGCATGGACCCAAAGGGCGTCATGGCTGAACTGACCGGGCGCGAAGGTGGCTACAGCCGGGGCAAAGGCGGCTCGATGCATATGTTTTCCAAGGAAAAGCACTTTTACGGCGGCCATGGCATTGTCGGCGCACAAGTGCCCTTGGGCGCGGGTCTGGCATTCGCCGATAAATATCTGGAAAATGGCCGGGTGACTTTTACCTATTTCGGTGATGGTGCAGCCAATCAGGGCCAAGTCTACGAGACTTACAATATGGCCGAACTTTGGATGCTGCCGGTGATATTTGTCATAGAAAACAACCAATATGCCATGGGCACATCGGTCAAACGGTCCACTATGTCACCATCGCTGTGGCAGCGCGGCGCGGCTTATGGCATTCCCGGCGAAGACGTGGACGGCATGGATGTGCTGGCCGTCAAAGCCGCCGGTGACCGCGCCGTGGCGCACTGCCGGTCCGGCAACGGCCCCTATATTCTCGAGGTGAAAACCTATCGCTACCGGGGCCACTCGATGTCCGACCCCGCCAAATACCGCACCCGTGAAGAGGTGCAAAAGATGAAGGACGAGCGTGATCCGATTGAGCAAATCCGGTCGATCCTGCTGACTGGCAACCACGCGACCGAGGATGATCTGAAGGCGATTGATAAAGAGATCAAGGAAACGGTAAACGCCGCCGCCGAGTTCGCCAAAGACAGCCCGGAACCTAACCCCGCCGAATTGTGGACCGATATTTATGCTGAAGCGAAGGGGGCCTAAGCCATGGCAATCGAAATTCTGATGCCCGCCCTGTCGCCGACAATGGAAGAGGGAACGCTGGCCAAATGGCTAGTCAAGGCTGGCGATACAGTCAAATCCGGCGATATCCTTGCCGAGATTGAGACCGACAAGGCGACGATGGAATTTGAGGCCGTCGACGAAGGCGTGATCGGCGTATTGCTTATTGCCGCTGGCACCGAAGGCGTCAAGGTTAACACCGCGATTGCGACTTTGTTGGCCGAAGGTGAAAAGCTAGGCGAGGCTCCTGCTGCACCCGCCGCCGCAGCCCCCGCACCTGTGGCCGTGACTATCGCCGCACCAGCAATTGTCACTGCGGCTCCGGTCGCCACCGCCGTCCCCCAATCCCCCGACTGGGCCCCCGGCACGCAGATGAAAACCATGACCGTCCGCGAAGCCCTGCGCGAGGCGATGTCCGAAGAAATGCGCCGCGATCCGACAGTATTCCTGATGGGCGAGGAAGTCGGCGAATATCAGGGGGCCTATAAGATTTCCCAAGGCATGCTGGAAGAATTCGGCGCCAAGCGCGTCATCGACACCCCCATCACCGAACATGGTTTTGCGGGCATCGCCACCGGCGCGGCCTTTGGCGGCCTGCGCCCCATCGTCGAATTCATGACGTTTAACTTCGCCATGCAAGCCATTGACCACATTCTGAATTCCGCCGCCAAGACGCTGTATATGTCGGGCGGTCAAATGGGCGCACCCATGGTATTCCGTGGCCCGAACGGTGCCGCCGCCCGCGTTGGCGCGCAGCATTCGCAGGACTACTCGGCTTGGTATTCCCAAATCCCCGGCCTCAAAGTTGTCTCGCCGTATTCTGCCGCCGATGCCAAGGGCCTGATGAAAACTGCGATCCGCGACCCTAACCCGATCATCTTTCTTGAAAACGAAATCCTCTACGGGCGCAGCTTCGAAGTGCCCGCAACGGATGACTTCACCATCCCCTTTGGCAAGGCGAAAATCGAACGCGCCGGCACCGATGTCACCATCGTCAGTTTCAGCATCGGCCTGACCTATGCGCTGGACGCCGCCGAGAAACTGGCCGCCGAAGGGATCAGCGCCGAAGTGATCAACCTGCGGACCCTCAGGCCAATGGATACCGTGACGATCATCGAAAGCGTCAAGAAAACCAATCGCTGCGTGACGGTCGAAGAAGGCTGGCCGCAGGGCTCGATCGGCAATTACATCAGTTCGGTGATCATGCAGCAGGCGTTTGACTACCTTGACGCGCCGGTGATCAATTGCACCGGCAAGGACGTGCCGATGCCCTATGCCGCGAACCTTGAAAAGCTGGCACTGGTGACCACCGCCGATGTCATTGCCGCCGTGAAATCAGTGACTTACCGCTAAGGAGAGCATCATGCCCATTGAAATTCTGATGCCCGCCCTGTCCCCCACGATGGAGGAAGGCACGCTGGCCAAATGGCTGGTCAAGGTCGGGGATACGGTGAAATCCGGCGACTTGCTGGCCGAAATTGAAACCGACAAGGCGACGATGGAGTTCGAGGCCGTCGACGAAGGTGTGATCGGCGAATTACGCATTTCCGCAGGCACTGAAGGTGTCAAGGTCAACCAAGTCATCGCGGTGTTGCTGGCCGAGGGCGAGAAAGCCGGGGTTGCACCCGCTGTTGCTGCACCCGCTGCTGTGGTACCCGCTGCTGTCGTACCTGCCGCCGCGACGTCGCCCGTTCTGGCACAAGAGGCCGCCAAAGCCGCACCCGCAGACAAAGGCACCCGCATTTTTGCCACCCCGCTTGCTCGGCGCATCGCCGCTGACAAGGGGCTGGACCTGACCGCAGTTGCAGGCTCGGGCCCGCATGGTCGTATCGTCAAAACCGATGTGGAAAACGTGACGCCGAAAGTAGCCGGTCCGGTCGCCCTAGCACCAGCGCCCGCCGCACCAAAAGCCGCCGCCACCGCAGCCGCAACCGGCCTGTCCACCGAAACCGTCCTGAAAATGTATGCCGACCGCAAATTCGAGGAAGTCAAACTCGACGGCATGCGCAAAACCATCGCCGCGCGGCTGACCGAAGCCAAACAGACCATCCCGCATTTCTACCTGCGGCGCGACATCCGACTGGACGCGCTCTTGAAGTTCCGGGCCGATCTGAACGCCCAACTTGAACCGCGCAAAATCAAACTATCGGTCAATGATTTCATCATCAAAGCCTGCGCTCTGGCGTTGCAATCCGTCCCCGACGCCAATGCCGTCTGGGCCGGGGACCGGATCCTGAAACTGAAACCATCCGATGTGGCCGTCGCCGTCGCCATCGAAGGTGGGCTGTTCACCCCGGTCCTGCGCGACGCCGAAACCAAATCGCTCTCAGCACTGTCAACCCAGATGAAGGATCTGGCCGCCCGTGCCAAAACCCGCAAACTCGCCCCCGCCGAATATCAGGGCGGCAGCTTTGCGATCTCCAACCTCGGCATGTTCGGCATCGACAACTTCGACGCGGTGATCAATCCGCCGCATGGCGCAATCCTCGCCGTCGGCGCCGGGGTGCCCAAACCCGTCGTCACCAACGGCCAGATCGAAATCGCCACCGTGATGTCGGTGACCCTGTCGGTCGATCACCGGGTCATCGACGGGGCACTGGGGGCGAACCTGCTTAATGCCATCGTCCATAATCTGGAAAACCCGCTCGGAATGCTGGCTTAAACCATTCGCCAGACAGCAAAAAACGCCGCGCATCACTGCACGGCGTTTTCATTTCAAAGCGATCCGGCCCCACCGCAAGAATTCAGCAACTGATCCATCTTGACCGAAGGCTGCTCACACCCCGCCTCGCCCACAATCCGCGCCGGGACCCCTGCCACCGTCTTGCACGGCGGCACATCGGCCAACACCACCGACCCCGCCGCAATCCTTGAACAATGGCCGATGGTGATATTCCCCAGCACCTTGGCCCCGGCCCCAATCAGCACGCCATTGCCAATCTTCGGATGGCGGTCTTCTTCTTCCTTACCAGTGCCACCCAACGTCACCGAATGCAGCATCGACACATTGTCGCCGACCACCGCGGTTTCACCGATCACGATGGAATGGGCATGGTCGATCATGATGCCCTTGCCGACGCGGGCGGCTGGATGGATATCCACGCCAAAAATCTCGCTCACCCGCATTTGCACAAAATACGCCAAATCGCGGCGGCCTGTGGTCCACAGCCAATGACCTAACCGATAGGCTTGGACCGCTTGAAAGCCCTTGAAATACAACAAAGGCTGCAACAACCGATGGCAGGCAGGGTCGCGTTCATAAACCGCCACCAGATCGGCCCGCGCCGCTGCCGACAACCCCGGATCAGACGCATAAGCCTCATCCGCAATCTCGCGCAATATCTGTTCCGACATCTCAGCCGAGGCCAATTTCAACGAAATCCGGTACGCTAGCGCCCGCTCGAACGACGCATGATGCAGCACGCCCGAATGGATCAACCCACCCATCAGCGGCTCGGCGGCAATCGCCTGTTCGGCTTCTTCGCAAATGCGCTGCCAAACCGGATCAAGCTCCGCCACATTGGTTTTAAGTAATGCCATGGTCGGACCCTCGCTTTCGCGCTTCTCTTACCCCAAGTCGGGTGCAACCGCAAAGAGCAAAGGCGTGATGCCCCCCATCACCGGGCCTGATGACGCGCCCGCCAATCCTGCACTGCGGTCAGAACCACGATCAAAGCCGCACAATAAGACGCATCATACACCCGGCCCCGTGGCACGTCCGGCCACCGCAATGCCGCGGACATCACCGATCCGGACCCATAGACCGGATGGGCCCGACCCAGACGCTTGCGATACCGATCCGCCAGATCCGCCTCATACAACAGCCGCGCCGCCACCCCGGCCCGGGCCTCGGGCGGCTCACGCATCACCACAGCCACCGCACAATCCAGATCACCGGGCAACAACGGGCGCATCTTACGCCACCTCCAGCACCCGGTATGGCCCGCGCCCAAACCGGTCCGACACCTGCGCCACCTCAACCACATAGGCCCCAACCAACCCATCCGCCGCCCGCAAACTTGCCGCATAGGTCCACGCGGGCGCACCAAGCGTTACTTGCCGAACCATCACAGATCCCTGCCGGACGCGCAGCACATAACTTTCAACGCTCTCACCCAGCGGCACCTCCTGCTCGGTCCAGGGATCACCATCAATCCGGGTCCGCCGGATCCAGCCAAATCGCAACCCGCCAGCGCCATCCGGACCCGACCGCAAATGCGCCACGGAATAGGGCCGCAGCCCGATGCCCCGGAACGCGGCAACGCGGTAGCGATAGGTCAGATCATCAATCGGGCGGGCCGCCGGACCATAGCGGAAATGCTGGTCGATATTGCGGGAATTCGCGGACAGATCAATCTGGCCGACCGCCCCGTTCATCAGCACAAACCGCGATCCAACCGGCCAATCCTCGGGCATCACCCCATCCGACCCGACCTGCCCGCGCAGACGCATCCGCAGGTCATAGGTATAGGGGGCAACCAGTTCCGCATCGGCAAACTGAAACACCTCCCATTGGTCCGTCAACCCATCGCCAATCGCCGCGACATTCGCGCCCGCCAGCAATTGCGCCGTTGTCACCGCACTCAAACTGCCACGCACCAATCGCACCCGCAGTGCCGGACCCCGGTCAAACAGCCCCGGTGCCGCGCGAAACAACGGCGTCACTGTCGTCCCAACCACCGCCGGGACCGGCACGATCTTGTTCAGCGCATAATCACTGTCCTGCGCTGCCTGATACAGCGCCACTGATCCCGGCCAAGGCCGCGCCGTCAGCGCCAGATAGGGCGCATGTTCCACTTCCGACCCCTTGATCAGCGGCAAATCCAGAAACACCGCCTCGACCGGGACAGGCGACACAAACGGGCGCAGACCCGCCGTATCCTCGGTGGTTTCATGCGGACGGTAGACCTCAGGCTCAACCCGCACCGCCTCCAGCCGCTGAAACCCGGCATGCTCCACCCGGTCAATCCGGTAATAGGCTTCGCGCCCGCCCGTCGTAATCCGGGCCACATTGCCCGCACCCACGCCAATCGCCGACGGCGGCAGGGCAAAGCGGGCGGTATCCCGCGCCAACCGGGCCTCGGCCAACCACCGCTCGGCAATGCGCAGCCCTTCGGCGCGGGTCAGGGCCAACGGCAGTTCGGTCTGCGACACGGCTACAGTAACCTCATCGGGAAATACCGCTTCCGAAGCGCGAATTTCATAATCCGCCTCGGCATCGACAAAGGCCACCCTGACCCGCCCCGCCACTTCGGCCGCAGGCGACCGGGACCTGTCAAATGTGGTCTCCATTTCGTCGTCCATCGCCATCAGATCGGTCTGCACTGTGACATCCGGCACGCCAGTCCGGGTGATAAACACCAACAACCCATCCCGCTCTACCGCATCAAAACCATAGGCAATCATCAGTGGCTGTAACGCAGACCGGGCGGTATCGGTGTCGTCCAGCCGGTAGCCGCGCACTAACCCGAACAGGCGCGTGGTATCAATCGCCGTCACCCCCGCCTTGCGGCATATTTCGGCGACAACTGACGCCAGACTACGCGATGAACTCCGCCCGTTCAGCCAATGCCCGCGCGCATAATTAGCCCCATCCGACCACAGCGAGCCATTAGCCGGAAAGGCCGGAAACGGGCGTGCATCCCAAGCCCAGACATGGGCACGGGCCATATCCACCATCGGGCCGACATAGACTTCAGACTGAGGGTTTGCCACAGGGTCAGCAAAATGGCGATGCACCGCGCGCAGATATTGCATCTGCATCAGATCATCGCGCAACCCGTTGGAATACAATGGCAATGATGATTCCGACGATTTCGGATCAAGAAACTTGTTGGGCTCATTTGTGCCCTTGTCAATCGCGGCACAGCCAAATTCGGTAAACCAGATGGGCTTGCTTTGCGGCACCCAGACAGTCGGGGCGACACTGCGCAGGCCGCCCACACGGTCATGATGCGGATTGCCCCACCAGCCCTTGATATCTTTATAGCGCCAGATCCAGGGCTCACCGTAAAAATCCGAAATCGGGGTGCGGAATTGCGCGGCACGCGCCTCAGGCGAATGGTAAAACCAGTCATAGCCCTCGCCGCCCGCCACATTCCCGCGCAGATAATCCAGATTATAAATCGACCTAGCGGCGCTATCCGCATGGGTCTCACCGTCACGCCAGTCGCTCAAAGGCATGTAATTGTCGATGCCAATGAAATCGACCGCCGGATCAGCCCACAACGGGTCCAGATGAAACAGCTTGTCGCCCGTCCCTTCGGGCTGATAGCCGCTGTATTCCGACCAGTCCGCCGCATAGCTGACCTTGCAGGCCGGACCAACGATCGCCTTCACCTCGGCGGCCAACACGCGCAACGCCGCCACGGATGGAAAGCTGCCCGCCGCCCCCCGGATTTGGGTCAAAGACCGCAATTCCGACCCGATACAAAACGCCGACACGCCCCCCGCCACAACGCATAAATTGGCATAATGCAGGATGAACCGGCGCAAAGACCACTCCGCCGGACCAGAATAGGTCACCCCGGTCGCTGTCCGCACAAAATCCGCAGGCTGTGCTACGCCAAAAAACGCCGCAACCTCAGCCGCTGCGGCCACTGTCTGGTCCGGCGATCCCGCACGGCCCGGGGCAACCGACGTGGTAATCCGGCCCCGCCACGGCAAAGTCGGCTGCCCCGCCGCACCCGTCCACGGATCGGGCAGTGTATTCCCAGCCAACTGATCCATCAGGATGAACGGATAAAACATCACACTCTTGCCCGCCCCACGCATCCGGGTAATCGCCTCGATCACCGACGCATCCGCAGGCGTGCCGCCATACACTGGGCGGTCCGCACTGCGCGGAACCAGTTGGGCCGTGGTCCGGGTCAGCCCGGTCACACGCCACGGCATCGCGGCTGCATCAACCTCGTTCTGCTCGACCTTCGGGCGGATACTGCATTGACCACAGCGCAGATCGTCACCAAACCACGACACCACCAGCGACACCGACTGGCAGTCCGGCAATTCCTCGTCCAGCGCCTCAAAGGACACAGCAAAATCGGTCTTGCCCGACGCGGTATTCACATTGATCGGCACTTGTTCGCCAAATGCGGGCGACAAAAATACCGGAGTCGTGGCCAGTGCATATTCCCCGGTCCCGGGAATCATCGCCACAGCTTTGATCAGGCGGGCCATATCTTCTGCCTCGGCATCCGGGCGCTTGGCGGCAGGGCGAAACACCTCAAACGAAAACTGCGGCACGCGGTTGCCAAACCCGGCCAATGCCAGATTCTCGAACACTACATAGGCCATGCCACGATAGGCAGGCACTTTACCCGCCCCCTCGACCGCCTCCATCTTGGGGTCAGGCAGCTGCGTTTCCGACCCCAGATAGACCCGTATGTTCAGATCATCGCGGGCGACCTCAACGCCGTCCGCCCAGACCCGGCCCACGCGGGTAATCTCGCCTTCACACAACGCCACCGCCAAACTGACAGTATAGGAATAGGCCACAGTCTTGGCCTGCCGTGGACCGCCTTTACCGCCGCCCGAAGTTTCGGAACTTTCCTGAAACCGCGTGGCCCAGATCACCTGCCCCGCCATCCGCATCCGGCCATGCACTTGGGCAATCGGCGCGCCCTCACTCGCACCCGTCAGGCGAAACCGGTCCACCCGGCCGGTTTCAACCGGGGCCGACCCCGCGCCCAGCAGACGCTCATCAATGCTACGACCCAGCACTGCGCCAGCCGCCCGGCCAATGGTTGCCAAAGACAGGCCCAGCACCGATCCGCCGGTCGAGGCACCCAGCGCAAATCCCGCCGCAGATAGGATAATCGTCGCCATCAGTTCAGCCTTTCACCAAAATCAAAGCATGCCGCGATGCGGCGCCGCCAGGGATCGGTCAGTGCGCTTTCGACAACGCCATGCCCGCTGTAGGAATGGATAAAACTCGGATCACCGCCCGCGCGCCCAACCAGCCCAAGGTGCTTGGCCACCGATCCGGGGCGCATCCTAAACACCAACACATCGCCCGCAGCCAATGCTGCCACAGGTTTTTCCCGCAAATGCCGGTGTGCCGCACCCAGCAGGGCCTCGTCACCCTGCGGCTCGGACCAATCCATCGAATAGGCCGGAACAACCTCAGGCTCGCCGCCATGAACCTCGCGCCAGACCCCGCGCAACAGGCCCAGACAATCGCAGCCCACGCCCCGGACGGATGCCTGATGCAGATACGGCGTGCCAATCCAGCCCCGTGCCGCCAAAACCACGGCACTCATCCGCGCAAACTCCCGCCGCTTTCATCGCCCTGGCCGGTCGGAACCGACATCAGCCAATCCTCGCCCGGAATATCCGGAAATCCGCGAAAATTCAGAAAGTTGTTGAATTTCAACTGGCAGGTCTCACTGCGCTTGTCGCACCCAGCCTCCAGCCGCACCACATCACCCGGCGCAATCAGCGCGCGCAACGGCTCCCACAACTCAATCACCCGCACCCGATCCGCCGCAAACTGATCATGCTTGATAATGCCAACCAGCCCCGCGCCAGCGCCCGACAGCACCCTGATCCGGCCCCGTTCAAACCAGCGGACATCAAACAAATCCATGTCGGCAAAGGTAAACACCTGCCCACGTACCACCGTTTCAACCGCCCGCTGCTCAAAATACCCGACTGTGGCCAGATTGAACTTGCAACCGCCATCGCCCAGCACTGCCGCGCATGGACGCTGATAGACCCGCCCTTGCGGCTGATTCAGCCCCTCGGTCAATCCGCGCAAATCGGCATAAAACGCACCGGCCCCGCGCCGGATTTCGCCCACAGACCCGCGAAACCGTAGCATCCGCTCGTCAGGATTCCGCCAATTGACCAGCCAGGCAGTGACCTCCGCGCCGTCAAACCGGCCCGCATCAATATCCGCATCGGTGATCGCGCTATCGGTCAACACGCCCATCGCTTCGGTATTATCCACCGACAGCCCGGTCGATTGGACCAAAGCCTTGGCCGACATCCCGGCATCCGCGCGGTAGATCAGGCCCTCAAATTCCAAAGGCAGATCATGATCGGTAAATCCATACGCCACCCCGTCGCGCCGGATCACCGCCCAACAGCGGCACACGCTGGTCTGCCCGGTCGCCAGATGCGCCTCAAACGCGGCGGTCATATCCGCACCTCGATAATCGGTACATTGGGCACCTGTCCCGCTTTGAACGATGATACGCTGGTCTGAATCCGGTCAATGTCGAACCGCACCGGCGTATCAAACTCGAACCCTGCCGTGATCAGCGATCCCAGCGACGGCGGATGCACAAACGTGATCAGCCCGGTTGCGGTATCCACCGCATATTCGGTGCCTTCCTGCAGCGCATCACCGCCCACACCCATGCGCACCGTGCCCGAGACAGGCTTGGCAATCGGTCGAAAATACTCCACCCCGCCCGACGCATAGGTTTTGCGCAGCGGGTACACCGCCGTCAGATCATCGCCGGTCGCAATAATCTGGTCAAAAGCAGTCACTTCGGCAGAAGGCACAGACGATTTGTAGTCGCCCCAATCCTTCCAGCGAAACCCGATCAACTCGCCCTGCCGCGCCTCGAAAAACGCGATCAGCGCCTCGACATCATCCAAGGACCGCAACCCCAGCCCCGCATCATACCGCCTGCGCGAATGGGCCCAGGGCGCATTGCGCTCTTCAAACCCGTTGGCCAGCGTGACAACCTCAGTCCGCCGCTCCGGGCCACCAACCGACCCAAAGCTTAAATTCGCGGGAAATCTCACCTCAGCAAATGACATCGCAAACCCCTATCTATTCCGCGCGCCCCGGCCCAAAACCCGCGCCATCTGCGCCGCAATCTGACCTTGCGAGCGTTGAAATCCCTGCACGTCCGGCGTGGAAATGTTCATCGTCACTGTCACCGACCCACCCGACCCCTGCACCCCCAACCGGCCATCAGCGCCCCGCGCCAGCGGCATAATCGCCTCCGGCCCTGCCTCGCCCATCAATCCCATGCCGCCGCGCATCCCAAACGCCGTCGGCCCGGACACCACGCCACCCTTGGCAAACGGCATCACCTGCCCTTGGGAAAACGCACCCCCCTTGGCGAACGGGATCATCCCTGCAAACAGCGATTGGACGCCCTCGCTCAACAGCCCGCCAATATGTTCCGTCACAGGCCTGACCGCCGCCGAATAGGCCGTATTGACCATCGACTTGGCCAGCATCCCCAACGCATCCGACAGCTTCACCCCGTCAAACACCAACCCGTCAAACGCCTTTCTCAACCCGCCCGAAAACCCGCGCTCCAGGTTCAGCAAATCCTTCGACGTATCGCCCAGCGCCCCGCGCACATCGCGCAACTGCGTCGAAAACGCCGCCGTCATCGTGGTGGCGTCACCCAAAGACCGCTCCAGCCCGCCCACTTCGCTGTCAAACCCGCCCAACCGCCCGATCTCATTCATCACAAGTCCCCTTATCCGGATAAGCCCGCGCCAATTCTTCCAGCCGCGCCCGCGCCATCGGCGGTCGCGCCCCGTCCAGGCCCAGCATCAGCAGCAATTCGGCGGGGGTCAGCGCCCAGAACTGCGCCGGTTGCAACCGCAACCCGACCATCCCCGCCCGCATCAACCCCGGCCAATCAAACATCTGGCACAGCGAACGCCCGCGCCAGCAGTTCGGCCGCTACTTTCGCAGCCCCCACCGGCCCGCCCGCAATCTCGGCTGACAACAAATCTTCCACCGCCCCGCGCCAGCCACCGCCACGCAACCCGGCCACAATCAACGCCAACACATCGCGGCTGGAAAATGCCGCCCCCTCGAACCGCTCGACCAGTTCGATCAGCGACCCGGTCCCCAGCGACGCCTCCAGCTCGGCCAGCGCCCCCAATGTCAGCTTGCAGACGAACCGCTGGCCATCGACGACCAGCGCCACCTCGCCCGCGAACGGATTGGCCATCACACCACCGCCACGAACACCAGCTCGCCCGCTGATGCCAACGACAGCTCATAGGTCGCCTCGCCATTATGCGACCCGGCATATTCCAGTGACGTTATCTGAAACGGCCCCTGCACCGTGCCAAACCCCGGAATGATCACCTGAAATGCGGGGGTCTGGCCGTCAAAAAATATCTGCCGCGCGCGTTCATCCGTCGTGGCATCCTTGAACACGCCCGACCCCGAAATCGACGCCGATTTCACGCCCGCCCCCGCCAGCAACTCACGCCAGCCCCCTTGGGACTCCAGCGATGTGACATCAACGCTCTCGGTATTGAAACTGATCCGCGTCGCCCGCAGGCCCGCTGCGGTCACAAACAAACCCGCACCGGTCATGTCGATTTTGACCAAAAGGTCCTTGCCGTTCTGGGCTGCCATAGCCAACACTCCATTCTAAAAGGAAAAATCAGTCCTCGACACGCGCCTTGAAAGTCAGCGAGATCTGCCGCACGCCACCTGTGCCAACCCGCGCCGCGACAGCCCGGGCAAAGTTCAGGTAAATCAGCTTGCCGCGCGTCAGCACCAGCGGCGCATCGACCAACGCATCCGATACCGCCGCCGCCGCAGTCTTGGCACTGGCAAAGCCTGCCGTGTCCGTTACCACCGAAATGGTGAACTCATGCTCCGCGCCCCGGCCCGTCACATCCGAGGCATCGCGGGCAATCTCGGGCCCCAGCGCCACATAGAGCGGCGGCAAAATCCCACTGGGCAGCGCATCATAAATCGCCGTTCCCACCAACCCGGTCAGGGCCACACTTGCCACCAACCGCTGATACACCGCCGCCTGCAACGCCGCCGCCACACCGTAGCTCATGCCACGACCTCCTCATCTGTGAGACAGGTCAGATACCGGCCGCCGGGGTCCGTCTCTGCCACCGCCAGAATGCGAAAAATCCTAGAACCATCCCGAAACCGCTGATCAACCAAAGGGCGGGCAGTCGATCCGACCAGAGCCGACCGGACAATCACCCGGTACGGCACCCGCGCCACCGCCACGACCTGCCCTGCAATCTCGCGGCCCGACCCGGCCTTCACATCGGCCCAATGGGTGCCTAACACGGCCCAACCGACGATATAGCCGCCTGCCCCATCCGGCACCCGTGTCGGCGCTTCCAGCACCAAAGCCCGCGTTAACAAAGGTTGCATCACGCCCCCCCAAACAGGCGCACCGTGCGATAGCGCTCGATCAGCGCCGTCACCCCAAACGGCATGCACCCGGCTCCCAAAGACATATCCTGGCGGTATTCGTAATAATGCGCCGCCAGCATCAGCACCGCCTGTTGCAGGTCCGGCGGCAGATCGGCCCAATCCGGGCCAAACCCCGCCATGAACCCGACACGGACCGACCCGTTCACCGGCACCGACGGCAGCATCCCGCTTAACGCCACAACACAGGGGCGCTGCATATCCGGCACCAGCCGGTACAACCCAGGTGCAACAACACTCTCCACCGACAGCGCATCGATCAGCACCATCTCGATGATCGCATTCACCGGGGCCACGGGCAGGGCTTGGCGGTCATACTCCCGCCAGGCCGTCAGGTTCCAGGCAAAATCCCGTTCGATCAGTATTTTACCCGTCCGGCCCTCAATGGCGGACAGCGCGGCGCGCAGGAAACTCTCCAACAAGGCATCCTGCAACCCCGCATCCGAAAACCCAGTGCCCAGCCGCAAATGCGCCTTGAACTGCGCCACCGGCAAGGCGGCCAATGGCACCGAAGTCACTTCGACCAACATCATCCTACGCACTCCAATATCCCAACGACCCGTCCCAACCGGACGCCCACGCTCGCATTGCTCGGACGGATGGGAGCAGCTAGACAACACGAGTTTGCCCTTGTGCGCGTCCGGTTCAGGCGCGGCCCCCTCTGGAACCGCGCCCTGCCACGATCAGGTTTAGCTGACCGCGATCCGCAACAGCTTGATCGCTGCAAAGTCACTGACAGCCCCGCCAACGCGCTTGACCGCATAAAACAGCACGTTCGGCTTGGCCGAAAACGGGTCGCGCAACACCCGCAGATCGGGGCGTTCGGCAATCGTATAACCCGCATTAAAGTTGCCAAACCCGATGGGATAGGTATTGGCCGCCACATCCGGCATGTCCTCGGACACCAGCACCGGATAGCCCAGCAGGCGTGCAGGCTCGCCTGCGGCAAACCCATCCGACCACAGGAACCGGCCATCGACATCCTTCAGCTTGCGGACAATCGCGGTGGTTTTCGAATTCATCACGAACGATGCACCGGCGCGATATTGCGCCCCAAGCGCATAAACCAGATCAACAAACGGATCGATATTAGTGATCGTGGCAGCGGCCAGCGACGGAATGTAGCCGATATTGCCCCAGGTCCAGGTCGCATTGGTCACGGCGGGATAGTTCAGAATGCCGCGCGGCTTATCCACACCATTGCCATTCACAAACGCAGCGGCTTCAAAGCGCGAAAACTTCTCGGCAATCCGCTCGGCCAACCAGGCCTCCAGATCAAATGCGGTATCATCCAGCAGGCGCTGCGACGCTTTCGGCATGGCGGACAATTCATGCAGCGGAATATTGATCTTCTCGATAATCGCAGTCGAGGTTTCGGTCGTGGCCGCAGTTTCAGTCGCCCAGCCAGCACCATAATCGGCGCGGTCCACCAGCACATCATAAGACGTGCTATCGACATTCACGACATTGGCGACCGACCGCAGTGACGCGGCAGACAACAGCACCGATTTGATCAGATCAGCAGCCTGCGGCGACACCAGAAAACCACCATCGGCAGCCACAGCCGTGGACATCGCCTTGCCTTCCAGCTCCAGCCCGCGCAGCCCGTCATCTTCACCGCTGCGCAGATAGGTATTGAACGCCTTTTGATGCGGCGCATCCAGATCGGCGGCCATTGCCAAAACGGGGCGGCTGACCCCGGTAAACATCGTCTTACGGTCAAGCTTGGTCATGCGTTCGTCCTGCATTTGCATCCGGGATTGGATGTCAGTGGTGAAATGTTTGAAATCGCTCATGAAAACCTGCACTGCGGTTTTCAATTCCTCAGCCGGGGACACATCTCCCCCGGCCCGAGCCTTGCTCTCGGGACTTGTCATCTTTAACTCCTTATTACGGGCTAACTGCGGCCCAACACCCAGCGGGCCTCATCGAAAACCGCCGCCAACGCGCGCAGATCGGCGCTTTCGGGATCATCCCCCTTGGCTGCAACCCGCGCCTCAGAAAGCATGGGAAACGTCACCAGCGACACTTCCCACAGTTCCAGTTCCGCCAAAATCCGCCCGCCCTTGTCATCCTTGCGGGCCTTCACCGTGCGATAGCCGATGGACAATCCATCAATCGCGCCAGCGCCAATCAGCGCCACTGCCTCGCGGCCACGCGCCACCTCAGTCAAAATCCGGCCCTTGACCCACAGGCCCCGGGCATCCTCGCGGACCTCATCCCAGACGCCGATGGGCTGGGCGGGGTCATGCTGCCACAGCATCTTCACACTGCGCCCTTTGGCGGCAATCGACGCCAGCGACACAGCATATGCCCCCACTTGCACCACATCGCCGCCCGTATCGACCGCGCCAAACAGCGATGCATAGCCCGAAATTTCAGTGCCATCAGTGACGGTAATATCGCCACCCAACCGGGCAAACTTATGCTCCAGATCCATCATATCCCCACCCGTAAAACCTGCAGCACACCCTGCGCCAAAACCACTGCCACCACGCCATACACCGCCAGCCACAGCCGTTTCTCAAGCCGCTCAACCATCATCTCAATGCGGTTCAACTGCACCTGCACCTGGGCAAATTTCACATCCGACAACCGCTCATGCGCCTCAATCCGCAGCCCCGGCGCACAGGCAAAGTCCCCGTAACGGCGATCATCTGCCATCACCGACCTCCAGCACCGGCAGGCCCAGCAACGCGCGCTTTTCCGGATCAGACAAAAACGAAGCCTCCCCGACGCGCTTCCACACCGCATCCCGTTCCACCGACAAGGCTGGCACCTGATCCAGATCAGGACGCAATTCCAGATGCTCCCCGGTGTAATCCTCCAGCCAATTGGCCACTGCAGACGCGACGCGGGACACCAGCGGCAACACCGTCAGCCGGTAAAACGCGCGGTTTGCCTCCTGATAATTCGCATAGGTCGCATCGCCGGGTATGCCCAAAATCATCGGCGGCACCCCAAACGCCACGGCAATCTCGCGGGCGGCCGACTCCTTGGTCTTCTGAAACTCCATATCCGACGGCGAAAACCCCATCGGCTTCCAGTCAAGGCCACCCTCCAGCAACATCGGCCGCCCGGCATTCTTGGCACCCTGATGCTGGCTCTCCATCTCGGATACCAACCGGTCATACTGATCCTGGCTCAACCCTGACTGACCATCCGCACCCCGGTACACAATCGCGCCGCTGGGCCGGGCGGCATTATCCAGCAAAGCCTTCGACCAGCGCGACGCGGAATTATGCACATCCACCGCCGATGCAGCCGCCTGCAGGGCCGAAAACCCGTAATGGTCATCTTGCGGATGAAAGCTCTTGATATGGCACACGGGGCTAACCCCATCCCCCACCGCAAACCGATGCTTGCGCCCGGCAACCGTATAATCATAGGCCACAGGCCAGCCATCGACCCCCGGCACCACCGCCATCCGGTCCGACCGCAACACATGCAGCTCCAGCGGCAACCCGTCACCGCCGACCGCCTCCAGATAGCCATTCCCGGTCAGCAATATCTGCCCAAACAACGCCTCAAACAGTTCCGCCCGCCCCTGTGCCAAATTCGGACGGGCCAGCAACGCCAGCACCGGATGCGCGTCATACCGCTGCACTGCATCCTGCAACACCAAAGGCAGCGCCGCCGCCGCCTCGGCAATCAACCTGACCGCTCGAAACCCCACCGGATTTCCCAAAAACCCCACCTTGGTCAGCGTCACCACATCACGCGGGCTCCAGGCCACCCGCCCCGACCCACCCCAGGCCGCGACCCGCCCGGCAGCCGAGGCCTTGACCTCAGGCACTACAACGGCCCCTTTTGATACTGGGTCCCGCTTCAAAAACTCAAACATCCATTTCTCCCCGATCCGCCGCACTTCCCGGTTCACTTGATGCAATTTGCCATCAAAACCTTAACGCTGGAAAACCGCACCGCGCGGTGGTCCCAGCAACGCACCAAAACCGTCCTGCAATTCTTTTGTTCAATAAATATCCCCGCCGGAGGCACCTTTCGGCTGACCAAACCTACAAAACCCGCAACCGGGGCCGCTTCCACACAGCGGCGGGATCAATCATCGCATCCTGTACCGCCCAGACCAGCGCATCGACCCGGTCGGGTGACCCGCGCCCCTGATAGCCGCGCAGGGTCATCTGGCCCATCTGCTCTTCCAGTTGCTGCAACCCGCGCACATGTTTGATGCGGCCCTGTTCATACAAGGCCGCCACCGGTTCAGCCCGGGCGGCCTTGCCCTTGCTGGCATGCACGCCGCGATACGGGACCAGCGGATCAATCTGGCGCATCACGGTTTCCACCATCGCGCCACCCTGATTGACCTCGGCCACCAACCGCTCGGCGCCATGCCGTTCCATTGCTGCAATCGCGGCGCGGGCCCAGTCCAGCGGCGACGCGGCACTGACCGTGGCATCCTCAAGCACATAGGCGCGCCAATCCTGCGGCGGGCCCTGCATGGTGACACCGACCACGACAATCCCGCAATCATCCGATCCCTGATGGCCAGACACGGGTGGGTCCACCGCCACCACCACCCGGTCCATGACCGGCAGGTCTGCGACCAAAGCCGCCGCAATGACCTTAGCCTGCCATAACCCGCCCTCGACATCGGTCGGCATGATCCCGTCCAGTTCCTGCCTGCCCTTCGTAGTGCCAGCATAGAGGGCCTGCACTTCTTCCAGAAAACTATCGGCCAGATAGGCCCGGTTGGCTTGCGTCGGGGCATGGGTCAGTACAGTACTGGACCGGTCGAGCAAGTCGCGCAGCACCACATTCGCCCGTGGCGTCGTGGTCACGCAAATCCGCGGGTCATCGCCCAGCCGGACCGCGAGCTGCAGATTGTCCCAGGCCGCCTGCCCCTTGCGCCATTTGCCCAGCTCATCCACCCAGGCCGCATCAAACTGCGGGCCGCGCAACCGCTCCGGGTTGCAGGCCGCAAACAGGTGGGCCTGCGCCCCATTCGGCCAGACCAGCATATCCCGGCCCGAAATCCACACCGGCCTGCGATCGGGCGGCGAACAGGCCAAGATCCCGCTTTCGCCAAACACCATGACCTCGCGGGCCTGCGCAAGCGTTTCGGCCACCAGCGCGATCCGGGATGCGCGGCCGGGATCGCCCGGCCGCGCCCCTTCCACCAGTGACCGCACCCATTCGGCCCCCGCCCGGGTCTTGCCCGCCCCCCTGCCGCCCAGAATGACCCACGACCGCCAGACCCCCTTGGGCGGCAATTGATGGTCCAGCGCCCAAAACTCGAACAGATAGGGCAGTGCCCGCAACTCGCCCTGCGTCAGGCTGTGTAAAAACCCCTCACGTTCCGCAACAGGCGCGGAGGCGATCAAGGCGGCACCCGATGTCGCGCCGCAGGGCGTCAAAGTCAATCTCGTCCGGGGGCGCATCGCCCCTTTGTTTGGCTTGCCAGTCATTAAACTTTTGCTCCGTATCCATGGCGCGGCGCAGCGCCTGTTCCAATTCACTCTGCTTGCCCACCAGGTCCTTGACCGCGCCAAACCCACCCGTCTGCACATCCAGCAACAAATCAGCCAGCGTGCTGCGAACCGAGCTCAAGAGCCCTATGCAATCCTCAAAAAGTTTCTTTTGGCCCCCGTCGGTTTGAACAGGGGGTCGTTTCGATTGATCCATGTGAATGTGCCTGTGCTGATCCCCGTCACAGGTGAGAGACATGAAAAAACGGCCCCTCGGGTTCCCCCCGGGCCGTCCGCGCATATCTTCTAGCATGTCATAACTGATGCCACACAGCGGGCGCAAAGTCAAGCGAAACCAGTTTAGCTTCGCCCGCTAAGCGCTCGGTGGGGTTAACAAATTCCTAATTATCGGTCCCAGCAGCCGCCGCCTGCTCGGCCTCAATCTCGCGCCAGCGCGCCACATTGACGTTGTGATCCGCAAGGTTATTGGCAAAGGCATGCCCGCCCGTCCCATCCGCCACAAAGAACACGAAATCCGTCGTGGCGGGGTTCAATGCGGCAGCAATACTGGCCCGCCCCGGATTGGCAATCGGCGTCGGGGGCAAGCCATCAATCACATAGGTATTATAAGGGGTTGCAGCCCGCAGTTCACTGGCCCGCAGGCCCCGCCCCAACACGCCTTGGCCGTTGGTTACGCCATAAATCACCGTGGGATCGGTCTGCAGTTTCATCCCCTGCCGCAGTCGGTTGACAAACACCGAGGCCACCACCGGACGCTCATCAACCACCCCGGTTTCCTTTTCAATGATCGAGGCGAGGATCATCGCCTCTTCCGGCGTGGCCACCGGCAACCCATCGGCGCGTTTGGTCCATTCCTCGGCCAGGATCGCGGCCTGTGCGGATGTCATCAGCGCCAGAATATCTGCCACCTGCGCACCGGGAATGACCTCATACGAATCCGGGGCGAGCGAGCCTTCCGGCGGCACCTCGGCCACATCCCCCTCCAGCAGATCCAGCCCGTTCAGCCCGGTCATCACCTGCCAGCTGGTCACACCTTCGGCCACAGCAATCCGAAACCGTGTATCAGCCTCGGCCCGCACCGCCGTATATTCCGGCGGCACCGGCGCGACCGCCGGTTCAAATTTGGCAATCTCCTCAAACCGGTTGGTCGCCGCATCCAACTGCCGGACCTCGATCAAAACCCGTGCAATACCAATGCGGTAGACGACTTCGGTGCCACAGGTGCTTTGGCCGCCACGGGTGACAATATCGACAATCTCTTGCATCGACACCGCCTCGGCCAGCAGAAAACTGCCCGCCTTCAGCTGATCGGCCTTGCCCGAATAATCCGCCGCCACCCCAAATATGATACCCGACGAAATCGCCCCCTGTGCGGCCAGATCATCCCGGACCGCCCGCATGTTCGATCCAGCCTCGACCCGCAGACAGATCGCCTGCGCCAACGGCCCCGCCGCCGAATACTGGCCCGATCCCCAAGTCACCAGCCCGCCCAGCAGGAACAGCGCCACCACGAAAAACGTCAGCGCATTGCTGGCAACATGCCGCCACATCAGCGCAACCGTCCAAACACCACAGACGCATTGGTCCCGCCAAACCCGAATGAATTTGACAAAGCCACATCAATCCGCCGCGCGCGCTTGACATGCGGGGCCAGATCAATCGCCGTCACCACTGCGGGATTATCCAGATTGATCGTCGGCGGTGCCACCTGATCGCGCAAAGCCAATATCGAGAATATCGCCTCAATCGCCCCCGCCGCCCCCAGCAAATGCCCGGTGGCCGATTTGGTCGATGACATCGTCACGCGGCCCGCCGCGTCCCCCATCATCCGCTCCACAGCCCCCAGTTCGATCACATCCGCCATCGTCGATGTGCCATGCGCATTGATATAATCCACATCTTTCGGCTCCAGCCCCGCATCGCCCAGCGCCATCCGCATTGCCCGTTCCGCGCCGTCGCCATCCTCGGCAGGCGCAGTAATGTGATAGGCATCGCCGGACAGGCCATAGCCCAGCACTTCGGCATAAATCTTGGCCCCGCGCGCGCGCGCATGCTCGTATTCCTCCAGCACCACCATGCCGGCCCCCTCACCCATGACAAACCCATCGCGGTCCGCATCATAGGGGCGCGACGCCTTGGTCGGATCATCGGCCCGCTTGGTGGACAGGGCCTTACAGGCGTTAAACCCGGCAATCCCGATCTCGCAGATCGTGGCCTCCGCCCCGCCCGCAATCATCACATCCGCGGTGCCATATTTGATCAGGCGCGACGCATCGCCAATCGCATGCGCCCCGGTGGAACAGGCGGTCACCACCGAATGGTTTGGCCCCTTAAAGCCGTAGCGTATGCCAATCTGCCCCGAGATCAGGTTGATCAACGCCCCCGGTACGAAAAACGGCGACACCCGGCGCGGGCCTTTTTCCTTCAACAACAACGCGGTGTTAGCGATAGAGTTCAACCCGCCGATGCCCGACCCGGTCAGCACTCCAGTCCTGATCCGGTCGGCCTCCTCGGTCGGCATCCAGCCCGAATCCACCACCGCCTGATGTGCCGCCGCAATGCCAAAGATGATGAACTGATCAACTTTGCGCTGGTCCTTCGGCTCCATATACAGATCGGCGTTAAACGTGCCGTCCGTGCCATCGCCGCGCTTGACCTCGCAGGCATAGGTGGTGGCATAGTCGGTCGGGTCAAAATGCGTAATCCGGGCAGCCCCCGACTGCCCAGCCAGCAACCGCGCCCAGGTCAGCTCAACCCCGTCCGCCAAAGGCGTGACCATTCCCAGTCCTGTGACAACTACTCGCCGCATGCCTCAGCCCCCAACCGTCGCTTCTTTGCCCACTGATACCCCGGAAGGAAAGCGGGGGGCAAGAGTGGGCGCTACGGCCCCGCGCCACGGCCCCCGCCCCACTACGACCCGCGCCGCCACGCCGATGGGGAAACCCCGGTGATCCGCGCAAATTCCTTGTTGAAATTCGATTTGGTCACAAACCCCGCCTCGAACATCACTTGCGTCACCGGATGATCGGTCTGGCGCAGGGCCACACAGGCGGCCTCCACCCGGAAACGGTTCACATATTGCGACAGGTTCACGCCTGCACAATCATTCACCGCGCGGGACACCTCGCGCTGTGGCACGGCCAGTTTGCGGGCAATCCGCTGCAAGGTCAGGTCGGGATCACGAAACACGCCCTGCGCCATCAGCCGTTCCACTGCCGCGAAAACCGGGCGTTGTGCCACCGGCAACAGCACGGGCACAGCGGCCACAGCCCGGCCACGCCCCACAATCAGCCCCGCCGCAAGCCCCGTCAGCACCATCGCGCCCGTCACCACCCGGCCAGTCCAACCCACGGCCCCCATCACAGCCGTCAGCCCTGCCAGCGCATCGGTCAGCCCGGTTGCCGCCAACAGCAGACAAGCCGCCCACAACCATCCGATGACATTGGGCATCCGGCCATAGGGCACCCAGCCCATCGCGGCCTCACCAGCTAGCGCCAGCCGGGCCAGCGCCACGGCGAATCCCAGACTTATCAATGCAATATAGGCATCCACAGCAACAGGCCAAAGCCACCAAAAGCCCAGCAACCCCAGCAAAGGCAGCGCATAAAGCGCCAGCCTGACCGCCACTGCGCGCCGCAAAAACGCCAGCCACACCACAGGCGGCACAATCACCGCGACCCCCTGCTGCACCGGCCCCAGCCAGCCCAGCCCATAGCCAAACCGTGCGCCTATCAGCCCCATCTGCACAGCCAGCACCGCCAGCGCCAGCACCGCATAGCCCGCGCCCTGCGCCGGGTCGCGCCAGTGCAGCCAGATCGCCCACAGGGCGGCAGCGGCAAATAAAAACGGCAGCGGGATCATCAGCATAGCCCAATGTCCCGCACTGACCCGCGCCGGTCCAGCCCCTATCCGTCCTCAATCGCGATCAAGGACGTCCTTTCGCCGGTTTGAGGACGCCAACCGCCCAGAACTTTGCCAGTCAGGTCCGGCAATCCACACAAGGACCACACCCATGAACCGCAGTCTCAAACGCACCCTGATCGGCATCCCCCTGCTGACACTCACCACCATCGCGCTCCTGCTCGTGCTGAACACCACAGGCCGCCCCGCCATGCCCGCTACCGGCTACCATACCGACACCCTGACCCTGCCCCACCGGGCGGAACCCGTCACCGTGCATATCTGGTATCCGACCACCGCCACCGGCCCCGCCACAACCATCGGCGAAAACGCCCTGTTCTGGGGCTTTCCGGCCTACCCCGACGGCAGGCCTAAGCCCGGCCCACACCCCGTCGTGCTGATGTCGCACGGCTCGGGGGGCAAGGCGTTCCGGCACCTCTGGCTCGCCACGCGACTGGCCGCCGCGGGGTTCATCGTCATCGCACCCGACCATCCCGGCAGCACCTCAGGCGACAGCGATCCGGCGCGAACGTTGCAACTCTGGGACCGGCCCGCCGATCTTTCAGCCCTGACCCAGTGGATCAGCACCAGCCCACCGCTGGGCCTGCAACCCGACCTCGACCATATCGGCGCCTTCGGCTTTTCCATGGGCGGCTTTTCGGTCATGGCCAGCGCCGGGGCACAGGTCAGTCTGGACCAGTTCACCGACTACTGCACCACCTACGCGGGCCAGATCGACTGCGGCTGGTATCAATCCGCCGGGATCGATCTTGCAGCACTTGACCGGGCCATGTTCGAGCAAGCCAATCATGACCCCCGGATCAGCGCTGTCGTGGCACTGGACCCCGCCTTGGCACGGGCCACCACGCTGACCAGTCTTGCCCGCATCGACACGCCGGTTCTGGTGATCAATCTGGGGTCGGCTCAGGCCATGCCCAGCCAAATGGACGCCACCGCCATGGCCAGCGTCATCCCCGAGGCCCGGCACATGAACATCAACGGCGCGGTGCATTTCAGCGCGATCGACAACTGCCGTCTGCTCGGCCGGATCATCATCGGACTGGCGGGCGAAGATTCGATTTGCGCCGACACTGCCGGGCGCAGCCGGATCGAACTGCAGGCCGAACTGACCCCGCTGATCGTGGATTTCTTGCGCGAAAAGTTGGGTATTGCAGGACCTTAAGCTTTTCGCCCAAAACCTGCCAGATGCCCTTTGACCAACAAAAAAGGCGGCCCCACACCGGGGACCGCCTTTTTTTATCAAACCGTCGAAAACCGCTTACTGCGCTTCCGAGATGAACTTGATCGCGTCGCCAAAAGTTTGAATGGTTTCAGCGGCATCATCCGGAATCTCGATCCCGAACTCTTCCTCGAACGCCATGACCAGCTCGACCGTATCCAAGCTGTCTGCGCCCAGATCATCAATGAACGAGGCATTCTCGGTCACTTTGTCCGCCTCAACACCCAGATGTTCGACTACAATCTTGCGTACCCGATCAGCGACATCGCTCATGTAAATTCCTCATATCTTTCTGGGCCTTAGCCCGCTTTTCTTATGCCCCAAAAGGCGGCTCACCGGCCTTGTTTCCAAGGCAATAGCGACCGGCGTCAGCTGACACCCGCAGCAAATCTGAGGGCGCTCATAGCAGAGATTTGGATCAAGGCAAACGCTTTCCCGCCAGCGACAGGTCCGGCCTAGACCATCACCATCCCGCCATTCACATGGATCGTGGCCCCGGTCACATAGCCCGCCTCGACACTCGCCAGATACAGCACGGCGGCGGCGATTTCTGCCGGATCACCCATCCGCCCGGCAGGAATTTGCCCAAGGATTCCAGCCTTTTGCTCGTCATTCAGCTTGTCGGTCATCGCCGTGGCAATGAACCCCGGAGCGACGCAATTGACGGTAATCCCGCGTGAAGCGACCTCATAAGCAATCGATTTCGACATGCCGACCATCCCCGCCTTGGACGCTGCATAATTTGCCTGCCCCGGATTGCCGGTGGTCCCAACGATCGAGGATATATTGATAATCCGGCCCCACCGGGCCTTCATCATACCCCGCACGACACCTTTGCACAGCCGCATGGTGCTGGTCAGATTGACCTCCAGCACCGATGACCATTCGTCATCCGACATCCGCATAAACAGGTTATCCTTTGTTATTCCAGCATTATTAACCAGAATATCAACCGACCCCATGGCCTCGGCCGCCTGTTTCGGCAGGGCAGCAACCGCCTCGGCATCCGACAGATTGCAGGGCAACACAAAGGCCCGCGATCCAAGTTCAGCGGCCAAAGCCTGTAGCGGTTCCAGCCGGGTCCCAGACAAAGCCACGGTCGCCCCCGCCTGATGCAAGGCCGTTGCAATGGCCGCGCCAATGCCACCGGAAGCGCCGGTTACAAGTGCATTTTTACCATATAAATCAAACATCTAAAATCCTTTCTTCATCTTATACATTAACTGTGGCCACAGCCGCCGCCACATCTTCGGCGGTGCCAACAGCCCGACAGTCGACCACTTTATCGATCCGGCGGATCATCCCGGACAAGGCTTTGCCCGCGCCAATCTCCCAAACCTCGGTCACACCCGCCTGCGCCATCCACAGCACCGATTCCCGCCAGCGCACCGATCCGGTCACCTGTTGCACCAGCAGCGACCGGATCTGCGCCGGGTCATTGACGGCCTCAGCCGCCACATTTGCCACCACCGGCACAAGCGGTTGTAAAACCTGCACATTTTCCAGCGCCCGCGCCATCACTGCGGCCGCCGGGGCCATCAGACTGGAATGAAACGGGGCCGATACCGGCAACAACAGCGCCCGTTTGGCCCCCCGCGCCTTGGCAATTTCGACCGCACGCGCGACCGCCGCACGATGCCCGGACACCACAACCTGCCCCGGATCATTGTCATTCGCCGCCTCGCAAACCTCACCTTGCGCCGCCTCGGCAGCCACCTCGCGGGCGGCCGCAAAATCCATCCCCAACAGAGCGGCCATCGCACCCACACCCACCGGCACCGCCGCCTGCATCGCCTCGCCCCTGATCCGCAGTAACCGGGCGGTATCGGCCAAACTAAGCGCCCCTGCCGCACACAAAGCCGAATATTCGCCCAACGAATGCCCGGCGACATAATCGGCAGATTTCACTGTGATTCCCTCGGCTTGCAGGGCGGCCATCGCGGCCAGTGATGTTGCCATCAGGGCCGGTTGGGCATTGCGGGTCAGGGACAAATCCTCAATCGACCCCTCCCAGATCAGCGCCGAAAGTTTCTCGCCCAAGGCGTCATCCACCGCATCAAACACGGCGCGGGCGGCGGGATAAGCGTTGGCCAGCCCCAGGCCCATCCCGATTGCCTGCGCCCCTTGCCCCGGAAACACGAATGCCCGCATATTTCATTCCCCCTGCAACATATCCTTGCCTTGCTCTACCCGGTCAACGGGCGCATCACAAGAAATCCGCAGCGCAGAAACCACCTTGCAGCCAGCCGACCTGCCGCTAGTCTTTGGACTCATGCAGATATCCAACACGCCCCACAGTTTTGGCCTCATAACCCGGGTATTACATTGGCTGACCGCCCTGCTGGTCTTCAGCATGATCCCGCTGGGGATCATCGCCAATGACGCGCCGTTCAGCAATGATACTGAATTGGCCCGAAAATTCTTATTGTTTACAGTGCATAAGACGCTTGGGGTGACAGTTTTTGGTGTTGCCCTGATCCGCATACTATGGGCGATCAGCCAACCCAAACCCGGCCCCCTGCACCCAACCCGCAAGGTCGAAGGCTTTTTGGCTGCCTTGGTCCACTGGCTGCTGTATGCGTCGCTGGTGCTGCTGCCAATCACCGGCTGGATCGAACACGCCGCCATCCCCGGCCTTGCACCAATCTGGTGGCCGTTCGGCCAATCCTTACCATTCGTGACAGCGTCGACCTGGACCTATCAGACCTTTGGGGCATTGCATGTGATCTTTGGCAAAGTGCTGATGGTCGCTATTTTCCTGCATGTCGCCGGTGCGTTCAAACATCATGTCATTGATAAGGACGCGACATTGCGGCGGATGTGGTCGGGTCGGGTCACCCATGAAACCGAACCGCAACACGGCGGCATCTGGCCCGGTGTTGCAGCATTCGGCATTTACCTTATTGCGTTGGGGGTCGGTTTTGGTCTTGGGCAGTTTCAACCCTAGAAATGGCACTGGCCCCTTATGTCTGTTGGATTTACCCCAGAACCGAACCGGCCTGCTGCGGTAACGGCTTGCGTGGGCGCACCATCAGGTCACGGCCCAAACGGTCGCGCAGTGCCAACAGTTGATGCTCAGGGGCCCAGGCGACCTGCAGGAATTGCCCGGAGTTACCATAGCGGATGACCAGACAAGCGTGGCTTTGGCGCAGGACGGTGCGATCAATATGCACGCCACCAAACGAATCGAACCCATAGCAACCGATCAGTGATGGCCGACCCGCCTGATTGCGGACAACCTCGCGGACTTCGCCAAGACTGGTATCGATCTGCAATTCGCTATGCGTGCCCCGGCTGGCAAACCACAGCATATAGACCGAAATGCCGGCCAGAATGATTGTGGCACCTAGCTTCATCGCTAGCACATCATCCTGAAACTGGGTCATCGGAACGGCCCACAGACCCAATGTCGCTATGGCAAAGCAAATGCCGGAAAACCAAGCCATGCTTTGCGCAATCTTGACGCGCATCGGTTCCTGTTCGGTGCAGCGCACCACATAGCCCCAATACACTTCGTCAATTGCAAATGTCGTTTGCGCGGCATGGGCTTCGCTGGCAGTCTTGGCTGCGGCGAAACCGTCGAAATCTGGCAATGCGGTCATGTGTTAGCCTCCTACTCACCCTAAAGGATAGTAGGGCCCTCAAAAGCGGCAGGATCAGGGCAGGTTTTGGGCCATGTGGCGGTATTGTTAAGAAGTGGTTAATCTGCCTGTGACCCAATAATCATTGGTATTTTGCACGCCCAACACCTTGCACCGGCCTGCATCCGCTGTATAAGCCGATAATCCTTCTGCGACGCTATAAACCGCGCAGTCTCTCGTGGATGGGGTGCAGAAGGTTGCCCCGCCCTATGAAATGCGCCTGAAACGAACTGGAGTTCACATGCCGCTATACGAGCATGTTTTTATTGCGCGTCAGGACTTGTCCAACACGCAAGCCGAGGCCCTTGTCGAACATTTCTCAACCGTGCTGTCTGACAATGGCGGCAAAGTGCTGGAGAATGAGTATTGGGGCGTCAAAACGATGGCCTATAAGATCAACAAGAACCGCAAGGGGCATTATTCCTATCTGCGGACCGACGCGCCCGCCGCTGCCGTACAGGAAATGGAACGCCTGATGCGCCTGCATGATGATGTGATGCGGTGTTTGACCATCAAGGTCGACAAGCACGAAGAAGGCCCGTCCGTGCAGATGCAGAAACGTGACGAGCGTGACCGTGGCGACCGCCCTGATCGCGGGGATCGCCCTGACCGTGGCCCCCGTGAGGATCGTGGCGACCGCCCCGACCGTGGCCCCCGGCCCGACCGCGATGACCGCGGCCCCCGCCCTGCACGCTTTTGATCTAAGGACCGTATAATATGGCAACCAAACCTTTCTTCCGCCGCCGCAAATCTGACCCGTTTGACGGCGAAGGCGCACCCGCAATCGACTACAAAGACACCCGTCTGTTGCAGCGTTACGTCTCTGAACGGGGCAAGATCGTCCCATCCCGCATCACCGCAGTCGGTGCCAAGAACCAACGCGCGCTGGCAATAGCCATCAAACGCGCAAGGTTCCTCGCCCTGCTGCCCTACGCCGTCCGGTAAGGAGCGAAATCATGCAAGTCATCCTTCTGGAACGTGTGGCCAAACTGGGCCAAATGGGCGAAGTGGTTAAGGTCAAAGACGGCTTTGCCCGCAACTTCCTGTTGCCCAAAGGCAAAGCCCTGCGCGCCAATGCGGCCAACATGGCCCGCTTTGAATCCACCAAAGCCCAGCTTGAGGCCAATAACCTCGAGACGAAAACCGAAGCCGCCGCCATGGCCGCAACGCTTGACGGGCAAACCTTTGTCGTGATCCGTTCGGCATCCGATGCCGGTGCGCTTTACGGCTCGGTCACCACCCGCGACGCCGCTGATGCGGCCACCGCGCACGGTTTTACTGTGGACAAGCGCCAAGTCGT
This sequence comes from Rhodobacterales bacterium, assembly GCA_031422295.1. GTDB lineage: Bacteria > Pseudomonadota > Alphaproteobacteria > Rhodobacterales > Rhodobacteraceae > JANOMH01. Next base: position 5,146 of record JANOQM010000073.1, on the reverse strand, counting down.
GCTGCAATCGCCGATCAAGGAACTGGGCATCCATACCCTGTCGGTCGTCCTGCACCCCGAAGTATCGGCCACTATCCGCCTGAACATTGCCCGTTCGAACGAAGAGGCCGAACTGCAAGCCTCGGGCAAGTCGATCCAGGAACTCGCCGCCGAAGCCGAAGCCGCCGCAGAATTTGAAATTGCGGAACTGTTCGACGAAATGGGCTCTGCCCAAGACGGCCAAGACCTGACGCGCGACTAATCCCACCAGTCAAAAAAGCCGCGCGAGGGCAACCTCGCGCGGCTTTTTGTTGCATCGGGCCTAAGCCACCCGCCGCACCTCTTTGGCGAACGGACTAAGCCCCAGCCAGGCCTGCATCGCACGGGCAATCGCCGGATCGCCATCAAGGCTTAATCGCCCTGCGCCAACTTCGTGCATTACATTGGTCAGCCCCATCCAGACCGCCGTCATGCTGCGCAATGACCCGCGGATCAGCAGATCAACCTCGAACCCCGGATCGAAGCTGCACAGGTCCACCTGCCCCGCCGTCACGATCAGCCACCAGTTTTGATTTGCGGCCGTCAATTCGGGATACAGAAACTGAATCGTGCAACGCTGCGGCGGCAATGGGCGTGGGTCCAAATGTCGGCGCATGTCCCACATCAACAGGGATGGATCAAGATTCCTCAGGGAAAGCCGTGATTCGACCCATCTTTGGCCCCAACTGCCCACAGCCATCACCACAACGCGCAATTCCTCGCCGGCGTCCGTCAGATGATAGGTCGCGGCCCCCTTTGCATCCACCGTGGCACTGATTACCCCCGCCGCCTGCAATTCCTTTAACCGCTTGGACAACAGCGACGGCGACATCTTGGGCACCCCCCGGCGCAAATCGTTAAACCGGGTCGAGCCACACAGAAACTCGCGCAAAACCAACAGGGTCCAGCGCGTACACAATATTTCCGAGGCCATCGAAACCGGGCAAAACTGGCCATACCCCCCCACATCGGCTTTCATGCTGCTGTCTCCACTCCATTCACCGCAATAGCCGCAGGAAATACCCAAGCCGGGTCTGTGGCAACTACAGTTTCAGGACTGGATTACCTTGGCGAACCGGCCAAGGCTGCGGCATCACTGCATTCAACCAAAGGTATAACCGATGCAAACCATGACCCAGACAATGTCCAGATCAGCATCCGAAATCGCTACAACCCTTGTTCCGGCCCTGACCCGGCACGCCGCCGCCCATGACGCCGATGACAGTTTCGTAGCCGAAAACATGGACTTGCTCCGCAACTCGGGTCTGATCGAGGCGGGCGTCCCCACTGCCTTGGGTGGCGGTGGCGCAGATGTCCGCGAACTTTGCGCCATGCTGCATAGCTTGGCGCAGGGGTGCAGTTCAACTGCCTTAGCCTTTGCCATGCACACCCATCAGGTGGCGATTCCCGCTTGGCGCTGGGACCATACCGCCGCAAAACCAATGGTCGAGCCGCTGTTGCGCCGGATCGCCGCCGAAAAGCTGATGCTGTTGTCCAGCGGCGGGGCCGATTGGGTCGGCGGGTCGGGCACAGCGGTCAGGGTGGACGGCGGTTATAAAATCACCGCCCGCAAGGCGATCACTTCGGGCGCACCGATGGGACAGTTGCTGATGACGGGGGCGATTTCGGATGAGGACGGCATCCGCAAAGTCGTGCATTTCGCCGCCCCGATGTCAGCACCCGAGGTCCATGTCCTCGACACTTGGCACACGCTGGGCATGCGCGGCACCGGGTCACATGACATCGACATTCAGGGGCTGTTCGTGCCCGATGACAAGATTGCACTGAAACGGCCCGCAGGCGAATGGCACCCCCTGTTCCAGATCATCGGCACCATCGCATTCCCGCTGATTTATGCGGTTTATCTGGGCGTCGCCGACCACGCACGGACTATCGCCCTCGCTATGGCAGCCAAACGCCCGATGACTGACCGGATGCTACGGATTGCGGGGCAGATGGACACCACGCTGCACGCCGCCCGCTTTGCCCATGCCGCGATGATTGATGCGGTCGAACTGAATGCACCATCCGAGAAAACCATCAACACCGTGATGATCGGACGCAGGCTGGTCGAGGAAAACGCGATCCGCGCCGTCGAACTGGCCTGCGAACTGGCTGGCGGGGCCGGGTTTTTCCGCAGCGCCGGGTTAGAGCGATTGTTCCGCGATGTGCAGGGCGCACGCTACCACCCGATGACGCGCGAAGCCCAATATGCCTATGCCGGGGCTATGGCACTGGGGCAACCAGTGGCGCAGATTTTTTGACCCAACCCGCCACATGAAATAAGGGGCCGCCCGACAGGCGACCCCTTTCAATCTTAACCGAAACCGAAAACTATTCTTCTTCCAGCGCCTCAACGGCCTTTTGCAATTCTTCTTTGGTCGCTGTTTTTTCAGTGACTTTGGACAGACCAAACACATGGTCCACAACCTTGTCTTCAAAGATCGGGGCCTGCATTTGCTGGCGGACCTGCGCATTCTTCTGCACAAAGTCAAAGAACGCACGTTCCTGCCCCGGATACTGCCGAGCCTGAGTCAGGATCGCTTGGGTAAACTCGGCATCCGTCACCTTGATCTCAGCCTTCTGGCCGATATCAGCCAGCAAAAGGCCCAGTTTCACCCGGCGCACGGCCAGCTTTTTATGCTCGTCGGTCGGCTCCAGCACCTCATGGTTGTGGCCGGTATCCTCGGGGTGTTCTTCGTGATACAACTGATGCGCAATCTGGCTGGCCTCGGCAGCGACCAGACTGGCGGGCAACTCAAACGTCACGGCCTTGTCCAACGCATCCAGCAGGGCACGTTTGGCCACAGCGCGAGACGCACCAGTGTATTCGGATTCAAGCCGGTCGGAAATCTGGGTTTTCAAACCCGCCAGATCTTCCGCGCCAAATTGCTTGGCCAGCGCGTCATTCACTTCGGCCGGCTTGGGTTCTTTGACCGATTTGATCGTGCAGGAAAATACGGCAGGCTTACCGGCCAGATTGGCGGCCTGATAATTTTCGGGGAAAGCCACAGCGACATCGGTTTCATCGCCGGCCTTGACGCCAACCAGACCGGCCTCAAACCCCGGAATGAACGAATTCGATCCCAGCACCAGCGGATAATCGGTCGCCGTGCCACCCTCAAACGGCTCGCCATCAACTTTGCCGACAAAGTCGATCACAACCTGATCACCATCTTTGGCTTTGGCACCTTTCTTGCGGTCCTCAAAGTTTTTTGCAGTCCCGGCCAGATTGTCCAGCGCCTCGGCCACGGCCGCGTCGTCGGCTTTGACAGTCAGGCGGGTCAGTTTGATCTTGTCAAACGCCACAGCGGGAACGTCGGGCAGTTTTTCATAGGATACGCTGACCTCGACATCATCGCCTTCTTTCCAGGCCGGATTGGTCATTTTGACCTCGGGCTGGGCGGCGGCACGGTCGCCGGTGGTTTCCATATGGCTGGCCAAAGCGCCATCAATCGTCTCTTGCATCGCCTCGCCCATCAGGCGCGGGCCATATTGTTTGCGCAGCAGGGCCATTGGCACCTTGCCTTTGCGAAAGCCCTTCATTGCGATCTCGGGTTGCGCCTCGGCCAGCTTGACCTTGACCTTGGCATCCAGTTCGGACGCCGGAAGGGTGATGGAATAGCCGCGCTTCAGGCCGTCGTTCAGGGTCTCGGTAACCTGCATATCTTATCCTTTAGTCATCTAAACTTGGTGCGGGTGAAGGGACTCGAACCCCCACGCCTTGCGGCGCCAGAACCTAAATCTGGTGCGTCTACCAGTTCCGCCACACCCGCATATTCAAAGGGTCTGCCAAACAGCGCCCAAAGTTGGCCGCTGTCTAGCAAAGTGTCACACCGGATGCGAGAGGAAAAAGAACTTCGCAGAAAAGGCGCGACAGTAACTTTTTCTTGCCATATTGTGACGCAAAAGATTGAGGCAGTCACAGCAAGAGCGGGAAACACGCCATGCACCTTGGAACGAAAACCCGCGCAGCGGTTAAATCTGTCGTGGACAATACTCAAGCTGGACTTTGTGCCGGGACAACTGTCCTGACACTGGATGGCGAGTTACCGGTTGAACATTTGTCGGTGGGTGACCGGATTATTAGCCGGACCAGTGGCACCGCGATTTTACGCGACATTATCGCGACCGAAGTGATGATGACCCCGATCCGGATCAAGGCCGGATCACTGGGCCACACCCGCCCCGACCGCGACATGATCGTCGCCCCCGAGGCGCAGTTGCACATCCGCGACTGGCGCGCCGAGGCGTTATTCGGCACCCCGACCGCCATGATCGCCGCCCGCCGGTTGATTGATGGGGAGTTTGTGGCAGAAGAAACCACCCGGGTCATGACCCTGTTCACGCTGGTGTTTGATCGCGCACAGGTGATCTATGCCGATGGCATGGAGATTGGCGCTGGGGTTTGATCCAGCGGAGGGCTGCGCCCACGCCTTTGATTTGCGCCGCGCGAAGGGCGCGCCGCCGTTGCCTCCGGCGGAGGTATTTTTACAACTCCGAAAATCATGGGGCGTCATAGCCCCAACGCCCGAAATACGTTTGGCAGTTCCTCGGGCAAATCCTCGGCAATCAAACCGGGGCCAAAACTGCGGGCACATTCGACATGCAGCCACGCGGCGGTTTCTGCGGCTTGCATCGGTTGGAAGCCTCGCGCCAGTAATCCGGTGATGAACCCCGCCAGCACATCGCCTGATCCCGCTGTGGCCAGCCAAGGTGCCGCCCGATCATAATGTGCTGAATTGATCGAACAGCGCCCAGATGGGTCGGCGATAACGGTATCCGGGCCTTTGTATAGCACGGTGCAGCCGGCCCGCCTCGCTGCGTCCCGCGTCGCATCGACCTTGGAATAGGCGGGACCGGTGGTGGCGGGGGCGTTCAGTTTGGCCGCGATGTCGGGGAACAGCCGGGCGAATTCACCAGCATGCGGGGTGAGGACGCAGTTTTTGTGCAGTTGAGCGAAGAGTGCGGGTTCTTGCGACAGGATTGTCAGGGCATCGGCATCCAGTACGAGCCCAAGTCGGGGGGGGCCCCCCCCCACAGGGTGGGGGGGGGGGCACCCCCCCCGCCCCCCACGCCCCCCCCCCCCCCCCCGGGCCCCCCCCAACCCCCCCCCACCCCCCCCCCC
>JANOQM010000072.1:0-61195 GCA_031422295.1 Rhodobacterales bacterium | reverse complement strand
CCACAAAATCGAGAACATGTTCGCGCGCCTCAAAGACTGGCGCAGGATATCCACGCGTTACGACAGATGTGCCGACATCTTCATGTCAGCCTGTGCACTGGCGGCAGTCGTGATGTTTTGGTTATGAGTCCTGACCCTAGGGCGTCAAACGGGGCAATGCCAGCCGCTTTGAAATTGGATTTACAGCAAAAAACAGAACGGCCATTGCAAGCACCATCACAATGGAAAGTACAACAGCTGGTTGTAGGTCTCTGCAAGGATTCTGCACCTGCACAAAATTCAGAATGGTGTTATTGAGGAAAAGAGTAATGAAGGGTGCCCACAAACTTAAGGTACGCCAAAACAAACACACATAAACAAGAGCGGCTACAAACGTACCCAGTAACAAGAGACCAGCCCGCGCAAAAGCATAGGCAGCAGATACGTCACCAATCAGATAAGATTTTATGGGTCAGACCAGATGCCATGCTGCGAATAGGCTTGCTTGCAGCAGGTTGGCATTGCGGAGCCGCATGCGCTGCAAGAAATGCAGCACGGTGCCCAATACGCTTTTCATTTCAAGACCAAACCATGATGTAACAGCCATCCGGAACAGTCGAACCTCCGAGGTGGGCCGTCATTCACCATTTCCGATTGCGCGGCATGCCTGCCTCGCCGCGTCCGTAAGCACGTTTGGCCCCGGCAGAACATCCTTCAAAAGTATCTGCGTCGCGCGCTCGCGTTCCTCAAAGAGCGGGCTGTGCGCTGAGTCCTCGAACACATAAAAGCCTTTCACCGGCGCGTCGATTGCATCGAAATACGCGCGGGAAAGCGTTGGACTGGCAGTTTGGTCATATTGGCCGACGAAGAAATACACAGGCAGTTCGAACGTCGTCAGCCGTGTGCTGAGGTCGTCCCTCAGCATCTCCTCCCAAAAGAACGGCCTGGACCAGATTTTGCCGCGCCAGACGTTGATCTTGTCCGTCACGGTGTAGGCGCGCACCCACCAAACTGGCAGAAAGATGCCGGTGATGACCGAGTTGATGTCGCGTGTTTGCCCTGCGCCAGCCTTGTGCATGGCGGCGTCGCGCAGCCGCATCCAGGCAGGCGACAGCCCGTCCGTCATGCTGACAGGTGCTGCCTCAAGGCTGCGAACCATCGCTGCATCGCCGCGCGCCCGGTAGACACCAAGCAGATAGTCACGGGCCATGACTTCGGATCTGAGTTGGTGGACGATCTGGGCCATGCCAACATAGGCGAGGAACCGGTCAGGTGCCTGTGCCGCGACCTGAATGCCAAGATAACTGCCCCAGGAATGGCCAAGGAGAAGAATGCGATCCTGTCCGAAACGGTCACGCAGATAGTCGGCAACCTCACCGCAGGCTGCGGGCGAAGATGACGCCGTCAACACCGGTCGACTGCCCCATGCGACCTCCGCCGCCCCGTAAACCCGGAAAGAACCGTCAAATGAGCAGATTGTCCCATTCCGAAATCCACATGGTGCACCGCATCGGCTGGCTGCGCGCGGCAGTGCTGGGCGCGAACGATGGCCTTGTGTCAACCGCCAGTCTGGTTGTGGGCGTTGCTGCTGCGGGCTCCGGGCGGCCCGAGATTCTAATCGCCGGTCTTGCCGGTCTTGTTGCAGGCGCGATGTCGATGGCAGCGGGCGAATACGTGTCGGTCAGCTCGCAAACCGATGCCGAACAGGCCGATCTGGCGCGCGAAACCAAAGAGTTGAAAGAGACGCCCGAGGCAGAGCTGGACGAGTTGACACGCATCTATGCCGGGCGCGGCCTTGACGAAGGTTTGGCAAAGCAGGTTGCCGTTCAGCTGACCCAAAAGGACGCACTGGGGGCCCACGCGCGGGACGAACTTGGCATATCCGAGACGGTGACCGCGCGGCCGATCCAGGCGGCGGTGGTCTCGGCGCTGACCTTTGCGTCGGGGGCAGTTGTCCCGCTGATTGTGGCGTCGGTGACACCTGCGGCACAGATATCGGCAGTTGTTGCGGGCACCACACTGGTCGGGCTGATGGCGCTTGGCGGTCTTGGTGCATCGGCAGGTGGCGCGGGCATCGTCAGGGGAGCGATCCGCGTGACATTCTGGGGCGCGCTTGCCATGGCCGCGACGGCTGTGGTCGGCATGATCTTTGGCGTCGCGGCATAGGTGCGCTCCAGCAGGTTAATTTGCGCCCCGGTGTCCGACCGTCGGCGCGACTGATGTCGATCAATTCCATCCATCCCGCTTCATGCGATCCTGCAAACTGATGCAGAGGAACCCGCAATGACGCTGACAAGAGACCGGATCGACGGCGACCAGGGCTACACGATCTGGCAGATCGGCCTGCACTGGCTGATTGCCACGCTGGTTTTCGCGCAACTCATCTTTGGAGAAAGCATGACCAAGGCCATTGAATCGGCCGAGGAGGGCGAGCAGGTCTCTGCGCTGGACGGTTATCTTGCCGGCATGCATTACTACTTTGGCATTGCAATTCTTGCGCTGGTCGCGGTTCGGCTGGTCCTGCGCCTTAGGAACGGCGTTCCGCTGCCGCCACTTGGGACAAGCAGCGCAATCGAGTTGGCAGGCAGAGTGTCCCACTGGCTGTTTTACGGGCTGCTTATGGTTGTGCCGGTCACGGGTCTGCTCGGGTATTACTTTGGCGATCCGTATGGTGAGTTGCACACCTACGCCAAGCCAGTGTTCATCGGCCTGATTGCGCTGCGTGTCGCCGCCTCGCTGTATCACCAGTTCTGGCGTAAGGATGGTCTGCTGATGCGTATGATCAGACCTGCGTGAAGTTCACTAACCGACCGGGATTGGCAACCAGCATCAATTCAGAACGTTCGATGTGGCGCTGACATCGGCTCAGTTATTACAGGAAGACGATGGTGCCAGATTATGCTCCGCCCCAGAAGCTGAAGCGTTCGTTGACGCTTTTACTCGCTGTGCTTTACGGCCTTGGCGTGACGATTGGCGCGGGTATCTATGTGCTGGTTGGTATCGCTGCGGGCAGAAGCGGCATGCATGCGCCGCTGGCTTTCGTCTTTGCCGCACTGGTGATGTCGTTCAGCGCCGCTTCGTTCGCCGAACTTGGCACGCGCATGCCCGTCAGCGCCAGCGAAGCCGCCTATGTTGAAAAAGCGTTCAACCGACCTTGGCTCAGCTTGACCACGGGGTTGCTGGTCGTGCTGACCGCAACAATCTCGGCGGCCACAATCAGCGTCGGCAGCGCGGGCTACATAGGCGTGTTTGTCGATCTGCCAGCGCGATGGATCATCACACTGGTCGTGCTGTCGATGGGGCTGGTCGCCTGTTTGTCCACGCGCCAATCCGTCACCTTGGCCGGCACCATGACCCTGATCGAACTTGGCGGACGATGGTGATCATCGCAGCCGGCTTTGGGGCGGGTAGCGGGGTCGTGATCCGCCTCCCAGAGATCCTGCCTGCGTCAGGTGACATCGCGGTGTGGGTCGGGCTTTCGGGAACGACCCTGATTGCGGTGTTTGCTTTCATCGGGTTCGAACATCTGGTCAATGTCGCCGAGGAAATGAAAAACCCGTCACGCACCCTGCCGTGGGCACTTTTTCTGACGCTCGGGTTGACCGCGCTGGTCTATGCGCTGGTGGTATGGGTAGCAGTTGTTGCAGTGCCACCGGACGAGCTTGCGACCTCTAGCGCCCCCTTGGCGTTGGTGTTCGAACGGCTGACAGGTATGCCGCTGAAAACCATGAGCCTGATCGCCGTCATCGCCACGCTGAACGGCATCATTGTGCATGTCATCATGATCTCGCGGGTGCTTTACGGTCTGGCGACCCAAGGCAATCTGCCCAAGGTTCTGACGCATCTGAATGCCAGAACCGGCACGCCGCTGCTGGCCACCGCGATCGGCGTCTCAGCAATCTTGGCTCTGGCGCTGGCAGTCCCGTTGGCCGGGTTGGCGGACCTGACTGCCCGTTTCACGCTTGTGGTTTTTGCAATCATCAACATTACCCTGATCCGCATAAAGTCCCTTGAAACGACGCCGCCTGCGCATGTGTTTGTCTGTCCGGGGTGGGTGCCCGTTGCGGGCCTCGTTTCAAGCATCGGGTTGCTTTTGCTCGATCTGGTTGTGCGTTGATCCGATGAAAGAAGAGCCCGGATCACCCCGCAGCAGCCGCTTCGAGCGCCTGGCCCTAGCAATCGCCAGCGTTGCCGGCATCCTCCTCTGCGTTCTGATCGCTTGGCCTTTCCTTGGCGCGATCACTTGGGCGCTGACGCTGGCGGTCCTCTTTTCACCGCTCCACGCGAGAGTTGAAAAGATCATCAAACACCCGAACTTCGCCGCCTTGCTGTCGACCGCCATTGTTGTCGTCGTTGTGGTTGCTCCTGCGGCATTTGTGGTTGAACGCCTCATCACGGAAGCCGCGTCTGGTATTCTGTCGCTACAGGCTCGGGTCGAGAACGGCGAACTCCAGGCCCTGCTCGACAGCCATCCTGCCCTTGCACCTTTGGGCACGTGGATCGACAAGCAGTTCGATTTGCCGTCGATGATTACAGCCGCTGCGACGTGGCTCAGCAACCTCGGGGCGGTTTTCGTGAAGGGGTCGTTGCTGCAAGCGGTGGAAGTGTTCATCACCTTCTACCTGTTGTTCTACTTCCTGCGCGACAGGCTGGCAGCCAAATCCATGATCATCGCGTGGCTCCCGTTGACCCCACCCAAAACCGAACAACTGCTGCGAAGGGTTGCCGAAACAGTCCATGCGATAGTTTACGGAACACTTGCCGTTGCCGCAGTTCAGGGCACCCTTGGCGGCCTTATGTTTTGGGTGCTCGGTCTTCCCACGCCGCTGCTTTGGGGATTGGTGATGGGCCTGCTGTCAATCGTGCCGGTTCTTGGTGCTTTCATCATCTGGATACCTGCAACGATCCTGCTCATGCTGGATGGAAGCTGGGCACGCGCGCTCATTCTTGCAGTCTGGGGCGGGATTGTGGTTGGCGGTATCGACAACGTCCTGCGGCCGATGTTTGTCGGCAACCGTCTGCGCCTGCATACTATACCCGCCTTCATTTCAATTATCGGCGGCCTTTTGCTGTTTGGAGCGCCTGGCTTCATTCTTGGACCACTGGCTGCGACGATGACGATGTTGTTTGTAGAATTCTGGAAGCGCCACCAGGTATCAACTCAGACTTCCGATTGAAAATTAAGAGCCTTTTGATTATTGAAAATTGAGCAGCCAAGGTTTTGAATTTGCAGTTACCAAAGCTGATTTTTTATTTGAGACAACGCTTGGTCGGCAGAGAAGGTTCGACAGCAGCACCTCATCCGCCAGCGAATGGTTGCTTTCCGCCCAGTTCGTCTGTCAGCATTCATTCATGCAACACCCGCCCAAGGCAATGGGCGCAGCGTCGATCCGCTGCCGACCCAGATCAATCATTTTATCACAATAGGCTTGATTGAAATCACCATCAACGCTAACGGTAGTAGCCCCACCATCGAAGGTGTTCATTGGCTACCTTAATGACATCGGGACATTCACCATCTTCGATGATGTCGAATTCATCCGCTTCAACAGTATAACGGTGACCTACCAGTCAATCGCCGCAGGGCTGCAAACCGCTTTCGCAGTGATCGACGACGATGTCCGCATCGATGAGGGAACGCCTCAGGATGTTACGCTTTTCGCGAAGGATCGTAAGCGTCCGGTCTGACCTCGGTTAGCGCTTATTCCATGGCAGCAGATCGTCGATCCGGTTGATCTTGTGGTCTGGAATGCGGGCGAGGGTGTTGCCGGAGTTGAGAGGATCAGGAAATGATCCGGGGCATCAATTCCCCGACCAACGGCACGGTATGAGGGCGCTCAGGGCTGCGTGTGGTCAAATATTAACAAAGAAGCCTCCACGCGATCACAATTGTGATGGGCCGTCTGCGCCTATTTGTAAGTTTTAATAACTTTTGATCTTAATAATTGTTCTACTTTGACTGATTGTGATAGCCCATCGGTCATACTGCTGACAACGTGACAAACCGGTCTGAGGGAGCATCGTTCAGACACTTTGAGCGCGAGATCTATCGAGATGAGATGAACCCCGCGCAGTAGGTAGATTACAGATTTCCAGCGTAGCGACGGGTCTCAACCGCAGTGACCTGCGCCGCAACAAAATCGCGTTCCCGCTCTGATTGCTGAATAACGATTGCCAAGGCATCTTCACCCATAACGCGCTTGAGGAAATCCGACTGCTTGGCCAGCTCAATCGCTTGGTCAATCGTGCGCGGAATCGGGTCAGCATCGACCAACTTGCAGGCATCGCCCAAAGTGGCGGGGCCCTTAGGGGTCATGCCCGCTTCGATGCCATCAAGTCCGGCAGCCAGTTCACAAGCAAGCAAATAGTAGGGATTGCAATCAGCCGCACCATCGCGCTTTTCAATACGCACCGCGTTGTCGCTGCCTTCAAGAATACGCAGCGCAACAGTACGGTTATCATACCCCCAAGCGGTATTTACCGGACAAAACAAGCCCGGACGACGACGGCGATAGGCGTTGGGTGTAGTCGACCCCGCAATCGACATTTCAGCCATACGGCTTTGCAGGCCAGCAAGAAATGAATATCCGATTTTGTTCAACTTGCCGTTTTCAGCAAACGCATTTTTCCCGTCCATCCACAGCGAGTAATGCGTGTGGAAACCGCTGCCGGATTTGTCAATAAACGGCTTGGCCATGAAGGTCGCGAGATAGCCTTCCCGACGCGCAATATCTTTGATCATATTCCGGAACAAGATAACCCGATCTGCACCGACAAGCGCACGATCGTAGCACATGTTAACCTCGACCTGGCCGGGGGCATATTCCGGATTGGACTGCTCGATCGGGATGCCAATCGCGGTCAGATGGTTGCGGATCGGCCCCAGAACGTGATCCAGTTCAGCCGAGCGGTTGATGCCGTAGACGTCAATCTCTGTCTGCTTTGGCAGTTTCGTAACCGGGTCAAGCAGATAGAATTCCAGTTCGGTTCCTACAAATGGGTCAAATCCCATGGCTTTTGCTCTGGCAACCTGACGCACCAGCGCATTGCGCGGATCAATCGGGATGGGTTGATGATCCATGCTTTCGGTATAGGCCAGACAGATGGCCACACCCGGCTCCCATGGGCAAGCGACGGGGGCTTCAATCGGATACATATGCATGTCTGGATAACCGTTATCCATATTGCAAAAAGGTGTATCCCAGATATCGCAGGTCATATCCATGGCGAACATTGCAGTGATAATACCCACTCCATTTTCACAAGCATTTTTCCAATGCTGGGCGGGAATACGTTTGCCGCGCATCAGCCCGTTCAAATCACCAAACCCAAGGGCTACAGTATGCGTCCCCTCGGGTAGAGCAAACACTGGCTTTGGCTTTTGATTTGTCGCACTCATTATCTTCTCTCCAAGACTAGCGTAAGGGTGATCCGGTTTTGCTGAATCACCCTTACTCCAGGGTCAATTAAGTATTTTTCCAAGATGTTCATAGGTTTCTGGTTTGTTAGTTTTCAACCAGTTGGCAAAAACCATACCCAGAATAATCAACCCCGCAATCACCAGCGGGAAGGATTTTACGATCGGAGATTCTGTCCCGGCGACATATTCGATATTGGACACCAGCAAATAGAGGCAGCCAGATAGCGCAATCACCGAAAAGCCCGGTGCCGCCGCCCGGCGCCAGACGCTGACGCCCCGGTCTTCCTTATTAAAAAATACAATTACCGAGGCACAGACCAGGATCTGAATCATCAAAATCCCGATTGCGGTAAAGCCTGACGCCCAGCCAACGATCATTACCGGATCAAGTGCAGACAATCCCAACGCTGTCAGCATGGCCACAAACAAGATCAACTGAAACAGACCAGCCGTATGGGGTGAATTGTGCGCATCATGAGTCGCAGACAGACTTTTGTGCAGCAGACCTTCACGGCTGACCACGAAGAAATAGCGGTTGACCGTATTGTGAAACGATAACACGCAAGCAAACAGGCTGGTGATCATCAAGATCTGCAGCATCACCCCAAAGGTCGACCCCAAGAGCCCTTCGATCTGCACCTGAAACAGACCTGTAAAATCATTGGTTGCGGCCGCCACAATATTCGAAGGACCGTAGGCCAAGGCGATAATCCAGGTTGAAAAGGCATAGAAGATGGCGATGAGTGACACGGCCAAAAAAGTCGCTCGCGGGATCGTCTTGCGCGGCTCGCGGGCTTCTTCGCCAAAGATCGCAGTGGCCTCAAACCCGATAAAGGCGGAAACGATGAAGACCAATGCTACGCCAAGGTTGCCCGAGGTAACTGAGGCTGGCCCAAACGGTGCGAGCGATATACCTTCAGGCCCACCACCGTTCAGCAACACAGCAAGGCCCAAGGCGGTCAGGATAGCCACTTCGGCAATCATCAACACGCCCAGCACCCGGCCGGACAATTCAATCGCGCGACGACCAGTGGCAAACACCGCCAGATGCAGCGCGATACAGCATAACCACCACGGTACATCCGCCCCAATCCATTGCAGCAAAAACGCATTGGCAAATACGCCGAACAGGGCCGTCGCCATCAATTCTACTGATAAATAGGTTGCGATTGAGGCTAGCGCACTGCCAACGCCCAATGGTTTGCCGAGACCTGCCGAAATATAAGGGTAAAAGGTTACTGCCCCGCCGATATGGCTGCTCATGGCAGTGAAACCGACGCTGAACAGCACATACATAAGACCGACGAGGATAAAGGTCAGCGGCAATCCGTTGCCATTTCCGAAGGCGAAGGCATATGGCGTAACCCCAACGACCACGGCCAAAGGTGCGGCGGCTGCCATGACGAAAAAGACGATATGCCAAACGCCAATGGCATCCCGACGTAGCTTGGTATCTCCGGTTTCAATTGTAGACATTTGTTTCCCTCCCTTGCGCATTTCTTTCCGTCAGCGGATCTTACGACCTTCTTCTGGACGATCTTATGGCCAATTCATCGCGCGAAATTTTTGGCCACTACTGTAATACTCCGCCAAAGCAGATGTATTTCGTGTCGAGGTGTTCCTCCCAACCATGCCTTGATCCCTCCCGATCAAGACCCAATTGTTGGATAGCACCAAACGGAGCAATTTCTGTAGATATCTGACCCGTACTAACCCTAGCCATGTCAGCTTGATGGGTCCCTACAAAGTGCGATGCCCAACTGCTGCGTAGCTGGGCGCTTTTATCAAGAGAAGTATTCGTTTGGATCTGTGCAGCAGCGTTAATGGCGGTGTCTTTTGCAGGGCTAAGGGTCGGTTGCACATGCCTCATGACGGCCACCACATCAGTGTGCCGACCGCAAACAACGCAAGCGCGAGGGTTTGGGTGACGATGATCGCGGCGGCGCGTGGCCCGACTTCCATCAGTTGACCAAGACTGGTCTTGGTACCGAGTCCTGCAATCGCGATGACCAAAAACCAGCGCGACGTATTCGCCGCAACCGATGTGACCAAGGGAGGTATCAGACCGAAACTGTTAACAATCATCAGGCCGATGAACCCAATCAGAAAGGTTGGAAATGGGGTGCCTGAACCTTGTGTTTGACCATCGGAACCACCACGATTGCGCAGGAAAAACGCGAGGCCCGCGATCACCGGAACCAGCATGGCGACCCGCATGAGTTTCACAATGGTTGCCGTGCTTCCCGCAGCGTCCGAAATCGAAAATCCTGCACCCACTACCTGAGCCACGTCATGCACAGTGGCGCCAATGAAAATGCCGGCCCGGGTGTCATCAAAGCCCAGCAGTTTTGCCAAGATCGGGTAGGCTACCATCGCCACGGTGCTCAAGGCGGTCACCGAGACTACAGTAAAAATTGTGTCACGCTCGGAAATGCCGTGGGGTCCGCGCGGCAGAACCGAGGACAGTGCCAAGGCGGCAGAAGCGCCACAAATTCCAACAGCACCTCCGGTCAGCACGCCAAAAGCTGTATTGCGCCCCAGAAAATGCGCGAGGATTACGCCCAAGGCCATCGTCAGCATCACGCCCAGAATAGCCAGAAACAGGGGCATTATACCCAGTTCTGTCATACTTCCCAACGTGACCCGCGCACCAAGCAATGCCACGCCCACTTGTAGCAAAGTCTTGGATGCAAAAGTGATGCCAGGCTGAAACTTGCCCGCCGGCTCGACAAAGTTGAACGCGATACCCAGCAGCAGCGCAAAAAGCATCACCGGCGCGCCGTAATGTTCCGATAAGAAAGACGCAGCCATCCCGACGGTGACGCAAAGCACCAATCCCGGAATCAAGCCCCGCATTTCATTTACACGAGCCGCTAAGATCATCTTGCGGCCCCCGGCGTTTGTAAGAAGTTGGTTAGAGGCGAATGCGGTCGCAGCAATGTGCGTTCCGCAATCAGGCCGTTAACCATCGCCTGGTCGCCACTGCGGCTGGCGGCTGCCAACAGCGTCAGATTGAGAATGTCGCGCTGTGCGATAGATCCGCCAAAGAGATGTGCATTGTGCCGATAACCTGCAAGCAGTTGTTTGGCGGTCTCATAGTCGCCATGCCCGAAAGCATAGATGCCCTTAGCGATCGGCAGGCCCGCCGCTTTGATGACGATGGAACTGCTGGTGGGGCCATCCAGATTGGCTTCAAGCGCATCCAGCAAAGCGCGGGCATGACTTTCTCGGCCCGTCGCCATAAAGGCAAACATCGCATGCATATCGGTAAAGCACATATAGGCCTGATCGACGACCGGCTCATAAAGCTTGGCGGCCGCCTCCCACCTATCGCCGGTTTCGACGCCGTCCATCTGCAAGCGCCACAGCATCGAAGTGGAATCATGCGCATCCATCAGAACAGATTTCGGCGTCACCTTCATATAGGTGTCATGCACGGCCAAGGCGCGGTCGAACTGGCACTGCTCGACATAATATAGCCCCAGATGCCAGCGGTTGTGGATCGACAGGTAATTTTTACCACCCCACATCGCTTCACAGTCTTCCATGAAGGAGATACCGGCCTCGACCTTGCCCTGCATCTCGTAGCAATGCGCCAGCGCATGAACGCCCCATGTATCGCGCGGGTTCAGACCCACACAACGCAGCGCCATAGCTTCGGCCTGCGCGTAGTGGCCGGCCTCCTCCAACCCAAAGGCCTGCATGCCCAGAATGTAGGAATAGTCCTGATCGGCCTCAGACCAGTGCCGTGCCATGCGCGCAGGCCGGTCGCGGGTAGAGCTGACATGGCCCAACAGAAAATCGGTCTGATGCCCGAATTGCAGCGCAATGATGTCGCGAGGATAATCGAACAAAATGTCGGCATAGGCCTGCGAGGAAGCATAGAAATCGCCCCTCAGCCAAAGCCGTATCGCCCGCATATGACCAAGTTCGCGCGCATTCGCATTCGCAGAGATCGCCTCAAGCCGGGCGAATTCTTCGGTCAGCGACACCTGTGTACGTTTGTCGCTGGCCACCAAATACATACCGCACAAAAAGCATCGTGCCATAATGAAGTCGGGGGCATCGCGCAACAACTCCAGTGTCAGCGTCACCGGATCCGGCGCATAGCCAAGCATCAGTCGCGCAGCCGTTGTCAGCCGGTCGATATCAGATTGACTGCCGTGCGACACAGGCGCGCCAAAGCCGTCAAACAGCGTCATTTCGGACTTCCTTGCGTGCTGCAGGACAAGGCAACTGCGTCAAACACCACAATGGCTATCACGGGTCTGCGGCAGTTTCATATCCAAAATTGACGCGGCAACCTGATTGCGCAGCATCTGCCCGGTGCCGCCACCAATCGTGAACATCCGCGCATCCCGTAGCATTCTTTCCATTGGCAAGGCGCGTGAGTAGCCCATTGCACCGTGGATTTGCAGGGCGTCATTGGTAACTTTAATCGCCATGTCAGACGCGAAAATCTTTGCCTGGGCTGCCTCTTGCATGCTGGGAAAGCCCGTGCCAGCGTTGGCAGCGGCCTTGTAGATCAGTGCCTGCGAGGCAGCCAAATTGATCGACATATCGGCCAGCATCCACTGTAGACCCTGAAACTCGGCAATTGGACGACCAAATTGTTGGCGTTCTTTTGAGTAAGATAACGCATGCTCATATGCACCTTGCGCGATGCCATGCGCGACAGTCGCGGCACCGACGCGTTGTGCGTTGTAAGCACGCATGAGTGCCGCAAAGCCCTTGCCAAAGCCTTCTGGCAAGGTCACGACCATGTTGTCGGCAACCTCCATATCCTCGAGGTGAAGATAGGTTTCGGGGATGCCCCGCAAGCCCATGGCTGGTTCACGTTTGCCAATAGACAATCCCTTGGTTTGGTCTCGTATAGCAATGAAGCCGCCAATCCCCTGATCTTTGCCATCTTCAATCACGCGAGCAAAAATCAGATGTAGCTTTGAAACTCCGCCCCCGGTGATCCAATGCTTGACGCCGTTCAACACATAGCCGCTTTTCGTGCGTACTGCTGTAGTGGTCATATCGGTAGCCGCGCTTCCAGCACCGGGTTCGGTGATACAGATCGCTGGCTTGTCACCAGCCAACACGAACGGCGCCACAAATCTTTTCTGTTCTTCAGTTCCATAGGCCATAATGGCACCGATGCCGCCCATATTGGCCTCGACGACGATCCGGCCCGTGACACCGCAGTTGCGCGCCAACTGCTCAATCACCAAAACCGCATCGAAATATGTCAGCCCCCGTCCGCCGTAGGCTTTGGGAATGGTCATGCCCATAAAGCCTGCTTCGGTCAGCTGTTCGACAACGTCCCAAGGATATTCTTCTGTCCGGTCAACCTCGGCAGCGCGATCGCGCACAAAGCCATTTGCAAGATCGCGGGCTTGGGACTGGAGTTTAAGCTGTTCATCTGTAAGCATCTCATGACGGCCTTTTCTTGGGCTATTTTAGGAAGAATTAGAGATCAGAAACTCGGCCAGAACCTCTTCGGTATCGGCACCACAACGTGGAGGTGCACGGTCATAAGCGATGGGGGTTTTTGACATTTTAATTGGATTTCCAATCAAACTGACGGTGTTATGCTTTGAGCCGGGATAGGGAACAGAGACATTCATGCCGCGGGCCTGAACCTGATCCGAAGCAAAGACCTCTGCGAGGTCGTGGATGGGTCCGCAAGGGATGCCAAGCTTTTCCAGCTGTGAAATCAGGCTGCCCCGAGTTTGCAGCTTTACTAGCGCCGCAAGCCTTGGAATCAGATCTGTCCGATTGATCAACCTCGCGGCATTGGTTGCGTACCGCGCGTCAATAGCAAGTTCGGGGGTTTTCAGCAGAACACAAAACTTGCGGTACTGGGCATCATTCCCAACGGCGATAATAAGATGGCCGTCCAAGGCGTCGAAGACCTGATAAGGCACGATATTCGGATGCTGGTTGCCACGGCGTTTCGGAACATCGCCTGACAGCAGATAGTTCGTTCCCTCATTTACCAGCCCGGCGATCTGACAATCCACCAAGGCAACATCGATCTGCTGGCCCTCGCCGGTTTTCTCCTTGTGGCGCAAGGCGGCCAAGATGGCGGTCGCGGCATACATGCCGGTCATGACATCCGAGATGCCAACAGCAACCTTGGTTGGCTCTCCGTCGGCAGGGCCGGTCAAACTCATGATCCCGCCAAAGCCCTGGGCAAGCAGATCATATCCAGGCTTGTTGGCATTTGGACCGGTCTGGCCAAATCCGGTGATCGAGCAATAGACCAGATGGGGGAATTCGTCGCGCAGGTCATCATAAGACAGTCCGTATTTCTTCAGGCCGCCAACTTTGAAATTTTCAACCAACACGTCACAGTGACGCAATAGCTGGCGTACAATTCTTGTGCCCTCTGGCGTTGTAATATCAATGGCTACAGACCGCTTGTTGCGGTTAGCACAGAGATAGTACGCGCTTTCTTCGGTCGGTGTGCCGTCTGTGTCCAAGACAAACGGAGGGCCCCAAGTGCGCGTGTCGTCACCGCCTTCGGGCCGTTCAACCTTGATGATATCAGCACCAAAATCCCCCAGTAACTGCGTTGCAGTCGGGCCCGCGAGAATGCGGCTCAGATCCAGCACACGGATACCGGCCAGTGATCTACCAGAGCTCTGCGTTGCCGCCATTCGTTGTTCATCCAGTTTTGCAGAGGACGCCGTTGTTAATACTCAATCAACTTATGGTGCAAATATTCTTTACAAAAGCGAAATTTTGTGCACCATAAAGTTAGAAAATGTAACACTGTGAGAATGATGAATCTGCGATTCTTACGAACGCTCATTGCCGTTTCAGAGCACCCAAGCTTCTTCTCAGCTGCAACTGAAATGGGGTTAAGCCACTCAGCGGTTAGTCAGCAGATCAAAGCCCTAGAAGACGAACTGCAGCTGAGCATCGTTGATCGAGAGACGAGACCTCCGACCTTGACTGAACACGGGTTCGCACTTGTCGACCTCGCCAGACAGATGCTTGGGATTGCGAATGAAATTCGCTCAATTGGACAAGATGATTCCTTATCCGGATCAGTAATTATAGGCGTCGTGCCGTCAGTGCTCGCAGGACTTGTTCCACCAGCGCTGGCACGGTTGCAACTTGCGCATCCCCGATTACAGGTGCGTATCCGGAGCGGACTTTCCAGTGATCTGGCGCAGGCAGTGCGCGCACGCGATATTGATTTCGCGGTCGTGACACAGCCAAGGGTTTTGCCAGACGGTTTGATCTCTCAACCGATCTGCGATGAACCGCTTGATGTAATCATTCCACACGGCATGCAGGCTGATACCGACGCCGATGCTTTGGAGCATCCGTTTATCTGGTTCAACCGGCGCACGTGGGCTGGACAACAGATCGAGGAACATCTGGCGGCGCGTAAATTATTCGTCCGGCCAGTGCTTGAAATCGACTCGATAGAAGCGATTGAATCTTTTGTCGCGCATGGGGTGGGCGTCTCGATAACGCCGCGCCGCTTTGGTTTGGCAAATAGTAGCGCAGGTGTAAAGCGACTGCCATTCGGCAGGCCGCAACGGGTGCGCGGTCTCACAATGATCAGTCTGGAAAGTGGTGCGCGTCGTAGGGCAAGTGCCAGCCTTCTCGCCTATATGAAAGAAATCACAGATCAATCGTAACATCGCATTTTGGTACCGAACAGCAAAGCAAAACGCTGCCGTCGGTTGGCGCCGCAAAGGGTTCGAACAGGTATTCTGTGGTGCCCGAAATAACTTTTGTCTTGCAGCTTTCACAGGTGCCCGCGCGGCAACTGTAATCCGGCATGAGCCCCTGCTCCTCGGCGAATTCGAGAAGATTGTTCAACGACGGATCCCAAGCGACACTCAGACCAGATTTGGCAAAATGCACCATCGGCGCATCACCGTCGCCGTCGGCGCGCAAAATGGGTGGCGGCGGGTTCGGCGCAGCGGCACGGGCGCGCAGCAGCGTCGCGGGGCCAAAGAATTCATAGCGAATGCGATCATCGCGCACGCCCAAGTTCTGCAAGATATCATAGATTGCTTGCATGAACGGATCGGGGCCGCAAAGATAGAAATCATGATCCGCCACGGGCAGCAGGCTTTGTAATGTGCCCGCCGTCAGGAAACCTTTGCTGTCATAATCCCGCCCCGGTTTATCAGCATGGCGCGGCAAGCGATAACAAAAATGCGTGGTCATCGACTTATGCGCTTTGGCCAATGCACGGATCTCATTGCCCATGGCGTGTACGGCGCCATCTTCGCAGGCATGGATAAAAGTAAAGCTCTTGCCCTCTGCCGAAAGGTCGCGTGCCATCGCGACCATTGGTGTCAGCCCTACGCCCCCACTGAGCAACACGGCCGGTCTTGGAGAGTTGCGTTCCAGCTGAAACTGCCCATAGGGGCCGGCAACCCGAAGTTTTGAACCAATATCCAGCACATCATGGAAATAGTTGGACCCAAGACCAGGTGAATGCCCTGCTATGGCCGGTTCGCGCTTGATGGTTACACGCAGCGCCCCGTCGATCAGACCAGAGATCGAATATTCACGTCGAATTGCCGTACCACCTGACCCGCAGGGCAGTTCAAATATCAAGTATTCGCCTGGGCAGAAATCTGGCGAAACTCCCGTTTCAGGCATCAGCAGGAACGAAGAAATTGTGCTGGATTCGACATTTTTTGCGGTAATCATGTAGGTTTTGAAATTTTCAGACATCCGAGACTCCTGACGATTTCAAAACGCCGATTTGCCAAATTTGATGTCCAGTTTTTCAATCCCGTTGACGAAGTTTGTGTTAACAAACTCTGGCTCTTGTCTAAGCTGGATCGTCAGCCCGCGATCCAGAACCTCCGCCAAAAGGACCGCCAATTCCAGCCGCGCCAGACCTGCACCAAGGCAGGTATGCACACCGCCGCCGCCAAAGCCTGCTTGGAGTGGCAAAGCCGGACGCGTCACATCAAAAGTCTGCGCATTTCCAAACCGCATCTCGTCAAAATTGCCTGACGCATACCACATCACCACCCTGTCGCCTTTTCGCACCATGGTCCCCGACAGTTCTACATCCCGCGTCGCGGTGCGGCGGAAATACAGGATTGGCGACGCGTAGCGCACGATCTCTTCAACGGCGGTGGCGACAAGGCTGCGATCCTTGCGAACCTGTTCGAATTGATCGGGATGTCGGGCCATCAGCAAGGCCATATGCGACATTGCGGTACGGGTCGTCTCGTTGCCGGCAAAGATCAACAGGCGGAAAAAGTTGGTGTATTCCTCATCGGTAAGCCGCTCGCCGTCGATTTCGAGTGTCACTAGTTTTGACACGAGGTCATCGCGCGGCGCGGCACGCCGCGTTGCCCCCAAACTGCGGGCATATTCCCGCAACCCATGTGCTGCAGGGCTGTTGAAAGGCAAAAGGCGCAGCGGCGTAGTATTGCCATAAGCTGTTGGGTCAAGTGGCGCGGCTGATGTCCCCGCGACCAGATAGTCCGTCATCTCGATCATCAGATTATGGTCTTCGGAGGGGACACCCAGCATGTCGCAAATGATGCCGATGGGGATCGGCTTTGCCACGTTTGCAACCCAATCGCCGCCGCCCTCGGCCTGCATCTTATCCAGCAGCGCGCCGGCGCGGGCCTTTACGACCGGGGCATAATCACGAATGTTTTTCGGGATGAAACCGGGGTTGACCAGTCGGCGCAGACGCGTGTGATCCGGCGGGTCCATGTCAATCATCGAGGCGCGCGCCGATAGCGCATCATCGTCGATATTGTAGATCTGGATGTGCCCTACAGCCGAAGAAAACGTCTCGGTATCGCGCGACACTTTGACGATGTCGGCGAACCTGCCAACCGACCAAAAGCCCGCGTCCGGCCCCTCCCCTTGTACAGGGTTCCAAGCAATACCCTCAAGAGCGCGCAGATCAGCAAAGGCTGCTTGAGGAATACCATGATCAAATGCGCACGGGTCGGACAGGTCGGTCGCAATCTTGAGCCTATCGAGCATAAAATTTCCCCTCCTACTGGTCAGTTTATGCGTTGGTTCGCCATTCAATTCTATCTTTACTGCATTCAGTATACTGTATACAGTCTTTTTTACCAGAGCAACAGAATCTTGAGGGCCGATGACGACGATATTTCGCGACATAGAGGTGACGCCAATTAGTTGGCGCGAGTGCGGCGCGGGAGAGGCGGTGATCTTTCTGCATGCAATGGTAACGTCGAGCACCGGATGGGATCCGCAAATGCAGGTGCTGGCAGCGGACTATCGCTGTATTGCCTGGGATATGCCGGGCTTTGGCAGATCTACCCCACCAGAAAAGGGCGCAGGATTTGACGAGGTTTTGCAGGCCTTGGTTCGATTTGTGACCGAAACGCTAGGGCTGACCAAAGCGCATTTCGTCGGCCTGTCGGTGGGCGGCATGATCCTTCAGCACCTGGCAGTCAGTCACCCTGCATTGGTGCGTAGCATGACTCTGTTGGATTGCTCACCCAAATTTGGGTTTGGTGGTGACAGCAATGCAGCGGAATTTGTGGCTTGGGTCAATTCACAGCTGGACTGCGAAAGCCAGCCTGCGTTCAACGAAAGCATGATCCGCGCCATCACTGCCCCCATTGCAAGTCGGCAGGCAATTCAGTCGGCTATCGCTGCCATGGGTCGCGCCAAGCGTGAAGGATTGGAATTTGCAGCGCACTTGATCGCCACCCATGATGCGCTGGATTTGCTGCCCAGGATCACCTGCCCGACGCTGGTTATGGCGGGCGCCCTAGACAGTGAAACGCCGCCTGCCTACGCGCGCGCAATTGCGGCGGGTATCCCGGGTGCCAACCTGTCGATCATCCCGAATGCGGGCCATATTGCCAATCTGGAAGCGCCCGAGGCCGTGACAGATCGCCTGCGAGTCTTCCTCGCACACGGTCTTTAGGAGGTTTTTTTGAAGGCAGCTATTTTGCGGCAGACAGGCCAAGATATGACCATCGAAGACATCATACTGGGCAACCCGGCGCATAGCGAAGTGCTGGTTGAGGTTGCGGCTACCTTTCCGACTTATGCGGACATGGATGATGTGTTCCCACCCGACGTCACCAACTGCGATGGTTGGCTGATTACTGGCTCGCGTCATACCCCAGCGCCTGTACGAGAAGGCCAACCAAGACTTCGAAAGCTTAGTGCCGTCTGCACATATTGCTGATCAGATCGTGCAGTTTTTCTGCGATCGCACTATAATTTCCGCTAAACGTAACTGACGCGGCCTTGCCGCCAAGATCTATCGGTCAAAGGGTTTAGTCAAAGAATGTTCAAGAAGATCGAAGTTTCCCGTGTCAGATTAGCCGATCAGATTTATGATCAGATCGTGAATGCAATTGATCAAGGTCTGATCGCTCCATCTGAGCGGATCGTGCAGGAAAAGCTGGCAGAACAGCTTCAGGTCAGTCGGACGCCGATCCGAGAGGCTCTGTTCAGATTGGAGCAGGAAGGTATTCTGATTGCAACTGAACGCGGCGGCTTTTCAATTCGTCAGATAGAACCGCGCGACGTCATCGAAATCTACGAAGCGCGGCAAGCTATCGAAGGTCATAGTGCCGCAATGCTGGCGCGCAGTTGCGACATTGAACGACTTGAACGGATTCAGACGGTCATTGACAAGAATGAAACAGCGTCATTCGAAACGATTTCAGAGTATTACTCCGCCAATCGCCAGATCCATCAGTCATTCGTTGCAGCCACAGACAATAAATATCTTCTGGAAATGTTCGAGGCAATCTGGAACAGGAGTCTATCCTTTGGCATCTTTCGCCTCATGCATCCGCAGCAGCTCGGCTTAACTCTCAACGGTCATTCTCAGCTTTTGGCCGCCATTCGAACTGGGGACCCCGAAGTGGCGATGCGCATAATGTGCGACCATATTTCGGCCGGAAAAAATTTGCAGCTCTCTGCGCCGTCGCTTTTAGGTAATAATGCCAATAGGTTAACTTAAGAAGTGAGGCGCTATCGGAATTCCTTTTACTTTCTAAGTGTGGTTCAACGAACGCCACTCTGCCGTCATGTCGCACCGATCAGAACCGCAGGACGATGCTTGCGCCAACGCTCATCCGGCTTCTGTCGCCAACCAGGTCCGCGTCAAAGTCGATCTCGAATGTGGTCAGCCCGTCCGCGCTAGAGCCATGCAGACCCAGCCGCAGTCCCCCGCCACAGTCCTGTACGCCATCCGCCCATTCGCACACCAGGCTTGGGGCGACCACAAGAAGGGTGTCCTGTGACAAGCCGCTCAGCGGGATCATGACCTCGGGCGTCAGACGAACTGTCGTGTAGTCTACGCCATCGATCCGGGCCAGCACGTCCTCGGTGGTCCCAAAGGCAGTCACGGCCAGGTTAAGGTCGCCGATGTCGGTACGGCCATAGGCCACCGAAAGCTCTGGCTTGATCGTGAATCCGGGCCGCCTGATGACCCCTGACAAGGCCCCGCCAATCAGGAACGACCGGGTGACATAAGCGCCCGCAAGATCGATTTCCGCATCGCGTAGCGCCAGATCATTGCGGCCAAAACCCAAGGATACAAAGCCGTCTAGGTAGAGGTTATCAACTGGTTCGGCCACCACATAACTACCGAGCGCAAAGCTGCTCTTGGCGATTGTGCCAGTCAGACCCTGCGCGACCGAACTTTCCCCATAGCCGCCACCCAAGAAAAATCCCAGCAACATGTCCTCAGACAGCAACTGCTCCCATGCCATGCGACCGCTTAGTGCAAAGGTCTGGATCCCCTCGCCATCATCAACGAATTGGAAATCACCCAAGATGATGCGGCGGCGGGTGCCCTCGAAATTGCCGGATTGGCCAAAGAAACTGCCCGCACCGTTCAATCCGGCACTGCCGATCTGTAGCGTGCCGTCCACGTCAAACGGCACGTCGTTGCGGCTGTTCAACACCGAACAGGCGTCGTTATCCTGGTGGGTCGAAGTGACAGGGTCATCCTTAAAAT
Organism: Rhodobacterales bacterium; assembly: GCA_031422295.1. Classification (GTDB taxonomy): domain Bacteria; phylum Pseudomonadota; class Alphaproteobacteria; order Rhodobacterales; family Rhodobacteraceae; genus JANOMH01. The sequence continues at coordinate 40,838 of JANOQM010000072.1, read as the reverse complement.
CGCGACACAGGTCGCGCAATTCTTGCCCAGCGACAAACCTATCGCGCGCATCGCGGACCATGCCTTGGGCAGAGGCCACAGAGGCCCGCAAATAGTTAAGTTCCACTCTGGTGATGATCGCCTCCACGTCATCGCTCCGCTGTTCGAACAATTCGGCGGGGGTGTCGGACATGTCCGCGACAGTAACCGTGACGGTCTGGGCGCTGACAATGCCATTCTGATCGGTGGCGGTGACCACGACATCATAGACATTGTCGCCGTCACTGTCCGCCGGCGCTTCGTAATTGGGTGGCACTACGAACGACAATGCGCCCGTGGCCGGATCAATGACGAAACCGGCCGCATCCGTGCCCCCGCCGATCGACCATGTCACCGCCTCGTCGGCCATGAATGTACCTAATACGGTGCCGCCCTCATTGACCTGTATGGTCGAGGCTGTGGCGCCTGGCTGGCCGGACAGGCCGGTAATTTGTGGCCCTTGGGTGTCGGTTACGGTCACGGTCAGCTGTAGTTCGGTCACGTTGCCCTCGGCGTCCGTGGCCAGCAGCAACAGGTTGTAGACGTTGTTACCTCCAGCGTCGGTGGGCGCATCAAATCGGGGCGGCTCGACAAATCGTAACGCGCCCGTGGCGGGGTTGATGATGAACCAGGGGCCGTCAGTGCCGCCAAGCGACCAGGTCACTGCCTCGTCTGCCGCGAACGTATACACCACGGTCGTGCCTTCGGCGACAGTCTCGGCCTGCGCCTGACCCGTGCCCGACGGACCCATCACTTCTGGTGGTGTCCGGTCCTCGGGGATATTGGCCACCGTCACCCGCACCGTCTGCTCGCTGACATTGCCGGCCGCATCGGTGGCGGCCACCACCAGATCGTAAATATTATCAGTGCCTGTATCGGTAGGCGCCTCATAATCCTCGGAAATTACAAAGCGCAACGCGCCCGTCGCCGGATCAAGGCTGAAGCGGGTGGCATCCGGCCCTCCGGCAATGGCCCAAGTTACAACCTCGTCAGCCGCGAAAGTGGCCACAACCGTGCTGCCCTCGTCCACAGTCTGCCCCGAGGATGCTGCACCAGGGCCGCCTGATGGACCGGCAATCGTTGGCGCGCGTGCATCCGTGACGGTGACCGCCAACATGATCTCGGTGACATTGCCCGCAGTGTCGGTGGCCGACACCCTGACGAGATAGACATTATTGCCATTCGTGTCCGTCGGAGTGGCGAAATCAGGGGGGACCAAAAAGCCAAGCGCACCTGTGGCGGGGTCGATCACAAATTCCCCTGCGTCAGCACCGCCATTCACCGACCAAACCACTGCTTCGTCGGCGGTGAACGTCGTGACGGCGGTGCCGCCTTCGGCGACGGTTTCGGTCTGTTGATTGCCGGGGCCGGAGGGTCCGGTAATCACTGGTGCCGCCATATCCTCAGCGACATCTGCCACCGTCACAGTCACGGTCTGCTGGCTGGTATTGCCCGTTCCATCCGTCGCCCGAATGACCAGAGTATAGGCGTTGTCCGCCCCGGTGTCGTTTGGCACTTCAAAGTCCGGTAAAGTAACAAAGGTCAGCGCACCGGTTGCGGGATCGACGGCAAACCGGGCGGCATCTGCACCGCCAACGATCGTCCAGATCACCGCTTCATCGGCTGTAAAGGTCGCAACCGCAGTCATCCCCTCGCTGACAGACCCGGCCGAGGTCAAAGCGCCTGCACTGCCCGAGGGGCCAGTGATAACCGGCGGCACGACGTCGCCTTCGACTGTGTCGCGAACGGTCACAACGACCGTTTGCTGAGCGGCGTTACTGGCCGGGTCGGTGGCCGCAACGACAATATTGTACACATTGTCCGCGCCGGAATCGGTCGGCGCCTCATAGTCCGGCGCGATCCGGAAACTTAGCGCGCCGGTCGCGGGATCAATCGCGAACCGGGCCGTATCTGCACCCCCGCCAATCGTCCAGATGACGGCTTCGTTCGCACCAAAGGCGTGAACAGCGGTGGTGCCCTCGTTAACGCTCTTGGCTGCAGTCAGTGCGCCCGCAGCGCCCGAGGGGCCGGTGATCAGAGGCGCAGTGACATCTTCGGCCACGTCCATCACGCTGGCCGTGACGATCTGCTGGCTGGTGTTGCCGTTCGTATCCATGGCTTCGACCGTGACAAGGTAGATGTTGTTGGCATCCGCGTCGGCCGGAATTTCAAAATCAGGTGCGGTCCCGAAGATCAGTGCGCCTGTTGCCGGGTCGATGGAAAAGCGGCCCGAGTCCGTGCCGCCGCTGATTGACCAGGTGACGGGCTCGTTGGCCGTTAGCGTGGCGACCGCCGTCTGGCTCTCGGCAACCGATGTGGCCGAGTCTGCAGCACCAGCTGCACCAGATGGGCCGGTGATCAGGGGCGGGGTCAGATCACCCTCATTGACGGCGCGTACAGTCACTGCGACTGCCTGCTGGCTGGTATTGGCGGCGGCATCGGTTGCCGCGATGATCAGGTCATAGACATTGTTGGTGCCCATATCGGCGGGCGCTTCAAAGTCGGGTCCGACCACGAAAGTCAATGCCCCGGCCGCGGGATCAATGGCGAAAAGGCCCGCATCGGCCCCGCCGACGATGCTCCAAGTGCCGCTTTCAGACGCCGTAAAAACATGGACGGCGGTCGTGCCCTCATCAACGCTCTTGGCCGAAACTGCGGCTCCTGCCGCACCCGAGGGGCCAGTGATCACCGGGGCGGCTTGATCCAGATCGGTCACTGTTACAGCAACCGTCTGTTGGCTAGTATTGCTCGCCGCATCAGTGGCCGTCACGACGATGTTATAGACATTGTCTGTGCCCGAATCGGCGGGCGCGTCAAAGTCTGGCGCAGTGACAAAACGAAGGGCCCCGGTCGCGGGGTCGATGGTGAAAAGTGTGGCATCAGTACCGCCCGTAATCGACCAGGTGACGGTCTCGCTCGCGGCAAAAACATGGACGGCGGTCGTGCCCTCATCAACGCTCGTGGCCGAAGCCGCGGCACCTGCCGCACCCGAGGGGCCGGTGATCGCGGGGGCCGTATCGTCAAGGTCGGTTACGGTGACGGCGACGGTCTGCAGGGTGATGTTGCCGTCTGTGTCGGTGGCGCGAACAACCACGTCATAAACGTTATCTGTGCCCAGATCGGTCGGCACCTCAAAGTTTGGCGCGGCGGCAAAGGTCAGCACACCTGCGGCATCAATAGCAAAACGCGCGGCGTCACCCCCCCCGGCAATCGACCATGTGACGGCTTCAGACGCAGCGAACGGATGCACCGCAGTTTGATTTTCAGGAACACTCTTGGCCGAGGCGGCATCACCTGCCGCGCCCGACGGGCCGGTGATCGTGGCGGCCAGTTCGTCACGATCAGTCACAGTCACGGCCACCGATTGCGCACTGTTATTGCCGGCAGTGTCCGTGGCAGTCACGATGATGTCATAAACGTTGTTCGTTCCGGTGTCGTTGGGGGCCTCAAAGTCCGGGGCAAACAGAAAACCAAGGGCACCAGTGTTGGCGTTAAGCGTAAAGCGCCCGGCATCGTCGCCACCGGTGATCGACCACATGACCATCTCGTCAGCGGTAAAACCATGGACCACCGTCTGGTTTTCGGGGATGCTCTTGACCGAAGCGACAGCACCGATACCGCCCGAGGGGCCCGTGATCCGGGGGGCCAATTCGTCCAGGTCGGTGATCGTCACCGTCACGACCTGCTGTCCGGTATAGCCGCTTGAATCGGTGGCCACGAGGGTCACAAGATAAACGTTGTCGGTGTTGGCGTCCGTAGGCACCTCAAAATCGGGCACGGCAAGAAAAGCGAGGGCGCCTGTTGTGGCGTTGATCGAAAACCGCGCGGCATCCGCGCCGCCAAGGATCGTCCAGGTCACAGCCCGGTCCGCAGTAAAGGTATGGACAGCGCCAATCCCCTCGTCCAACGTTTTGACTGACCCGGCCGCGCCTGCAGCACCGCTGGGGCCAGTTATCTTTGGCCCGCTTGCAACGACAGTCGCCAGATAGGCGTTCAGTTCCCCCAACAGGCCGCTCAGCGCCGCATTGCCGCTCACGTTTGCGCCGTCCGCAAAGGCGAGGCTGGATCCGACCTTGCGCAAGCCATAATTACTGATGGCGTCCAGCGTATAGGTGCCGCCGCCATAAGGAATGGTCTGCGCGGCATTGTTCGGGTCGGGGATAAAGCCAAAATACTGTAGGGTCCCGTTGGTGGTAATGCGCCAGTTGATTGCGCCGGCGATGGTACGCGTAGTGCCATTGCTGAGCCGCAGCGTCAGGGTTCCGGACAAGTCGTTGCCCTGAATACCGCCAAACTGGCCATCGGTAGATGACTGCGAAAATGTCGCCTGTGTGATTCCCAGGGTCGCAAAGTTCAGGATCGCGTTGGCTTTGCCAGGATTCTGGCCGATAGTGCCGATAAAGCCGGACGGAAAAGGCACCGATACGGATTGGGCCTGAATGGATTGGGCCTGTATTGCGAGGCCAACGATCACAAAGAGCGAGGAGAGCAGTCTCCGGAACATGACGCAGCACAAGATGTTGTTTACCTTCCAAGCAGAGAACTGATGCCGCAGCGAATATCAATCCGCTGAGAGCTCGCGGAACGAGGCACAATTCTGAAACGTCGATGACAACGGCTCAAAGAGCCCAAGCAACTTTAAACTGCCACAGTTAGGTGAACCCGGAGTTAAAGTTGGCACAGCCAAATCCAACCGGTCGTCGCAACGCCCTGTTTTAGAATGTTGCAATGACAGCGGGCAAACTAAGATCTGACCAATCGACCCGGGGCAAATTGAATTGACATGAGTCAGCCCCCGATCTGGCAACGTGAGTGCATGTGCCGGTTCCAGATGATCCAACAGGACCGCAGCCCTTGCTCGGCGATGTGAAAGCCCGGATTGTGGCTGAGTGTCTGTTGCTTGGCGCGCAGGTCTGTGACGTCGCGCAAAAATGTAGGTTGATCGCACGGTTTGTTTCGCACTGGCGTGGTCTTGTGCGGCGGGGGAAGCTGATTTTGCCGAAAGACAGCATCAGCGCCGTTGTGCCATTGATCGTCGAACCAGTGGCGCGACCCGAGCCCGCTGCCAAGCGGGAAGACACGGCGGTGATCAAGAACTCAGTCGCCGGTGCGGTGCTGAATGTGGCGTCAGATTGCAGCCCCGATCGTGCGGCGGCAATTTCGGCAGCACTACCGCAACGCCGCCTCGATATTGCCGCCGTCCACGGTCATCACATGCGCCGTGGTCCGTTCGGCCAGCGCCAGCATGACAAACGCATCAGCCACATGCCGCGCCTCAACCTCGGCCCCCAACAGATTGCCTGCCATATAGGTCGCCTCGTCCACCCCCCGCGCACCGGACCTGCTGGCGATCATCGCATCGGTCAGCAGGCCAGATCTGATCCGGTCGGCGTTGATGCCATTAACCCGAATGCCCTCGGCCCCCAGTTCCAGCGCCAATTGCCGTAACAGGAAAAACGTCGTGGCCTTGGGCAGGCCGTAGGCTGCGAAACCTTTGCCCGGATTGACCGCTTGTTTGGACACGTTGAACAGCAGTTGCCCGGCCTTGTTGCCCTGCGCCCGGAACACCGCAACGGCGGCTTGGGCAAAGGCGTGATGGGCGAAAAAGTTCAGCTCAAAACTGTCGCGCAGCGTGGCGTCGGGCAAGGTGGCCACCGCCCCCTGCATGGCCGCTCCGGCGTTGGAGATCAGGATATCCAGCCCGCCAAAGCGGCGCACGCAGGCGGCCACGGCATCAGCGGGCGCGCCGGGGGCAGTGATGTCGCAGGCCAGCCCGCCGTGGTCCTGCCCCATCCTTGCCAATGCGGCATCCAGCGCAACAGGGTCCCGGTCCACCAGAAAAATCGCAGCCCCCAGCGCAGCAAAGGCCTGCGCCGTAGCCAGCCCGATCGCCCCCGCCCCGCCAGTAACCAGCACGATCTGGCCACGCATCGCGGGTGGTTTGCCTTGACCCAGTTTGGCCTGTTCCAGCGACCAGTATTCGCAGTCAAACATGTCCGCTTCGCCTATCGGGCGGAACTGCCCCACCGCTTGCGCGTCGGTCATCACCCGGATCGTTTGTTCAGCAATATCGCCCGCGATCCGGGCCGCAGCGGCATTTGACCCGACCCCCATTACACCGGCCCCTTCGATCCAGACTAGTCCAGGCGTAGGGGCCAGCAGAGTTTTCGCGCCACCAAAGCGGGGTGCCTGACGATCAAAATAGGCTTTGTATTGGCGCACAAACCCCGCAACCGCCGCCGAAACGGCCTCGGGTCCGGCAGCAACAGTTGCGCGGTCCAGATGCAGCGGATGGCCTTTGGTGCGGATGACATGGTCCGGCGTGGCCACGCCGCGCGTGGCCAGTTCGACCACATCGGGGCGTTGCAGAAACCCGATGGCCGCATCAGTGCTGCGCAGATCGAACACCGACAGCCCGCCGCCCTGCGCCGCAATCGCGCCGCGCAGCACTGGCAGGATGGCCGCGATATCGGCCTTGGGCAACGCCGCGACAGCGTGCAGTGGGGCAGGGCGGCGGTCGGCAAGCCAGGCCTCGACCTCATTGGTATGCGCGATCAGCCGGTCATAGGACGATTTCGCATCCGGACCCCAGGTGAAATGGCCATGCTGGATCAGCAACAACCCTTCGACCTTCGGGTTTTCCTGAAACACCTCGGCCGCCTTTTTGGCCAGTGCGAAACCCGGCATGATATAGGGAACGAACCCCAGCCTGGTGCCAAAGATTTCGCGTGTGGCGGCATGCACCTCTGGCAGATCGGCCAGCGCCAGGAATGGGGTGGCATGGGTGTGATCAACGTATTTATGCGGCAGCCATGCGTGCAATAGGGTCTCGACTGACGGATTGGGCGAGGTGGAATCCATCAGCGCTGAGCGCTGCGTGTTGACCATATCCTCGTCTGACAGGGCCGCCAGCCCGCGCAATCGCAGCAGCGCATCCATCCGGACAGCAGGCATCCCCGCTGCCTTGATCGTGCCCAGATCCCAGCCCGACCCTTTGATATGAATGACCGGGGTCACCTCACCATAGACGTCGCGCATGTCCTGTTTCATTGACGTATTGCCGCCGCCATGCATGACCAGATCGGGGTCCTGTCCGATGATCCGGGATGAATAGACCCGCAACGCCAGTTCGCGCGCCACCGGATCAGCGCCTGCTGCATCTTGCAGGGCGCGGGCATCAGCGTCTTGCCAACGGTTGAGGATCATCCATAACTCCAATGTGCAGGGGGCGGGCGTGGTTGACCCTTGCCAGAATTTATACAAAAGTCAACAATGGTTGTCATTGTTTGAATATCAGGACAACGGCAGATGGCAAAGCGACGCGCCACGGGGCAGATCAGCGGCGAGAATGCCGTGATTCAGGTCGCTTGGATGTACTACGAAGACGGGCTGAACCAAAAGGATATTGCCGAACTGTTGGGCATTTCCCGCGCGACCGTCGTAAATTATCTGGCCGAAGCGCGCGAAAAGGGTCTGATCCGGATTACCTTGGCGGCAAAGGCATTCACCACCCATCGCTTGTCAGTGGTCTTATGTGACCGTTTCGGGCTGACTGCCGCCTATGTCATCCCGGACGAAGGGCTGGACACCGAGGCCGCTTTTGCCCGTGTGGTGCGCGGTGCGGCGGAGTGGTTGCCCAGTTTGCTGACCCCCGGTGATCGGTTGGGCGTTGCTTGGGGCCGGACGGTGTATGAACTGGCCGAAGCCGTTGAACGGCAACGCATCGCTGATTTGTCGGTGCTGCAACTGATGGGCTCAATGGCCACCCCTTACGGGTTCACTGCCGAGGCTTGTTCGACCCAACTGGCCGAACAACTGGGTGCCCGCTGTTATAACCTGCACGCCCCCGCGATCCTTAGCCGGGCCGTGCTGGCGCAGGAATTGCGCGAAGAGCCGATTATCGCGGCGCAGCTGGAACGACTGTCATCAGTCAACAAATTCCTGTTTTCGGTTGGCACCAGTGCTGCTGACAGCCATATCGTATCTAGTGGTCTGGCCAGTGCTGCGGACCTAAGATTTTACATTGACCAAGGGGCGGTCGGTGTCTTATGCGGCCGCTTCATTGATGCACAGGGCACCCCGATTGCCGGACCGATGGAGGACCGGATGATCGGTGTGCCCCTGTCGCAACTGGTCGGGCTGGAGATGGGCCTGCTGATCACCCCTGGCCATGACAAAATCGCTGCGACAAAGGCTGCGATTGCGGGGGGGTATGTCACCCATCTGGTGACTGGCCTGACGGTGGCCGAGGCACTGGTCAAGGATTAGGCGCACGGTCCGGAAACATTGCCGCCAACCCCTCAGCAGTGGCCGGGCTGATACCGCGTTCCGTGATCAGCCCGGTGACCAGATGCGCCGGGGTCACATCAAAGGCCGGGTTCCGCGCCCCGGTGCCATCGGGCGAGATTTGGACCATGACGATATTGCCCTGATCATCGCGCCCCTGCACATGGGTCACTTCGCGGGCTGATCGTTCCTCAATCGGAATCTCCCTGATGCCATCCCGCACCGTCCAGTCGATGGTCGGGCTGGGCAGCGCCACGTAGAACGGGACATTGTTGGCATGGGCGGCCAGTGCCTTCAGATAAGTGCCGATCTTGTTGCAGACATCGCCGTTGGCTGTGGTCCGGTCGGTGCCGACCATGACCATATCGACCTCGCCATGCTGCATCAGATGCCCACCTGCATTATCTACGATCAGGTCGTGGCTGACGCCGGCGCTGTTCAACTCCCACGCGGTCAGTTGTGCGCCCTGATTGCGGGGCCGGGTTTCATCGACAAAGACATGCACGTCGATACCCGCAAGGGCTGCGTGATAAATTGGCGACGTGGCAGTGCCCCAGTCCACCGTCGCGGGCCAGCCTGCGTTGCAATGGGTCAGGATGTTCACCCGGCCTTTGCGGGCGGCAATCTCGCGGATCACGGTCAGCCCGTGTTCACCGATGCGGCGGTTGATCTCGACATCTTCCTCGGCAATTTCATCTGCACGCCGGAACGCAGCCGCAGCCCGGGCAGCGGCGGGCAGCGGGGCCAATAGCCGCTGCATGTCGTTCAGCGCCCACCGCAGATTGATTGCCGTGGGGCGGGTTTCGTTCAGGATCGCCCAGGTCTGGGTCAGGCTGGCATCGGACGGGTCCAGTGCCATCTGCACGGCCATGCCATAGGCGGCCGTCGCTCCGATCAACGGCGCGCCGCGCACCCACATATCCCGGATTGCATCGGCAAATTCGGCCCGGTCGCGCAATGGGACAATCCGCAATTCATGCGGCAGCCAGCGCTGGTCGATAATGCGCACCTCGCCCGACGCCTCGCGCCAGATCGACCGATAGGGTTTTCCGTCGATCTTCATAGCTGATCCTTTGCATTGATCTGGCGGGTCAGGTCCAGCACGTTGGCTATATTCAGTATGGAATGGCGGCCAAGTGCCAGTTCACGGCCTAAAACCAGCGACCGCGCCTCGCAGGCGGCACGGGTGGGCTCATCGACGATCCGTTCAAAATCGGCATTATGGGCAAGGCCAAGGATACGGCGGTGGATTTCCACGCCGCAGAACCCGACAGCATCGCGCCAGATCGCGGCCAGCCGCGCCGCACAAGCCCGGTCAGCCCCCGCGCCATGGCCCTGATCCTCAAACAATGTCGCCTCATACAACATCCCGGTCCGCTCGGTCTGCCACAGATGGGTGAATTCTGTCGTAAACGTCGTCCAGATATCGGTCACAACTGACAGGATCCATTCGGCATAAGCGGCGCGGTCCGCACTGGGTTTGTCCCTGTGGCCGGGTTGCGACCCATAAGCCATCAGAAAATTGGCAATCATCATGCCGACATCAAACCCAATCGGGCCATAAGTAGCGAATTCCGGGTCGATCACCCGCGCCTCAGTATCCGACACCATGACCGACCCGGTGTGCAGATCACCATGCAGCATGGTTTCAGCCTGGGTCGCAAAGGCCCATTTCATGTCCTGCGCCACTATTTTCAGTGGCTCATCCGCCCGCAATCGGGCAACGATAGTGTCTAATCCCGGGGTGTGGCGGTTCATCGGGGCTGCGAAATAGGGGTCGGAAAATACCAGACTTTCGGTGATGTCGCACAGCGCCACATTGCCCGCAAACAGCGCCAGATCGGCCTTGCGCCGGGCTGTCGGCATTGAAATATCAGACCCGCGAAACAGCGTGCGGGCGGCAAATTCGCCCAACCGGACGCCAAGGCCGGGATAGGTGACGCCTGCAATCAGCCCCTGCCGCAGGATGATGTGCTGCGCCAGATACTCCATGACGATCAGCGCCTGTGTTTCGTCGAAGTGAAAGATGTCCGGCACCGACCCCGGATCGCGGGCGGCCTGCCGGGTTAGCGCGTGGTATTCAAAGAACGACCGCGACAGTGGCAATGGCCAGCTTTCGCCGACCAGCCGAACATAAGGCAGCGCCTGTTTGACGATGACCGCCCCCAGCGGACCAGTCACGATGAACACAAGATTCAGGTTGCCGTCGCCGACCTCTTTGATAACCCAACCCGCCGGATCGCCCAGCTTTTCACACATGATGGCCAGGCCGCCCAGCCGGGTGGCAAGGGTTTCGGGTGAAAGGGCCAAATATCCGTCTGACACCGCAAATCCTCCGTCTTGGGGCGCAAAGGTAGCCATAGCAGCCCCAGACCACAAACCCAAGGTTTCTGCTTTCACAGCAATTGTCAAATAGTATTGACTTTTGAACAATAAACTCACTAGCCTGATCTGGGGGAGGACATGGGTGTGCCAGATCAAACGACCAATCCGCTGATCCGGATCACCGGCCTGACCAAGGCTTTTGGGCGCAATAGTGTCTTGCGTGGCATAGATCTGACCATTCCCGCCGGTCAGGTTTCGGTCCTGATGGGGGCCAATGGCGCGGGCAAATCGACACTGGTGAAAATCCTGTGCGGGGCGCAGCGGGCTGATGGCGGGGCAATCACTCTGGGCGGGGCACCGTTTCAGCCTGTCTCACCCAGGGCCGCGCTGCGCGACGGCGTCGTGACAGTGCATCAAAATATCAATGACGGCGTGGTGCCGGACCTTGATGTCGCATCGAACCTGATGCTGGACGTGCTGGCCGAAGGCGGAGCGACGTTCATCAATCGGCGGGCATTGCGGGCGCAGGCGAAACGCATTGCCGCCGCTGTGGGCTTGAATATTGACGTGACCCGCCCCGTGGCAGGGCTTGCGCTGGCCGACCGGCAACTGGTGGCCATCGCCCGGGCGATGTCGCACAAACCGCGCCTGCTGATCCTCGATGAACCCACATCCTCGCTGTCCGCAGCTGAAACCCAGCGGCTGTTTACGCTGATCGACCGGCTGCGCGCTGACGGGGTCGCGATCCTGTATATTTCGCACCGCATGTCCGATATCCGCAGGCTGGCCGACCGCATAGTATCAATGCGCGACGGGCAGATTTCAGGGTTGTTCGAAGGCACGCCGCTGGATTACTCCGGGGCCGTCCGTGCCATGCTGGGGCGCGAGATATCAGAGATAGACATTGCCATTCCGCCAGCAGGTGCGCCGATGCTCAACTTGCGCGGCATGGTCTTGCGTCCAGGGGCGCTGCCGTTCGACCTGACCTGTCACCGCAATGAGGTAGTGGCGATCACAGGGCTGGTCGGATCGGGTAAATCGGCACTGGCGGGCGTGTTGTATGGTCTGCAAAGACCGTCTGCCGGAACCATGATGCTCGATGGGTGCACCTATGCCCCGCATAATGCCTCCGACGCGGTTGCAGGGGGCGTGTTCCTGTCGGCAAAAGACCGGCTGATCAATGCCATCGTCACCGATTTCGACATTACCAAAAACCTAACCTTGCCGTTTCTGCCGCGCCACTCCGCCCCGTTGCATTGGGTGTCGCGCAGGCGCGAGGCCGCGACGGCAACACGGATGATCGCTGATATGGGTGTTGTATGCCAAAGCCCGCGCGACCCGATCATGACCCTGTCGGGCGGTAATCAGCAAAAGGTCGTCGTCGCCCGCTGGATGGCAGAACCGTCAAAACTGCTGATCCTGGATGAGCCGTTTCAGGGTGTCGATATTCAGGCCCGCCACGATATCGGGCGGCGTATCCGCGCCAGTGCGGCGCAACGCGCCACCATCGTCCTTGTGTCCGAACTGGACGAGGCACTTGCGGTGGCAGACCGGATTCTGGTGATGAGCGAGCATTCGATTGTCGGCGAACACCGCAACGATAACGTCGATCTGGCGGCAATCATGGCACAGGTCGTCGATGCCCCAGTGGCGGCGATGCAATGAAAGTGCAGGCATGACCCATCTGGCCATAAGATACGGCTTTCTGACCCTCATGCTGGGGCTGATCGTGTATTTCAGCTACGCTTCTCCGGCGTTTCTATCGGCGCAAAGCGGGGTTTTCATTTTCCAATCGGTGGCGATTACCGGCATTCTGGCGCTAGGGGTCACCTGCACGCTGGTCGTTGGCGGGTTCGATTTGTCGATCGGCGCAGTGGCGACATCGGCGCTGATGCTATCGGCCTATGTCATGGTGATCTGGGATCTGGGTACTGTGCCTGCGGTGATCCTGTGCCTTGCCATGGGTGCTGGCGTGGGTCTGATCAACGGGCTGCTGATCGTCAAGATGAAGGTGCCGGACCTGCTGGCGACATTGGGGATGATGTTTCTGCTGGTCGGATTGCAGCGCATCCCGACCGAGGGAAATTCGATTTCCACCGGCATGGCGCTGGCGGATGGGAGCAGTGCGACGGGCACATTTTCAGCGGCGTTCCTAATGCTGGGCCGCTACCGGATTGGCGATCTGGTGCCGCTGTCGGTGGTTTTCCTGCTAGTCATCGCGCTGCTGGTCTGGCTGTTTCTGGAGTTTACCCGGCACGGGCGGCTGATGTATGCCATCGGGTCCAATGCGCAGGCCGCCGCTTTGGCCGGGGTCAATGTGAACCGGTACAAGATCATGGCCTATATGATTTCGGGCACGCTGGCGTCCGTGGGGGGCATCCTGCTGGCCGCACGACTGGGGCGGGGCGATGTCGCGTCTGGCAACAATCTGCTGCTTGATGCTGTGGCCGCAGCCTTGATCGGGTTTGCGGTGCTGGGCGCATCCAAGCCCAATGCCTTTGGCACCGCCATCGGAGCGCTGTTCGTGGGCATTTTGTTGCAAGGGCTGACCATGCTGAATGCGCCTTACTACACCCAGGATTTCATCAAGGGGGCGGTTCTGGTTGTGGCCCTTGTATTCACTTTCGCACTGTCTGGCAAAACCGGCCGGGGGCGCGGCTGACCGTTGTATCGTAACCGGAGAGAGGGAGAAAACCATGATCTCTAGACGTCTATTCGCGGGTCTTTTAGGCTCGATTTCAGTGCTGCCGGGGCTTGCACTGGCGCAAGCCATGCCTGCCCCGTTTGACAACCCTGCCGATGTGCAGATCGCACTGGTGCGCTATCTGTCCACCGGCGATTTCTTTCAGGCCTACCTGAACGGGGTCGAACGGCAATCCGCCGCCTTGGGCGTAAACCTGCAGGTGTTTGACAGTCGTCAGGATGCCGCATTGCAGGCCGATATGGTCGATCAGGCCATCGCCTTGGGCGTGGACGGGATCATCGTGCAGCACGGGCTGACCGAAGCGATGCAAGACGCGGTGCAGCGTGCCGTAGATGCGGGGATCAAGGTTGTGGCGTTTGATGTGAACGTCGAAAACCCCGCCGTGCCGCAGATCGAACAATCCGACCGTGATCTGGCCCGGCTGGCACTGGAACAGGCGATCATCGACAATGGTGATACATGGGTCGCGGGGTATGTTTATGTCCCGGGTATCGCCCCGCTGGACCGGCGTAACGAGACCTGGGTCGAGGTGAAGGCCTTAAATCCCGGCATTACAGAAGTGGCTCAATTCGGCACGCTGGATAACCCCATCGCCAATTCGGTCGCCAATCAGGCCCGGTCAGTTCTGTCAGCCAATCCGAATATCACGGTGATGTTCGCGCCCTATGACGAGTTTGCAAAGGGTGTGAAAATCGCGGTGGACGAGGCCGGGATGACCGGATCGGTGTCGATCTATTCCGCCGATATCTCGACCGCCGACATTGCCGCAATGCGCGAACCTGACAGCGCGTGGATGGCAACGGCAGCCACCAACCCGGCAGTTGTCGGCGAAGTTTCGGTGCGGGCGCTGGCGATGATGCTGGCGGGCGAAGACCCCGGTGCATCGGTCATCGTGCCGCCGACGCTGATCACACAGGCCATGCTGAACGACCTTAACATCAGCAATATGGAAGAACTGGGGGCCAAACTGCCCGCATTCGCCCATGCCGATGTGGCCGTCCCGGCTTGGATGCCGTTGCCAGCCCGGTAGTCATCAGCAAGGGGGAGAAATCCCCCTTCTTTGGCATCGGGAAAACTGGAAACAAAAACCCTACTTAAGGTGCTAACATCCGCATATAATTTGCGGAAAAATACCTTGCAACGAATACCAACTTCGGGGGCTTGGCCTGTGTTTAGCTATATTGGTTACCAAAGTCTCAATACGACGCGTGATGTCGCTTTCGGCGCATTCGCTACAATTACAAACCCGTTGACAGATCGTTCGGAAGGCAACTAACGATTGTGAAGTCTCAAATGAAAACGTTCATTTTACGGCTCAATAAGACAAAAGTGCCAGTCGTTTATGGCACATCACTTCAAGGAGGACGCTATGTCTGACGAACTCGAAAAACTCAACGACGTCGTTTTGTCGCGGCGTGATGTGTTCAAAACCTTGGGCACCACTGCGGTTGCAGGTGCCCTGTTGGCCAGTGCAGGCATGGATCCGGCGATGGCGCAGGAACTGATGGCATCGGCCTCGCCCATAAAATGCGCGATGAGCAACGCGGGCCTGCAGGCCAGTTGGTGTGCGCAGGGCAAGACTGCGGCCGAGGCGTGGTCGAAGCTGATGAATGTTGAAATGACGTGGTTTGATGGCGAATTATCCGCCACCAAACAGCGCGCAACAATTGACAACATGGCAACGCAGGCCTGGGATTTCGTGGCGGTGCAGACCTTTGGCATCGGCACCCTGAACGACCCGATGATGCGCCTGACCGAAGCGGGCACCCCGATCATTGCGATGGACACGATGATGGCTCCGGACGGCCAGTTGTCGATCCACACCTTTATCGCGCCTGACAATATTATGATGGGGTCGGTGACGGCCACGGCGCTGTTGCAGGCCATTGGTGGGGCCGGTCAGGTCGTTATGACCCAGGGTGCATTGGGCCATTCCGGTGCCCAAGGTCGCGCCGAAGGGTTCCGGCAAGTGCTGGCAAACTATCCCAATGTCGAGCTGGTCGATGAACAGCCCGCCGACTGGGACGTGACCAAAGTGGCCCGCATCTGGGATTCGCTGTTGACTAAATTCCCAGACCTCAAAGGCGGTTTTTTCCACAATGACGACATGGCGCTGGCTGCTGCCAACGTGATCCGCGCCAAGGGTCGTGAAGGCATCCTGCTGTCCGGCATTGACGCCATGCCGCCTGCGGTGAATGCGGTCCTGGAAGGCGCACTTGTCGCCACTGTGCGCAACCCGTCCTGCCGTATTCATGGCTGGTCGGTCGCGGCGGGTGTGGCTGCGGCTGTCGGCGGCGAAGTGGCCGGGACCGATATCCCCGCCTTCATCCTTGCCGACGGGCCGGTCATCACGGCCGCAACCGCTGCGGGCCATTTGTGGCTGCAGAAAAACTTTTTGATCTGACGTGTCGCAAGACATGGGATCACTGACCGGGGGCGCTGCGGCGCCCTTGGTTCAGCACAACACGACGCCACTTTTGGAAATGAAGGGCGTGACAAAGCGGTTTGGCGGCATCGCTGCGCTGCGCGACGTGGATTTTTCGATTCTTGCCGGTGAAATTCACGGGCTGGTCGGTGAAAACGGTGCGGGCAAATCCACGCTGATGAAGATTATCGCGGGCGTATACGCAGGGTTTGACGGGCAAATGCTGATGGGCGGCGTACCGGTGCATTTCCGGTCGGCCGCCGATGCGCTGACCGCCGGAATCGGCATGGTCCATCAGGAATTGTCGGTGGTGCCGGACCTGTCGGTGGCCGAAAATGTGTTTTTGGGATCGCAACCGGTCATGGCTGGCGCGCTGGTCGACTGGCGCGGCATGAACCGACAGGCCCGCACCCAGATCGCCAGTCTTGGCCTTGATATCGACCCGACAACCCGGATGGGATCACTGCCAGTCGGCCTGCAACAACTGGTGGAACTGTCGCGCGTCCTGTTTTCCGGCGCACGGATCATTATACTGGACGAACCCACTTCAGCCCTGTCCCCGCCCGAGGTGGAACGGCTGTTTACCGTCCTGCGCCGCCTGCGGGCCGAAGGGCGCAGTATCATCTTCATCTCGCATTTTCTGGACGATGTGCTGGCGATTTCCGACCGGGTGACAGTGTTCCGCAATGGCGCAAAGGTGATTACCGAGGCGACATCAGCCCTGACCAAGGACAGCATCATTTCGCATATGATCGGACGCGGATCGATTGACATGCATATGGGCGAAAGCGCCGAACTGACCGGCGATGACAGCCGCACAGTGGTGATGTCGGTTGACACGGTGAGCGACGGCAACACGTTGCGGGACGTGTCTTTGAATCTGCGCCAGGGCGAGATAACTGGCGTTTATGGGTTCATGGGCTGTGGCCAGATCGAACTATCCCGCGCCTTGTTCGGCAAAATCGGGTTAAAGTCCGGCCGCCTGCTGCTGGACGGCAAACCCGTCCGGTTCAACTCGACAGCGCAGGCGCGTGCGGCCGGGATCGCCTATGTCCCCGAAAGCCGGCGGATGATGCTGTTCCGGACCGAACCGGTGTACAAGAATATCTCGATCTCGATCCTTGACCGGATCAGCCGGATTTTCCTGAAACCAAGCGCTGAACGCCAGATCGCCGATTCGCATGTCAAAGACCTGCAAATCCGGCCGCAGACGACGGACACCATTCTGGGCAACCTGTCGGGCGGCAATCAGCAAAAGGTCGCCTTGGCGAAATGGCTGACCCATCTGCCAAAGGTGCTGATCCTGTCAGAACCAACCCGCGGCATGGATGTTGGGGCCAAAGAGGACGTGATCCGGATCGTCAAATCGCTAGCAAAGCGGGGGGTCGCGGTGCTGGTTCTGTCAACCGAACCGGAAACCATTCTGACCCTCGCTGACCGGGTCACGGTGATGAAACGCGGCCATGTCGCCCGCGAGTTTACCCAAGGCCGTATCGAAAAGGCCGATCTGCTGGCCGCCGCCTAAGGGTCAGTCAAACAAAGGACGTAAGATGACTTCTTCGGTTGATATGCCCGCCAAGGGTGGGGTAAAGCGGTTCTTGGCCGATCAGATGCGAAATATCGCCCCGGTATTCACCCTGATCGCCCTGATCGTGTTCTTTGCAACCCAAAGCCCGGTATTTTTTACCGTGGCTAACGGCCTGAACATCCTTGCCAATGCGTCCATCACCGGGATCATCGCGGTGGGGCTGACCTTTGTCATCCTGACCGCCGAAATTGACCTGTCGGTGGCCGCCATTGCCAATGCCATCGGCATCACCATGGCGTTTTTCACCGCCCAGCCGGATTATGTGAACATCGCCTATATCCCCTTGCCCGGTTTCATCGCCATCATCCTCACACTTCTGGCAGCTTTCGGGTTTGGAACGATCACCGCCTTTGGCGTCACCCGCATCGGTATTCCGTCCTTCATCATGACCCTTGCGATGATGCAGATCGCCAATGGCGTGTCGGCCATGCTGGTGCGCGGTCAGATCGCCTATGAATTTCCCGACCTGATCACCATGTTGGGATCGGGGTCAATACTCGGCCTGCGCTGGTCGATCATCGTCTGCATTCTGTTCATGCTGGTGGCACATATCGTCCTGACCTACACCCGCTTTGGCCGCTATGTGTATATGGTCGGCGGCAACCGCGAGGCGGCGGAATATTCGGGCGTCAACGTCCGCATGGTGATTGCCGCTGTCATGGTGATCTGTGCGATGTGT
The DNA here is from genome assembly GCA_031422295.1 of Rhodobacterales bacterium. GTDB lineage: Bacteria > Pseudomonadota > Alphaproteobacteria > Rhodobacterales > Rhodobacteraceae > JANOMH01. The sequence goes on along the minus strand of JANOQM010000072.1, from coordinate 22,813 downwards.
TCGGGCGTGGCGGGCATGTTGGGGGTCGCCTATTTCGGATCGGCGCAGCAAAACGGCTTTGACGATTTCCTGCTGACCGCGATTGCCGCCGTGGTGGTTGGCGGCACCAGCCTATTTGGCGGGCGCGGCGGGATTGGCAATACGATCATCGGGCTGATGGTGCTGGGGGTGTTGAACAACGGACTGGACCTGATCAGCATCGACAGTTTCCTGAAGATTCTGATCCGGGGGCTGATCCTGTTGATCGCCCTTGTGATCAACGTCTATGCGCAGAAACTCAAGGAAAGCACGGGTTGACCATGGTGATGACGAAAATCCTGAATGCGCCTGCGAATTATGTCGATGAAATGCTGACAGGCCTGTGTCTGGCGCATCCGGCGCACTACGCCCAGCCCGAGCGCCGGGTCATCACCCGGGCGGGCGGGGCCATTCCCGGCAAGGTTGGCATCGTAACCGGGGGCGGGTCCGGCCACCTGCCCGTATTCACCGGCTATGTCGGCAAGGGATTGCTGGATGCCTGCGCGATTGGCGATGTATTCGCCTCTCCCTCATCCGACCAAATGGCTGCCGCGATGCGCCACGCCCATGGCGGCGCTGGTGTGCTGCGCCTGTATGGCAATTACGGTGGCGACGTGATGAATTTCGACATGGCCGGCGAGATGCTGGAGATGGAGGATATCACCTCCACCACCGTGGTTCTGGCCGATGATGTCGTGTCTGCGCCATTTGCCGAACGGGCCAAACGGCGCGGCGTGGCGGGCATGATCTATGCGTTCAAGATTGCCGGGGCACGGGCCGAGCAAATGGCCGATCTGGCCGAGGTCACGCGCATTGCCCAAAAGACCGCAGATGCCTGCCATTCCATTGGCATGGCCCTGACCCCCTGCACCGTGCCACAGGCAGGCAGGCCAACATTTGATATCCCCGATGGCCAGATGGAAATGGGCATGGGAATTCATGGCGAGCCGGGGATCTATAAATCCCCGATCAAGACCGCCAATCAGATTGCGGATGAAATGCTTGAACGGCTAGCCGCCGACCGGCCCTTTTTGCGCGGCGGGCGGTTGTCAATTATGGTCAACTCCTTGGGCGCGACCCCAGCGGAGGAGTTATATATCCTGTATGCCCGCGCCGCTGAAATCCTGAAATCAGCGGGGGTCGAAATTGTCATGCCGCTTGTCGGCCGCTATGCCACTTCGATGGAAATGACCGGCGCTACGGTCACGATCTGTCATCTGGATGCCGAATTGGAAGCGCTGCTGACCGCCCCGTGCGACTGCGCATTCTGGCGGGTTTAGCCGACATGTCCGGTTTTACCACCGCAGACCTGCGCCACGCTGCAGCCCGCATCGCCTTGCAGGCCGAGGCGGCGGCGGCAGAGTTGAACGCCGCTGATGGGCAGTTGGGCGACGGCGATCTGGGCATCACCGTATCCAAAGGCTGGGCCGAAATTGCCGCCGCCGCGGCCACTATGCCTGACGATATTGGCATGGCCTTTCTGGACTGTGCCAAGGCGTTTCAAAAAGTATCCTCTTCATCCTATGGCACATTGACCGCCACAGCCTTCATGGCCTTGGCCAAAGCGTGCAAAGGCCGCACCGTCGTGCCCTATGCTGAAGTTTCAGAACTAGTCGCCGTGGCGCGCGATGCAATGATGGCGCGGGGCAAAGGCAGTCTGGGCGACAAGACGGTGCTGGACGCGCTGGATGCGGTGGCCATGGCCACTTTTGGGCAAGAAGACCCCCAAACCCTGCTGAAACAGGCCGACATTGCGATCAACGAGGCGTTGCTAACCTTTAAGGGGCGCGAAAACAAACTCGGCCGGGCGCGGATGTTTGGCGACAAAAGCCGGGGTCTGGATGACCCGGGCATGCTGGCGCTGCGCCGGGTTCTCGATGGGCTGCTATAACGCGGCAATTCATCTACAAATCAGGGACTATTCAAGCAGGTCAAAGCGCCCATCATTAAATTCCGCAGCATTTCTGACCCAGACCGCCCCTGTTGCATCATCATAAATGGCGACAGTAGCGCGGTCTGCCTCATTCGTCCCAAACCCGATCAGGCGATAAAGCCCGCCTTTTTTATGCCGGTGCGTCGGCACCCATGCATTTTTTTCAGGCTCCGGGCCAGTTCGCGCCGGGCTGCGGCCCGATATCCAGCGCCACACCCTCATATCGACAAGACCGAGCCGGTGACCGCATTAGGCCGGTAGGTCGTGCAGCCCTTGCACCCTGCGTCATAGGCTTCAAGGTAGATGTCCTTGAACGCTGTAAACGGGATGTCCTCGGGGCAATTTACGGTCTTGGAAATGCCGCTGTCGACCCACTTCTGGGCCGCTGCCTGCATCCGGATGTGATCAAAAGGGTCAAGATCTGCTGCTGTCACGATAGACTCGGGCAACGGCACGCCGGTTCCAAAGATTGTGCCATGGCTCCAGACGGCATAATCGACCACGCGTTCCAACGATTTGGTGCCGTCGGGATTGGTGATCACTCGCAAATACGATGTCGAAAAGATCGGCTCGATCCCCGACGATACATTGCCCGCAAACATCGAGATCGTGCCAGTCGGCGCAATCGTCGTCAGCGTGCCGTTGCGCAGCCCGTGCTGTTCAACCTCGGCGCGAACGTCAGCGTCAAGGGCGCGGATGCACGGCTGCGACAAGTGTTCGGCTTCGACGTATAACGGGAACGGTCCGCGTTCAGCCGCTAATCTTGCCGAGGCGCGATAAGCCTCGTTCTGTAGCGTCTGCATCCAGCTTCCCAGCAGAAAAACCGCTTTGGGTGATCCATATTGCGCGCCCAGCATAGCGATGGCATCGGCCACGCCTGTCACGCCAACGCCAATCCGCCGCTGCATCTTTGCCTGCCGTTCCTGCGCGGTCAACGCATAGCGCGACGCATCGATTGTGTTATCCAGCAGGCGCACCGCGATGCCCGCAAGCCGCCGCAACTCGGCCAGATCGAACCGGGCCTCGGGGGTAAAGGGCGCTATGACAAGGCGGGTAAGGTTAATTGAGGCGAGCGGACAGGTGCCATTGGGGGGCAGCGGCTGTTCGGCGCAGGAATTGGTGGCCGAAATCGTCTCAAGGTAATTCAGCGGATTAGCGGCATTGATGCGGTCAATGAACAGGACACCCGGCTCGGCTGCAGCATAAGTTTGCGCCATGATCCGGTCCCACAGATCAGTTGCCTTGATGCGCCGGACCGGCCGACCGTTCCAGACCAGATCCCAGTCCTCTGCATTGCGCACTGCCGCCATGAACCGGTCAGTGACCATGACCGACAGGTTGAAATTGCGCAGTCGGGTGCGTTCAGCCTTGGCCATGACAAAACTTTCGATGTCAGGATGGTCGCAACGCAGGGTCGCCATCATCGCACCGCGCCCCATGCCGGTGACCAGCATCTGGCAAACGGCGTCACAGATATCCATTGCAGCCAGGGGGCCTGCTGCCGGACCATCGAAACCGGCGACAGGCTCTCCCGCAGGGCGCAAGGTAGAGAAATCAAACCCGATACCGCCCCCCATCTGCATGGTCAGCGCTGCATCCTTGATCGTGTCCATAATGCCGATCAGTGAGTCTGGAATGGTGCGCATCACAAAGGTGTTCGACAGCGTGACGTTCCGTGCCGTGCCACAGCCCGACATGATGCGGCCCGCCGGAAGCAGTTTGAATGCCGCCATCGCATCATAAAACATCGACTTGACGCGGGTCTGGTCGGCCGGAATTTCAATTTGTGACAGGCCAAGCGCCACGCGGTTCCAGGTATCCACGACCGTGGCATCCAAAATCCGGCCCTTCGACACATACTGGTATTTCGTGCGCCAGATCTGGTGGGCAATCGGCTGACCAAAGAACTCTTGCAGGTCTTCAGTGACTCGTGGATCGTACATCTGCGCTTCCATTTCTCTGGCAAATTAATTTAATGAAATGTTAATTGAATCCCTTAACAATTTATTAAATTCGCCAACAATTTGCACAGGATCTTTGAATTGTTTCCAATACCAGCACTTGGCCGCAAAAAGACATGCCTGCTGTCCAACTGCCGGGCCCTGATGATGCCCAATACGGCGAGGTCTTGCACCCACCCGGGGCGCAAAACGCCAGTCGGGCGCGCCTTTGCACCGCTGCGGTGCAACCCCGACTGAACAGGCATTGCCAAAGTCGGCATTGCCAAAGTTAGGACAGAATTAAGTTGCGTCGGTTAGGTTGAAATCCGGCTAGTAGATAGAAGGATGAACGAACGATGAAACTGTATGTTTGCCTCGGCTCCGGCAATTGCATGAAACCTTGGCTGGCGCTCAATCAACTCGGGCTCGATTACGAACTGACCATGATCGATGTCCTGAAGGGAGAGCAGAAATCGGATAGCTACCGCGCGATCAACCCCCTTGGCGTGGTTCCCTGGCTGGTCACGGATGACGGGCAGGGCATCGGCGAAAGCAACGCGATGCTATGGTATCTGGCCGAGGGTAGCACTCTTATGCCCGCTTCAAAGTCAGAGCGGGCAGAGGCCATGCAATGGATGTTCTTTGAGCAGTCAAAGTTAGAGCCGTTCATCTCGCCTGCCCGGTTCTTCACCACGATATTGCCCCAAGAACGCGGCCCGCGCGCGGCTGAAATTGTGCAATGGCAGGCCAAGGCGCGGCCCGGTCTTGCCCGGTTAAACGCGCATTTGTCAGACCGCAACTTCATGCTCAGATCGGGCTATTCCATCACGGATATAGCACTTTTCGGCTATGTTCATGTGATGCACGAAGCTGGCATCGAACGGGCCGACTATCCGATGATCTCGCGCTGGATCGACAGGGTATGCGACACCGCAGGTTTCAGGCCCCTCCACGATCTTGGCCAGCCAACCGACCGGGCCGCTTAGGGCCAGCCTAGTCAGAAACGCGGAATTCCCATGAACGTCTCGACTGTCATGCCACCGGACCGTGGGCCACCTTTCCCTAACCGGGCGGACGAAACATCGTTTACGATTGCCCGGCGATTGAAAGTTCCGATCTGGGTCTTCGACATCGACCATTCCCGCATTGCCTTTGCCAATGAATCGGCTTGCAAGCTGTGGAATGCCGATAACGAAGAGGGTCTCCGGGCGCGCAACCTCGGCGTTGACATGTCAATGACCGTGGCCAAGCGGCTCAGGCAATATCAGACCGATTTTCGGGTCAGCGATGCCACCTTCACCGAGCTTTGGACGCTATATCCGAACGGTGTCCCGAAAAGCGTGATGGTGATCTATCGCGGCTTCGTGCTGCCTGACGGGCGCATGGGCATGCAATGCGAAGCGATGGCTGAGGCCGAGGATCAACCGCATAACCTGCGCAGCGCCGAGGCGCTGTTGCATACCGACGTGTTAATCACCCTGTTCAGCAAGGCCGGACCGCCGCTGTACCTTAATCCAGCCGCCCGCAACGCCTTTGGTGTTCAGGTAAAGTCACTGGCGGCGTTGTTCGTGGACCTGCGGGACTTTGACACGCTTCTGGAACAACTCGACTTTCTGGGCGAACATCGGCTTGTAACGAAGGTCCGCCTTGCGACTGCCGAGCGGTGGTTCGACCTGTCGGCCAAGGCCTGTTCTGACGCAGCAACCGGCCAGCCGGCGATTCTGCTGACCGCGATTGACGTCACCGAACTCAAAGAGGCACGGGATGCAGCCCGACATCTGGCCGATCGTGACCAGCTGACCGATCTGCACAACCGGGCCTACCTGCAAAACCATCTGTCAAAACTCGCGTCGCACTACGCCGACCGCCAAAGCGCGATCATCTTTTTCGATGTAGATCGGTTCAAGGCGATCAACGACCGTTACGGCCATGAAGCAGGCGATGCTGTATTACAGCAGATTGCCCTCCGGACCCGCGCCATATTGCGACCCGATGATCTGGCAGTGCGTCTGGGTGGCGACGAGTTTGTCGTGCTGCTGGACGATATTTCAGGTCTGGCGGATGTAGAGCAACGCGTGGCGCGGTTGCACAAGGCGGTGTCGCAGCCTGTTGTTCAGGATAATACAATCATCAATGTCGCCACCAGCGTGGGCGTCGCCGTCTTTTCGTCTTCGGCCATCGATTTCACCGAAGTGCTGCGCGAGGCGGACATCGCGCTTTATGCCTCCAAACGGGCCGGCCGAAACAGGGTCACCTTCTATACCGGAGAAATGGGTGTTGCCGCAAAGGTGCGCGAGGACATGGAGTTCGAACTGCGGCGCGCGATCCAGCGGGGCGAGTTCGAACTATATTATCAGCCACGCCTCGATATTGCATCCGGACGGATTGTTGCCGTCGAAGGGTTGGCACGATGGCGGCATCCGTCACGCGGCATCATCATGCCCGGCGTCTTTATCCCGATCTGCGAAGAAACCGGCCTGATCGAGGAACTGGGTCGCCTCGTCCTCGAGATCGGCTGCATGCAAGCGATTGAATGGCACAAAGCGGGTATTGATATCAACGTCTCGCTGAACGTCTCGCCGCGGCAGTTCGGCGGCCTGACGCTCCTCAACACTCTGTCAACCTTCGCGGCATTGCCGGATTTTCCGAAAGGAAAGGTCGAGCTGGAGATCACCGAAAGCGTCCTGATTGGCGATCATGCCAGCATCTCAGAGTCTCTGCGACAGATTACAGCCATGGGTTATCGCATTGCGATTGACGATTTTGGAACCGGCTATTCCAACCTGTCATTCATTTCGCACTTTCCACTGACCTACCTGAAAATCGACCGCTCGTTTATCCAGCAATTGCCCGAATCCGGGCCGATCATCAGATTGATCCTGACGCTGGCCCAACAGATCGGCGCGACGGTTGTGGCGGAAGGCGTCGAAACCATTGAGCAACTGGATTGGCTGACGCGGCATAATTGCGATCAGGCACAGGGATATCTGATAACGCCGCCGCTCCCACTCGATGCGCTTAGTGCATTCCTGAAGTCTACCCCGCGTTGGTCCGTATCGGTCTGATATAAGACGCTTATTTTTTGCTTCTCGGGGTCACGCCGACGCCGCTTTCCGACCGGTCCAGCGGAACGACGAAAGGCTGGTTGCGCTGATCCTGTCAATCGCGCTCAACACTACTAATGTTCTTAGGTAGCCGCCCTCGAATCACGCTTTGCACCTGCAAATTTATGTTTGACACGCCAAAATCTAATCGCTTGGAGTAACGTCACCCGCCGCTTGGACCCGAGTGATTCCCCCGCGGCGCAAATGACCGGCAGAGGCGATCAGATTGCTTGCGCATAACACAGACGAGTTCCGCGACCTGGTAGAGGATGGACGCGCCAGAATTGCCTGGGTCGAAAAACATGCGCCGGTGCTGACCGGCCTCGTGCGCAATACCCTAAGCGATGGCTCACTCAAGGGCGTACGGATTGCGGTCGTCGTCCATCTTGAGGCGAAAACCGCCTTCCTCGCATCAATTCTGGCAGACGCCGGGGCAGAGGTTATTGTGGCTGGCAGTAATCCACGAACCACACATGGGGCAGTCGTCGCAGCCCTGCGGGATCGCGGACTGACCGTCGTTTCCGAAGCGGACGGCGACATGGCAACCTGGGAAAAGGAACTGCTGCTGGCGGCGGATCATCAGCCACATTACATCATCGATGACGGGGCCGAGCTGACGCTGCGCATGGCTATGCACCGACCTGAACTATTCCGCCAGCTCAAGGGCGTTTCCGAGGAAACCACAACCGGAACAGCCCGGTTGCTGGCCATGGCGGCGGCGGGCAACTTGCCATTTCCGGCCCTGACCGCCAATAATGCCCGCTGCAAGCATCTGTTCGACAACCGTTATGGCACCGGCCAGACCACCATTCAGGCCATTCTGCGCCTGACCAACCGCCAGATCGCCGGGGCGCCCTATGTCGTTGTCGGCTATGGTTATGTCGGGCGCGGCATCGCGGAATATGCCAAACGCATGGGCGCACAGACCCGCGTGATCGAATGTGACCCGGTCCGGGCGCTAGAGGCGCATATGGACGGCCATACTGTGGGGGCCGCCCGCGATATGCTGCCCGGCGCCTCTGTTGTCGTGACTGCCACCGGCGGAATGCGCGCCATCGGTTCGCCCGAATTCAGATTTCTCAGCACTGATGTGGTACTGGCAAATGCCGGGCATCATGATCTCGAGGTTGATGTCGACGCGCTTGGACACGAGGCGCTGTCAGTATCCGCGCCCCGGCCCGGCATACAAACCTATCGGCTTGGCGCAAGTGATATCCACGTGCTGTCCGGCGGGGCGCTGGTCAATATCGCGGGCGGCAGCGGGCACCCGGTTGAGATTATGGATCTGACCTTTGCCGTGCAGGGCCTAGGTGCGCATTATCTGGTGAACACCAAATTGGCCCCGGGCGTTCACGTTTTGCCCAAAAAGATTGACGATTCCATCGCCGCCGCCAAGCTGCAGAGCATGGGCATCCACATCGACCAACCCCGGCAAGAACAACAGGATGATGTTATTGGCCTGATCAAAGGGATGCCGCAACCATGACGATCCTTCCTTTTGACCCGGCACTGGCAGCGGTTGGCAAGAACAAAATAGATTGGGCCGGGCGCGGCATGCCACTGCTTGGGGCCATTGCAAAACGCTTGTCACAAACCGGCAGCGTCAACGGTATCCGCATCGGGATCGCGCTGGTGCTGGAACCCAAAACCGCAAATCTGGCCCTTGCGCTTAAAACCGCTGGCGCTGATGTCAGCGTTTTTAGCGCATCGGCAGACGGTCCCAAGGCCGATGTTGTAGCGGCATTACAGGCCGAGGGGGTCACGGTTTTTGCCGCGACCGGCGGCGCGGCAGATGATCTGACGATGGCCCGCGCCTTGTTAAACACAGCGCCCCAAATCCTGCTGGATGACGGAGCGTTTGTGATCCGGTTGGCGCACCGGGAATTTCCCGGTCTGGTCGCCGGAATGATCGGCGCGGTCGAACAAACCGCCAGCGGGGTGCGCCCGTTGGCAGAAATGCACAAGGCCGGTCAATTGCAACTCCCGGTGCTCAGCGTCAATGACGCGCGGCTTAAGCACATCTTCGACAATGTCTACGGCACCGGGCAATCCTGCGTCATGGCACTGCTCGATGTCACCAATCTGCAAATTGCCGGGCGTCGGGTTCTGGTCATCGGCTACGGCTGGGTTGGCCGGGGTGTTGCCCTACATTGCGCCGCACTTGGCGCACGGGTTACCGTCGCGGAACTGGATCCTATAAAGGCGCTTCAGGCCATCCATAACGGGCATGCGGCCAGGTCGGTGTCAGACGCGGCCCCCACCGCCGAAGTTGTGTTTGCGGCCACCGGCATTGCAGGCGTGCTCACCCCGGATCACGTCAGGTTGCTGCCCGACGGGGCAATCTTATGTACTGCCGGGGGGGGCGCATTCGAACTGCCGATGGATCATTTGCGCAGTCAGGGTCCGCCGCGACCGCTGCGCCGCGATATTGCCGAATACCAGACGGGCAGTGGTAAATCCGTGCTGGTCATCGCCGAAGGGCATCGCATCAACCACACCGCCGCCGAAGGTAATCCTATTGAAATCATGGACCTGTCGCTGTCCCTGCAAGCCAGCGCGGCAGAGCTGCTGGCCTTGGCGGGCAGATCAATGTCGCCGGGCATTCATAGGCTGCCAGACACAATCGAAACCGCGCTGGCGGTCCAGCGGGTTCAACTGTCAGGCGGCAGTATTGAACCGATGACACCCGAACTTGAACACGCAATGCGGCGCTGGTGAAACCCAATGCCGGACCAAACACAAGAAAACTTGTCGGAATAGCAGTACAATCGAACTATCAATGACCATCGCACTGGCCTTTTTTCTGACCGTTCAGGGGGCGGCTTACGCCCAAGGCAGCGGTGGCATCTGTCAATTATATGGCAAGCGCAGAGGTTCAGCAAATGCTTGCCGAAAAGATCGACGGTCCGGCAAATATTGCCGGGGCCACCAGCCCCGCCAGCGATGCCCTGCACGCCAACTATCTGGCATTGCTCGGCCTACCGGACAACCACACTGGCTTTGCTGCGATTCCGCTGACGGTGCTGGCGGTGATCGAACGCAATGCCGTGCCCCCTGATGTCCGGCAGCATGACTGCCGAAGAGTTTGTGCAAAGCAGGCCCCGATGATGTGGCCCTTGTCGGGTTTGATGGTATCGCCGAGGCGCTGCTGGGCCGAACCCGAATCACCACAGCCGCACTGCCGTTGCGGCAGTTGCCGGTGGCGGGATTTAATGCAATCGACGGCCGCAGCGCATGTGATGATCCGCATGAACCACTGCCAGGGCGGCTTGTTCCAGGCGAAACCTGTGGCTACCACTGGCCCTGATTTGCCCGTCGCCCGGTGATTTCGAACTAACCGACTCACGTCCCTGCGCAAAAAACCCTCGCTACAGTAATCATTGAACTTCATCTAAGGTACGGATAATATTACATATATACCGGGAAATACTGATGCAAGATCCAGGTGTCGCACCCCATTTCAGACCGGGTCAGCAGACCCCGCGCAAAGATTAATTCTCACTACTAACTTCTTAGTTTGACAGCCGCGAAATCGCGTGTATCAATCACCACGTCGGCTACGGTCGACTCATAAAGTTTCAGGGAGGAGACAGGATGCGCAAGTATCTACTCTCCGCTGTGGCAGCATCTGCTGTCATCGCGGGGGCCACTACAGCTATGGCCGACGAGGCCGCAGCGCAACGGTGGATTGACGAAGAGTTTCAGCCGTCCGTGCTGACCAAGGATGAACAGCTTGCCGAAATGCAATGGTTCATCGAGGCCGCCACCCCGTTTGCGGGGATGGAAATCAACGTGTTGTCAGAAGGCATTCCGACACACAGCTACGAATCCGAAGTGCTGACCCAGGCGTTTTTCGAAATCACCGGGATCAAGGTGACACACCAGATTCTGGGCGAAGGCGAAGTTGTCCAGGCGGTTCAGACCCAAATGCAGACCGGGCGTAACCTGTATGACATCTATGTCAATGACAGTGACCTGATCGGCACCCATTCGCGCCTGCAACTGGCCTATAACCTGACTGACTTTATGGCAGGCGATGGCGCATCCGTCACCAACCCCGGCCTTGATCTGGCCGATTTCATGGGCACCCAGTTTACCACTGGCCCGGACGGTGACCTGTATCAGCTGCCCGACCAGCAGTTTGCCAACCTATATTGGTTCCGGGCAGACTGGTTCGCGCGTGAAGACCTGAAAGCTGCGTTCTTGGCCAAATATGGCTATGAACTGGGCGTTCCGGTAAACTGGTCGGCCTACGAAGATATCGCCGAGTTCTTTACCGTCGATGTTGGCGAAATTGACGGCGTCACCGTCTATGGCCACATGGACTATGGCAAACGCGCCCCCGATCTGGGCTGGCGGATGACCGATGCGTGGTTGTCGATGGCCGGTGCCGGGTCAATCGGAGAGCCGAATGGCATTCCAATCGACGAATGGGGCATCCGCATGGAAGCGGGCACCTGTAACCCGGTCGGTGCATCCGTCACCCGTGGTGGCGAAACCAACGGGCCGGCTTCGGTCTATGCGATCCGCAAATGGGACGAATGGCTACGCGCATATGCACCCCCCGGTGCGGCCAGCTATGACTTCTATCAGTCCCTGCCCGCCTTGGCCCAAGGCAACGTGGCCCAGCAGATTTTCTGGTACACCGCGTTCACTGCCAACATGGTCGCCCCGCAATCTGCGGGCAACAATACAGTGGACGCCGATGGCGCACCCTTGTGGCGTATGGCCCCCAGCCCGCATGGCCCCTATTGGCAAGAAGGCCAAAAGGTCGGCTATCAGGATGTAGGCAGCTGGACCATCCTCAGCTCGACCCCGACAGACCGGGCACAGGCCGCATGGCTCTATGCGCAGTTCGTCGTGTCCAAGACCGTGGATACAAAGCGCAGCCATGTGGGTCTGACGTTTATCCGCGACAGCACCGTGAACCACGAAAGCTTTACCGAACGCGCCCCACTTTTGGGTGGTTTGATCGAGTTCTACCGCTCGCCCGACCGGGTCCGTTGGTCGCCAACCGGCATCAACGTCCCCGATTATCCGAAACTGGCACAACTGTGGTGGCAGCAGATCGGCGACGTGAACTCTGGTGCCTTCACCCCGCAAGAGGCGATGGACCGGCTGGCCGCTGAAATGGACCTGACGATGTCCCGGATGCAAGAAGCAGACGAGGCAGCCAATGTCTATGGCGGTTGCGGCCCACGTCTGAACGAAGAGCAGACGGCGGAATACTGGTATGCCAACGGCGGGGCCAAACCCCTGCTGGCAAACGAAGATCCGCCGGGTGAAACCATCCCTTATGACGAACTTATCGCCCAATGGGCAGCCGTCGAATAAGTTCTCCCTCGGTGCGGGTTCCTGACCTGCACCAACCTTGACCGGGGTTTTCATAACCCCGGTCATTTTGCCCCTAATCCCGCGCGGCACCCGCGCTAAGTCAGGCAGACCATGACCCTTGAGTTACGACAGGTCACGAAACGCGTGGGGGCCCAGACCCACATCAAACCCACCAGCCTTGTCTTCGAGACTGGGCACTTTAATGTGCTGCTTGGACAAACTGGTGCAGGCAAAACCTCACTCATCAAACTGATGGCCGGGCTGGACAAAATCAGCGACGGCACCCTGCTGATGGACGGCCAGGACGTCACCGGCCAGTCCACGCAAAAGCGCAACATCAGCCTCGTGCATCAGTTTTTCGTCAATTATCCGCAGATGACAGTATTCGACAACATCGCCTCGCCCCTGCGCGTGGCCGGTGTGGCGAAATCTGAAATCGCGGGCCGGGTCGAGGCTGCGGCCGATATTCTGCGCCTGCGGCCCATGCTGAAACGCCGCCCGCATGAATTGTCTGGCGGGCAACAACAGCGCACCGCCTTGGCGCGTGCCATTGTCAAAGACAGCCGCGCTGTGTTTCTGGACGAACCTTTGGCCAATCTGGACTACAAACTGCGCGAGGAATTGCGCGAACAACTGCCGGAACTCTTCGCCGGACGCGGCGCAGTGGTCATCTATGCCACGTCCGAACCAGAGGAAGCGCTGTTGCTCGGTGGTAAAACCGCGCTGATGGACGATGGCCGCGTCACTCAGTTTGGCACCACGGCTGACATCTACCGCAAACCACAGGACCTCGCCTCGGCAAAGGTGTTTTCCAACCCGCCGATCAACACCTCTGACGCCACCAAACGCGGCACAGCGATCACTCTGTCATCGGGCGTTTCTTGGTCCGCCACCGGTGCGGCGGCAAACTTGCCCGACGGCCCCTATGTCATCGGCATCCGCCCCGACAATATCGGCCCGGTGGCCGGGTCTGGTGTGGTATTGGCAGGCAAAGTGCTGATTACCGAGCTTAGCGGGTCCGAAAGCAGCGCGCATTTTGCGATGGGCGATCAAAGTTGGGTCTCGCTCGCCCACGGCGTCCATGCCTTCAAAATCGGCGATGTGCATCAGTTCCATCTGGATCCGGAAAAGTGCTTCTACTTCGCACCTGACGGTCGGCTTGTGGCGTAGGGGGACAGATCATGGCACAGATAACGCTCAGCAATTTGCAACACAGCTACAGCCCTGCCCCTAAAGCCGCGTCGGATTACGCGCTGAAAGAGATCAATCTGAACTGGCAGGATGGCGGCGCCTATGCGCTGCTCGGCCCGTCCGGCTGCGGCAAATCCACCCTGCTTAACATCATCTCGGGGCTGCTGGTCCCGTCACATGGGCAGATCCTGTTCGACGGTGTTGATGTCACGCGCACAGCGCCCGACAAACGCAATATCGCCCAGGTATTCCAGTTCCCGGTGATCTACGACACGATGACCGTTTATGACAATCTGGCCTTCCCCCTGCGCAATCGCGGGGTGAAAGAGGACCGGGTCAAGGCCCGGGTGACCGAGATTGCCGAGATGCTTGAGGTGTCGGATATCCTTGGCAAACGCGCCGCTGGCCTGTCACCTGATGCCAAGCAAAAGATCTCCATGGGGCGGGGCCTCGTCCGTGACGATGTGAATGTGGTGATGTTCGACGAACCGCTGACCGTGATCGACCCGCATCTGAAATGGAAATTGCGCAGCAAGCTGAAGGAACTGCATCAACGGGTCCGCGCCACGATGATCTACGTCACGCATGACCAGACCGAGGCGCTGACCTTTGCCGATCAGGTGGTGGTCATGCAGGACGGCGAGGTGGTGCAGATCGGATCGCCGGTCGAATTATTCGAACGCCCCGCGCATACCTTTGTCGGCCATTTCATCGGCTCGCCCGGCATGAACGTGCTGGAGTGCGAGGTGCAGAATGGGGCAGCCATCGTGAACGGCCACACTGTCGCCCTTGAGGGCGCAGTTACGGGCGCAGGTGGCAAAACCCAGATCGGCATAAGGCCAGAATTTGTTTCCTTCGGCGCTGGTGGCCTGCCTGCCACAGTGCGCAAAGTCATGGATGTCGGACGCCATGCGGTGGTCGAGGCGATGCTGGGCAACATGCCAGTCAAAGCTGTCGTAGACGGTGAAGTGCCCGAAACAGGGTCCAGCGTCGGCCTGCACTTTCAGCCCGCGATGACCCGGCTTTACCGCGATGGGCGCATTTCCAGCATGGCGGGGGCTGCATCGTGAAAACTGTCAATCAAAAAGCATGGTTTTTCGTGCTGCCGGTGCTGCTGCTGGTCGCCTTTAATGCGCTGATCCCGATGATGACCGTGGTGAATTATTCGGTGCAGGAAACCTTTGGCAACAACGTATTCTTCTGGTCCGGCCTGCGCTGGTTCGAGGAGTTGTTGCATTCCGAACGGTTCCACGCCGCCCTTGGCCGTCAGTTTCTGTTCACCGGAATCATTCTGGCCATCGAGGTGCCGCTTGGGGTCATCATCGCGCTGGCCATGCCCCGGCAGGGGCCGTGGGTCTCGGTCTGTCTGGTCACCATGGCCCTGCCGATGCTGATCCCGTGGAACGTTGTGGGGGCGATGTGGAACATCTTCACCCTGCCCGATATCGGCCTTCTGGGCTATTTCCTGAATGAAACCTTGGGCATCAGTTATGACATGACCCAAAATGCAACTGCGGCCTGGGTCACCATAATTGCGATGGATGTCTGGCACTGGACCTCGCTGGTGGTGCTGCTGGCCTATGCCGGATTGGTGTCGATACCCGACGCCTATTATCAGGCGGCCAAAATCGACGGCGCGTCATCTTGGTCGGTGTTCCGCTACATCCAACTGCCCAAGATGAAACAGGTTCTGACCATTGCCGTCCTGCTGCGGTTCATGGACAGCTTTAACATCTACACCGAACCCTTCGTTCTGACCGGCGGCGGGCCGGGCAATGCGACCACGCTTTTGTCCATCGATCTGGTCAAAGTGGCGCTTGGCCAGTTCGACCTTGGTCCGGCGGGCGCGATGTCGCTGATCTACTTTGCCATCACACTGCTGGTGTCATGGCTGTTCTACACACTGATGACAAAGGATGACGCCAAATGAAGAAACGCGCGATCATTCCGATCCTGTATATCCTGTTCCTGATGCTGCCGATCTATTGGCTGGTGGCGATGAGTTTCAAAACCACGCAGGAAATCCTTGGTGGTTTCACGCTGTTTCCGCAGGAATTCACGCTGGCAAACTACCGGGTGATCTTTACCACACCCAGCTGGTATTGGGGCTATATCAACTCGATCATCTATGTGACGCTGAATACGGTGATCTCGGTGACAGTGGCCCTGCCTGCGGCCTATGCGTTTTCGCGCTATCGGTTCCTGGGCGACAAACAGTTGTTCTTCTGGCTGCTGACAAACCGTATGGCCCCCGCCGCCATTTTCGCCCTGCCGTTCCTGCAGCTTTATTCCGAGGTTGGCCTGTTTGACACCTATCTGGCGGTCGCTCTGGCGCATTGCCTGTTCAATATACCGCTGGCTGTCTGGATTCTCGAGGGGTTCATGGGCGGCGTTCCCAAGGAACTGGATGAAACCGCCTATGTCGACGGCTATTCCTTCCCCCGGTTTTTCATCACCATCTTTCTACCAACGATCAAGGCCGGGGTCGGGGTCTCGGCGTTCTTCTGCTTCATGTTCTCCTGGGTAGAACTGCTGCTGGCCAAAACCCTGACAGCGGTGCAGGCCAAACCGATTGCCGCTGAAATGACCAAAACCGCGTCATCATCCGGGTATGAACTGGGCCTGCTGGCCGCTGCAGGGGCGCTGACCATCATTCCGGGGGCCATCGTGATCTATTTCGTGCGCAACTATATCGCCAAGGGCTTTGCCCTGGGAAGGGTGTGATGGACCTGTCATGGATGGCCTGGACATGGCCCACCGCATTTGTCTTCATCGGCATTTTCAGCGCCATGGCGGTGCTGACGGTGCTGGAAATCCGCACCCCGGGCGGCGACGAACGCATAGGCGTGCTGGGGTTGACCACCACACGCGGCGACCGGCTGTTTATCGCATTGTTGGGAACCGTCTATATTTTCCTTGCATGGCTGGGGCTGATGGGCATGCCGCTATGGGCCCCTTTAGGTCTTTCGATCCTGTGGGGCGCCTTTAGTTTCTGGAAAGTATGATGGACCCGCGATCGCACTTGGAAAAACGAAAGTTTTCGTATTCAGTGTCTGCGGGGGGGAACCCGAGCAGACCAGGCGAATCCGAGAGCGTGATGCGACAAAAGAAAAAGAATGAGTTTCTGACCGAAGTAGAGCTGGAATTTATGACCGAGCTTTGGGAATTGGGTCAAGGTAACGTGCGCGACGTGATGGCACGTCTCGCACCAGAGCGGAACCTTGCCTATACATCCGGGGCCACAATCCTGCGGATCATGGAGCAAAAGGGCTTTGTGACCAGCGCAAAGGACGGCAAGACATTCATCTACACGCCCGAAATCAGCAAAGACACCTACCAGTCCCGCAGTTTGCGTGACTTGTCGGACAAACTGTTTGATGGGGCGCCCGCCATGCTTGTGGCGCGGTTAGTTGACGACAGCGGCATGTCCGAAGCCGCTTTGGAGGAAATTCGGGCATTGCTTGAAAGGCGATTGAAAGATGCCGACACTCAGCACGATCGTTGATGGGGTCATCAATCTGAACTTACTGCTGGCCTGCGCCTTTGGGCTGTGGCTGGCGGCGCGGGGGATACTGGATCTAGCAGGGCACAAACGGGCGTTTGTGCTGCAATTGTCGCTGCTGAACTGGTTGTTTGGGGCGGTCCTGATCGGGCCCGTTCTGGTCGCTTTGTATGGCGTTGCGGTGGGCTACGGCCTGATTGCGGCCAATACGGCCCCCAATGTGTCGGATTTCTTCGTTGCCCAATATCTCAGCGGGCATATCGGGATGCGCCCGTCTGATTTTGAATGGACGCTGACCCTGCGGGACACGGTCATCCGCGGGCTGATCGTGCCGGTCAGCTGGGTGTCTTACGGGGTGCTGGGATTGCTGGCTCTGGGGCATCTGGCCTTGGTCGGCCGGTTTGCGCTGAACGCGTGGCGGCTGCGGCGACTGCTGCGGTCCAGCTATGCATGGCGGCGGTTCGGGCGACTGCACCTGTGCCTGACCGATGCAACCCATGTGCCGTTTTCCACGCGGGGGCTGCGCAACCATTACATCATGATCCCGACGGCGCTGCTGTCCGACAAGGCCGGGCTGCAAATGGCCATCGCGCATGAAATTCAGCATTTGCGTCAGGGTGATATCGGATGGGAAATCGGGCTTGAAACCCTGCGGCTGATGTTCTTCTGGAACCCGGTGTTTCATGTCTGGAAACGGGCAGTAGACCGGGTGCGCGAACTGGCCTGCGATCAGCAACTGCTGTCACGTGGCAGGTTTGACCCCGTGGCCTACAGCGATTGCCTTTTGCGGATTTGCCGCAATGGCTTGCGACCGGCGCATACGGCGCAAATCGGGCACGGCACTGTTGGTATGGTCCAGATCAGGCCCACATTGCTGGGATCCGACCCGATTCAGTTTTTGCGCTATCGGATCACATCGCTTTTGGCCTTTACGCCGCCGGAACAGGGCCGGGTATTCGCCCTCGCCCTGCTGGCACCACTGGTCGCAGCACTTGCCGTCGGATCAGTCGCGATCCAGCACCGCAGTGACTGGAGCCATGACCGGCTTATGCTGTCCACAATCGTAAATCTGGAACGGCTGCAGTCCAATCAGGGCTATTGACCCGCCTCTAAACGACCTGTCATCGCGTCAGGCCACGCGCCGCCCACGCGCCCACAGCCCGCGCGTGGCAGGCACCCCACCTGCCAGCCCGAACTGCAGCAGATCGGCACGCTGGCCCACCGCAATCTGCCCCCGGTCCAACAGCCCGACTGCGCGGGCCGGGGCAGCGGTCACGGTCGCTATTCCACAGGCCATATCGCCCCAGCGCTGGCCCAGTTGCACAGCTCCAAACAGCAAGGCGGCAGGCACATAATCCGATGACAGAATATCCAGCAGCCCCGCATCCGCCAGATCAGCCGCCGCCACATTGCCCGAATGCGATCCACCCCGGATCAGGTTGGGGGCACCCATGATCACGGCAATGCCCGCATCCTTGCAGGCCATTGCCGCCGCATGGGTGGTTGGAAATTCGGCCACCGTGACGCCCTGCGCCTGCGACGTCGCCACATGGGCGGGGGTCGTGTCATCATGGCTGGCCAAAGTCGCACCAAACCGCAAGGCAGCGGCAACAGTGGCGGCTTCGTGCGCTGGCCCCAGCCGGGCATAAAGCCCTTCCAGATAGGCGCAATAGTCACTGAAACCAGCCTCGTCCAAGCCATGCTTGCCGCGCACATAATCCGAGAATTTCGACACATCGGCAAACTGGCGTTGCCCCGGCGTGTGGTCCATCAGACTGACAATGCCGATCTGGTCATCGGGGCCGAACTCGTCCAGTTCCTCGATCAGGGTTTCCGAACAGGTTTCGGCCCGCAAATGCAGATGATGGCTGATCCGCAGCGCCCCGGCGCGGCGCATCGCCAAAATCTCATTGGCCATGGACCGGGCATATTTCGCGTAATCCGCCCGGTGCCCGCTCAGGATCGATCCGACACGGATCGCGTCAAACACCGTGCTGATACCGCATCCGGCCAGTTCCGCATCATGGGCAACAATGGCCGCGTGGTGTGGCCAGTCCACCTTGGGCCGGGGCGAAATGTGCCGCTCAAGGTTATCAGTATGCAATTCGATCAGGCCGGGGGACAGAAAATTCCCCGCGCAATCAATCGCCCCCGCCGGAATGGCGCGGCCTTGGTCGACAGCGGCAATATGCCCATCCCGGACCAGAACCTGGCCGGTGATGACCTCGGTCGGCAGAATGACCTGCGCATTGGCAAATAGGATATCGTCTGTCATGGGCGCGTCATACTTTCGGGGCTACGGGGATTGCGATGTGGCTAAAGGACGGGGAATGGACAGTTTTCGGCGCTATGCGGTTTATATCGTGCCCTCGGGTGCCTTGGAACAGTTCGGCGCAGGCTGGCTGGGCTGGGATATTGCAACCGGCCAACCCGCGCCACAGCCGGACCATGCGGGCCTGCCCCGGTCTTTGGCCGACCTGACCGCCGTGGCCACCCCTTACGGTTTGCATGCCACGATCAAGCCGCCGTTCCGGTTGGCTGACGGGGCGGATCAGCCTTCGCTGCTTGCCGCGATGGACAAACTCACCGGGCGGCTGCCCCCGCTGACGCTGGACGGGCTGGCTCTGACCGATCTGGACGGGTTTCTGGCGCTGACCCCTTTGGGCGATGTCACTGCCCTGAATGCACTTGCCGCCGATATCGTCCGCACCCTTGATCCGTTCCGCGGCCCCGCCACAGACAGCGAACTGACCCGCCGCCGCGCCGCCGGGTTGAGTGCGGCGCAAGAGACGAACCTGCAGCGCTGGGGCTATCCCTACGTAATGGACGAATTCGGCTGTCACATCACTCTGACCGGGCGGCTGACATCCCCCGAGGCGGCCCAAACCCGTGCCATATTGGAACCCTTGCTGGCCGGGTTGCCACTGGCTCCCTACCCGATCACCGACCTCGCTCTTGTCGGGCAGACACAGACGGGGCGTTTCAAACTGATCCATCGCTACCCCCTGACCGGGTAAAGTGCGGCCAGCGCTGCCGTCACCGTATCGGCCAAAGGCCCGTCGTTCGAAATCGTTACAATATCCAACCCCTCTGGCAGCAGGTCCACATTACGGGCCAACCTTGCGGATATCTCGGTCCCGGTTTCCCGGCCCCGCCCGGCCAGGCGCAGCGACAGGGTCGCCGCCGAGGCGGTCAGGTGCAACACCGTCAGCCCGGCAAACCGGACTTTGGCCTGCCCCAGCACCCCGCGCGACAGATTGGCCAACACGTCCTGCCCTGCCGCCACCTGCGCCAGAACGGCAACCGGGATGCCATAAAATAGCCCATGCGCGCCCCAATGCAGCACGAAATCGCCCCGGTCGCGGGCGACGTCGAACGCGGCCCCGCTCACCGGCGCAAAATCCTCTCCGCCCAGTTCCGGCGCGCGCGTGATCACCCGCCGGGCAATTCCTGTTACTGGACGGGCGGCGCATAACGCAGCCATGACCGAATCCTTGCCCACACCGGATGGGCCAACCACCGCAATCAGACGGCCTTTGGTCATGCAGGCACCGGCGCAAAAGCGGCCACATCAATCAGCCGGTCACAGACCCGGTCGCGGGCACCAGCATCATGAAAAATCCCGACAATAGCCGCGCCACGCACTTTGGCCGCTTCGATCAGCGACAACACAACCTCGCGGTTGACCGGGTCAAGCGAGGCCGTGGGTTCATCCAGCAACAGTGCCGGATAGTCATGCACGAACCCCCGCGCAATGTTGACCCGCTGTTGCTCGCCGCCCGAAAAGGTCGTGGGCGACAGCGCCCACAGCCGTTCAGGAATGTTCAGTTGCGCGAGCAGGGCACAGGCCCGCGCCCGCGCCGCATCTTCGGCCACGCCCAGCACCAGCAGCGGATCGGCCACCACATCAATCGTCGGCACACGCGGCACCACGCGCAGGAACTGGCTCACATAGCCCAGCGTGCTACGGCGCAACGCGATAATCTCGCGTGGCTGGGCGCGGGTCAGGTCGGTGCCGCCGACCAAGATGGAACCGGAAGCCGCCAGATAGTTACCCCAGATCATCCGCATCAGTGTCGATTTACCTGCGCCCGAGGCCCCGACCAGCCCGACGCATTCGCCGGGTTTCACGTTGAATGAGGCATCACGCATCACTTCGATCACCGCACTTCCCTGATTATGCAGGGTAAATGTCTTGGACAGGTTTTTCACATGTATCATCATCACACCTGCAAAACTGAGCTGACCAGCAGCTGGGTATAGCCATGCTGTGGGTCGTCCAGCACCTGATCGGTCAACCCCGCCTCGACCACACGGCCATCTTTCATCACCATCAGCCGGTCCGCCAACAGCCGGACCACCGCCAGATCGTGGGTCACGATCACCGCCGACAGACCCATTTTGCGGACCAACCCGCGCAAAAGATCGAGTAGCCGCGCCTGCACGCTGACGTCCAGCCCCCCCGTGGGTTCATCCATGAACACAAGGCGCGGTCCGGTCACCAGATTGCGGGCGATTTGCAGGCGTTGCTGCATGCCGCCGGAAAAGGCGGTGGGGCGGTCGTCGATGCGGTCGGCGGCAATTTCGACCCGGCCCAGCCAATCGGCGGCCTTGC
Organism: Rhodobacterales bacterium; assembly: GCA_031422295.1. GTDB lineage: Bacteria > Pseudomonadota > Alphaproteobacteria > Rhodobacterales > Rhodobacteraceae > JANOMH01. The sequence continues at coordinate 1,176 of JANOQM010000072.1, read as the reverse complement.
CGCGGATGTCGCCATAGTGCCGCGCGCCGATGGCCATCAGGCGTTCGCCCACATTGCCCCCGGCAGAAACGCCCATGCGCAACCCGTCGCGCGGGTTCTGGTGGACATAGGCCCAGTCGGTGCGTGACAGGCGGCGGCGTTCGGTTTCGGACATGGCCAGCACGTCGCGGCCATCATAATGCGTTTGACCCTGATCGGGGCGCTGGTGGCCTGCAAGGCAGGACAGCAGGGTGGATTTGCCTGAACCGCTTTCCCCCACAATGCCCAGCACCTCGCCGGGGAACAGATCAAAGGACACATCGGCGCAGCCAATGCGGGGACCATAGTGTTTGGTCAGGCCTGTGACGCGCAACAGCGGCTGGTCGGTTTGCGTCAGGTTTTGCATCAGGGTCATGCCCGATCCTCCACTGGTTTCAGGCCGGTTTCATGCGGGATTGGGTCGGGCGAAAGCCGACCTTGATGGCCCGCAGCGCGCCGTCCGGCACAAAAGTCGGTGTCTGAACAGACGAACATCCGCCCGCCCTGATCATCAATGATCACCTCGTCCAGATAACTGTGCCCTGCACCACACAGGTCGCAGTCATGCGGTGCCTTGGACGCCACAAAGGGGTGGTCGTCAAAATCAAGGCTGACGACATCGGTATAGGGCGGCAGGGCATAGATACGCTGTTCGCGCCCTGCCCCAAACAACTGGATTGCCGGGTTGCCCGACAGTTTGGGGTTATCAAACTTGGGGATCGGCGAGGGGTCCATCACATAGCGCCCCTCGACCTTGACCGGGTAATCATAGGCGGTGGCAATCTGGCCGTGACGGGCGATATCCTCGTACAGCTTGACATGCATCAGGCCGTATTCCTCCAGCTCGTGCATCTTGCGCGTCTCGGTTTCGCGGGGTTCCAAAAAGCGCAGGGGTTCGGGGATCGGCACCTGATAGACTAGGATCTGCCCCTCGGTCAGGGCAGTTTCGGGGATGCGGTGGCGGGTCTGGATCAGGGTCGCCTCGGTCGTCGCCTCGGTCGTCGCGACGCCTGCGGTGCGTTGAAAGAACTTGCGGATGCTGACCGCGTTCGTTGTGTCATCAGCGCCCTGGTCGATGACCTTCAGCCGGTCTTCGGGCACAAGGCAAGCCGCCGTGACCTGCACCCCGCCGGTGCCCCAGCCGTAGGGCATCGGCAT
>JANOQM010000071.1:0-7671 GCA_031422295.1 Rhodobacterales bacterium | reverse complement strand
GATATCGGGCTCACGGTGACGGCGGGGTTTGAATTCGATGTGCCGGTACGATTTGATACGGACGCGATCCGTGTTTCGGTGTCGTCGTTCAACGCGGGCGAAGTGCCGAATATTCCGGTTCTGGAGGTCAGGGCATGAGCGCGCAATCGGACGCGCTATATGCGCATCTTGCCACGGGATGCACGACGGTGTGCCACCGCTGGCTGGTTGAAAGGGCTGATGGCCAGCGCTTTGGTTTTACTGACCATGACCGGGATATTGTGATCGACGGGGTAAGCTACCGCGCTGATGCCAGTTTGACGGCACAGGCGTTGCAGCAGACGACGGGGATGGCGGTGGACAACACCGAGGCAATCGGGGCGTTGTCAAGCCTTTCAATCACGACAATTGACATTTCTGCGGGGCGATTTGACCGGGCGGTGGTGACGGCTTGGGTGGTAAACTGGCAGGACCTGACCGCGCGGACCTGCCTGTTTCGTGGCACGATCGGGGAAATCACGCAGGTGGACGGGATTTTCCGGGCTGAGCTGCGGGGGCTGACCGATGCGCTGAACCAGCCGCAGGGGCGGACGTACCAGCGCAGTTGCGGGGCTATTCTTGGAGATGCGAGATGCGGCGTCGATCTGATGACGCCCGAATATGCGTTTGAATTTGAAGCGGACGCGGTGGCCAACACCACATTCATGTTGCAGGGAGCCGGGGCCTTTGCAGACCGGTGGTTTGAGCGTGGAACACTGGTTGTGCTGTCGGGCGATGCTGCAGGATTGACGGCGCTGATCAAGGTGGACGAGCTTGGGGCAGGTGGGCGCCGTGTGGTTCTGTGGGAGGGGTTGGCGATTGCCCTGCGACCGGGCGACCGGGTGCGTATCACGGCAGGCTGCGATAGGTTGATCGATACGTGTCGTGTTAAATTCAGCAATATCAGTAGTTTTCGGGGCTTCCCTCATATTCCAGGCGAAGATTGGCTGGCCTCTTATCCGGTGTCGAGCATGTCAAACACGGGTGGAAGCCGCAATCCGGGTGCGGCATGAGTGGCCGGATGGATGTGGTGCTGGCGGCGCGGCGCTGGATTGGCACGCCTTACGTGCATCAGGCGTCCACTCATGGGGCCGGGACGGATTGTCTGGGGCTGTTGCGAGGCGTCTGGCGGGAGTTGCGGGGGGCCGAGCCGTTGGCGGTGCCAGCTTACAGCCCGGATTGGTCAGATGTTTCTGGCCACGAAACGCTGCTGATCGCTGCGATGACGGTGCTTGTGCGAAAGCCTTTGCCTGAGGCAGCCGCCGGCGATGTGCTGCTGTTTCGTATGCGGGCTGGTGCCGTTGCAAAGCACGTGGGCGTGGCAGCGACCGTCGGGGCGCAACCGAGTTTCGTGCATGCCTACACGGGGCACGGGGTTATCGAAAGCCCGCTGTCCGAGCCTTGGGCGCGCCGCATTGTGGCGCGGTTCATGTTTCCCTCACCCAACTACCATCCGACGATTTTGCCGGGATAAATGCCCGCAATCCGGATTTCCTGAACATTGGAGCACACTTCATGGCGACTCTTCTCCTCTCGGCGGCTGGTGCTGCGGTGGGTGCCGGATTTGGCGGTACGGTTCTTGGCCTGTCGGGTGCCGTCATCGGGCGGGCTGTGGGTGCGACACTGGGTAGGATCATCGACCAACGGATCATGGCGGTGGGGTCGCAGGCGGTTGACCTGGGGCGGATTGACCGGTTTCGTCTGATGGGTGCGAGCGAAGGTGCTGCGATCCCGCTGGTATGGGGAAGGACACGGGTTGCAGGCCAGGTAATCTGGGCAACGCAATTTCAAGAATCGGTAACGACCCGTGGCGGGAAGGGTGCGCCGCAACTGAAAGTACGCGAATTTGGATATACAATCTCGCTCGCTATTGCTTTGTGTGAAGGTGAAATCACGCGGATCGGGCAGATTTGGGCGGATGGGCAGGAGATCGGGACGGATCAACTGGCGCTGCGCGTTTATCCCGGCAGCGAAACCCAGCTACCGGATCCGAAAATCGCGGCGGTGGAGGGCATCGACTACGCCCCGGCCTATCGTGGGACGGCGTATGTGGTCATCGAAGACCTTGACCTTTCGCGCTTTGGCAACAGGGTGCCACAATTCAGCTTCGAAGTGATGCGGCGGGCAAAAAGCAATGGTGTGGTGCAAACTGACCTGCCAGCCAGCATCAAAGGGGTGGCGCTGATTCTGGGAACAGGGGAATACGCGCTTGCGACCACGCGGGTGCATTACAGTGAAGGCCTGGGCTTGAACCGGTCCGCCAACGTGAATTCGGCGTCGGGTAAGACAGATTTCATGACCTCGCTTGAGCAACTGGATGAAGAGCTGCCTGAGTGTTCTGCGGTATCACTCGTTGTCAGTTGGTTTGGGAGTGATCTGCGCTGCGCGGATTGCCTCGTGGAGCCAAAAGTAGAACAGACCCAGTTTGATGGCGTGGGTATGCCTTGGCGTGCGGACGGTATTACGCGGACTGCGGCCTCGTTGGTCCCGCAATCGGGGGGGCGTCCGATCTATGGTGGCACGCCTGCGGATGCTTCGGTCATGGAGGCGATCCGGGCTGCCAATGCAGTCGGCAAAGAGGTGATGTTTTACCCCTTTATCCTGATGGAGCAGTTGGAGGGCAATACATTGCCGAACCCGTGGACGGGGACTACTGGCCAGCCTGCGTTGCCTTGGCGTGGGCGCATCACCACGTCAACCGCGCCCGGCATCGCAGGGACGCCCGACCGGACTGTCGCTGCTGAGGGCGAAGTAGCAGCGTTTTTTGGATCGGCAGAAGCCGGGGACTTTTCCACCGTTCAGGGGCAGGTGCAGTATGCAGGCCCGGCAGAGTGGCGCTATCGGCGGTTCATTCTGCACTACGCGCATCTGTGCGCTTTGGCAGGTGGGGTTGAAGCATTCTGCATTGGATCGGAAATGGTTGCGGCGAGCCAGATTCGCGGCGCTGCGGATACGTTTCCGTTTGTGGCGGCACTTAAGTCGCTTGCGGCAGACGTGCGCGGTATCCTCGGGCCGAGCGTGAAGATCAGCTATGCGGCGGATTGGAGCGAGTATTTCGGCTATCGACAGGATGGGAACGTGTATTTCCATCTTGATCCGCTGTGGGCTGACGCGGATATCAATTTCATCGGGATCGACAACTATATGCCAACCAGCGACTGGCGCGATGGTACTGTCCATGCAGATGCGGCATTTGGTGCGGTCTATAATCTTGCTTACTTGGCTGGAAACATTGCCGGGGGTGAGGGATACGATTGGTATTACGACAGTGATGAGGGCAGGGCAACGCAAACGCGCTTGCCGATCACGGATGGTGCCCATGATGAGCCGTGGGTTTTCCGCTACAAAGATCTGGCGGGATGGTGGAGCAATGCCCACCATGATCGGATCGGCGGCCAGCGCGCACTGACCGCGACCAGTTGGGTGCCGCGGTCAAAACCATTCCGCTTTACAGAGTATGGCTGCGCGGCTATCGACAAAGCAACAAATCAACCCAACAAGTTTATTGATCCGAAGTCTACGGAATCCGGATTGCCATACTTTTCAAACGGACATCGGGACGATTTTCTTCAACACCAGTACTATGTCGCGCAAGCGCAGCACTGGTTAAATGGGCAGAATAATGCGGTTTCTGACATCTACGTCGGCCCGATGCTGGATTTTATGCATAGCTACGCTTGGGCTTGGGATGCGCGGCCTTATCCTGCGTTTCCGGCCAATGAGCAGCTTTGGAATGATGGCCAGAATTATGGTCGGGGGCACTGGCTGAACGGACGGACGACGAGCCAGCCCCTATCGGCGGTGGTGCAGGAAATCTGTGATCGTGCGGGCATTCCCGCGGTGAAGACCAATGATCTGACACGGATCGTTCGGGGATTTTTTGTTCCAGAGGTAGGATCGGCGCGGACGCATTTGCAATCGCTGGCGCTTGTCTATGGATTCGACGCGTTGGAACGCGATGGTATTTTGCAGTTTCGACATCGTGGAGCGATTGTGCTGGCTGATCTGACGGATGAAGACTTTGCCATTACCGATGGGAGTTTCGGGGGGCCTGAACAGACACGCGCGAGCCAACCTGAACTTGCCGGGCATGTGCAGATTGGTTTTCTGGATGATCGGGACGGCTATCAAGTCAGGTTCGCCGATGCCTTATTCCCGGATGAGACATCACGCGTCGTGTCGCAATCAGAGACGAACGTGGTGATGCAAGTGGCGGAAGCGCGCGAGGTTGCAGAGCGGTGGCTGACCGAAGCCCGGATCGCGCGTGATACAGCCCAGTTCGTTGTGCCGTTGTCAAAGTCACAACTCGGCGCGGGGGACGTGGTCGGCTTCCGCCAAGATCAGTTTCGGATCGACCGGGTCGAACGGCGCGACGTTTTACGATTTGATGCGGTGCGGGTGGGATCAGCTGTTTACATTCCGCCAACCCCAGTGGAGTTGCCGCAGCCACAACGACCATTTTCGCCGCCGCTTCCGGTTTTTCCAGTTGTTTTGGACATACCGTTGCTGCAGGAAACCGACGCGCCTTACGCACCATACGTGGCTGCGGCGGCGCGTCCGTGGCCAGGCGACATTGGCGTGTGGCGTTCAGTTGACCAAGAAAGCTACACGCTGGACAGCACTCTTACGGGAACTGCCAGTGTCGGGGTAACTTTGTCGCCACTGAAAAGGCACCAAGCGGGCATCTTTGATTTCGGGGATCCCCTCGTCGTGCGGATGTCAACCGGGCAGGGATTGCAGTCGATTTCCGATGCGCAGCTCTTTTCAGGGGAAAACACCATTGCGATTGGTGATGGTGCGTCAGGTGCATGGGAAATCCTGCAGTTTCGTGATGCTGCGCTGATTGCACCCGGCATCTATGCATTGCAATCGCGGCTACGTGGACAACTGGGCACAGATGAGCTCATCCCGTTGGATTGGCCGATGGGAAGCCCGGTCGTTGTTTTGGACAATCGTCTTCGACAAATGACAATACCGCAAAGCCTGCGGGGTGTTGATCTGGATTTGCGCTTTGGATCCTTGGCCCGGGGCCCAGATCACCCGTCGGCTACTGTGGTCAATTTGCCCATTGCGGGTAACGGTCTTCGGCCCTATCCAATCGCGCATCTGCGTGCAGATCGTAACGCCGGTGGCGATCTGATCTGAAACTGGTTACGCCGCACGCGTTTGGGTGGCGATAGTTGGATTTCGCTGGAAGTGCCGCTGGCAGAGGAAGTCGAGCGTTACCAAATCGAGGTTTGGATGGACGGTCTGCTACTCCGACGTGAATTTTCGGATTTTGCCACATGGACTTACGCAAATACGACACAACTCGCTGATGGCATAAGTGGTCTTTACGATATTCGCATTGCCCAAGTCTCGCAGTCTTACGGGCCGGGGCCATACAAAGAACTCAGGATCATTCCGCAGCGCACAAACTAACACGTCGCGTTGAACAGGGCTATTTTGGTGCGCCCGCCCGTGTTATTTTTGGTCGATCGCGAAGCGGGAGTGGTTTGATGAACGAGTCAAAGACAAAGATGAGATCGGTTGATCCTGTCTGGACACAAGTCTGCGCCGAGGCAAATGAGGTTATCCGATCGGAGCCTTTGCTAGGGGCTTTGGTGCATTCTGGCTTGCTGCACCATCCCTCGCTTGAACGCGCTCTCGCCTATCGGTTTTCGCTTAAGCTCGCGTCTGGGGAAATGAGCGAGCAGATCCTTCGCGAAATGGCTGACGAGGCCTATGCGGGTGAGCCGGGGTTGGGGCAGGCTGCCCGTGCTGATCTTGCTGCGGTTTACGACCGTGACCCCGCCTGCCACGAACTGATCCAGCCGCTGTTGTTTTTCAAGGGCTTTCAGGCCGTGCAGGCCTATCGTATCGGTCATTGGCTTTGGCAGCAGGGACGCCGTCACCTTGCTTATTTTGTGCAAATGCGGGTGTCCGAAGTTTTTGGCGTGGATATTCATCCTGCAGCACGGATTGGACGTGGTCTGATGATTGACCATGCCCATTCCATCGTGATCGGCGAAACTGCTGTTGTTGGCGATAACGTCTCGATGCTGCATTCTGTAACGCTCGGTGGCACGGGGAAGGAAGATGGGGACCGGCATCCCAAGATCGGTGATGGCGTCTTAATCGGGGCTGGCGCAAAGGTGCTCGGCAACATCACCGTTGGCAATTGCAGCCGGATCGCTGCGGGGTCCGTTGTGCTGGAAGATGTGCCGCCCTGCAAAACGGTGGCAGGTGTGCCCGCGCGGATCGTAGGTGAAGCTGGTTGTGCGCAACCAGCCATATCGATGGATCATCGCTTTGCCGAGTGACAACCGGCCAAAAAACGCCGGGAGGCCATGCGCATCCCGGCGTTTTTTCATGCTCTGATATCAGGCCAGCATCGCCATGGGATTTTCCAGATTGTCGATGATCGCTTTGAGGAACTCAGCTCCGAGCGCTCCATCAATGACCCGATGATCGACGGACAGCGTCATCGACATCATCGTGGCGACAGTCACTTGTCCGTCCTTGCCAACTACGGGTGTCTTGAGCCCTGCTCCTACTGCGAGGATTGATCCATGCGGCGGATTGATCACAGCGTCGAAATTCTCCACCCCCATCATTCCAAGGTTCGATATCGCAAAGCTGCCACCCTGGTATTCATGCGGCGCCAGTTTCCGGGTCTTGGCCCGCGCGGCGAGGTCCTTCATTTCTGCTGACAGTGCTGACAGCGATTTCCCCTCGGCATCCCGCAGCACCGGCGTAAACAGTCCGCCCTCTATTGCCACAGCCACCGCCACATCTGACGCTTTCATTTTCAGCACCCGGTCACCAGCCCAGACCGCATTGGCCGCAGGCACCGCCTGCAATGCCAAGGCACATGCTTTGATGATGAAATCGTTCACCGACAATTTCACCCCACGTGCCGCAAGCTGCCCGTTCAGCATTTCACGGAACGCCATCAGTGGATCAAGGTTCACTGACCGCCGCAAATAGAAATGCGGAATGGTCTGTTTCGCTTCCGTCAGCCGTGCTGCAATCGTCTTGCGCATCCCGTCCAGCGGCATTTCTTCATACTGGCGATCAGCGAACATCTTCTTCACCGTTTCCGCTGACGCCGATATGGCCATCGCTGGTGCCGCCACTGCCGCAACCGGAGCAGGCGCTTGTGCAGCCGCCGCGGGCGCTACCTTTGCGCCCTCAACGTCCGCCTTCACGATACGCCCATGCGGCCCCGACCCCTGCACCCGGCTTAGGTCCACACCCTTTTCCGTCGCAATCCGCCGTGCGAGGGGTGATGCAAAGACACGCGCCCCACTTGTGTGTGCAATCACCGGCACCACAGCAGCGGGCGCAGCCGCCACAGCTGCCACTGCAACCGGTGTTGACGCTACCGGGGCAGGGGCCGCATCCGCGCTGTCTCCATCCTCCAGCAGCACCGCTATCGGCGTGTTCACGCGCACCCCAGCCGTCCCTTCAGCCACTAGAAGCTTGCCCACGATCCCCTCATCGACCGCCTCAAACTCCATCGTCGCCTTGTCCGTCTCGATCTCCGCCAGGATCTGGCCTGATTTGACCACATCCCCTTCTTTTACCAGCCATTTCGCCAACGTCCCCTCTTCCATCGTAGGTGACAGCGCCGGCATCAGAATTTGTACAGCCATGATCGCCCCCTTACCG
>JANOQM010000070.1:0-35519 GCA_031422295.1 Rhodobacterales bacterium | reverse complement strand
CGATTTTCAGCTTAGCGCCGGGCCTGCGGCGGGATGCGATGTCCATCACATCCTCGGCTGGCAGTTTCCATGCATCGGCAAACCACGGGACAATCCCCAAAGGGGTCCAACCGGTGCGGGCGGCGATGATGTTCATGCCTTCGGCAAACAGTGTCGGATCGCCCCGGAACTTGTTGATGGCAAAGCCTTTGATCAGGGCCTGATCTTCGGGCGGCAGGACCACATGCGTGCCGACCAATTGCGCGATAACGCCGCCCCGGTCGATATCGCCAATAATGATGACGGGCACGCCTGCTGCTTCGGCAAATCCCATATTGGCGATGTCACCACGGCGCAGGTTCACTTCGGCCGGGCTTCCCGCCCCTTCGATCAAGATCAGGTCACGGCCAACGGCCAGCCGGGAAAAGCTTTGCAGAACATAAGGTAGCAAGGTGTTCTTCATCTGGCCATAATCGCGGGCCTTCATTGTTGAAAAGCGTTTGCCCTGCACGATGACCTGTGCGCCGACGTCGGATTCCGGTTTCAGCAGGACCGGGTTCATATCCACCAACGGGGTCAGCCCGCAGGCCAGCGCCTGTAACGCCTGTGCGCGCCCGATCTCTCCGCCATCGGCGGTCACGGCGGCGTTGTTGGACATGTTCTGCGGCTTGAACGGGGCAACAGACAGCCCGCGCCGGACAAAAGCCCGCGCCAGCCCCGCCACCAACATCGACTTGCCGACATTGGACCCGGCGCCTTGAATCATGATCGCCTTGGTCATCGACACCCCGGAATGCAAAACGCGGCCCCGAGCAGAGAGCCGCGTTTTGATCTAGTCCCTTTCGGGCCTTATAACAACAGCTTAGGCAGCCTGTGCATCCAACTCGGCGGCATGACGGCGTTCGCTTTCTTCGCGCGACAGGGCGACCGAAGTGCGCACACCCTTGCCGACAAAATCCATCAGGCCAGTCACCACGCGTTCGTTCGGGTCGATCCCGGCGCAGGACAGCACTTCGCGGCCATCGCGCGACCGGGCCCAGCGGGCGATCTGCTCGGGGCCATTGCCGTATTTCTTGTCATCTGCAATTGCATCATCAAGTGCAGCCAGAACAACGGCTGCAAACAGTTTGCGGGCACGGTTGCCTTGCTCGTTATTATAGGCCGTGCCGTCCACGAAATCTCGCATCATTCTTCCTTTGTTTTTCGCTCTTGTGCTTTCTGGCGTTGGCGGAATATGCATATTTTGTGACGATTCGGGGCAGCTTTTTTGACATATCTCCCATGCGTCTGGTGCATGGCTTAAACGCTGAAAATCCGATATTTAGTCGCCTTGCCAGGCCTGTTACCCCGATATATAGGGTCGGCAGGAAAGCGATCAAGCTTTTGCCACAATTCAGACACAGAAGTGCCATGCCCAAGATCAACGGAAACGAGATTCGCCCCGGTTACGTCCTTGAACATGACGGCGGCCTGTGGGTTGCGGTCAAGACCGACCATGTCAAACCCGGCAAGGGCGGCGCGTTCGCACAGGTCGAGATGAAAAACCTGCGCGATGGTCGCAAGTTGAACGAACGTTTCCGGTCGGTTGACAAGGTCGAGCAGGTGACGTTGGAACGCAAGGATCAGACGTTTCTGTTCGAGGCCGACGATATGCTGACCTTTATGGACTCCGTGACCTATGACCAGATGACCTTGCCCGCCGATCTGCTGGGCGACCGCCGCCCGTTTTTGCAGGACGGCATGATGGTCCATATCGAATATTATGGCGATGAGGCGCTGAACATGCGCCTGCCGATCAAGGTGACCTGCACCGTCGTCGATACCGAGCCGGTCCAAAAGGGCCAGACGGCCGCCAACAGTTTCAAGCCCGCCATTCTGGATAACGGCGTGCGCGTCATGATCCCGCCGTTCGTGGGCACGGATGAAAAGATCATCGTGAACACCGAATTGTTCGAATACGTCGAACGTGCCTGATCTGACCCCGGTCCAGCAAGACGCGATCATTGCCACCCAGCGGAACGCAATTATTGAAATCGTCCGGGCCGCTGCCCGGACCTGCATTCTGCCGCGATTTCAACGGCTTGGGGCGGCCGATATCAGCACCAAATCCGGCCCGTCCGATCTGGTCACTCTGGCCGATACCGAAGCCGAGGCGCAGATGACTGCTGCCCTGCGCGCCCTGTTGCCGGGTGCTGTGGTGGTGGGCGAGGAGGCGATTGCCGCAAATCCTGCCTTGCGCGCGCAGATCGGCGACGCTGAGCTTGCGATCATCCTGGATCCGGTCGATGGCACCTGGAACTTTGCCAAGGGCCTGCCGCTGTTTGGCGTCATTCTGGCCGCCGCCGCCAAGGGTCGCCCAGTTTTTGGTGTGCTGTACGAGCCGATCATGGATGATTGGATCATTGCGACAGCGGATGGTCCGGCGACTTTGGTGATGGCTGACGGCACGACCCGCACCCTGCACACCTCGGATCAGACCAAACCCGGCGCGATGGTCGGCTATGTCCCGCTTGGCCTGATGTCCCGAAAGCACCGCGAGGGGATGATGACTGTGTTTCCGGATTTTGGCCGGATCACCAGCCTGCGCTGTGCCTGCCATGAATACCGCATGGTCACGCTGGGCCATGCTGAATTTGCGTTAAGCGGCCCGACCCCGCATGCCTGGGATCATGCCGCAGGTGTGTTATGTGTTCAGCGCGCGGGCGGCGTGGCTCGGATGCTGGACGGATCGGATTATCATGCGGGGGTGACCAAGGGCTATGTGCTGGCCGCCGCATCCGGGCCGGTCTGGGACACGCTGGCGGCGCAGTTCGGGTTTTTGCTGGAGTGAGGCCGATGGCCATTCCGTTTACTCTGGTTGGCATCGACCATGTTGTGTTTCTGGTCGATGACATGCCGCGTGCCATGGCGTTTTACCGCGATGTTTTGGGCTGTGTGCCGGGCTATACCTATCCCGCGCTGGGGATGGAGCAGGTCTGGGCCGGGGCTGTACAGGGCGTGGTGATAGAAACCGAGGCCCTGCATGGCGGCGCGCGCGGCATGGGCCATTCGGCCTACATCCGTGATCCGTTTGGCAATACGTTGGAGATCAAGGGACCGGCGGCCTATCCTGACGGGCGCTGATCTGGTGGAAACGTGCCCCCGGCGGAGGTATTTAGGGCAACTCGGAAAATCCAAGGGTCAGGCCAGGGTGAGTTTGGCCTGTCCGGCCTGCATATGGGTGGTCCGGTCGAACCGCAGCCATGCGATGGCGTGATTGCCGGAGCGGGTGTGCAATGTGCCTGCAGGTTTACCATCTGAGGTGATGTCGGTGCCGGGTTCGGCGGGGCCGGTCACAGCAACGCGGGTCAGGCCCTTTTTCAGCTCGGTCTTGTGTTTCATCCGGGCGGTCACCTCTTGCCCGACATAGCAGCCTTTCTTGAAATCGACGCCATGCAGGGCCTCGAAGCCGGATTCAAGGATGTAACTGTCGGGTGTCAGTTCGATCCCGGTCTCGGGGATGCAATGGGCGACGCGGATGGCGTCCCAGTCGGTCGCGTCCGACAGGCTACTGTCGCCATAGTGCCGCCAGCCCAGCGCCGGGTGGCGCGGGTCGGGGAGGGCGGTGTCGGGTGCGGGGCCGGTGCCGCGCGAGACCTGCAGCGGTGAGGCGCTGATCTGCACTTGGGCGCGCAGTTTATACATGGTGAGGCGTTGTGCCAGCGTGGCGGCCAAAGGCGTCGCCACATCGAGCAGGATATCCGCCGCCCGCCCGGTCACGAAGAAATCGGCGATGTATTTGCCTTGGGGGGTGAGCAGGGCCGCATAGATCAAGCTGTCCCGGGCCTTAACGATATCATTGCTGATCAACCCTTGCAGGAAAGGTTCCCGGTCCGGTCCGGCCAGGCAAAGCACGGTTCTGTCGGTCATGTGGATGCGCCTTGGTCTTTGAATTGCAGATTATACAGATCGGCATAGAGCCCGCCCCGGACCAGCAATGTATCATGCGTGCCTTGTTCGGCGACGCGGCCCCGGTCCAGCACAATGATTTTATCCGCATTGCGCACCGTCGATAGCCGGTGCGCGATGACAAGGGTCGTGCGCCCTTTGGACAAGTGTTCAAGGGCTGTCTGCACCACAGCCTCGGATCTGGTATCCAGCGCGCTGGTCGCCTCGTCCAGCAGCAGCACCGGCGTGTCGCGCAGCAGGGCGCGGGCAATGGCCACCCTTTGGCGCTGCCCGCCTGACAGGTTCGAGCCGCGCGGCCCGGCGGGGCTGTCCAGCCCCCGGGCGAGGGCGGGCAGAAAGTCGGTCACATGGGCGGCGGTCAGGACACTGGCCAGATGGCCGGGGTCCACGTCCCGCCCCAGCAGGATATTGTCGCGCAGGGTTTCGTCAAACAGCAGCGCGTCCTGGGTGACCACCGAAAACAGCCCCCGCAGCGCGGTCAGGTCCAGCGCCGTGGTGGCGATCCCGCCAATGCTGATGGTGCCTGATTGCGGGTCGATCAGCCGGGTCAGCAGGTGAAACACCGTGCTTTTGCCCGCACCGGAGGCCCCGACCAGCGCGGTGGTCTGCCCGGCCGCGGCGGTAAAGCTGGCCCCGTTCAGCACCGGCAGATCGCCGTAGGCCAGGTGCACGTCCTGAAAGGCCAGCGCCGGGGCTGCGCTGGTCAGCACCGCCGGATTTGCGGGCGAGGTCAGGCTGGGCTGGGTATCAAACAACGCCCGGATCCGTTCAATACTGGCCGCCGCTGATTGCCACAGCCCCGATATATTGCCGAGCCGCCGCAAAGGTTCAAAGGCCAGCGACATCGCGGTGAAAAATGACATGAACTGCCCGACCGATTTGTCACCGGCAATGATTTCGGTCCCGCCATAGAACAGCACGCCCAGAAACCCAAAGCCGGTCATGATGTCGATCAGGCCGGGAATCGCCGCCTGTCCGGCGGCGGTATGCGTCGCGGCCCGGATCCGCTGGGCTGTCAGCCGGTCGTAGCGGGCGGATTGATAGCCTTCCAACCCGTTCAGTTTGATCGGAGCGATGCCGTGGAACACTTCGTCCAGCCGCGTGCTCATCGCGCTGGCGATGTCCCGGCTGGTCCGGGACCGGGACCGGATATAGCGCTGCACCAGCAGCGAGGGCGCGATCAGCAGCGGGATGCCGACCAGTGCGATCAGGGTCCAGCGCCAATCAACCCAGAGCGCCACGCTGAACAGGGTGATCACCGAGATCAGGTCCCGCCCCAGCCCGGTGATGACCCCGGACCAGACCGTGCCCACTGCCGCCACATCGCCCTGCACCCGTTCGATCAGGGTGCCGGGCGGGTTGGACTGGTGAAAACTGCCATCCAGCCGCATCAGATGCGCCAGCAGGTCTTTGCGGATTTCCCCGGCGGTTTGTTCATTGATCCGGGTCAGGATCACCCTTTGGCTGACCGATGTGACCGCCCGGACGCAGAAAATGCCCAAGACCCCCAGCCCGACAAACCACAAAGCGCTGGTCTGCCCCGCCACAAAGATATCGTCGAACATCGGCTGCATCAACGCTGCAAACAGGCCAAGGGTCCCGCCCTCGACCGCCATCAGGATCAGTGCCAGCCCCAGCCAGCGCCAATGCGGTGCCAGATAGCCGCGCCAGAGCCAGGCGAGCAGGCCGGAGGCGGGTCTTGACGGGTCTTGCTGTGCCGATGCCATACGCTGATGCGACCTTGTGGACCCTGAACGCCGATGCCCACGGGTTTAGGCGTAAATGGGGGGCGGGGGCAAGGCGGGCAAGGGGGCAGGGATTGTCAGTCACTGGTTGCCAGCGAGTGGGTGCCAATCAATGGTTGCCACCCTTGCCCCGTGTCTTGCTGGCCCGCCGGTGCAAATGTTGTCGCTAAAGCCCTGACCCTTGCTGACGCGCGCACTTTGCCCGATTGCCAATGGTTTGGAACCCTGAGCGACCATCGCGCCCAGCTGGATGAGATATTCGACGGGGACGTGGCGGACCCTGCATGACTTGAGTTCGGAACCGGACAGGGGCTGGAGTGTTCACCGACCAACACCGCCAGCCCGTCCTAGATGGGGGCCGTGAACGGAGTTGTCACCTCCCCCGACAGGGCGGTCTGGGACATTGGCCCATGCAACCGCGTCTCTGCCGCACTGAACTGCCGGATCCGCAAGCCGCAAGGCCGGGGTCTGTTCAAAGCTGCCGCCTTGCGGCTGATGCAACGTTGTGGACCCGGTGTTCCGATGCCTATCGGTTTAGGCGCAAAATGGCGGATGGCGGCAAGGTGGGCGAGGGGGGGCCGGTTTGGCATGGACCCGTATTGGGTCTCGCGCTATCCCCTGCGACATCGTTAACTCGAGGGAGATGCAGCATGGACCAGCGGACCGGCGGCTGTTTATGTGGAAATGTCAGGTTTGTGGCCATGGGCCCCCCTTACCGTGTCGGCCTGTGCCATTGTCTGGATTGCCGCAAGCATCATGGCGCGCTGTTTCATGCCTCGGCGATCTATCCGCAAGAGGCGGTCACGGTGACGGGTGAAACCCGCAATTATGCCGGACGGTGCTTTTGCCCAACCTGCGGGTCGCCGGTGTTTGGCCGGGATGGTGATGAAATCGGCGTCAATCTGGGGTCGTTTGATGCGCCAGATCAGTTCGTGCCGACTTATGAGCTTTGGACGATCCGCCGCGACGGCTGGTTGCCGCCGTTTGCGCCGATGAAGCCGTATGAACGGGATAGGGAAAATCCGGCGCGGACGGAGGGGTAGGCCTGATTTTTCTGTTGACTCATTCATACCCCGTTGGCTATGCGTTATTCCATAGCCATTTGGGTATGAATGATAGATGTCAGACGCGCAGGATATGCTATTCCGGTCTTTGGCCGATCCGACCCGGCGTGCCTTGTTCGAGCGGCTTTGCCGAGAGGGAGAGACGACAGTTGCGGTTCTGACGGCGGGGGCGGGGGTGTCGCAACCCGTCGTCTCCAAGCACCTCGGCATCCTGCGGCTGGCCGGGCTGGTGCAGGGCCGCCCGGACGGCCGCCAGACCCGGTACAGCGCGGTGTCGGATGCTTTGGCCCCTTTGGCCGACTGGACCCGGCAGATGACGGCGTTTTGGGAGGGCCGGATGGATGCGCTGGGCGACCTGCTGAACAAGATGGACCAATGACCGAGATCCGCACAGTGACCGTCGAGCGTGACTTTCCATTTGCACCGGACAAGGTCTGGCGCGCGCTGACCCAGCCACATCTGATCGCGGAATGGATCGTGAAGAATGACTTCAGGGCCGAGGCGGGGCAGCCGTTCACCCTGACCGGCGACTGGGGGTCCGTGCAGGGCAAGGTCCTGACGGTCGAACCGTTCAGGTCCCTGTCCTATCGCTGGGACCATGCGAACGCGGACGCGGCCTTTGACCTGAAAAGCGTGGTCACTTTCACCCTGACCCCGACGCCCGCAGGCACCCATCTGCGCATGGAGCAGACAGGGTTCCGGCCAGATCAGAAACAGGCGCTGGGTGGGGCGGCCAATGGCTGGAATGGGCATTTTGACCGGCTGGAGCAGGTTCTGGCGCGGCTGGACTGAAACGGTCGTAGGACCACAACAGGAGGAGGTTTAGATGAACTGGAGCAGCTTGATCCGCCAGACCCATCGTTGGGTGTCGATGGCATTCACCCTGTTGGTTTTAGGTATTTTTGCCGCGATGGGCCTTGGCCACGATCCCGCCCCATTGGTTTACTTGGCGCCACTGATCCCCCTTGCCTTGTTGGTCCTCAGCGGGCTTTACATGTTCGTGCTGCCTTATGCCCGCAAGTGGCGCCGCGCCAGTGATGGACCGTGATCGCCGGTCACCCAAGAGCCGCCGCATGCAACCCGCGATGGGCAGGAAGGATTACGCATGATTACCGAGATCGGCGAGTATTTCACTAACGGTTGTGGCCGTTGTCCGCGCTTTGCCACGCCGGATTGTTCGACCCGCCGTTGGGGCGTTGGGTTGGCCGGGCTGCGCCGCATCTGTTCCGATGTCGGGCTGGTCGAGATGGTGAAATGGGGCCATCCCTGTTACATGCACGCAGGCCGGAACATCGCGATTTTCGGGGCCTTTCGGGATGATTTCCGCATTACTTTCTTTAAAGCCGCTTTGATGACCGACCCCGAGAGCGTGTTGACGGGGCAGGGGCCCCATTCCCGGCATCCCGATTGCATTCGGTTTACCGACAATGCACAGGTGGCCCTGATGGCCCCGGTGATCCGCGCCTATCTGGCCGAGGCGATAGGCTATGCCGCCGCGGGGATTGTGCCGGTGAAAGCGGTCCGCGACATCGCGTTGCCCGACGCGTTGGTCGAGGCGCTGGATATGGACCCAGAGCTCGCTGAGGCGTTTCACGGGCTGACCCCGGGGCGGCAAAGGAGTTATGTGATCAATCTGGCGGGGGCGAAGGCGGTGGCCACCAAGGTGGCAAGGATTGCGAAGTTCCGCGGGCATATTTTGGCGGGCAAGGGGGCGTTGGAGCGGTGAGGGGGGTATGCGCTGTATGACATCACGCCTACTACGGCTTGCTTTCGCCGACGATTGCCAACAAAACCGGATCACCGTGGGAGTCCGCCATGTCAACAATGCTCATTAAGTCAGTTTGCGCCTCTGTTGCATTTATACTGGTAACGGCAGCAAGTCCTACACTTTGCCATGCGGATGAGCAGCTTACGCAAGACTGCCTCCTCGGCCTTCAAGCGGCTTTGGCATCGACAGACAGTTATACCGATATCGTGTGTGAAGCGCCTGACGAAAGTTGGGACGTTTATCTGACTCATAGCGGAGGACGGGATGCCTTTTCGTCCGGTGATGCACTTGGGCTCATGGTTTATCGCGACCCTAATCTGTCGGTAACCGTTGGGAACAGCGTTGAACCCGTATTGACCCAACTTTCGCCAAATATCTGGCGGGTCAACTTCCTCCACGCTGGCGAGCGGGTTGATGCCACACCGATCACCGCTGATCATATCTGGGCTCGCAGCGTCTATTTTCCAAGCGATATGGAAGGCTTCAGCCCTCAGACAGATTTTCGACTCTTCAGTTGCTTTCCAGTAGGTGACGGCATGAGGTGTCGAACAAGCTACAATCCTGAAGTTTGTCTTGGTGGCACGGTTTCGAGCCGGAACGGGCCAATTGAACGCGAGAGCGACATACCAAGATTAACTGTGTCTGTCACCGGCGAGACAGACGTTATTAAACTTTTTGAACCATTTCCGACAATCAACGATGCAGTCGACGAGATGCTGCAAATGATGACTCGCATGAGCTGCGAATAACGAGACGTAGGTTGAGTTATTTCATGGACTAACCTCTGAGGAGCAAATGCGTGTGAGATCAGGCATCCTAAGTTCGCCTGAAGAGATCAAGGATGTAGGGCGGGCCTGTCCCGCCGAGTGGGGATGCGAAGTCGGAGCAAACCCCGACCCACCCACCTCCCATTGACCCTGCCTGCCGCGCCTGTAGGGTCGCCCCGCATATCCCCGGTCCAAAGGTTTCCCATGCTGTCCAACGGTCGCCATTATCTTGCCATTCCGGGTCCCTCGGTCATGCCGGACCGGGTGCTGGCCGCGATGCACCGGGCGGCCCCGAATATTTACACCGGGGCGCTGCACGAGATGACCGCGACGCTATACCCCGACCTCAAAGCTGTCGCCCGGACGGCGCATCATTGTGCGATTTACATCGGCAATGGTCATGCGGCCTGGGAGGCTGCGCTGTGCAATGTGCTGTCGCACGGCGATCTGGTGCTGGTGCTGGCCACGGGCAGTTTTGCCGGTGGCTGGGGCGGGATGGCCGAGGGGTTGGGGGTACAAACCGAGACGCTGGATTTTGGCCCTGCGGCGGCGGTTGATCTGGGCCGCGTCGCGGATCGGCTGCGGGCGGATACCGGGGGCCGGATCAAGGCGGTGCTGGTCTGTCAGGTTGATACCTCCAGCGCGGTGCTGAACGATATTGCCGGTTTGCGCGGCGTGATGGATCTGGCCGGGCATGGGGCGTTGCTGATGGTGGATTGCATTGCCTCGCTGGCCTGTGACGCGTTTGAGATGGACGCTTGGGGCGTTGATGTGATGGTGGCGGCCAGCCAGAAGGGGCTGATGACCCCGCCGGGTTTGGGGTTCGTGTTTTTCAATGACAGGGCCGATGCGGCGCGGGAACGGGCGGATTGCGTGACCCGCCACTGGGACTGGCGGCCCCGGACCAGCCCGGCGTTTTATTCCAATTATTTCAACGGCACCGCCCCGACCCATCATCTGTATGGGCTGCGCGAGGCGTTGGATATGATTGGCGAGGAGGGGATTGAAGCGGTTTGGGCCCGGCATGCGCATCTGGCCCGGGCGGTCTGGGCGGCGGTGGAGGTCTGGGGGGCAGGCGGGCCGTTGCGCCTGAATATCGCGGACCCGGCGCTACGGTCGCATGCCGTGACAGCGCTGGAAATTGGCGCGCCGGATGGGGATCGGTTGCGCGCATGGTGCGAGCGGGTCTGCGGCGTGACCTTGGGCATCGGGCTAGGCCGGGAACCCGCGTCCGGGTATTTCCGGATTGGCCATATGGGCCATGTCAATGCGCATATGGTGCTGGGGGTTTTGGGGGTGATGGATGCGGGGCTGAAGGCGCTGGGGATTGCGCATGGGGGTGGGGCGGTCGAGGCGGCGGCGGGGGTTGTGGGGGAGGTGGGGTGAGGAAGTATGTTACCTGCAGGCTGCGGCCTCACCGAGAAAAGGATCTCATCATTGACACCTGACAGGAAAAAAGCGCTGCTTGAGTCTTTTCGGAGGTATCGCATAGATTTCGTTCCATGCGTCTTTCTGGCGTTACTGACATATAATACCGCTTTCGCCTATTACGGGTCAGCTCCATCGTATTTCTTGGTAGTCTTAACGATCATTAGTCCAATAGCGGTCATTTTGGAGATTGTATATTTTTCATACTTTCCTTCGAGGAAAAAGCGCCCAGAAAAACCTGATCAGGGCAGCGGTGACAGCGATATCTAGGACGCGTGATTTCACGAACCGCCCTTGCCGCCTCTGATAGTGTGTGAAGTCAACCACCCTCCATTTGACTGAGCGGGATCAGCCGAGGCGCCAGTGGCGCGTCGGCCCCGGTCACGGTGTGGCGGTTGTCGCGGGACTGGTTCCGCCAGCCAACCACAAGGCGGACCCTGCCCCGGCGGGGGCGAAGCCCCTGCCCGTGGGGGGGCAGGGGCTGACCGGACAAGCTAAGGCTTGCCAGTCGGATTGCGGTTAGGCTGGTGTGTGGCAGGCCCGATGGGGCCTGCCATGGTTTGCGAGTATCGAGAATGGGCAGATTGCCGATCCAACGTAGGATGGGCGATGCGCCCATTGTTTTCGCCGGTCACATCGGAAGCGCCGCCAACCACCCGGCCATCCACGCAATCTCGGACTCCTGCGCGGCGATGATCCCTTCTGCAAGGGCCTTGACCTCTGGATCACGCCCGTATTGCAGCACGATCTTGGCCATTTCCACCGCCCCCTGATGGTGCGGGATCATGCTGGTGATGAAATCTACGTCGGCGTCGCCAGTATAGGTGATCGCCATCGACGTCATCATGTAGGCTTCGGCCTGCGCAAAGGCCATCGACGCCGGGGTCATCACGCCGGACATTTGCATATCGCCCATGTCATGTGTCGTGGTTTCCTGTGCCCGGACGATCAGGGCGCTGACTGTCAGGCCGAGGGCCAGACCGATGATGAGTTGTTTCATGGGTGTTCTCCTTTGGACCCTTGCTGCACCCTTCCTGTCACGGGAAGGCAAGTCACAGTTATGTCAGCCGGGCTGCGGTGAGGGCGCGGGGGAGGGCTGTGGCAAAGGCCGCAAGGTCGGCGGGTGTGCCGCAACTGACCCGGATGCAGCGGTCTTGCGGCGCGACGAAGGGCATGCGGACAAAGATGCCTTGGGCCAGCAGGGCAGTCAGGATTGTACGGGCGTAACTGCCGTCCCGCCCGCAGTCGATGGTCACGAAATTGGTGGCGGAGGGGAGCGGGGTCAGGCCGTTGGCCCGCGCGATCCGGGCGATGCTGGCGCGGGCGATGACGACCTGGGTTTGCACATGGGTCAGCCAGTCCTTATCGGCCAGCGCGGCCATCGCCCCGGCCTGCGCCATGCGCGACAGGCCAAAGTGGTTGCGGACCTTGTGGAAGGCCTGAATCAGCGGGGCGGCCCCGACGGCATAGCCGACCCGCGCACCCGCAAGCCCGTAGCCTTTGGAAAAGGTCCGCAGCCGGATCACGCGGGGATCGGTGGGGTCGAGCGCGGGCGAGGTGGCTGGTGGGGCGAGGTCAATATAGGCCTCGTCCAGCAGCAGAAGGCAGCCGTTGGGCACGTTATCGACCATCCGGGCAATCGTGTCGGCCCCGTGGTGGCTGCCCATCGGATTGTCGGGATTGGCGATATAGATCAGTTTGGCACGGGTTTCGCGGGCGCGGGCGATCAGGCGGGCAGGGTCCTCATAATTGCCGGTGTAGGCAATCGCGTGCAGCGTCCCGCCAAAGCCAGCGACATGGAAGTTGAAGGTCGGGTAGGCCCCGGCGCTGGTAACAACGTGATCGCCTGGGCCGATGAACAGCCGGGTGATCAGGCCCAGCAGCCCGTCGATGCCCTCGCCGGGCATGATATGGGCGGGATCGCAGCCATGGTGGGCGGCGATGGCGTGGCGCAGGTCGTACATGTCGGGGTCGGGGTATTTCCATGCGTCATGGGCGGCACTTTGCATCGCCGTGATCGCATCGGGCGAGGGGCCGAAGGCGTTCTCGTTCGCCCCGAGCCGGGCGGTGAAAGGCTGGCCGCATTGGCGTTCCTGCGCCTCGGGCCCGACAAACGGCACTGTGGCGGGCAGGCTGGCGGCCAGAGGCGTAAAGCGGGGCGAAGTCAGGCGGGGGTCATCAGTCATGGTAATATGATTGGCCGCAAACAAAGGGGGCTTGCAAGGGGGAGCGGTGTGATGTGTCGTTTGCGGGCTGGCCAAGGACTGCGGTTGCGGCTGCGTCATAGGGTTGGATCAATGACAAGGTGGGTGGGCAGATGCGGCGTCGTTTTGGAGTTTTGGCGGGGATCGTGGCCGCATGTATTGTGGCGCTGCCCGCGCTGGCGGAACCGGCCGCCGTCGCGGTTCCGGGCGGGGTAACGGTGATGATCCCGGCCGGGGGAATGATCGGGGTCAAAGCCCCGGAGGTCAGCCTGACCTTGACCGCAGTGACCGATATGCGCTGCCCCTCGGCCTATGATTGTTATTGGGAGGGCACGATCCGCACGGTTTTTGCTGTACAGGTCGGGTCCGGGGACATGCAGACCATCGTGCTGTGCAATCTGTGCGACGACGGTGGGCGCGAGGCCGTCGTGGCGGGACATCGGCTGACGCTGGACCGGCTGGAGCCTGATGTGGCGGTGATCGAACAGTTGGGCCGGGTGGCGGTTTTGGCGGATTATACGGTGGTGGTGACGGTTGTGCCCGCACCTTGACGGGCTTGCGCCGGGGGAAGGATCGGAGCCTCCGGCGGGGATATTTTAGAACAAAAGAATGCGGACTTGTTAGCCCAGTTCGGCCAATCGCGCCATGGCCCCGGTCAGTTGGGCGGCTTCGTCTTGCCGCGCTGTCAGGTTTGTCTGCGCCTCTGCGACCACCTCGGGCGGGGCGGAGGTGGCGAAGTTCGGGTTGTTCAGCCGGTTTCGCAACCCATTGATTTCCTTGGTAAGTTTTTCATGGGCTTTGGTCAGCCGGGCCATTTCTGCAGCGATGTCGATGATCCCGGCGAGCGGGATGGCAAAGGTCGCGCCGGGGGTGGCGACGGTGATCGCGCCTTTGGGGACTGTGGTGGTGGGGGTGAGAGATTCGATCCGGGCCAGCCGTTTGATCAGGGTTTCGTTTTTGGCCCATGCGTTTTGGGCAGCCATGTCGGCGTTCAGTTGCAGGACCGGCACATACAGCCCGGCGGGGACGTTCATCTGCGCCCGGGCAGAGCGGATGTTGTCGATCATCGCGATGGCCCAGGTCATTTCTTGGTGGGCCTTTGGGTCGGTCAGGTCGCTGTAGGTGGGCCAGTCGGTGTGGATCAGGGGTTTGGGGCGGTCGGTTTGGCCCCAAAGCTCTTCGGTGATGAAGGGCATGATCGGGTGCAGCAGGATCAGGCACTGGTCCAGCACCCAGGCCATGGTTTGTTGGGTCTCGGGCTTGTGGGTGGTGTCGTCGCCTTGTAGCAGGGGTTTGGAAAACTCGACATACCAGTCGCAGACCTTGCCCCAGACAAAGGCATAAAGCGCGTTGGCGGCGTCGTTGAAGCGGTAGGTGGTGAGGGCTTCGTTGACCTCGGCGAGGGTTTTGCTGGTTTCGCCGATGATCCAATTGTTGACGGTTTGAGTGGGGTGTGGCGGTTCTGTCGGGCGCGGCCCGTCGAACACCCCGTTCATTTCGGCAAACCGATGCGCGTTCCACAGCTTGGTGCCGAAGTTGCGGTAGCCCTTGATCCGGTCCTCGGACAGTTTCAGCACGCCGCCAATCGCCGCCATCTGCGTCATGGTAAAGCGCAGCGCATCGGCCCCGTATTGGTCGACGATATCCAGCGGGTCGATGACATTGCCTCGCGTCTTGGACATCTTCTCGCCCTTCTCGTCGCGGACGAGCTGGTGCAGGTAGACGGTGTGGAAGGGTTCCTGTTCGACCACCGCAAGCTGCATCATCATCATCCGGGCGACCCAGAAGAACAGGATGTCGGAGCCGGTGATCAGGACATCGGTGGGGAAGTATTTCTTGGTGTCCTCGGTCCAGTTGGGCCAGCCCAGCGTGCCGATCGGCCAGAGGCCGGAGGAGAACCAGGTGTCGAGGACGTCGGGGTCGCGGTAGAGAGGAACTTCAAAACCTCTAAATGCCTCCGCCTCCTCCTTTGAGGAAACCTCGAAAACCCTTGGTCCATAGCGGAGTTCGGCGCTCTTGGCTGCTTCTTCAAAAGTAGCGCCGCAGAAAGCATACTTATAGTTGCTGGTCAGGTCGTAGTCCCTATTGAAGTCGTAGCCATCTTGAGGGGTCGGTCCATACCAAACCGGAATCTGATGCCCCCACCACAATTGCCGGGAAATGCACCACGGCTCGATATTCTCCAGCCAGTGGTAATAGGTCTTTTCGCCAGACTCCGGGATGATCCGGGTCCGCCCCTGCCGCACCGCATCCAGCGCGGGGCCGACGATCTTGGCGGTGTCGACGAACCATTGGTCGGTCAGCATCGGCTCGATGACCACTTTCGAGCGGTCGCCGAAGGGTTGCATGATCGGTTTGTCTTCGACGTAGGGGACTTGTAGGGCGGGGTTAACCCCGCCGGTGTCGGCAATGTCATCGGCGGGAGTCGGGGTGAACCCCGACCTACGGGTGACGGCGCGGCCGCGGGCGTTGATTTCGGCGATGGCCAATTCGCGGGCACCGGGGATGCCGTCTTTGATGAAGCGGTGCAGGCCACGGTAGCGGGTTGGCACAATGTTGTCGGGGGCATCATGCGAGACCATGTTGCCCTTGGTATCCATCAGGATGTGCATGGTCAGGCCATGCCGCCTCGCGACCTCATGGTCATTGAAGTCATGCGCCCCGGTAATTTTCACAGCCCCGGAGCCAAAGGTCGGGTCAGGGTAGTCGTCGTGGATGATTTTGATTTGGCGAAAGCTGCCGTCGTCATTGGCGATGGGGATTTCAACCATCTTGCCCACAATCGGCGCATAGCGTTCGTCGGAGGGATGAACCGCCACCGCACCGTCGCCCAGCATTGTCTCTGGCCGGGTGGTGGCGATGGAGATGTAGTTGCGTTCCTCGGACAGGGTCACGCGCCCGTCTTGATTTTTTTCAACATAGATGTAGGTGGCACCTTCGGCCAGCAGGTATTTAAAGTGCCACATCTGCCCGGCGACTTCCACATTTTCAACCTCAAGGTCGGAAATGGCGGTTTCGAAATGCGGGTCCCAGTTGACCAGCCGCTTGCCACGATAGATCAGGCCCTTGTTATACATATCGACAAAGACCTTGATGACGGCATCATGGAAATTAGCATCCATGGTAAACGCCTCGCGATCCCAGTCACAGGACGCACCCAGCCGTTTCAATTGATTGCGGATATTGCCGCCGGATTCAGCCTTCCACTCCCAGACTCTCTCCAGAAACTTCTCGCGGCCCATCTCGGCCCGTGATTCATTTCCGGCCTTCGCCAGTTGCCGCTCCACCACCAACTGCGTCGCAATCCCGGCATGGTCGGTCCCCGGCTGCCACAGTACATCATAGCCCTGCATCCGCTTCCAGCGCACCAACACATCCTGCAAGGTGTTGTTGAACGCATGGCCGACATGCAGCGATCCGGTCACATTCGGCGGCGGGATCATGATGGTAAAGGTCTCGGCCCTCGACGCATTGGCCCCGGCGCGGAACGCCCCCATCGCCTCCCACATGGCGTAAATCCGGGCCTCGGCCTCGGTCGCGTCAAAGGTCTTTTCCATCGGCATCGGCGTGATCCTGTCAAGTTCAGGGTTCGTCTAACCGTTGCAGCGATGCAGGAAAAGGGGGTCAGGCCCCGCGATCAATCCGGGTGGACAGATGAATGAGGGATTCCATCGACAACACGCCCTCAATCTCGCCGATTTTATCCAGGGTTTCGTCCAGTTCCAGCGTCGAGGCGGTGCGCAAAGTGCAGGCCAGATCGAAGCGGCCCGAGGTGGTATGGACCCGTTCGACCGGGATCAGCCGTTTCAGCGCGGCCAGCACGGCGGTCTGGGCGGCGGGGGTGATGTTGATCAGGACGGTGGCGCGGATCTGGCCACGGGTCGCATCGGCAGAGAGTTTCAGGGTGTAACCCGCGATCACGCTGGTCCGCTCTAACCGGTCCAGCCGGGCCTGCACGGTGGTCCGCGCAAGGCCCATGCGCACGGCGAGTTTGGCCACGGGCAGGCGGGCATTGGTGGACAGATGCGCCAGCAGGGCGCGGTCGGTATCGTCAAGGTCGGTCGAATTGCCCATAATCTTGTCTTTACGCCGTAACTGAGAGTCGTTTTGTACAATGTGATGCGACACATTGACCAAGTACTAGCATATGTTTTTGAAAAATGAAACATGGAGGCGGCGATGCGGCATAACCCGGTGATGGTATCTGATCCGATCGCGTGGCTCGCCCAAACCGACAGCGACCTGCCGGTACAGTTTTTTTCCGCCGCAGCGCTGGAACGCCGGCATCAACTGTTTCGGGCCGGGTTCCCGGGCGAGGTGACTTTCGCGGTCAAGGCGAACCCCGGCCCTGCGGTGCTGGCGCAGTTGGTGGCGGGCGGAATGCGGGCGTTTGACGTGGCCTCGCCCGAAGAAATCGCTTTGGTCCGGGCCGCGTTGCCCGCAGCACGGTTGCATTATCATAATCCGGTGCGGTCAATGGCCGAAATTGCCTGCGGCATGGCGGCCGGCGTCACCTCGTGGTCAATCGATGAGCCGCAGGAATTGCAAAAGCTGATCGCGGCGGGGGTGACCGGCGAAGTGGCGGTGCGCTTTGCCCTGCCGGTCAAGGGGGCAGCCTATGATTTTGGCGCAAAATTCGGCGCAACTCCGGCGCTGGCGGCGGCATTGTTGCGGGCCGTCGCAACGGCCGGACTGACACCGTCGCTGACCTTTCATGTTGGCACCCAATGCCCGACCCCGGCCCCCTGGGCGGCCTATATGACCGAGGCAGCGGCGATTGTCCGGTCGGCGGATGTGGCGATTGCGCGCCTGAACGTCGGCGGTGGATTTCCATCGGCGCGGCACGGCGGAACGCCGGATTATACCAGCTTTTTCAAAGTGATCGCGGCGGGGCTGGAGCTGTTTGAACAGCGCCCGGCGCTGGTTTGCGAACCGGGCCGCGCGCTGGTGGCCGATGCCTTTGCCTATGCCGCACAGGTCAAATCGATCCGCCTGGGCCGGGTTTATCTGACTGACGGGATCTATGGCGGATTGTCCGAATTTCCTTCAATCGGGCTGCCTGGTTTTCGGGTGATCGGGCCGGGCGGGGTTGAAAAGACCGGGGCGGGGCTGCTGGCCGTGGTTTACGGCCCCACCTGCGACTCATTGGACCAATTGCCGGGCGAGATTGCTTTGCCCGCGACGCTGGCCCCCGGTGACTGGCTGCTGTTCCGGGCGATGGGGGCCTATCTGTTTGGCATGACCACCCGGTTTAACGGCTATGGCACATGGGACAGCGTGGCTGTAACCGACCTGTAACACCGTTCCTGCTGGACACGGCCAATGCGCCCGCTAGGCTCTGGGCTTGGGCCAGAGCAGGAGTGTGAGCATGGAAAAATTTGGGCGCAGCCAGCCGGTCAAGCGGGTCGAGGATATCCGGTTTCTGACCGGGCAGGGCCGGTTTATTGACGATATTGCCCCGGCAGATGCGGGGCATGTGTATTTCCTGCGCTCGTCCATCGCGCATGGGGTGATCACGGCCCTGAACGTTGATGATGCCCGCGCCGCACCGGGGGTCAGGCTGGTGCTGACCGCGGCTGACATTTCCGCAGCTGGCATTGTGTTCGGGATGAAGGCCGACCGGGTTAAGAATACCGATGGCAGCCGCGGTGCCGCCCCGGAGCGCCCGATCATTGCCCGCGACCGGGTGCGCTTTGTCGGCGAAGTGGTGGCGATGGTCGTGGCTGATACTTTGGCCCAGGCCAAAGATGCAGCCGAGCTGATTATGCTGGAAATCGAGGAACTTGCACCGCATGTCGCGCCAGTGGTGGGCGGCCCGCTGATCCATCCTGCGGCTCCCGGCAATCTGGCCTATGACTATGACTTGGGCGACCGCGCGGCGACGGACGCCGCTTTGGCGGGTGCGGCGCATTTGGTGACGCTGGACCTGCCGGATAACCGGATCATCGTCAATTCGCTGGAAACCCGGGGGTGTTATGCCGAAATGGACGGCGACCGCCTGCATGTCTGCGTGAATGGGCAGGGGGTCTGGGCCCCCAAGGCGGCGTTGGCCTGGCATTTCAGGCTGAAACCCGCCCAGGTCCGGGTGACCACGCCCGATGTCGGTGGCGGGTTCGGGATGAAGGGGATGAATTACCCCGAGATGATCCTGACGGCGGCGGCGGCCCGGATAACGGGCCAACCCGTGCGCTGGATGTCGGAACGGACCGAGGCGATGCTCAGCGATAATGCAGGCCGTGATCTGGTGACGACGGCCAGCATGGGCTTTGATGCCACGCATAAACTGATCGCTTACAAGGTGGAAACCGTGGCGAATATGGGGGCATATAACTCGCAATTCGCGCAGATCATTCAGACCGAACTGTTCAGCAAAGTCATGCCCGGCACCTATGATGTGCAGACCGTCTGGCTGGGGTCCAAGGGGGTGTATACCAACACGACCCCGGTTGATGCCTACCGGGGCGCAGGCCGGCCCGAGGCGATGTTCGTGCTGGAACGGATGATGGATGCGGCGGCGCGCCAGATGGGCGTGGATGGCTGGGATTTGCGGCGGCGCAACTTTGTGGCACCGGGGCAGTTTCCGTATACCAGTGCCACGGGCATTACCTATGATGTCGGAGAATTTGCCCGGGTGCTGGACCGGGCTGGGGCCGAGGCGGACCGGGCAGGCCTTGCCCGCCGCCGTGCCGGGTCTGCTGCGAAGGGTCTGCTGCGGGGGCAGGGTTTGTGTTACTATATCGAAAGTATTCTGGGCGATAAGGACGAGGTTAGCACGGTTGTGTTCTTGGAAGGGGGCGATGTGCAAATTCACGTAGGAACCCAGTCCAACGGGCAGGGGCATGAAACCGTCTATGCGCAGTTTCTGGCGGACCAGACCGGAATTCCGGCAGACCGGATTAGCGTCATGCAGGGTGATAGTGACCTGATCCCGACAGGCGGCGGCACCGGCGGGTCGCGGTCGGTCACGGTGCAGAACACCGCGACGCTGGCCACGGTGGACAAGATGATTGCGGCCATGGCGGGGTTTCTGGCCGCGGCTGAAGGGGTGCCTGCGGCCGATATCGGGTTTGACGATGAACGGTTTCGCATTCCGGGGTCGAATGTCACGCCGACCGTGCTGGATGTGGTCGATCTCGCACGTGTGGCGGGGCGGACTGACCTGCTGCGCTATACCGCCCGGATCGAGCTGTCCGACCGGTCATTCCCCAATGGCGCGCATGTGGTCGAGGTCGAGATTGACCCCGATACCGGCGTGGTGCGCGTGGACCGCTATACTGTGGTCGATGATTTCGGCAATCTGATCAACCCGATGCTGGCCGAAGGGCAGGTGCATGGCGGGATCGCCCAGGGGATCGGGCAGGCCGTGACCGAACGGGTGGTCTATGACGATCAGGGCCAGTTGCTGACCGCAACTTTCATGGATTACGCCATGCCACGGGCCGATGACATGCCGCATATAGGGTTCCATTCCGAACCGGTTCCGTCGTTGTACAACCCGATGGGAATGAAGGGCTGTGGCGAGGCGGGAACGGTGGGGGCCTTGGCCGCCGTGTCGAATGCCGTGCTGGATGCCTTGTGGGACCGGGGCGTGCGTGACGTGCAGATGCCGTTCACACCGCAGCGGATTTGGGCGGTTTTACAGGGGGAGCAGCGTGGGCTTTCGTGACTGGGCCTTTGGGTTATTCGGGCGGCGGGCGCAGGAACAAGACCTGCCGCGCCGCGCCCGTGGGCCTGCGATCCATGTCATTATTCTGGACGGCACAATGTCCAGCCTTGAGGAAGGCCACGAAACCAACGCGGGCCTGACGTTCAAATTACTGCGCGAGGCCGGGCGCAGGGCCAATCTGACCTTGTATTACGAGGCGGGGATTCAGTGGCGCGACTGGAAAGGCACGCTGGATGTGATGCTTGGGCGGGGCATCAACCGGCAGATCGAACGGGCCTACGGCGTGCTGGCGTCACGTTACCGGCCCGGCGACAAGATCATTCTGGTCGGCTATTCGCGCGGCGCCTATGCCGTCCGTAGCCTTGCCGGGGTGGTCGATCTGGTCGGGTTGGTCCGGCACGAAGATGCGACCGTGCGCAATGTGCAGCAGGCCTACCGGCATTACCGGGCGGGTGGGCGCGGGCCGGTGGCCGATGCGTTTCGCAACCTGTATTGCCATGCCGATGTGATGGTCGAAGTGGTGGCAGTCTGGGATACGGTCAAGGCTTTGGGCCTGCGATTGCCAATCCTGTGGCGCTGGGCCGAGGCGCAGCATGCGTTCCACAACCACGCCCTGGGCCGCCATGTGCGGCATGGCTTTCACGCGCTGGCGCTGGATGAAACCCGCGAAGCCTATGCGCCGGTGCTGTGGACCCGCCCGCATAATTGGCCCGGTGTGATGGAACAGGTCTGGTTTGCCGGCACGCATGGCGATGTCGGCGGGCAGGTGGGCGACAGGCCGGACGCCCGACCGCTTGCCAATATCCCGCTGGTCTGGATACTGGAACGGCTGGAGCGCTGCGGATTGGCCCTGCCCGCCGATTGGCTGGGCCGGTTTGATTGCGATGTAACCGCCCCGTCGATTGGCACCTGGGGCGGCTGGGGCAAGTTGTTCCTGTCGCGCCGTCGCCGGATCGTCGGCAAGGACCGGTCGGAATGGCTGCATGAATCGGTACAGGGCCGTGCGGTGAAAGGGTCAAAACACCCCCGGCCCGCGCCCGTCACATCGGCGGGAGCCTCCGGCGGGGATATTTAACAACAAAAGAAACTGGGGACCTGGTTGGCTATCGGTCAGGCCACTTCCTGTAACCGGACTTTGGGTGTGATACCCAGGGCATGGCACACATCGCGGGTCAGTTCGGGGCGATTCAGGGTGTAGAAATGCAAGTGGTCCACGCCGCCCTGCAGCAGGTTGTCGCAAAGCTGCGTGGCGACTGCCGTGGCCAGCAGGTCGGTCGTGCCGTCGCGGGTCGCGTGATCAAAGGCAGTGGCGATCGTCGGCGGAATCGTGGTGCCGCACAGTGCCGCGAATTTGCGTGCCCCCGCCCAGTTTTCAACCGGCAGGATGCCCGGGATGATCGGGGCGTTGATCCCGGCCTTGGTGCAGGCATCGCGGAAGCGGAAAAACCTGTCGGCAGCAAAGAAAAACTGCGTGATGGCGCTGGTGGCCCCGGCGTCAATCTTGCGTTTCAGATGGTCGATATCGGCCCTTTGATCGACAGATTCGGGGTGCTTTTCGGGGTAGGCCCCGACCCGGATGGTGAATTTTCCGCTCAGGGCGAGGGCTTCGATCAGGTCGACAGAACCGGAAAACCCCTGCGGATGGGGTTTGAAACCGCCACCACCCTTGGGAGGATCACCGCGCAGGGCCACGATTTCGGTCACGCCAACCGATGCATAACCGGCTGCAATCGCTAAGGTTTCTTCGCGCGTGGCATCGACACAGGTCAGATGGGCCGCTACGGTCAGCCCTGATGTCTTATGGATCGTGCCTACAGCCTCGTGGGTCAAAGCCCGCGTGGTGCCGCCCGCGCCATAGGTGACTGACACAAAAGCCGGATCCAGCGGGGCCAAAGTGTTGACGCAATCCCACAGCCGGAATGACCCTTCGAGGTTTTTCGGCGGAAAGAATTCGAATGAAACACTGGGGCGGGTCATGGGATATCCTTGTGAAGTTGCCCCCTTGTGATGGAAATCGCGCCGTGAGACAAATTCATAACTTTCAGCATCATCATGAGTCTGGTTCATATGCATATCGAATTCCGCCACCTGCGCACGATCAAGGCGATCCATGACACCGGCGGTCTGGCCCGCGCCGCCGATCTGCTGAACATGACCCAATCCGCGCTGTCGCATCAGATCAAGGGGATCGAGGATCAAGCCGGGGTCGAGCTGTTTGTCCGTCGTGCCAAGCCGCTGCGCCTGTCGTCGGCGGGGATGAAACTGCTGGCCGCCGCCGAGAGCATTCTGCCGCAAGTCGCCGCACTTGAGGCTGAATTTGCTGGTCTTATCAGCGGCAAGGCGGGCCGTCTGCATATTGCCATCGAATGCCACGCCTGTTTTGAATGGCTGCTGCCGGTGCTTGAGGCGTTTCGCAAGGCCTGGCCCGAGGTGGATGTCGATATCCGCCCCGGCCTTGCCTTTGACGCGCTGCCTGCGTTGCGGCGCGAAGAGGTTGATCTGGTGGTTTCATCCGACCCCGAGGCGCTGGCCGGGACCGATTTTACCCCGCTGTTTGATTATGAGCCGGTGTTTGTCGCCGCATCCGCCCATCCTTTGGCTGCCAAGGAGGTGATCGAGGCCGAGGATTTTCGCGGCCAGACATTGATCACTTATCCGGTGGACCGGGCCCGGCTGGACATATTTTCGCAACTTTTGACCCCCGCCAAGGTCGAACCTTTGGCGATCCGGCAGGTCGAACTGACCGCCGTCATTCTACTGTTGGTCGCGTCAAACCGGGGGGTGGCGGTATTGCCTGACTGGGTGGTCCGGCAAGTCAGGTTTAACGCCGATTATGTCACCCGCCGCATCACCAAAACCGGGATCACCCGCCGCCTGTATGCCGCGACCCGCGCCGAGGATACATCCCGCCCGTTCATGGCGCATCTGATCCGGCTGGCCCGGCAAGAGGCGGTGAAACTGCAGCGGGGGTAACAAAAGGCTGGACCAGCATCCGGTCAATCCACTGGTCGCGCGGCGTGCGAAACAGCGGCAGGCCGATCTGCATGCCCGGGTGCCCCAGCAGGGGTTGCGCCCGGTAGGTCCGGAACAGCCAGTCCCACCATGGCAGATTGAACCCGAAATTGCTGTGCGTTTCCAATGGGTTTGTCGAATGGTGCAACCGGTGCATATCCGGCGTGACGACAAGCAATCGCAGCGCCCGGTCCAGCCCCGGGGCGATCCGGACATTGGCGTGGTTAAAGATTGAGGTGGCATTCAGCACCACTTCGAACAACAACACTGCCGCCGGGGGCACGCCAAGCGCCAGCACCAGCCCCAGCTTGATGACCATCGACACCACAATCTCGCCGGGGTGAAACCGCAGGCCGGTGGTCAGGTCGAAATCCTGATCGGCATGGTGCATCCGGTGCAGTCGCCACAGCCACGGGACCCGGTGAAACAGCGCGTGCTGGCCGTAAATCGCAAGGTCCAGCAGGATGAACCCCAGCCCGAACCCGACCCAGCCG
The DNA here is from genome assembly GCA_031422295.1 of Rhodobacterales bacterium. GTDB lineage: Bacteria > Pseudomonadota > Alphaproteobacteria > Rhodobacterales > Rhodobacteraceae > JANOMH01. The sequence goes on along the minus strand of JANOQM010000070.1, from coordinate 11,444 downwards.
GGCAGGGCCAGCAGATTGAACAACCCCCAACCCGCATCAGCGGCCCAGATCGCCAGCCCGGTCGCCAAGATCGGAAATCCCAACCGCAGCACGATACTGTCAATCACCACCAGCGCCAGATTATTCGACCAGCGGATCAGCCGGGGCAGGTCATTGCGGCGGCAGGGTGCGGCCAGTTCCCACAGCGCCATCAGGGCGAGCATGCCCAAAAACACGGTCAGCCGGATCACCGGTTCATGGCTGAGAAAATATTGGGTCATCGCGGGCACAGATTAGGCCAGTGCGCGGTATCTGACAAGCGGTCAGCCGATCTGATCGCGCTGCGCCACGGCGCGCGCCTTGCGGCTGTTTTCGGCAAAAAGCAGAATGCGCGCCTCGGCCAATGGCACGGCTTTGCCAAACAGATAGCCTTGGGCGACCGTGCCGCCCAGATTGAGCAATCGGCGCTGTTGGTCAGTGGTTTCGACCCCTTCGGCAATGACCTGCACCCCCAGCCCGGCGGCAATCGACAAAAAGCCCGCCACCAGAACCTCGGCGGCGGGGTCAACACCCAGACCTTGGACAAAGCTGGTATCGATTTTCAGCTCGTCAAATTCCAGCTGGCGCAAATGCTGGAACGACGCGAAACCCGTGCCGAAATCATCCAGCGAGATGCGCACCCCAGACCGCCGGAATTGGGAGATGCTGTGCTGGATCATGCTGCCGGACCGGGCGATGAACACATCTTCGGTGATTTCAAAGGTGATATGCCCCTTGGCCAGCGGATGGGCGGCCAGCAATGTGGCGAGGTCATGATGGCCGGAATGGGTGGCCAGCGCCACCTCGGGAATATTGATCGACACCTGCCCGGGGTCCAGCCCATCGGCGACCAAAGCGCTGACATCATGCAAGACCTGGCCCGCCATGAAGGCCAGAAAATCGCCCTGCAGGCCCAGTTCATTGATTTGCGGCAGAAAGGTCGAGGGCGGGCGCAGGCCAAGGCCGGGTTGGTCCCAGCGGGCCAATGCCTCGAACCCGCAGATTGTGCCGGTGTCCAGCATGACCTTGGGCTGATAAAATGGCTTGATCTGGCGCGACCGGATCGCGGCCAGCATATCCTGCCGGTCAGTCAGGCTGAGCCTTGGAGGAAACACAGCCGGGTCAAACAGCATGGCTTTGCGCCCCGGATCGGCCTTGGCCAGATACATCGCCTGATCGGCCCCGATACACAGGGCAGCGACGCTATCTTCGCCGATACCGGTCAGATTGATGCCGATACTGACCCCGACCTGCAGCTGCCGTTCGCCGTAAGTCACGGGTTTATGAACGGACCTTGCAATTTCATTCGCCAGCCGGATGACCGCCTCGTCGGGGCCGGTCATCTCGAATGCAATGGCAAATTCATCGCCCCCCAACCGGGCCACGATACCCGCATCGCCTGCAGCCAGCCTTAGCCGTTGCGCCACGGTGACCAGAACCGTGTCGCCCGCCTTGTGACTATAGGTGTCATTGATCGGTTTGAACCCGTCCAGATCCATCAGCAACACCGCCAGCCGGGCAGGTGCGCGCCGCCGGGTCAGCATCAGGTCCAGCCCGGCGTCAAAGGCACTGCGGTTCAACAGCCCGGTCAGCACATCATGCTGGTTGAGATGTTCCAGCTTGCGTAGCCGGGCATTAGCGTCTTTGCGGGCGGCATACAGGGCCAGCTGGGTATCCTTTTGCCGGTTCAGCGTTTCGACCGTGTTGACGCCATACACAATGGTCAGCAGCACCGTGATCGCCCAGTCCACTGCGGGCGAGGCTGCGGGTATACTGCCGGAGGCAACCCAGAATATCACGAATGACATCAGAAATGCAGGCGTCATCTGGCTCCAGTTATAAAATGGCAGTGAGACGAAGGTGTTGGAAATATGGACATAAACCCCGAATAGCCACAGCAGCCCGCCAAATTGCAACGCGATCGAGGGCTGTGCCGCGAGGATCAGCGATGGCAACAGATAGGCCACGGTGGACGGGATATTGGTCAGCCACATCGCAATCATCAGCATCGGGCCGACATCGGCGTCGCGGTCTGGCATTCTGACGGCAATCACCTTGCCGGTCAGTTCGAACCACAAGATCAGCCCGGCGGTGATCAGGACACTGGTCCAGGCCCCGGAATAGACGCAGATCCCGAGGATCATCCCGGCCGAGGCCAGCCGTTTGGGCACGTCGCGCGTGGACACGATACTGACAAATCGTGTTTCGTGCCGAATATTTTCCAGGGTCAGCGCGCGCATGGGCCCGTCATTGTTGTGCCGGGTCACCCTGGCGCAGAACCCGCCAAGATCGGCTTAATCAAATCCGGTCTGGTCCGGCTAAATATCCCGGATTTTACAGGTTCTGCCGGGCCGGTCGTCCCCCTTGCCCGCATCCGCCACAGGCCCTATACGCCGCCTCTGATCCCTTCGGAGGCGCAAGATGGCTGGCAGTGCAAATCTTAATGTCATGATGAAAACCGCCCGCAAGGCCGGACGCGCGCTGCTCAAGGATTTTGGCGAGGTCGAGAATTTGCAGGTCTCGTCCAAAGGCCCCGGTGATTTCGTATCGCGCGCAGATAAAACCGCCGAGGCGACAATCCGGCAGGAACTCATGCTGGCCCGCCCGTCCTATGGTTTTCTGGGCGAGGAAGGCACGCTGATTGACGGCGAGGATCCGACCCGCCGCTGGATCGTTGACCCGCTGGATGGCACCACGAATTTCCTGCACGGATTGCCGCATTGGGCCGTGTCTATCGCCTTGGAACACAAAGGGATCCCGGTGGCGGGCGTGGTCTATGACCCGGTCAAGGACGAGATGTTCTATGCCGAAAAGGGCAGCGGTGCCTGGATGAACGAAACCCGCCTGCGGGTGTCGGGCCGCACCAAGATGCTGGAATGCATCTTTGCCACCGGATTGCCGTTTGGCGGCAGGTCGGACCTGCCCCAGACGATCATGGAACTTGCCCGCCTGTTGCCCGCCTGCGCCGGGGTGCGGCGCTGGGGATCGGCGGCGCTGGATTTGGCCTATGTCGCGGCGGGCCGCTATGACGGCTACTGGGAACGCCAATTGCACCCCTGGGACATTGCCGCCGGTGTGGTGATCTTGCGCGAGGCGGGCGGGTTTATCGAGCCTTTGGTGGTGGGCGGAAATTTGATCGAGGACGGCGGCGTGATCTGCGCCAACGAGCCGATGTTCGGCGCACTGGCCAAGATTATTCGGGGGTAGGGCTGGGTGCAACCCACCTTACGCTGCGGCGCTGCATTGTGGGTATACGTAAAGTAAGGTGGGTTCTAACCCACCCTTGCCGGGATGCTTGACCGGGGGCGCCGGGGTTACTATATTTTGGTAATCCGCTCATGGAGGCCCCCATGCCCAAAACCACATCATTCGCCCTCGGCGATCATTTCACCGGATTTCTGACCGAACAGGTCGAGACCGGGCGCTATGGCTCTGCGTCCGAGGTCATCCGCGCCGGGCTGCGGCTGCTGGAAGAGCGCGAGGCCAAGCTGGCCGAGTTGCGGGCGCTGATTGCAGAGGGGGAGGCGAGTGGGCCGCCTGTTCCGTTTGAGCCGCAAAAATGGTTAGCACAATGGAAAGCCGAAAGGGATATGAATGCAAATCACCCTGCTCCCCGCCGCGCGTGAGGATTTGCGCGAGATATGGCGGTTTGGATCGGAGCGGTGGGGCGATACGCGGGCGGATCTCTACTTTATGGAACTTAGCGAGGCGATTGACCGGATCGGGTTGAACCCGCTGACGAACGCGCAAGCCGAGGAGTTGGGCGAGCCGTATCGGCGGCTGTTCTACGAGGCGCATACGGTGGTTTACCGGGTGGAGGCGGATGCGGTTGTGGTGGTGCGGGTGCTGCATCAGAGCCGGGATGTGGCAAGGTGGGTGGAATAACAAGAAGGGTGTACTAAGAATGCGCACTCTATTCAGTAGATAATCACGCCCCGACTTACGCACACCTGTATTAACCCCCTACCGCCAGACTCGTGATCGAAACATCGGCGCCAAGAGCGATTTCTGCAGCCCTGTTTACTTCGGGTCTATCAGCAAATCTGAAACCATCCGCAATCAACCGGGAGGTATATTGCTTATTGTAAAGAAAGCAGAAAATAATCTGCCAAAGGCCAAAAGTAAGAAACGAAAAAAGAAGGTGAAGAGCGGCAACACCGAGTTCTCCGCGAAACAGTGGAACAAACCAGCCAAAGAAAAAGTAGGTCCAAGAGAAGCCGAAAAACCCTTTTTTCAATAATCCGTTCTGCGGATTTTTCATAACGACTGTTTTTGCCATTGCCATATCCCTTGATTAAAATTCAATATATTTCAAATATTCGAATAATAAACTGAATAATACTAGCTGTTGTTGAAAATGATTGGGCAATCTCGTGTTTATGTAGCTATGTTGCAACAGGCAGTGATACCACTTAATCCCATTCCCCCGGTTCGTTTTTTAACGCAGCGCACCCCACAAATCATACTCCCCCGCCTCTTCCACCTGCACCGTCACGATATCCCCCACTGACACCCCCTCAAACCCGTCATCCACAAACAGCGACCCGTCAATCTCGGGTGCATCCGCCCATGTCCGGCAGGTCAATCCGTCGGCGTCCACTTCATCCACAATCGCCTGCAGTACCCGGCCCACCTTAGCCTCCAACTTCGCCTCCGAAATCAAAGCCGCCTTCTGCATGAACCGCTCAAACCGCTCCTGCTTTACGCTTTCTGCCACATGGTCCGGCAACAAATTCGACCGCGCCCCGGCGACATTCTCGTATTTGAAACAGCCCACCCGGTCCAATTGTGCGGCGTCCATCCAGTCCAATAAAACCTGAAACTCGGCGTCGGTTTCCCCCGGATAGCCCACAATAAATGTCGACCGCAGGGTAATCTCCGGGCAGACCGCCCGCCAGGCTGCAATCTCGTCCAAAGTCCGCGCTGCTGCGGCAGGCCGGGCCATGCGCCGCAATACGCCGGGGTCGGCATGTTGAAACGGGATATCCAGATAGGGCAATATCAACCCATCGGCCATGAGCGGCACAAGGTCGCGCACATGCGGATAGGGATAGACGTAATGCAGCCGGACCCAGGCCCCCAGCCCGCCCAGATCGCGGGCCAGATCGGTAATATGCGCCCGGTGCCCCCGCTCCTCCAGATGCTTGATATCGACACCGTAAGCCGAGGTATCCTGCGAAATCACCAATAATTCCCGCACCCCGGCCTGCACCAGCTTTTCCGCCTCGCGCAATACCGCATGGGCAGGGCGGGATTGCAGTTTACCCCGCATATCGGGGATAATGCAGAACTTGCATTTGTGATTGCAGCCTTCTGAAATCTTCAAATATGAATAATGCCGGGGGGTCAGGGAAACGCCGGTGGCGGGCAATAAATCGATAAACGGATCAGGCGACGGCGGCACTGCCAAATGCACCGCGTCCAGCACCTGTTCATATTGCTGCGGGCCGGTCACCGCCAGAATGGTCGGATGCGCCCCCCGGATATAATCGGGTTCCGCGCCCAGACAGCCCGTCACGATGACCCGGCCATTTTCGCGCAGCGCCTCGCCAATCGCCTCTAGGCTTTCGGCCTTGGCCGAATCCAGAAAGCCGCAGGTATTGACGATCACCGCATCGGCCCCGGCGTAATCCGGCGAAATCGCATACCCCTCGGCCCGCAGCCGGGTCAGGATGCGTTCACTGTCCACCAGCGCCTTGGGGCAGCCCAGACTGACCATACCAATGGTCGGCTGGCGGGTCCCGTCAGATCGGGGCCTTAAGGGTTCGTTGAAACGGGCGCGCGGGGCGAGATCGGGGCGGAGGTTGGGGGGATTTTGGGTCATGGCGCGGGGTATATCGGGTCGCGGTGGGTGGGTGCAACCCACGCCTTGTCGGGGGCGCACGCGGGTTGCACATACCCCACGGCGCCGATTAGGGTGGGGTTAACCATCGCCCGGTCATAACGGGCGTGCGGGGGGCGGGCATGAACCATTTATATTACGGCGATAATCTGAACGTACTGCGCGAGTCTATCCGCGATGCCAGCGTGGACCTGATTTATCTGGACCCGCCGTTCAATTCCAACGCGTCGTATAATGTGCTGTTCAAGGGGCCCGCCGGGGCGGAATGTGCCGCGCAGATTGAGGCGTTTGACGACACCTGGCATTGGAATGACAGCGCCGAGGCGGCGTTTGGCGATGTGATGCGCGGGCGGAATGCGGCAGCCACCACGATGCTGCGGGCGATCCGGTCATTCTTGGGCGATAATGACATGATGGCCTATCTGGCGATGATGGAGTGTCAAACCACAAACGCAACGTGAAGTATTCGTCACATTTTTTCCAATATCACTCATCAAAGTCGATAGACATATCTAGTTTGAGGCCGAAACTACCTGTTTCGACAGGCTTTCCTTTTGGGGTTCTGTGCCAACCTCCAACAATTAGCGCCATAACTTCTACGGGATCCTCGCAATTTCTGATTTGGCGCAAAGCAGCCCGCCATGCCTTTGCGTGCGCTTTGGCCAAATAGCCAACGGTCTCACCATTAATCTTTACCACGACAGCGTTTTTGTCTTTCGGGTTGTTTTCAGGCAATATGCACGCCAATATCTCAACCTTGGCTTCTGTTTCTGAGCGGCCGCCCGCAAATCTCTCAAGCGCTTCTTGATAGTGGCTTTCACCTACAATATCAAAGTCAAACGAACCCTCTGACCCAATAAACTGCCGACCATTGCTGTCTACTTCAAGGACATCTTCGAGATAATCAAAAAATGGACTGGTTTTGACTTTAGCCTGGCGTTTGGCCGGAATTGTCTTACTCCGCGCTGCTGATGAAGCGATAAACTGGCGCAGTAGTTTTTCAAGAAACGATGTTTTGGCCAAAATGATTTTTCTCCATGACGCTTTCAATAGTCTCGCGAGTGTAGCGATCTGAGTGCTGCAGCACAACATCTCTGAACGACTTACACTGGTGCAACTTTAGTCGGACCCGCAAAAATTTCCTCCCCGCCTCCTCCAACCCCGGTGATACCGTGCTCGACCCGTTCTGCGGTTGCGGCACCACGGTGCATGCGGCACAAAAACTCGGACTCAACTGGATCGGGATTGACGTCACCCATCTTGCCATCGGGCTCATCGAAAAGCGGTTGCGCGATGCCTTTGAGGGCGTGCGGTTCACCACCCACGGCACCCCGCAAGACCTTGAAGGCGCGCGCAACCTTGCCGCCCGGGGCCGCGATGACAAGAATTACTACTTCGAGTTCGAAAAATGGGCGCTGTCCCTGATCGCCGCGCAACCCGGCAATCTGGGTAAAAAGGGCGCCGACAAAGGCATCGACGGCAACCTGTATTTCGGCGCAAAACACGAAGGCCGCGCCATTGTGTCGGTCAAGGCGGGCGACAATGTCGGCGTGGCAATGATCCGCGACTTGCGCGGCGTGATCGAGCGGGAAGGGGCTGCCATCGGCGTGTTCCTGACCCTGACCGAACCGTCCAAACCGATGGTGACCGAGGCGGCGGGGGCAGGCCAGTTCGATCTGCCCGGTTTCGCCCCGGTCCCGCGCATTCAGATCGTCACCATCGCGCAGGCCATGGAATTGCGGGACCGCGCCGTCAGATTGCCCGCCCGCCGCGATGACGGGTTCAAAAAGGCGGCCAAAGAGGACGATAGCAGATCGCAAGGGCGGCTGGATTTATAAGCCTTGTGTTGCTTTTCGCCGCGTCCCGGTTATCGTGTGATCCACAGGCGGGTTTGGGCAACGGGCAAGGTATTTAGCCCGTATTGAATGTCCGGCTATCCTCGTCTGCCCGCTTCGGCCGATTCCAAGATCCCTTTCCATTTGTTTTCATTCGGAGAATCCCATGTTCCATCCACAGCTTAGTCTGATCGCCGCCCTGACCCTTGCCTCGGTCGGGGGCACCGCCCACGCCCAGTCCGCGACGGAAACCGTCAAATTCACCCTGTCGGCCTACCAGCCGTCGCTGTTCGATTCAGACCAGCGTGACACATTCAGCGGCATCGTTGACGACCGCACCGCCACCACGACGCTAAGCATTGAATGCTCTGCCGGGGCCAGCGCCTGGCTGGGCCTGTCGCGGGTGGACGAGGCCTGTTCGACATCCGGGTCGGGCGTGATCAAGAACCCCAATAACCCCGCGCAAACCCTGCCGCGGATCAGCTATTCGGGTGGCTTCACGATCGAGGCTGACAGTGACGGTTTTACCGATGCCTCCACCATTCTGGCCAATTACCTGCGGGCCGGGTCTGCCGGGGCGGAAAACGCGATGTTTGGCGGCAATCTGGTGATGAAACCAGAGGCCCCAAGTGCATCGGCCCGCGCCCTTGGCGACAGCCTGCTGGAAAATCTGCGCGAAACTGCCACCGGCACCGAAACGGTCGAGTTTTCCAATGAGATTGACTCGATCCGGTTTGACAGCTTCGTCGTGCCACATGTCGGCGGCCGCGATGCGCAATCGTGCAGTTGGACCGGCGATGCGATCTTTGCCTATGCCAATTTTGCCTGGCAGATGGCGTTTGACGTCACCTGCGGCGATGCGACCTACCGGTTGGAAGGCAACATGCCGCTGGTCGATGTGGCGGGCCAGAAATGGCAGCAGGAATACCAGATGAACCTGGTGCTGCCCGGTGGTGCGGGCGGCGGTGATCCGTTTGCTGCGGCCGATCCGTTTGCTGTGGTTGACGGCGTGACCGGCGTGCTGCGCCTGACCAATTCGGGACGTGCGACCGAGGATGGCGTCTATGAACGGGTCGCGGTCGAGGGCGAGTTGACTGGGACCGGCGTGCCGCTGGAACTGGTGCGCGGGTATGGTCAGATACTGGTGGTGCTGGGCCGGACGTGGTTTGGGGCCTAGGCCTGTCATTCGGACCGGCGGCCGCGTAAACGCCGCCGGTTGTTATTTCCGCCGCACCACCGCCGGAACCCGGCTGGGACCATAAAGGGCGGCTGGATGCGGCGGCAGTCCATGGGTCAGCTTCCACGACGCTGTCCCGCCCGCCCAAATCCAGATCGGCAACATCAGCCCCAGCCCGACAATAAACCCGCCCGCATGGGCCCAATAGGCCACGCCGCCGCCCGATCCGTCATCGCCCAGCCCATTGAACAATTGCAGTCCAAACCAGACCCCCAGCACGGCCCAGGCCGGGATCGCAATGATCCGGAAAAATACCAGAAAGAAAAACAGCACATCGACCCGGGCCTTGGGGAATAGCAACAGATAGCCGCCCATCACGCCCGCAATCGCCCCCGAGGCCCCGATGGTGGGCACCGGCGACCATGGGGCGGCCAGATATTGCGCAAGCCCCGCCCCGGCCCCGGCGGCCAGATAGAACAGGATAAACCCGGCATGCCCCAGCCGGTCCTCAAGGTTATCACCAAATACCCATAAAAACAGCATGTTACCGGCCAGATGCAGGAATCCGGCATGCAGAAACGTCGAACTGATCAGGGTCAGATACGACGCCTCTTGGCTGATCTTGGCCGGGATCATCGCATAATCGACATAGAGCAGCATCAGTTGCCGGTCAGACCGGACCATGCTGATCACCAGCAGATGGAGCAGCACATTGGCCGCAATCAGCGCATAAGTGACATATGGCCTGTTCAGCGAGGGGTTATGGTCACGGATCGGGATCATCGGCGAACCGTCGGATATTATGCCGGGCGCTGTCAAGGCGGGTGGGCGACGGGGCGGCTGGAGCTGTTCCCGTATGAGGACGTGCCGCATACCGAGATTGTGTTGCCCGAGCGGGTGTATAATTCGGATTACGAGCGGGCGACGTTGCCGCAGGAGTTGTATGTGCCGGGGAAGTATTGAGGGGGGGGTGGGTTAGGGCCCGCCTTACTTGACGCGTTTCATCTATTTTGAGCCGGTGCTTAAAAAATCGCAAGCGTTATCAATGGGTTGCAAAAGGGTCTGTTCACCCATTTTGAGCCACTTTGGGTGTTTCGGGGGGTTTTGGGGGTGTTTGCGGCGATGTGCCGGAAAAAATGTGTAATGAAATCAATGGGGGCTTAGAGCAAGGTGTGCGCAATTCTGCGCACACCGCACACCCAATTTCAGATTGCGCGGCGTCGAGTTTCAAGCGACTTTGCATCTTCCAAACTGGGCGCGGCGTATTCCGTTCGAAGCGCGACATACTCTGCGACAATCATGGCTTCGACAACTGCTGCGCATTGGCCGGTTTCCTTGCCCATGAGCTTCCCATCCTGCACAACTTTCGTGCCCGTTTGTTCGACTGCAATAATCTGATCCAAGTAGCGTTTTACGGCGATCCAAGATGCCTCACCAACCATGTCGGTGTTGAAGCTCTTATCTTCAGTCACTTCCCCGATCAGCCAATCTATGTCGATCCCCAAACCGCGCGAAATAGCAATCAGAGCTTCAACACCCGGCTTGTGTCCTTTGAAGTAGTTCTCGAAAGTTCGAGTGGGCAGCCCCGACTTTCTTGCCATCTCGGCCTTTGAAAAACCATAGCGGACCCGCAGGACATCGAGCCTTTGGCAAAATCCTTCGCTCCACTCTGAATTAGACATTGCGTCTACTCCTAACTTGGTGCATTGTGCTCCCAACTTGGAGCACCATTCATGTCATCCGAAGGCGAAATAAACCCTCACTTGAGGGTTGATCTTATCCGAAGCGGCTTTGTTGCACAAGGCACCACCCTAGCGGAATGGTGCAGGAACAACGGTTTTCATCGTCCCAACGTAATGAAGGCGCTTTTAGGGCAGTGGACCGGCCCAAAGGCCGCAAGGACTGTTGATGTCGTGAGCGCTGCCGCAAATTTGGAGCGTAAGAAGTGCTCCTAAGTATCTCATCGCTTAGGGGTCTCGCCGGCATCCCAAATCACCGCACGTCGGTAAGTAAGTGGATCAGCCGCAATAATATCCCAATTTCCATTGGTCAAAGCAGCGGCGGGCTGGCAGAAATGGTTCTCCTATCCGACCTGCCCGAACCCGTACGCATTGCCTATACCGAACGGCAGATTGCGGCGTCTGGGCTGGCCTCTGGCACCTATGATGACGCGGCCCAAGAGACGTTCCGCGCGGCCTGTCCTTCGATGCGGGCCAAGGCGGAACACAAGGCCGCGATTGCCCGGTTTCTGGTGACAGCCGGGAAGGCGCTGACATGGCCGCAAAAGGTCGCCATGGTGAAGCAAAAGTTCGGTCAGAATGGCGTGTCGAAACCCAATTTAACGCGCCTTCAAAACGCGGTTAAAGGGGTTGATCCGATCAACTTTGCGCCCGCACTTTTGCCCGGTCATCAGGGGTCGAAACGCACCGCTGATATGTCGCCAGAGGCTTGGGGGTATTTCATGACCACCTTGCGCGATGCAGGCGAGGGTTTCCCGCTCATACAGGCGTGGCGCGATGTGCGCGATGTGGCGATCAAGCGGGGCTGGGCATGGCCGTCGCGGGTGACGGTC
>JANOQM010000069.1:0-5767 GCA_031422295.1 Rhodobacterales bacterium | reverse complement strand
TTCGACCGTGGCGGTTTCCTGTTTCATGGCAAGGTCAAGGCATTAGCCGACGCTGCGCGTGAAGCTGGGCTAAAGATTTAAGGAGCAGACGAATGGCAGAACGTGAACCACGTCGGGATCGCCGCGAAGAGGCCGCACCCGAGTTTGCCGACCGTCTGGTCGCAATCAACCGCGTGTCCAAAACGGTGAAGGGCGGCAAACGCTTTGGCTTTGCAGCGCTTGTCGTTGTGGGCGACCAAAAGGGCCGTGTCGGATATGGCAAGGGCAAGGCCAAAGAGGTCCCCGAGGCGATCCGCAAGGCTACTGAACAGGCCAAGCGTCAGATGATCCGCGTGCAATTGCGCGAGGGCCGGACCCTGCACCACGACATGGAAGGGCGCCATGGCGCCGGTCGTGTGGTGATGCGCGCCGCCGTTCCGGGCACCGGCATCATTGCCGGTGGTCCGATGCGCGCCGTGTTCGAAATGCTGGGTGTGCAGGACGTTGTGTCCAAATCGCTGGGCTCGACGAACCCCTACAACATGATCCGCGCTACGATGGACGGGCTGATGAAAGAACAGTCGCCCCGCTCCGTCGCCCAGCGTCGGGGCAAGAAGGTGGCTGATATCCTGCGCAAGCCGGGCGAAGCTGCTGAACCCGCCCTCGAAGCGGTGGAGGCATAAGCCATGGCAAAAACGATTGTCGTCAAGCAGATCGCCTCGCCGATCCGCCGCCCCGCCGTGCAGCGCCGGACCCTGATCGGGTTGGGCCTGAACAAGATGCACAAGACCCGCGAGCTGGAGGATACACCTTCGGTCCGTGGCATGGTCTACAGCATTCCGCACCTCGTCGAGATCATCGAAGAGCGCGGGTAAGCCAATAGTAGGGTGGGTTTAAACCCACCTTACTTTGAACCATTCGGAGTAGACTTCGAACTGGTCTCGTAAGGTGGGTTTAAACCCACCTTACCCAACAACAGTCCGCGTGGGGCCGCGCCGTCGCTGGGTGGTCTTTTCCGGCATAAGGAGTAGCGACATGAAATTGAATGAACTTCACGACAATCCCGGCGCGAACCATCGGCGCAAGCGCGTGGCGCGCGGTCCCGGTTCGGGCAAGGGCAAGACCGCTGGCCGTGGGATCAAGGGTCAGAAATCCCGGTCCGGTGTGGCGATCAAAGGCTATGAAGGCGGGCAGATGCCGCTGTATCAGCGCTTGCCCAAGCGCGGCTTTAACAAGCCCAACCAAATTCATTATGCCGTTGTAAACCTGGGTCTAATCCAGAAATTCATCGACGCGGGCAAGCTGGATGCGGTCGTGACCGAAGATTCGCTGGTCGCCGCTGGCGTGATGAAGCGCAAGCTGGATGGCGTGCGGGTTCTTGCCAAAGGCGAGATCACCACGAAGATCACCCTGACCTGCACCGGCGCGTCGGCTGGGGCGGTTGAGGCGGTTGAAAAGGCTGGTGGCACCGTCACTGTGACTTACTCGCCCCGTCCGGTCAGTGCCAAAGGCGTGAAAACCCGTCCGGCCAAGGTTGCCGCAGAATAACCAGTTGTAGTCGGGCCCCGGTCTGACTACATCTTTCTGGCGTTTCCCCAGAGCTGCCGACCGGGAAAACCGTTCGGCGGCGTTTGACATGAAAAGAGACATCTAAATGGCATCAGCCGCAGAGCAAATGGCCGCAAACATGAGCTGGGGGGCCTTTGGCAAGGCAACCGAGCTGCGCAGCCGCATCCTGTTCACCATTGGCCTGCTGGTGGTGTACCGGATTGGTACGTTCATTCCCGTCCCAGGCATTGATGCAGGCGAATTGCGCGCGTTCATGGATCAGGCGCAGACCGGCATTGGCGGTATCCTGTCGATGTTCACTGGCGGCGCATTGCAGCGCATGGGGATATTCGCGCTGGGAATCATGCCCTATATCTCTGCATCTATCATCGTGCAGTTGATGGCCTCGATGTACGAGCCGCTCAAGAACCTCAAGAAAGAGGGCGAGCAGGGGCGCAAGAAGATCAACCAGTATACCCGCTATTTCACAGTTATTCTGGCCACTTTTCAGGCCTACGCGCTGGCAGCCTCGCTGGAATCTGGCAATCTTGCCTCTGATCCCGGGCTGTTTTTCCGGGCGTCTTGTGTGATCACGCTGGTTGGTGGCACCATGTTCCTGATGTGGCTGGGCGAACAGATCACGGCCCGGGGCATTGGTAACGGCATTTCTTTGATCATTTTTGTTGGTATCATTGCCGAAGTTCCTGCCGCTATGGCGCAATTTCTCAGCCAGGGCCGGTCAGGTGCCACAAGCCCGCTTGTCATTGTAGGTGTAATGCTGATGGTCTTGGTATTGCTGGCTTTTGTGGTGTTCATGGAGCGATCCTTGCGCAAGATCCATATCCAGTATCCGCGCCGTCAGGTCGGCATGAAAGTCTATGATGGCGGGTCCAGCCACCTGCCGATCAAAGTGAACCCCGCGGGCGTGATCCCGGCGATTTTCGCCTCGGCACTGCTGTTGTTGCCAACAACGCTGTCCACGTTTTCGGGCGGGTCAACCAATGTCGTGCTGTCGACGATTTTGGCCTACTTTGGCCCTGGTCAGCCGTTGTACCTGATTTTCTTTACCGCGATGATCGTGTTCTTTACCTACTTTTACACCCGCGAAGTGGCGTTCAAAACCGATGAAGTCGCCGAGAACCTCAAAAACCAGAACGGTTTTGTTCCCGGGATCCGGCCTGGCAAAAAGACCGCTGAATATCTGGATTATGTGGTGACGCGGATTCTGGTCCTGGGGTCAGCTTATTTGGCGCTCGTGGCGCTTTTGCCCGAGATTGTTCGCAATCAGTTAGCTATTCCGTTCTACTTTGGAGGCACGTCGGTTCTGATTATTGTCTCGGTGGGTATGGATACGATTCAGCAAATACAGTCGCATCTGTTGGCCCATCAGTACGAAGGACTGATCGAAAAATCGCAGCTGCGTGGCAAGCGCAGTACCAAGCCGCGGGCCAAAGGCCCATCACGCAGATGAATATCATTTTGCTCGGGCCGCCGGGCGCGGGCAAAGGCACCCAAGCGCGCAAATTGGTTGATGACCGCGCGATGGTTCAGCTGTCAACCGGTGACATGTTGCGGGAGGCCCGCACCAGTGGGACGCCGATGGGGCAGGTCGTTGCCGATGTGATGGATAAGGGCCACCTTGTCACGGACCAGATTGTTATCGCACTGATCCGTGAGAAGGTTACGACGGCGCGGGCCCCGGGTGGGTTCATCTTTGACGGATTTCCCCGCACCTTGCCGCAAGCTGACGCTTTGGGCGCATTGATGACCGAACTGGGCCAGACAATCGACCACGTGATTGAAATGCAAGTCGATGACGAAGTTCTGGTAAGCCGGATATCTGGCCGCTCGACTTGTGCAACCTGTGGTGAGGTATTTCATGACCAGACCAGACCGGTTCCCGTGGATGGAATATGCACCAATTGCGGTGGCACCAATTTTAGCCGTCGCGCCGATGACAATGCGGATGCCTTGAAAATACGGCTACTGGCCTATTATAAGCAGACCAGTCCTTTGGTTGGCTATTATTACGCCAAAGGGCAGCTGAAAGGCGTCAATGGGCTGGCTGAAATTGATGCCGTCGCGTCGCAGATCAAGGCTATTCTGGATTAGGTTTAGGGGCCCTTGACCCCAACCGCCAATCCCCATACTGAACCTCATTCCGCAAGGAAGAATCGGTTTGCGCAGTTTGTGCAGGATTACCTCAAAAGCGTGGTTCAGCTGAACCGCAGTTGTGAAAAAAGGTTCCGGACTAACGGAACCGCGACAAGAAGGAATACCAAACGTGGCACGTATTGCCGGCGTGAACATACCCACTGCCAAGCGGGTTGTCATCGCCCTGACCTATATCACCGGGATCGGCCCGGCCATTTCCAAGCAAATCTGCGAGTCGGTCAAGATTGCCGACAACCGCCGGGTCAGTGACCTCACCGACGCTGAAGTGCTGGCGATCCGCGAGTTTATCGACGCCAATGTCACCGTCGAAGGCGACTTGCGCCGCGAAACCACGATGAACATCAAGCGTCTGATGGACCTTGGCTGCTATCGCGGCCTGCGCCATCGTCGCGGTCTGCCAGTGCGTGGCCAGCGCACCCATACCAATGCCCGCACCCGCAAAGGCCCCGCTAAGGCCATTGCCGGCAAGAAGAAATAAGGGAGAGCGGACATGGCACGTGATACAAAACGCGGGGGCAAAAAGAAGGTCTCCAAGAACATCGCCGCTGGGGTGGCGCATGTGAATTCGTCGTTCAACAACACCAAGATCCTGATCTCGGACGTGCAGGGCAATGCGATTGCCTGGTCGTCCGCAGGGACCTGTGGCTTCAAGGGGTCGCGCAAATCGACCCCCTATGCCGCCCAGATGGCCGCCGAAGATGCGGGCCGCAAGGCGCAGGAACATGGCGTGAAAACAATTGAGGTTGAAGTGCAGGGCCCAGGTTCGGGCCGTGAATCCGCGCTGCGGGCCTTGGCCTCGGTTGGGTTCAACATCACCTCGATCCGCGACGTGACGCCAATGGCGCATAACGGCTGCCGCCCGCCAAAGCGCCGCCGCGTCTGATCTGGTTACACTGTTACGGGGCTGTGCTTTGGCGCGGCCCCCTTTGCCGTTTTGATGAAACCTCGAGCGTCTGGTCGTATTGGACATGACAACCGGACTAGAATGGAGGGACGCATGATCCACAAGAATTGGGCTGAACTGATCAAGCCGATGCAGCTTGACGTGAAACCGGGCAATGACCCGCAGCGGCAGGCGACACTGACCGCCGAACCGCTGGAGCGCGGCTTTGGCCTGACGCTGGGCAACGCGTTGCGCCGCGTCCTGATGTCGTCGCTGCAAGGGGCCGCGATTACGTCGGTGCAAATCGACAACGTGCTGCACGAGTTCTCAAGCGTTCCGGGCGTCCGCGAGGATGTCACCGACATCGTCCTGAACCTTAAGGGCGTGGCGATCCGCATGGAAGTCGAAGGGCCGAAACGCCTTTCCGTGCAAGCCAAGGGGCCGGGCGTGGTGACTGCTGGTGATATTTCCGAATCCTCAGGAATTGAGATTCTGAACAAAGATCATGTCGTCTGCCATCTGGATGACGGCGCGTCGCTGTACATGGAACTGACCGTCAACACCGGCAAAGGTTATGTTGCCGCTGACAAGAACAAGCCCGAGGATGCACCGATCGGCATGATCGCGATCGATGCGATCTATTCCCCGGTCAAGAAAGTCAGCTACGAAGTGCAGCCGACCCGCGAGGGTCAGGTGCTGGACTATGACCGGCTGACGATGAAGGTGGAAACTGACGGGTCGATCACGCCGGATGATGCCGTGGCCTATGCCGCCCGGATCATTCAGGACCAGCTGTCGATTTTCGTGAACTTTGACGAGCCCGAAGCCGCCGGTGCCGGGTCGATTGATGACGGGTTGGAGTTCAACCCGCTGCTGCTGAAGAAAGTCGACGAACTCGAACTGAGCGTCCGGTCGGCCAACTGCCTGAAGAACGACAATATCGTCTATATTGGTGATCTGATTCAGAAAACCGAAGCCGAGATGCTGCGCACCCCGAACTTTGGCCGCAAATCCCTGAACGAGATCAAGGAAGTGCTGTCGGGCATGGGTCTGCATCTGGGTATGGATGTCGAGGATTGGCCGCCAGACAATATCGAAGACCTGGCGAAGAAGTTCGAAGACGCGTTTTAAGGGTGGCGGGGTGAACCCCGCCCTACGCCGACACGGTAGGGCGGGGTTCAC
>JANOQM010000068.1:0-21378 GCA_031422295.1 Rhodobacterales bacterium | reverse complement strand
GACCACCGTAGGTCGGGGTTCACCCCGACTCCCTCCCCCAATTCAAAGGTGCATTCCATGGCCCCCAAAGTCCTCATCTCCGACGAACTCTCTGACGCCGCCGTACAAATCTTTCGCGACCGGGGGATCGACGTCGATTTCCAGCCCAAACTGGGCAAGGACAAAGACGCGCTCGCCGCCATCATTGGCAATTATGACGGGCTGGCGATCAGATCTGCGACCAAGGCCACCGAAAAGCTGATTGCCAACGCAACCAACCTGAAAGTCATCGGCCGCGCCGGGATCGGCGTCGATAATGTGGACATTCCCGCAGCATCCAAAAAGGGGATCATCGTGATGAACACCCCGTTCGGCAATTCGATCACCACCGCAGAACATGCGATTTCGATGATGCTGGCCGTCGCAAGGCAAATCCCCGAGGCGAATGCATCCACCCATGCCGGTAAATGGGAAAAGTCCCGGTTTATGGGGGTCGAGTTAACCGGCAAAACGCTTGGCGTGATTGGGGCGGGCAATATTGGCTCTATCGTCTGTGACCGCGCCAAAGGGCTGCGGATGAAGGTCATCGCATATGACCCCTTCCTGTCGCATGACCGGGCCGATCATCTGGGTGTCGAAAAGGTCGAACTGGACGCGCTGTTCTCCCGCGCCGATTTTATCACTTTGCATGTGCCGCTGACCGACGCCACGCGCAACATCCTATCCGCCGAGGCGATTGCCACCCTGAAACCGGGCGTACGGATCATCAATTGCGCCCGTGGCGGGCTGGTGGACGAAGTAGCGCTGGCTGCGGCGATCATTTCAGGCCATGTCGCCGGGGCTGCGTTTGACGTGTTCGCCGAAGAACCCGCCACCAATTCCCCCTTGTTCAACCTGCCCAATGTCGTTGTCACCCCGCATCTGGGGGCCGCCACCACCGAAGCGCAGGAGAATGTGGCGCTGCAGGTGGCGGAACAAATGTCGGATTACCTGCTGACCGGGGCCGTGTCGAACGCGCTTAACATGCCGTCTGTGACCGCAGAGGAAGCCAAGGTGATGGGGCCATGGATCAAACTCGCGGGCCATCTGGGCAATTTCGTGGGCCAGATGACTGACGAGCCGATTACCGCGATCAACGTGCTGTATGACGGGGTGGTCGCGGGCATGAACCTGGCTGCGCTGAACTGTTCGGTCATCGCAGGCATCATGCGCAAGGCCAATCCGGATGTGAACATGGTCAGCGCCCCGGTGATCGCCAAGGAACGCGGCATTCACCAGTCGACCACGCGGCAGGACCAGTCGGGCATGTTTGAGGGCTACATCAAGGTCACGGTCGTCACCGCCGACCGGGAACGTTCGGTCGCAGGTACCGTGTTTTCCGACAACAAGCCCCGATTTATCCAGATCAAAGGCATCAATGTCGATGCCGAGATTGGCGCCAACATGGTCTATACGACCAACGGCGACGTGCCGGGGATCATTGGCGCGCTGGGCCAGACCATGGGCGACAATGGCGTGAACATCGCCAACTTTACCCTGGGCCGGTCGGCACGGGGTGGCGAGGCGATTGCCATTCTGTATGTCGACGAACGCGTGCCCGAGGCGGTGCTGGACAAGCTGCGGGTGACCGGAAAGTTCAATCAGGTCAAGGCGCTGGCATTTGATATGGGGTGAGATGGGCAATATGTCCAACACCGGGGATGGGCATATTGCCCATCCTACGAAATCCGCGCTACATCGTTAAACATGCCCCTGACATTCCCCGCCCTCCCCAGCCTCATCGCCCACGGCTTCGACGCGCTGATCGACGTCCGGTCCCCCGCCGAATATGCCGAGGATCACATTCCCGGCGCGATCAACCTGCCCGCGTTGTCGAATGAACAGCGGGCCGAGGTCGGCACAATCTATAAACAAATCAGCGCCTTTGACGCCCGCAAGATTGGGGCCGCCATGGTGGCCCGCAATGTTGCCGCTCATGTCGAGGGGCCATTGGCGCAGCATGACGGCGCGTGGCGGCCGCTCATTTATTGCTGGCGCGGCGGCCAAAGGTCTGGGTCCTTCGCCACGATCCTGCAACAGATCGGCTGGCGGGCTGAAACCATTCAGGGCGGCTATCGCACCTATCGGCGACTGGTCAATGAAGTGCTGTATCAGACGCAACTGCCGCATCGGCTGATCCTGCTCGATGGCTATACCGGCACCGCCAAGACCGACATTCTGGTCCGGTTGGCCGGGCGCGGCGTGCAGGTCATTGATCTGGAGGGGTTAGCCCGGCATCGCGGATCCTTGTTAGGGGGTATGCCCGGCGGTCAACCTAGTCAAAAGGCGTTTGAAAGTGGCCTTGCCGCTGCTTTGACCGCCCTTGACCCCGCCCGCCCTGTGGTGGTCGAGGCGGAAAGCAGCAAAATCGGCGAACGCAGTCTGCCGCCGATGCTGTGGCAGGCCATGTGCGCCGCCCCCCGTATGGTCATTGACGCACCGCTGACCGCCCGCGCCGACTGGTTGCTGACAGCTTATGCCGATATGATTGCCGCGCCTGATATGCTTAAACAGCGCCTGATGCCGCTGCGCCAGCACCGGCCGGGGCCGATGGTGGATGGTTGGCTGGCGCTGATTGATGCAGGCGATTTTCATGGCCTGACCATGGCCCTGATGGCCGATCATTACGATCTGGCCTATGCCAAATCCCGCCGCCAGACGGACCGGGTGCAGGCTGGGGTGGTCAAGGTGGAACGGCTGGACGATGCTGGCCGTGAGGCGGCGGCGGATCAGTTGGCCGCGCTGATCATGGCCGGGCCGCTGTGGAATGTCCCGATGATCGCAGCCGGATAACCCGCCGATCGGAGTGCGGCCAACACGGCCTGCGCCTGCGCCGGGTCAATGGCAGCCAATAAGCCCCCTGCCGTTTGCGGATCGAATAACAGATCGGCAAGCGGGCTGGTGGGCCATGTGATCGCAGCGCTGGCCTTGTTATCGGCCCAAATGCTCGACCTGATCCCACGGCTGGCCAGGTTTTCGGCCCCTTGCATCAATGGGACAGCAGCAAGGTCAATAGTGGCCCCAACGCCCGACGCTTCGCAGATGTTCAGCAGATGTCCGGCCAGCCCAAAGCCTGTCACATCGGTCATCGCATGGGCGTATTGCAGGATCATGGCCGCCGCCCCTTGCGGCTGGACCATCGCCACATAACAGGCGGCCAGATCGGCCCCTTTGGTCCGCCCCCGCATCGCACCGGCCAGAAGAACCCCGGAGCCAAGCGGTTTGGTCAGGATGATCGCATCACCGGCCCGCGCCCCCGCCAGCCTGATCGGGTCGCGGTCGCACAGACCAGTGACTGTAAACCCCAAGGTCAGCTCATCACCCAACGATGTATGCCCACCGACGATAGAGGCCCCGGCGGCAGTCATCACCTCGGCCGCCACAGCCATGATTTCGCCGAGGGTCCGCTGCTGCAATGTCGCGGACATTCGCGGCAGGATGATCGTCGCCGTGGCCGCCTGCGGCACAGCCCCCATTGCCCAGATATCGCCCAAGGCGTGCACGGCTGCGATCCGTGCCATCAGTGCGGGGTCAGCGGTGACCGCCCGCAAATGGTCGGTGCTGATGACCTGCCGCACTGGCCCGATCTGCAACACAGCCGCATCATCGCCCGGCATCTGACCCAGAACCGCCCGCAAAGCGCTGCGCCCGACCTTGGCCCCGCAACCGCCGCAAAGCGGTGCATCGCCCATCGCTTCGCGCAGGCCCAAGGCCACGGTTCCGGGTAGTTCCGGCCCAGCCATTTGCGGAAGGGCCGTGAATTTATTCATAAAGGCGCGGTCGATCCGGTCTTTCAGCCGCCATAGCCCCGCCCCGCCCCCTGCAATTCCCCATTTTTCGGCAAGCGCCTGTCTGCCACCCAGCGACATAAGTTTGAGGTAATCGCGCTGGGGCCGGTAGGCCCGCACAGCCCCGCCTGATAATGCTGCCCGCAGATTATCAAACAATACAGGTGCCTGACGCACTGCATAAACACCAGCCTTGGGCCGGGGATCGGCAGTCATATGGGCGCAATCGCCTGTGGCGAATAGCGCGGGGTCAGAGCTGCGCAGATGCTGGTCCACTGCAATGAACCCGTCCTGCAGGACCAGCCCTGTGCCCGCCAGCCAGCCGTGCGGCTGCGCCCCGGCGGCCCCGGTGGTAAAATCTGACCTGATCTGCCGCCCATCGGCCAGGGTCACATGGGTTGCTGAAACCGCAGTCACGACTGCCCCTTCGATCAGCTTCACACCCAGCCCATCCAAGGCCGCCAGCCCCCATGCCCGCGCCTTTGGCCCCAAGGCTGCAAGCACCTTGTCCCGGTCAACCAGGTGGATCGTCGGTTGCTTGTCCGTCAGCGCATGGGCCATGGCCATAGCCAGTTCCGCCCCAGCCACACCGCCACCGATGACAACCAGATGTTGGGCCGTGCTCCGGGCCTGGTTCCAGCGTGTCGCAAAGCCGCCGAGCGGTTTGGCCGGGATACCAAAATCTGCAAATCCTGTCAGATCGGGCATCGCCGATGTGATCCCGACATCAAGGCTGCACACATCATAGGCGACCGGCGGCCGCCCCGGCACGCTGACGGTTCTGGCCTGCAGGTCAATCCCCGTCGCTGCCCCGTCAATCATCCGTGCCCCGGCGAACCGGCACAGATCATACAGATCAATATCCAGATCATCCCGGCTGTAATGCCCCGCTACGAACCCCGGCAACATGCCCGAATAGGCCGCAGTTGCCCCCGGATTGATCAGCGTCACCCGCACCCCCGGCAGGGCCTGCATCCCCCAGTGCTTTAGCACCAGCGCATGGCTGTGCCCGCCACCGATCAGCACAAGGTCCTGGGTCAGGGGAAAGTGGTTCATCCGCCGCCTTTTAGCGACTGGCGGTCAGGGCACAAGCCACTGCCCTTGCCAATCATCGTCCCGCTGGAACCGCGCCCGTCGGTGCACCTGCCCCAGATGGACCGCGTCGATGTGGACCACCGTGAAATCTAGCACCGTGAAGGTCATAACATTCGGCGCTTTGACATAGTCCAGCGCGCCATTGATCGGGGTGCCGGGGGCGGGCGTGATCCCGTAGCTTTGGCGCGACAGGTCGGGGACTCGTGCCCATTCAACTGCAACCTCAGGGCCGTGGCGCAGGGCAACGGTGCAGGTCAGCCGCAGTTGCAGCCGGTCTTTCTGGATCCAGACATGCAGGGCGGCGCGGGGGGTGGTCCGCAGGCTGTCAATTTTGGCTGAATGCAGATCGGTATGCGCCGTCAGAGTGCCAGCGGCTTGGTCCGCCCCGCGCAACACCACGGTCCGCGCCTCGGGCCAGCCGTCCGGGCTGATTGTGGCCAGGGTGGGGTGGCGCGCCGGATGCAGGCGGTCGGCCAAGCCCCGGCTCAGGTTCTGCCAAAGGCGGGTCTGTAGACCCGGCAGCGTTTCATACCAGTCAGTCATAGCCCGTCATCTCCAGATAGCCGCGACCATCGTGCGACCCTGTCACTGTCACCGGCCCCTCCCAATAAGGCACGGATACTGCCATCCAAGCGCCCGGATTGATCGCTTGCACTGTCACATCCAGACTTTTATCCGGCAATTGGACCCGCCACACCACAGGCAGGTCATGCCCTGCCGCATTGGCGGTCTCTAATGGCGTGGCCAGAAACGTCCCGTCCGCATATGCCGTCACAGTTCCATCGGCACTGATCCAGGTGGCAGACGTATAGTCGGCCAACCCGCGCAGCCTGAACCCCATCAGTTTCGCCCCGTCATCGAAGGACAGCGAAAACCAGTCCCATCCGGTCTGCCCTTCGGCCAAGGGTTGGCTTGACCATTCACGGTCCAGCCAGGCGCTGCCGGTCACTGCGATATCGCCTTCGGGCAGGGTCAGGGTGCCCGCGATGTCAAAGAAAGGTTGCGAATAATAATAGCTGGCCTGCCCTGCGCCGGATTTCAGGGAATAGCCTGCATCGCCATGCAGAACCAACGGCCCTTGGGCAGTAAGGTCCATGTCATAGGCGAAATTCGGGCCCGTAGCGGTCATGGTCAGGTGGTCGAAATCTGGGCCGGTCAACTGCCAGTCATCAATCCACGCGCCGAACGGTTCGGCCACGACGCCCGCCTGCCCAACCCCGCCCCGGGCCAGCCGTTCGGCCAGGTAATGTGCATCCGGCGTGGTCACGGCGGCGTGGCCCATCCACAGTTGCGGGCTGGACCAGCCTTCGCTAGTTTGCGGCGCAAGGGCGGACCGAAACAATGTCCATTGCAGCCCGTAAGCCGTGCCATCCGGCCCGGTCAGATTGGCGGTCAGATACCACCATTCGATGCGGAAATCATCATGGCTGCCATGGTCGGCGGGAAAGGTCAGGGGTTGGCCCTGGGTCGGGTTGGTGAATCCATCGGCGCTTGCCCCCAACCCTGCGAACCCCTGCGGCTGCGCAGAGACGGGGAACCATAGCAGGACGATCAGTGCCTTAACGTTCATTGGAAAACACCTTGAGCAAAGCTGCAGGCGGCGTTCGTGCCAGCCGGATTGCGGGCCACAGGGCGGCAAGGACGGCGGCCAGCAAGGCAAACCCGCCCAGCCGGGCATAATCCCACGGAAACAGGAATAGCGGCAATTGCCAGCCAAATGCCGCCACATTGACCCGCGCCAGTAAAACCCACGCCAGCGCCAGCCCCAGGGGCAGCGCCAGCACCGCAGTCAGCACCGCCAGCAGTACGGCGCGGGCCATTTCGTAACGCCCCAGTGCCGCCCGTGTCATTCCCAGCGCCCAGACCGGGGCCAGTTGTGGCAAGCGCAGGGCCGCGAGGGTCAGCAAGCTCATCAATATGGCGAACCCGGCCACGGCAAGCGTCAGGATATTCAGGGCCGTGGTTACGGTGAATGTCCGTTCGAACACATCGAGCGAGAACGCCTTGATGGCCGTCTGATTGATGATCTGGCCGGGTGGCAGGCCAAGGTCGTCGGTCAGCATCGTGGTCAGGGCGGGCACATCGGCAGAGGGCAGGCGCAGGCCAAACCGCGTGGGTTGGACCGTGGGGAACAGGGTCTGGAACAGCGGTTCAGTCAGGATCGCCTGCCCCACCGGATTGCCGTAATCGCCATAAATGCCAATCACCGGCAGGCTGGTGCCGGGGCTGATCTCCAGCAGATCGCCCAAGGCCAGTCCGGCCCTGCGGCCCAGTTGTTCATTGATCAGCACCCCTTGGCCCGTTGCCAGCACATCCCAGACCGCAGGCACGGCCTGCAGGAACTGCCAGTTTTCGCGGTAGGTCCGATGATCGCGGCTGGCATAGATTTCGGCGGGTAACCCGGCCAACGGGCGGTCAACCTGCATCAGGGGTAGGACAGCTTCGACTTTCGGGGTGACATAGGTCAGAAACGCCAGCGCTTGGGCCTGATCGGCCGTGGTCACATACAGTTCAGATACCAGCACCCGGTCCAGAAACCCGGTAAAGGTCAGCCGGAATGATGACACCATCGTGGACACGCCGACATTCGCCGCCATCGCCAGCAAAAGTGCAGCGAGGGCCAGCGACAGCCCCGGCAATTGTTGCCGCGTATCGGCCCAGAACCATTGCGCGGTGACCCCTTTGGCCAATCTTTGCCCCAAGGCCAGCACCCGGTCCAACAGCAACGGCAGGGCCAGCGCCGCCCCGATCAGCATCGCCCCCAGCAGGGCAAAGCCTGCCACCAATCCGCTTCCCAGCAGCGCTAAAACCCCGGCGCCTGCCAGCAACCCCAGTGCCGCCATCGCCTGCCACCTGCCGCCCCGTCCGGCCTGCATCGCCCAGGCGCGCGGCTGTGCCGCCGCCAGCAATGGCATCCGGGCCAGTTGCCAAAACGCCCCCGCCGCCGCAATTGCCGTGCCGCCCACCGCTATGGCAAGCCCGGACAGCCACCACACCGGGCGCAGGCCCAAAGTGCCCGACACATCCGCCCCATACAGCCCGCGCAGGGTGGCGGCCACATCGGGCAAAAGGGCTGCGGCAATGACATAACCCAGCCCCACCCCGATGATCCCGGCCAACAGCGCAAATCCAGTCAGTTCCAACGCCATCAGCAGGGTTAGTCGGCCCAAAGGCATACCCAAAGCCCGCAGCGTCCGCACCACGGGGCGGCGCTGTTCAAAGGCCAGCCCGATCGCCCCATGCACGATGAAAATCCCCACGGCAAAGGACAGGAACCCAAAAGCAGTCAGGTTCAGATGAAAACTATCAGTGAGCCGCCCGATATCGGACCCGCCCTGTGCGGCCCGCCGGGTCATGCCGGGGGCAATGTCGGACAAGGGTTGCTGGCCGATAGGCTGGACCGGGGCCACGATCAGCCGGGTCAACTGCCCCGCGCGCCCCAACAGGCGTTGCGCTGTACCGATGTCGGTGATCGCGGTGCCAGGGGCCAGATCGGGGCTAGGTATCAGCGTCGCACCCGTATCGGACAAGGCCGCCAACGCATTAGCCTGCGCATAAATCTGGCCCGCGCCAGACAGAAAGCCGCTGATATCGCCGCCTTCACCCAACCGGACCGGCCCCAGCCCGCCCGGGGCGGTGACTGGGTCCAGTCCGATCAGGCGGATGCCATTCAGCCGCCCCTCCAATACCGGGCTGACCAGCCATCCGGCGCGGCGCAGCGCGATATAGGTGGATTGCGGGATCGACCCTTGGCTGGGCAAAAGTTGGTCATATTGCCCTTCGCCCAACGTGGCGGCGGCGGCATCGTAACTGGCCCGCGCCTCGGCATTGATTGCCTGGACGCCGGACCAGAGGGCAGTGGCAAGGGCCAATCCGGCCAGCAAGGTGAACAATTGCAGCGGGCTGCGCCGCCAATGCGACAGCAATGCGGCCAGTGCAGCACGGTTCACGCGACCAGCCCGGATTTCAGGTGCAACCGGCGGCCCATCATCGCGGCCAGCCGTTCGGAATGGGTGACCATCAGCAGACCCGCCCCGGATTCGGTGACCAGTTCCAGCATAAGGCCAAGAACCACATCGGCGGTCGCTTCGTCCAGATTGCCGGTGGGCTCATCGGCCAGCACCAGTTTGGGCCGGGCGCACAGGGTCCGGGCGATGGCGACCCGCTGTTGCTGACCACCCGACAATTGTTCGGGGTATTTGGCCAAATGCGGCCCCAGACCCATGCGCCCTGCCAGATCGGCGGCCCACACCGGATCATGCGCCCCGGCCAGCCGGGCCTGAAAGGCGATGTTGGCGGCCACGGTCAGGCTGGGGATCAGGTTGAATTGTTGAAACACCACGCCCACCGTGCCCCGGCGCATTGCGGCGCGGCCTGCGTCATCCAGCCCTGCCAGTGCAACGCCATCCAGCGTAATCTGCCCGGCATCCGGGGCATCCAGCCCGCCGATCAGATGCAAAAGGGTGCTTTTGCCGCTGCCTGATTCCCCGGTCAGTGCCAGCGTCTGGCCTGCATCCAGATCAAGGCTGACCCCGCGCAGCACCGCAACCGGCCCTTCGGCTCCGGCGTAAATCTTGGTGATATTGCGCACAGTCAGCAACATATGGCCCCTTTTTCGCATGACCTAACCCGTCATGCGCCCAAGGGAAACCGGCACGTCAAAATATCGCAGCCGCGTTTGTGTTAAATGCGCGTTATCTGCCGGGCTGGGTTTAACCTTTTGGCAATTCCGTCGCGGCAATTTGTCCCAAGGCGGGGGCCGAAACAGGACAATGGGTGAGCAGATGACATCGATGATGGTTGACGGCGTAAAGGTCATCAAACCGGACGAAACGCGCGGGGACGAGAAGAACCGTCAGGCCGATGCATTGTCGATGTTCCGGATATGGTCGCTGTTGACCGGAGCGGACCAGATGCGCGACGTGACTGTTGCGAACGAAGTTCATTGCTAGGCTGATGGTGGGCCAACCATGCCCTCCCTCGCCTTAAGGCTGGGTGCGCCGCGCCCACAATAGGGTTGGCACAAACGCCAGCGCAAGAAGCATTCCCAGCCCGCTGAGCAACATAAACAATTGCCCTATCCCGATCCGGTCCAGGATCAGCCCCAATGCAACCGGGCAGATTGAAACCATGACCAGCCCCGAACACAAGATTGCCGATCCCATCCGGGCGTCGCGCAGCACACCGATGGCCCAGACATAAAACGTCGGAAAATACAGCGCGGTAAAGCTGCCGGACAGCACGAACCCGGTGCTTGGCCACCCAGCCGCTGCAATCCCAAGGGCCAGCCCGCTGCCGGTAAGGGCAATCAAAAACAGCAGATCGGTGGCGAACATTCGTGTCAGCCAATACAGGCCCAACCGGCCAAGCAGGAACAGCAAGGCATAGGCCGACATCAGGCGGGCCACGCTGACGCTGTCCAACCCTGTTGAAAGCAGGGCCGACGGACCCAGACCAATCAGGCCCACTTCGACCACTGCACTCAGACTATTGAAGGCGAGTATCAACAGTGGCCATTGCCGCAGGTTTGGCGGTGCAAAGTCGTTCGCCGGTCCCTGTCCGGCCCGCGTGTCGGGGATCACAGCCGGAACAACCACCACAGCAAGCAGAGCAATCCCTGCAAAAACCAACCCAACTCCGCCGCCCGCCCAAGTAAACAAAAACGGCGAGATGATCGACCCAAGCCCAAACACCGCGTTGACGACAGCCACCATGCCCGGGCCGCGTTCTGCGAAATCTGCGAGAAACTGCCGGTTCACCTCGACCGCGACCATGCCAAACCCGACCCCCGCCAGCCCGCCACCCAACAGGATCATCGGCCAACTGACCTGTAACGCCATCAGCCCGATGCCCAGCGCAAGTGCGGCCAAACCGCCCCGCAGCGTCAGCAGACGCGCATTGAACAGGCCAGCTACAACCGCCAAAAACGCGCCAAGGCCATAGATGCTCAGCAGCAGGGTGCCGCCATTTTCGCCCAACCCGAACCGCAGATCATAGACTGGCAGGACCAGCCCGAACAGTGCCGACAACATGCCGGTGACGACAAAAGCCAGCGCCCCGGTCACGAACAACCGAGAGCCGAACCCAAGGGGTGTGGACATAGCAAGCCTTATCAGAAGCGTGATTTCGCCCGTGTTTGCGCGGTTTTTCAGGCCGGGTCCAGCGCCAATTGGGCCTCAAGTCCAGTCCAAAACTACCTTGCCCGATGACCCCGACAACATGGCCCCAAAACCGGCGTGAAATTCATCGACTTTGAACCGGTGTGTGATCACCCGGCGCACATCGAGGCCGTTTTCCAGCATGGCGATCATCTTGTACCATGTCTCGAAAATCTCGCGCCCATAGACGCCTTTGATGGTGATCGCCTTGAATACGATCCGGCTCCAGTCCACCGGGGATTTGCCGGGCGGAATGCCGAGCAGGGCAATGCGCCCGCCCATCACCAGACTTTCCACCATCTGATCCAAAGCCCGCTGGTTGCCCGACATTTCCAGCCCCACATCGAACCCTTCTTTCATCTTCAGCCGGGCCATCACCTCGGCCAAATCCTGTGTGCCCACGTTCACCGGCACCACATCGGCCACTTGGGCCGCCAGCGCCAGACGGTCCGCATTCACGTCGGTAATCACCACATGCCGCGCCCCTACATGCCGGACCACGGCGGCGGCCATGATCCCGATCGGCCCCGCTCCGGTGATCAGCACATCCTCGCCCACCAGATCGAAACTTAAGGCGGTGTGAACTGCATTGCCCAAAGGGTCCAGAATCGCCCCGATCTCGTCATCAATCGCATCGGGCAGGGGGACCACATTGAACGCAGGCAGGCGCAGGAATTCGGCGAAGGCGCCCTGTTCGTTGACGCCAATGCCGCGTGTTGCGGGGTCAAGGTGAAACTTGCCGGCGCGGGATTGGCGGCTGGTTTTGCCGATCAGATGCCCCTCGCCACTGCAACGCTGGCCAATGGTCAAATCGGTCACATTGCGGCCTAACTCGACGATCTCGCCCGCAAATTCGTGCCCGATGATCATCGGCACGGGCACCGTGCGTGCGGCCCAGTCATCCCAGTTCCAGATGTGGATATCCGTGCCGCAGATCCCGGTCTTGCGCACCCGGATCAGCACATCATCCGGGCCGATCTCGGGCACCGGGGCGCGGGTCATCCAGAGGCCGGGTTCGGGTCTGGACTTGCTCAGGGCCTTCATTTCATTGCTCATTCTGGCACACCTCGCTATGTCGCCAGTTGTGAAGGACTCCGAAACTCTTGATACGGCCTAGGGCCGCCAAGGTCTCGATCCGGGCTCCGATACGCTGCAGGTCTGAAGCGAAACCGGCTGTCACAAGAGCATCATCGACCTTTGCGACCACCATCGCTACTTTCAGATTGCGGGGTTGAACTTGGACCAGAATGAACTTGTCGATCATGTCATCGTTGGGGATCAAAGACATCCTTCGTCCCTTCCTGCCTGTCCGAAAGCGGCCAAAGCGGTATCCAGATCGGCAATCGTCAGACTTGCATTCATCTGCGTCCTGATCCGCGCCCGACCCTTTGGCACGACGGGAAAAAAGAATGGCGAGACATAAACCCCAAGTTCAAACAACCGCGCTGCCATCGCCTGCGCCTTTGGCGCGTCATACAGCATGACCGGAATAATGGGATGTTCGCCGGGCAACAGATCGAACCCCAGATCGGTCAGCCCCGCGCGCCAATATGCAGCATTGCGGAACAAGGCGGCCCGCAGGTCGTCGCCTTCTTCGACCAACCGCAGAGCCTCAATCGACGCCGCCACAACAGCGGGCGGCAGGGCGTTGGAAAACAGATAGGGCCGGGCGCGTTGGCGCAGCAGGTCAATCACCGGCTGCGGCCCCGCGATATAACCACCAATCGCCCCGCCCAAAGCCTTGCCCAAAGTGCCGGTCATCACATCGGCCTTGACCCCGAAATACGCCGGGGTTCCCGCCCCGTTTGGCCCCATGAACCCGGTGGCATGGCAATCATCGACCATCAGCAGGGCGTCATAGCGGTCGGCCAAAGCCCGGAGCGTGGGCAGATTGGCCAGATAGCCATCCATCGAAAACACGCCATCCGTGGCAATCATGATGTGGCGCAACCCCTCTGCACGGGCCTGTCTCAGTTGCGCCTCAAGCTCGTTCATATCGGCATTGGCGAAACGGAACCGGCTGGCCTTGCACAGCCTGATCCCGTCGATGATTGAGGCATGGTTCAGGCTGTCGCTGATAATCGCGTCACCCGTCCCCAGCAGCGGCTCGAACAGCGCGCCATTGGCGTCGAAACAGGCGGCGAACAGGATAGTGTCGTCATGGCCCAGAAACCCGGCCAACCGACGCTCTAGTTCGCGGTGCAAATCCTGGGTGCCACAAATGAACCGGACCGAGGCCATGCCGTAGCCGTGGTGTTCCAGCGCCAGTTGTGCAGCACGGATCAGATCGGGGTGATCGGCCAGCCCCAGATAATTATTGGCGCACAGGTTGATCACATCGCGCCCACCGACGGTGACATGCGCCCCTTGGGTCCCGGTTATCTCGCGCTCGACTTTCCATAGCCCCTCGGCCCTGATCTCGGTCAACCGCGATTGAATATCATCCAAGAACTGGCGCATCGGAAAACTCCTTTCTTGTCCCATAGCCTGCACCTTGCATTCCCCCTGAACCAAAGGCGACACCCTTTGCCGCAATCAGGGGTCTAAAAATGACGGAACGTCGGACTATCCGCCGCCAGCCTAAGCGCTAGGCTGACCGGGGAGAATAGGGGAAACGATCATGACTGATATTGTCATTCTGGGCGGCGCGCGGACTGCAATTGGCAGCTTTGGCGGAGTTTTGGCGAATGTCCCCCCGATAGATCTGGCCACCACCGTGTCAAAGGCCGCATTGGACCGGTCAGGCCTTGACCCCGCCCAGATCGGCCATGTCGCGTTTGGCCATGTGATCAATACCGAACCGCGCGATATGTATCTGTCCCGCGTGGCCGCCATGCAAGCGGGCATTCCCGACACGACCCCTGCAATGAACGTCAACCGGTTGTGCGGATCGGGCGTGCAGGCCATCGTGTCAGTCATCCAATCTTTGCTGCTGGGCGACGCTGACTTTGGTCTGGCAGGTGGGGCCGAAAGCATGAGCCGCGCCCCCTATATCCTGTCGGATGCCCGCTGGGGGGCGAAGATCGGAGAGATCAAAAGCCGCGATATGATGCTGGGGGCGCTGAACTGTCCGTTTGGCACCGGGCATATGGGGATAACTGCGGAAAATGTAGCGGCGGAACACAGGATTAGCCGGGCGATGCAGGATGAATTTGCCCTACTCAGCCAGACCCGTGCGGCTGCGGCCATCGCCGAGGGGCGTTTTGTTAGCCAGATTACCCCTGTTACGCTGACCACGAAAAAGGGCAGCTTTGATGTGATCGCTGATGAACATCCCAAGGCGACGAGGCTTGAGGCGTTGTCTGACCTGCGCCCGGCCTTTCAAAAAGACGGCAGCGTCACTGCTGGCAACGCATCGGGCCTGAATGATGGTGCGGGGGCTGTTATTCTTGCACGGGCTGACGCCGTGGCCCGCGCCGGGCTGATGCCCAAGTTTCGCGTGCTGGGCTATGCCCATGCGGGTGTTCGGCCTGATGTGATGGGGATAGGTCCGGTGCCTGCGGTTCAGGCCCTGCTGGCCCGGACCGGGCTGACCGCTGCCGATTTCGACGTGATCGAGTCAAACGAGGCTTTTGCCGCACAGGCGCTTGCCGTGTCGAAAGCGCTGAACTTTGATCCAGCCCGGGTGAATCCAAATGGCGGGGCCATCGCATTGGGGCATCCGGTTGGCGCGACTGGCGTGATTATCACCGTCAAGGCGATGTATGAACTGGACCGAATTGACGGCAAACGCGCCCTGATTACCATGTGCATCGGTGGCGGGCAGGGGATCGCGCTGGCGATTGAACGTCTTTAGGGCCGTGCAGCCCTATTGCGGTTCAGGCTGACCATATAAAGACTGGTGCTGGCTGTGATGAAAAGCTGATGTCTGGCCCGCCCGCCAAAGCAGATGTTGGACACAACTTCCGGCACCAAAATCCGGCCCATCAGATGCCCGTCCGGGGCGATGCAATGTACACCGTCAGCGGCGGATGACCACAGGTTGCCATCGCCGTCGACCCGTATCCCGTCGGCGCATCCGGGGGCGATCTGGTGGAACACTGCGCCCCCAGTCAGTTTTGGTCCGTCCACATCAAAGACCCGGATATGCTGTGGGTCCGGATTATGCATGCGCCCGGTGTCGGCCACATAAAGCCGGGTTTCGTCGGGTGAAAAGCACAGCCCGTTGGGGCAATTCAGATCAGTCAGAACCGCCGCCATGGTTCCATCCGGATCGACCCGGTAGACGTGGCAGGGCAATTCCTGTTCCGCCCGGAACCCTTCGTAGTCGGTCATGATCCCGTAATGTGGGTCGGTAAACCAGATTGACCCATCCGAATGGACCACCACATCATTGGGCGAATTCAACCGCTTGCCCTGATAGCCGTCCGCAATCACGGTGACCTGCCCGTCATATTCGGTCCGTGTGACCCGCCTTGTGCCATGTTCGCAACTAATCAGCCGTCCTTGCCGGTCGCGCGTGTGACCGTTGCTGTAGTTGGAGGGTTCGCGGAAGGTGCTGATCCCGTGGCCGGGGGTCCAGCGCATGATCCGGTTATTCGGGATGTCAGAAAACAGCAGACAGCCTGCATCGCCAAACCAGACCGGCCCTTCGGCCCAGTCAAACCCGGTGGCCAGTTGTTTGACCGGCGCATTGCCCAAAACATATGTGCCGAAAATCGGGTCAATGATGTGGAAAAACGACATGGCGTATCCTTAGTGAAAGGCGATCTGGGCCTTTATGGCCTGGGTCCGGTCACTGGCAAGCTGGAAAGCGGTTTCTGCCTGATCCAGCCCGACCGTATGGGTGATGAATGGTTTGACGTCGATCAGCCCCTTTTGCATCAGGCTGACCCCGGTGAAAAATTCATCATGAAACCGGAATGACCCGCGAAGTTCCAATTCCCTGACCGTTATCGCCTGCACTGGCAACACCATATCGCCACCCATACCCAATTGCAGGATCACCCCTTGCGGGCGCATCGCCGGAATAGCGGCGACCAGCGCCGGGGCGGCACCAGAGCATTCATACAGCACATCAAAAGTCCCTTTGTTGGCGGCAAACCGAGTCAGTCCGTCAGGCGTGGTGCCCATATTGATCGTCTCATCCGCCCCGGCCTTGGCCGCCATGCCCAAAGTGAAATCGGATAGGTCAGTCGCCACGATCCGGTCGGCCCCGGCCCGGCGCGCGGCGAGGATGGACAGAATCCCGATAGGCCCGCAGCCTGTGACCAAGACCGATTTTCCCAACATCCCCCCCGCCCGTCCGGTCGCGTGCAAGGTCACGGCCAAGGGTTCGGCCATCGCGGCTTCGCCCGCGCTGAGCCCATCGGCGGGCGCGCATTGGCTGGCATCAGCGACTAGCATTTCCCGAAACGCGCCCTGAATATGCGGGAACGGCATCGCCGAGCCATAGAACCGCATATGCAGGCAATGGTTTTGCTGCCCCTTCAGGCAGTATTCACACTGCCCACAGGCGCGTGACGGTGAAACTGCGACCAGTTGCCCTACGGACAATCCGCTGACGCCCGGACCCAAGGCACTGATATGGCCCGAAACCTCGTGCCCGAGGATCATCGGCTCTCGCAGCCGGATCGCCCCAAAACCACCGTTGTGGTAGTAATGCAGATCAGACCCGCAGACCCCGCCGACGGCCATTTTGATCAGGACCTGACCGGGCCCGGGGGCATCAACTGGCCGGTCCTCGATCCGTAAATCATGGGCCGCATGGATGACGATTGCCCGCATCACAGCACCGGTGTCGGCAAAGGCAGGCCGGCGAAATGCGCGGTCAGATTATCGCGCATCAATTGGCCCATCGCCTTGCGGGTTTCAAACGTGCCGGACCCGATATGCGGTTGCAACAGCACATTCGGCAGGGTCAGGAACCGGGGGTCAAGGGCGGGTTCGCCTTCGAATACGTCCAGCGCCGCTGCCCCCACTTCACCGCTGGTAAGGGCCTGCAACAGCGCCTCTTCGTCAATATTGGTGGCACGGCTGACGTTGATAATCATGCCTTGGGGCCCCAGCGCCTGCAGCACCTTTGCGTTGACGATGTGGCGGGTCGCGGCAGAGGCGGCCAGTGTGACGAAAAGGAAATCCGACCGCGCAGCCAATGCTACCGGGTCGGCGATATATTCCCAGTCGGGCGCGTCAGCCTTGGGGCTTTGGGCGGAATAGGCGATGTCCATGTCAAACGCGGCCAGTCGCCGCGCCACGGCATGGCCGATCCGACCCAGCCCCAGTATCCCGGCGCGTTGGCCGTAGACCCGGCGCATTAGCGGAAAACCACCCTTGGCCGCCCAATCCCCGGACCGCGCCCAGTGTTCTGCCGCGAGCATGCCGCGCGATTGCATCAGCAACATCGCTACGGCCAGATCGGCCACATCGCCGGTCAGCACATCCGGCGTGTTGGTGACGTGAATACCGCGCGCCGTCGTTGTGGCCATGTCTACGGCATCATAGCCCACGCCGTAGACCGAAATAATCTCGAGCTTTGGACAGGCCGCGATGATTGCGCTGTTGGCACCTAAGCCGCCATTGGTGGCAATGGCCCGAACCTCGGGACCGACTTTTGTAAGAAACGCGGCCTTGTCAGTCGCCTCGTAATATTTGTGCATCGTGAATGATGCCTCAAGCGGACCCTGATCCCAATCGGGGTAAGACCCCAGTTGCAGGACATGCGGTTTGGTCATCGGGCGCTCCGGTGTTGACTTGGACTGTTATCGATAACATAACCGCCGCACCGGCAAGAAGTCGAGACGTATTCGGAGGGCTTGGATGAGCGCAGCACTGTTTGATCTGACCGGCAAACGGGCCTTGGTTACCGGGTCTTCGCAGGGAATTGGTTATGCGCTGGCCAAAGGCCTGCAAGCAGCCGGAGCAAGCGTGATTTTGAATGGCCGTGATACTGGCAAACTGGCCGACGCCGCCGCGGGGCTGAGTCATGTTGATACAATCACCGTTGATGTCACCAACCATGCGCAGACCCGGGTCGCAATTGACAACTATGAACAGTCGCGGGGGCCAATCGATATTCTGGTCAATAACGCAGGGATGCAGCACCGCACCCCGCTGGAGGATTTTCCACCCGACGCGTTTGAGCGGCTGATGAAAACCAATGTGCATTCGGTGTTTAATGTGGGCCAGGCCGTGGCCCGGCACATGATTGCGCGCGGCGCAGGCAAGATCATCAATATCTGTTCGGTCCAGACAGCACTCGCCCGTCCCGGCATTGCCCCTTATACCGCGACCAAGGGGGCGGTTGGGAATCTAACCAAAGGGATGGCCACCGATTGGGCCAAGTATGGATTGCAATGCAATGCGATTGCGCCGGGATACTTTGATACGCCGCTGAATGCGGCCCTTGTCGCTGACCCGGAATTTTCGGGGTGGTTGCAAAAACGCACCCCCGCCGGGCGCTGGGGCAAGGTTGAGGAATTGGTCGGGGCCTGCATTTTCCTCGCATCGCCCGCGTCCAGCTTTGTCAACGGTCACATCTTATATGTCGACGGCGGCATTACGGCGTCTCTATGAATTATGTGGTGATGGGTGTTGCTGGTTGTGGCAAATCGACAGTGGGCGCGGCGTTTGCAGCGGCCATCGGGGCCAGGTTCATCGACGGTGATGACCTGCATCCTGCCGCCAATGTCGCCAAGATGAGCGCTGGTGTGCCTCTGACTGATGACGACCGTTGGCCATGGTTGGACCGTGTGGCCGACGTGTTGACCGGTAATGTGGTCGTGGGATGTTCGGCATTGAAACGCCGCTATCGCGACCGGATCAGGGCGACGGCTGGCCCCGTACGGTTTTTGCATCTGGCCGGGTCACGTGATGTGATCGCCGCCCGCATGGCAAACCGCCCTGGGCATTTCATGCCAGCAGCCCTGCTCGATAGTCAGTTTGCAGCGTTGGAACCGCCGGGACCGGACGAGGATGCGGTGACGGTCGATATCGACCAATCAATTGCTGCAGTTATCGCGGCTTTGCTGGCGAAATGATCAAAATGAAGGATATTGCAGCGGCGGCAGGCGTGTCGGTGATGACCGTCAGCCGGGCCTTTCGCAGCGATGGCGCGGTCAGCGCCGAGCGGCGGGCGGCGATTTTACAGGTCGCCGAAGAATTGGGCTATGTGTTTGATTCCACCGCGTCAAACCTTCGTTCGCAAAAGACCGGGTTTGTGGCCGTCACCATTCCCTCGATCAATAACGGCAACTTTGCCGATACAGTGCGCGGTTTGACTGAAGGGCTTCGCGGGGCCGGGTTGCAAGTGCTGCTGGGCTATACCGATTATGACATGGCAGCCGAAGAAGCCTTGATAGACTCCTTTCTGCGCCGCAGGCCCGAGGCGATTGTTGTAACCGGTGGGGCCCATACCGGCCGCGCGCGGCGGATGCTGGCGGGTGCGGGCGTGCCGGTGGTTGAGATGTGGGATTTGCCTGCCGATCCGATTGACCGGGTTGTTGGCTTTTCCAATGCTGATGCGGTCGGGCTGATGGTCCGGCATTTTGTGCGTGTCGGATATCGCCGGATTGCGTTCATGGGGGGCGATACTGACCGCGATACCCGTGGATTAGATCGTCGGCGTGGGTTTCTGACGGCGATGCAGGCTGCCGGTCTGGAAGTACAGCGATTGATCGAGGCGGGTATCCCGCCAGTCACGATGCGCGACGGAGCCATTGCTATGGACCGTCTTTTGGACCGCTGGCCGGACACTGACGCGGTGATCTGCGTGTCGGACCTGTCAGCTTTTGGCGCGCTGGGCGCTTGTCAGCGGCGTGGCATTGCTGTGCCGGGCCAAGTGGCGATAGGGGGCTTTGGTGCTTTTGATGTCGCCAGTTGTGCTGTGCCCAGCATAACTACGATTGACGTGTTTGGTAAGCAGATCGGCCACAGTGCAGCTGTCATGATTTGCCAGTTGCTGGCAGGCGGGCAGGCTGATCAAATGATCGCAGTTACGCCTGAACTTATTCTTGGCGGCAGCAGTCTTTAGCGTTTCGCGGATAAATCTTCGGCAAAAAAACGCGCCTGCGAAGAATTACAGCGTAATCCGATTTCGGTACTGGGGGCGTAAATCCGGTCCGCACCAACCGCGGCAATGATTTGTGTTCCGGCGCGCAGAGTCACGTTGATGACGGTCTGAACCGCGCCGGGTTTGCCGGAGGCTCCAACTTCTGAGTAGGATGGAGCATCATGAGCGTCCGGCCTGACCGCGATTATCCGGCGTTCCATGGCAGCAGTTCATCGATACGGTTGATCTTGTGGTCTGGGGTGCGCGCGAGGGTGTCGGCGAGCCAGGCTTGGGGATCGACGCCATTCAGTTTGGCGGTTTCGATCATGGGCCCAAAGGCGGGCGGTCTGGGTCTTGCCGGTGCCGGGGGCCAGCATCGCGACCGGGGTATCGTCGGCAAAGATCGCCTGACCCGCCAGCACATGCCGCCCGATGGCGTCCGCCAGCGGCGACAGCAGGGCGGTGGATTTACCCACCCAGTCGGCCAGCGTCGAGCGGTCGATGTCGAGCCCGTCGCGCTCGAAGATCTGGCTTTGGCGGTAGAGTGGGAGGTGGTCGGCATATTTGTTGACCAACACATGCGCCAGCAACCCGGGACCGGGACGCCCATGCTCGATCGGCCGGGACGGCAGCGATGCCTGCGTGAAGCAATCGCAGCCGGAACAGGCCATCCGGGGCCGCACAATGCGGTTCACGATGAAGCGTCCGGGGACATATTCCAGTTCCTCGCTCGCCATTGTCCTCGGACCAATGGCGGACAATGGCTCGCCATCCTCGCCCAACCGGCGCAGTTTGCCGCCGCACTGGGCGCAGGCCGTGTTGGCCGGGGTCAGTTCGACCTCCATGCGCGGAATATGGTCCGGGATCGGCTTGCGCTTCGGTTTGTCGGCCGGGGTGTCATCCGGCAGGCGCAGCTTTGCGGTAAGGGCGGCAATGGCGATCTCGCTCATCGCCAAGGCAAGCTGCAACTGCTCGGCGGTCTCTGATGAAGCGCCAAAACGATGGGACTGATGCCGCGCCAATTGATGCCGAAGCTTCTCGATCAGAACCGCCTGCGACTACACTTCAGCCAACAAAAGTGTGGTGAACGCCCGTAGCTCATCGGGGTCTACCGGCAGCGATTTGGTGACATCCATCATGGCGAAAGTATAGCAAAAAAAGGAGTTTACGGGAATCCCAAAACAGCAAATGACCTGCCACTGAGAATTTCCTCAAGTTTGGATTAGAGTCCGACCCAAGAAAGGGGACGGACGATGAAGCGAGCAAGGTTCACGGAAGAGCAGATCATCGGCATTTTGCAGGAGCATGAGGCGGGCGCGAAGTGTCCGGA
>JANOQM010000067.1:0-3084 GCA_031422295.1 Rhodobacterales bacterium | reverse complement strand
CTTTGGCCCGGATCAAGCTTGGTTTGCAGCCCTGTCTTTACCTGGGCAATATGAACGCCCAGCGCGACTGGGGGCATGCCCGCGACTACGTCGAAATGCAGTGGCTGATGTTGCAACAAGAAACCCCGGAAGACTTCGTCATTGCCACCGGGCGACAGTACAGCGTGCGCGATTTCGTGGATCTGGCGGCCCGTGAGCTGGGAATGCCCATCCAGTGGGTCGGCGAAGGGGTGTCGGAGATTGGCCTGGACAACAAGGGCAACACCATTGTCAAAGTTGATCCGCGATATTTTCGCCCTGCTGAGGTGGAGACGCTGCTGGGAGACGCCAGCAAGGCAAAGCAAAAATTGGGTTGGGAGCCTAAAACGACTTTTCCGGAACTGGTGGCTGAAATGGTTCGGGAAGACCTTAAAGGCGCAGAGCGCGACGAACTGATCCGAAAACATGGATATGCGGCACATGACTCTCACGAGTGATCCGATCACCCGATCCTCGAAGATTTTTGTTGCGGGTCATCGTGGAATGGTCGGTTCCGCCATTGTGCGTCGGTTGCAGGCTGGCGGCTATCAGGACATCGTGACTCGAACGCACGCCGAGCTCGACCTCATCAATCAAGCGGCGGTTCATGAGTTCGTTGCCGCCCAGCGGTTTGACTACCTGTTCATCGCCGCAGCAAAAGTGGGCGGGATTCAGGCGAACAATGCATTTCGGGCGGATTTTCTCTATCAAAATCTGATGATCGAAGCCAACTTGCTCAGTGCGGCCCATGCCTGTGGTGTCAAGCGGGCTCTATTTCTGGGGTCAAGCTGTATCTATCCCCGTGACTGCCCACAGCCGATTCGTGAGGACTATCTGCTCACCGGTCCGTTAGAAACGACCAATGAGCCGTACGCTATCGCCAAGATTGCCGGCGTCAAGCTGTGTGAGAGTTATAACCGGCAGTACGGCACACAGTTTGTTTCGGCAATGCCGACCAATCTATACGGCCCCAACGA
The DNA here is from genome assembly GCA_031422295.1 of Rhodobacterales bacterium. Lineage (GTDB taxonomy): Bacteria > Pseudomonadota > Alphaproteobacteria > Rhodobacterales > Rhodobacteraceae > JANOMH01. Next base: position 2,089 of record JANOQM010000067.1, on the reverse strand, counting down.
CAACTACGACCTTCAGACCAGTCATGTATTACCCGCCCTCATTCGCAAGGCACACGAGGCCAAGGCGCATGGCGCAAGCGAGTTGGTCGTCTGGGGAACTGGCACACCGCTGCGGGAGTTTCTGTACGTAGACGATCTCGCGGACGCGTGTGTATTCCTCATGGAGACGGGCACATCGTCCGGGCTGCACAACATCGGCACGGGTAAAGATGTGACTATCAGGGAGCTCGCTGAAACGGTCATGAAGGTTGTCGGCTTCGAGGGGCGCATCGTTTTTGACGCTTCCAAACCTGCTGGAACCCCGCGCAAACTGCTTGATGTGACATCGATGCGGAACTTGGGCTGGCAATCGTGCACCGCTTTGGTGGACGGCATCGCGCTTGCCTATCGCGATTTTTTGGCGACTCGGCCGACACTCGATTGACCGAGATTATTCATTAAGGTCATCGCCGTTTCACATAACTCGATCAGGACTAGTATGAAAGCAATCATTTTGGCCGGTGGCCTCGGCACCCGAATCTCTGAGGAGACGCATCTGAGGCCCAAGCCGATGATCGAGATCGGAGGCATGCCGATTCTCTGGCACATCCTGAAGATTTACTCTGCCCACGGCATTAATGATTTCGTCATTTGCTGCGGCTACAAGGGCTACTTGATCAAGGAATACTTTGCCAACTATTTTTTGCACATGTCAGACGTGACGTTCGACATGAAAAACAATTCGATGGAGGTGCACCAGCAAAAGGCAGAGCCGTGGCGTGTTACGCTGGTGGACACGGGCGAGTCGACGCAGACCGGAGGTCGCCTCAAGCGTGTGGCGGACCACGTGAAAGACGAAGCGCTGTTTTGCCTGACTTATGGCGACGGCGTGGCGGATGTCGACATTGGTGCGCTGGTGGCTTTTCACCGGGCACAGCGCGTGAAAGCAACGCTGACCGCCGCGCAGCCGCCAGCCCGTTTCGGTGCGTTGCGGCTGGACAAACATAAGGTAGAGTCGTTTAAGGAGAAAGCGAAAGACGAAGCTGGCCTGGTCAACAGTGGTTTTTTTGTGTTGACGCCTTCAGTGCTGGATTACATCGTTGACGACGCGACTATCTGGGAGCGTGAGCCCCTCGAACGGCTGGCTGTCGAAGGCCAACTGGCGGCGTATCAGCATCACCGCTTTTGGCAACCCATGGATACGCTGCGCGACCGAACCTATCTGGAAGAGCTGTGGGCCTCGGGGGCCGCCCCCTGGAAGGTGTGGGCTTGAACGGCGATTTCTGGCGCGGCAAGCGCGTCTTTTTGACCGGTCATACCGGGTTCAAGGGTGGCTGGCTTGCGCTTTGGCTTAAAGAGTTGGGTGCCACCGTGCATGGCTACGCGCTGACGCCACCAACTGCGCCCAATTTCTTCTCGGTGTGCCACATTCAAGCGCAATGCGATGGTCACACCATGGGCGATATTCGCGACGGCGTAGCCCTGACCGAGGCGATGCAGTTGGCAGCGCCGGACGTGGTGCTGCATCTGGCGGCGCAGTCGCTGGTACGCCACTCCTACGCGCAGCCGGTGGACACTTTTGCCGTCAATGTGATGGGCACGGTCAATCTGCTCGAAGCGCTGCGCCAGGTGCCATCGGTGAAGGCTGCGGTCATCGTCACCACCGACAAATGCTACGAAAACCTGGAGCGCGAGCAGCCCTATCTTGAGGCCGACGCGATGGGCGGTCACGATCCGTATTCCAGCAGCAAGGGCTGCGCAGAGCTTGTCACGGCGGCGTATCGGGCGTCATTTCTTGACGCGGCCGGTGTGCATGTGGCCAGCGCGCGCGCAGGTAACGTCATCGGTGGTGGCGATTGGGCGCTAGATCGCTTGATTCCGGACTTTTTGCGGGCGTTGGACGCCGGGCAGCCGCTCACGATCCGGTCACCGGGCGCGATCCGCCCGTGGCAGCATGTTTTTGAGCCGTTGTCGGGTTATCTTGCGCTTGCCGAGCAGATGATGACTCACGGACGACCGTTTGCAGAAGCTTGGAACTTCGGGCCGGAAGACATTGATGCCAAGCCCGTGGGCTGGATCGCGGACTACCTGTGTAGTGCTGTGCCTGGCG
>JANOQM010000066.1:0-71622 GCA_031422295.1 Rhodobacterales bacterium | reverse complement strand
GGGTTTCGTGAAAATCCTGGCCGACGCCGCCACAGACCGCATTCTGGGCGCGCATATCATCGGCCCGATGGCGGGCGATCTGATCCACGAGATTTGCGTGGCCATGGAATTTGGCGCATCGGCGCAAGACTTGGCGCTGACTTGCCATGCGCATCCCACCTATTCCGAAGCGGTACGCGAGGCCGCTTTGGCCTGTGGCGACGGGGCGATTCACGCCTGAGGCATTGGCCCGATCTTTGCTAACTACCCAAAACGAAAGGCTTGCGGCAATTGCGGCAAGTTCTTATCGTCTGCGCAGAGCACTTTTATTGACCTTACACGATCCGCAAGATTTCGAATGTTTGTATTTTTGGAGTATGACATGTCGTTTTTTCAAACCCCAATGCGTCAACTTATTATCGCCCTGACATTCCTGATCTGCCTCCCCCTAGGTGCTGCAGCCGACACTGCTGTCGCGGCCCTGACTGATGGTTGCACCGCAGGCGTCGGGGCCAATTGCACCGCACTTGGCAAACTTTACATCGCGGGTGACGGCGTGCCCCAAAGTGACGCGAACGGGACTGGCCTGTTCAAACTGGCCTGCGAGGCGGGTGATGCCGAAGGGTGCTGGGAATACGCATGGTCACACCGCCAAAGCTTGGGTATTGCACAAAATGACGCTGCCGCCGCGCCGATATTTCAGCAAAGCTGCGATTTGGGCTACCTGCAGGCCTGCGTTGATCTGGGTATCATGTTAGAGCACGCTATTGGCGTGCCGCAGGATTATGCCAAAGCCTTTGCTATCCTCAGCCCGGCTTGCACTGCCAATTCGGGATCAGCTTGTCTTGAACTCGGCTGGATTTATGAAAACGGGTTTGGTGTTCCTGTGGATTTGGCCAAAGCTGTAGAGTTTTATGCAAAAGCCTGCGACCTTGAGGACGCGATTGCCTGTTATAATATGGGCGGCGTCCTTACCACCGCGGGCTATGGCCTGCCGCTCGACGATAGCGAGGCCGCACGGTATTACATCCGTAGCTGCAATTATGGCGATGCCGATGCTTGCGGCAAGGTCGGGATATTTTACAGTTTGGGGCGCGGTGGACTGACCCAGAGCTATGCCACTGCCTTGGCGTTTTTTGAGCAAAGCTGCGATGGCGGCTCTGGTCTGGGCTGCTTTGGCGTCGCCCAAAGCTATGAAAACGGCTGGGGTGTCACGGCTGATATCAATGCGGCCCGCGAACGCTATGTCTTTTTGTGCGATCGCGGCAACACCGAGGCCTGCGAGGGGCTTGAGCGGGTCGGTCAGTGACCCCACAGCTTTCCGATAGCCGGTCAAGTCGTCGATCTGTGACTTGACAGAATCCTGCGCGCGTTTTGATATTGCGCGCAGAATGCTGGCTTTGGCGGACGCGGTCCGTTGCTGATTAACCTTTTGGCAGAGAGTGTCGGATCATGATCAAAGATATTTCCCGAACCTTTTGGCGCAGCCTTTGCGTCACGCTTTTTTTCACCGTTGCGGCATCGACCGCCGCAGCACAGGCCGATGAAGAACGCTTTGCAGTTGTGACGCAGGATTGCGCCGCCGGGGTTGCGGCGGCTTGTTCGGAACTGGGCTGGATGTATGAACGCGGCAAAGGTGTGGCCGCTGATGATGCCAATGCTGCCGGACTGTACCGGATCGGCTGTGAAGGTGGCGATGCGGCAGGCTGCAGCGATCTGGGGTTCATGTACGAACGCGGACGCGGCGTGCCGCAGGATGATGTGATTGCCGTGGGATATTACGAGCAGGGCTGTTCTGGCAGTGATGGTTGGGGCTGCAACTATCTGGGGGTCATGTATGATGGCGGCTACGGCGTGAACGAAGACAACACGCGCGCCTTTGACCTGTTTGATCAGGCCTGCAACCAGAATATCGGGCGTGGCTGCTCTAATCTGGGGCTGATGTACCGCGATGGGCAGGGCGTAGCGGTCGATCTGGTCCTTGCGGCTGGCCTGTATGAACGGGGTTGCAATCAAGAAGATGGGCAGGGCTGCACCGATCTGGGCTATGCGCGCGAAAACGGCGATGGAATTGCGGTCGATCTGGCGCTTGCGGTCACGCATTACCGGGACGGGTGCAAACTGGGCAATATGATCGGCTGCACCAATGCGGGGTTCATGTATTTCTCAGGCACCGGAATAGCAGCCAGCAATGAACGGGCGGTCAGCTATTACACATTGGCCTGTGACGGCGGCGACGCGCGGGGCTGCAACAATCTGGGGACGATGCATTATGACGGCTTCGGCACGACGCAGGATGACGTCCGGGCAGCCGAGCTGTTCCAACTGGCCTGCGACGATGACTATCCACTGGGCTGTTCCAATACCGGGCTGATGTACAGCTTTGGGCGTGGCGTGATACTGAACGAGGCGACCGCGGTTTCCTACTATCAAACCGGCTGCGACGGTGATGATATGCAGGGCTGCTACAGTCTGGGGTATAACTACGAAAACGGGCTTGGGGTCAAATTGGACCGGACCCGCGCCATCAGCCTGTACCGGCAGGTCTGCGCCTCGGGTGACACCAAGGCTTGTGCCGATCTGACCCGGATGGGCGTCCAGCCCTAGCGCGGACCAGCCTTTCCTCACAGCGAATTCACGCCTTAATCACGCCCGCCCGGGCGTGATTAAGGTATGGTGACTGCACGGGCAACTCCCCGTCCTTGTCTCAAGGCACGACCCGACCAGAGTCCCTTTTTAACGTTTCCGTATTTCAAAACCATGGCCGATATTCCCGGCCCCTTGCTGGCAGCCGCAGCGCTGGAACTCCCGGTGCTGCGGTCTGCCAGCCAATGAGCGTCATCTTCATTTCAAAGGATTCCTCAATGATCCCGCCCAATGCATTCGCCAAACTGCTGCAATCGTCGCTCACAACGGCCAACCCGCAGGACCTGCTGAACTTCCCCGATCTGGTGTTTGATGACCCAGGCCGTTGGGCCGGCCGCTATGACCCGGTGCGCCCTGTCCTGCGGCCCGCACAGATCGTAATTCATCCATCAGGACCTGACGAAAATGCCGACTGATAGCCAATCCGCGCCGCGTGCCGCGACACTCCTGCGGGGGCGGGCGGCCTTCATGGTCACGGTCATGGCCGGGGTCGTCGTGGCCCTGATCATCGCGATTCTGGCCGCGCATATCTGGGTGGTCGAGGCCAAGTATGCGCTGCAACCGCCCGATGCCTACAGCTTTGCCCATTGCGAAAGTGTCGAATGCGACCGCGAGGCGCGGTTGATTTCGCTGGAATCGGATGCGCAGATGTTGCGTACCGACCGGGTCCGCACATCGGTCATGTCGCGGCTGTTCGTGTTCATCGTGGCCGAGGTTGCAGGCTTTTCCCTATTGGTCCTGGGGGCCGTGCTGATCTTTGACCGGGCCATTTCGGCCAGCGCGGAAGATTTCAAATCCGGGCAGGTCGCCCTGCGCACGCAATGGCCGGGGCTGATCATGTGCCTGTTGGGCACCCTTCTGATCGGCGGCACCGTGGCCACCTCGATCAACCGCAATGCGCGGATCGAATTTGCCGATGTGCCAGTGCATCTGGCTGACCAAAACCGGGGCCGCAATGCGCTGGCCCGCGCCCTGATGACCGGCGGGCTGGACCCTGCCGGGGGGCCATCGGTAGAGCAGATCACCAGCGACCGGCCCGCAACACCGCCCGATCCGTAAACACAATCTCTTGTTTAAAATGGATTTTTTCAAATGCATATCACCCTGCCCATACTGTTACTGCCCTTCGCAGTCCTGCCGCTCAAACCGCTTCACGCCCAAGACCCACCTGCCGACTTTGCCCAGGAAATCGCCCAGATGACACTGGACGATGCCCGCTGCAGCGACCCCGCCGACGCGGATTATGCCGGCGAATGGTGCAAGGGCTTTCGGACCGGGGCCACGTTCATCAATATGACGTCGTCTTGCGGCTACCTGATCGACGGGCCGACCATGACCTATGCGTCCGAAATGGACGGCAGCGACATCCTGCAGGAAACTGGCCCCGGAGAAATATTGTTCGAACAGCCCTGACAGACACCGTCAGTCCCTTGAACTACCGCCTGTCAACACCCATCATACAGGCGTTAACTGAATCGTAACATTATGATTTTATTAACTAAAACCTTCCCCGCGGGGAAGGTTTTTACCGCTTGCCTGAACGGAATGATCGATCCGCCCTGTAGCCAGATTGATCGGTGAATTTTGGTGGAGCCAAGGGGGATCGAACCCCTGACCTCTTGCATGCCATGCAAGCGCTCTCCCATCTGAGCTATGGCCCCGCCGTGTGCGACCACCGGTCGCTGGGAAGTGTGCAGTGATGAAACTACGTGGTGCTCTCTAGTCGAGCACGGCGGGCGAGATCAAGTGGAAAATCCCGCCTGCCCACGTATTAGATCAGATGAAACTACAGGTCGTCATCCACGGCGACATCGGCCAGTTCGTCGAACGACACATCATCGTCTTCTTCGTCGTCCTCCAGCACTTCGTCGCCCAGATCGGCGTCATCTTCGGTATCGTCATCATCCAGCAACAGATCGTCATCTTCCTCGACGACCTTCAGTTTCTTGGTCTGTGCATCTTCGGCATCAGCCACCATTGTGCGGCTTTTTCCAATGTCGATACTGACAATCTGGCCCGTATACGGGCTGACGATCGGAACGGCGTTCAGGTCATAAAACCTTTTGCCCGTGGTCGGACAAATGCGTTTCTTACCCCATTCAGCTTTGGGCATGTTGAATCCCTTCAAACGTGTCGGTAATTTCGGTGGCGGCCTTGCGGCGCATCGGCGTCCCCTGCCATAAGCCAGTGACAGTGTCAAAGGCTTTGGCATGATCAGAGGTCAAATGGGTCAACACGTCCTTCCTGGCAATCCCCCGATCACCGTGGCGTTGCGCCGGTCGGCGCAGGCGCGCAAGCTGTCTTTGCGCGTGTCCCGGCTGGATGGACGCGTCACCCTGACCCTGCCGCGCGGCGTGCCTGACCGCGAGGGGCTGTCGTTTTTGCGCAGCCGCGAAGACTGGCTGCGCGGCCATCTGGCCCGTATCGGGGGTGAGGTGACATTGCAATTTGGCGGCACGCTGCTGTTCGCCGGGACCCCTGTGCCGATCATCGCAGGCCCGGTCAAACGGCTGAGCTTCAAGGACAATGCCTTTATCCTGCCCGACGACCCGGCCCGCATCGGCCCGCGCCTGCAGGCTTTTTTGAAACTCAGGGCACGCGACCGGCTGGCCGCCGCATCAGACCATTATGCGCAGGCATTGGGCCGACCATACCGCAATCTGACCCTGCGTGACACACGCTCGCGCTGGGGTTCATGTTCGACCCTTGGCGACCTGATGTATAGCTGGCGGCTGGTCATGGCCCCGCCGCAAGTGCTGGATTATGTCGCGGCCCATGAGGTCGCACATCTGGCCGAGATGAACCACTCGCCCGCATTCTGGGCAGTCGTGGAGCGGCTGTTTCCCAGCCATCAGGCCTGCCGCCAATGGCTGCGCCAAAATGGCGAATCCCTGCACCGGGTCAAGTTCACCGATTGACCAGCCCAGCCATTGTGATCACATATCGCCATGATCGCCCCAAAAGCCCCAGATCCCACTGGCGCCGCGCATGACCGGGTCTACCGGTCGCTGCGCAGCCGGATCATGCATGGAGAGTTGGAACCCGGCCAATCCCTTACCCTGCGTGGCATTGCCAAACATTACGAGGTCTCTATGACCCCCGCCCGCGAATCGGTACGTCGGCTGGCCGCCGAAGGGGCGCTGCAGCTGTCATCTTCCGGCCGGATAAGCACACCCGAACTCAGCAACGACCGGATCGAAGAACTGGCCGCCCTACGGGCGTTGCTGGAACCCGAACTGGCCAGCCGCGCCCTGCCCCGCGCCCATTTCGCGCTGATCGACCGGCTCGAGGTGATCAATCAAGGGGTCAGCCAGATGGTCGCCCGACAGGATGCGACCGGCTATATCCGGATGAACCTTGAATTTCACCGCACCCTGTATCTGCGCGCCCAGGCCCCTGCGATCCTGCAACTGACCGAAACCGTCTGGCTGCAATTGGGACCAACGATGCGGGCCCTGTACGCAAGGCTGAACCGGTCCGACCCACCCTATAACCACCGGCTTATCCTGGCGGCCTTAAAGGCCGGGGACGAACCGGGATTGCGGCTGGCGGTCAGAACCGACGCGACCCAGGGACTGCGGATGCTCAAAGGTTAGGTGTCGCCACCGCCTTGGGTTGACATAGCTTACTATTTCAGTCAGAAATAAAATCATTCCAGCCACCCCCCCAGCGGGGAAGCCCCGAATATCGTCGATATTTCGACCATTGATAGGACTTTCCCGATGCCCCAACCCGCCGCGCAGACCACACATCAGCCAACCAGCCTGCATCCGGACTGGACTGGATCAGTCCGGCCCGTGCCGATGCATGATGCCGCTGCCCTGACCGGCCCCCTCGGGCAGGCCCATATAATTCTGGGCGATCAGGTTTATACGTTGCGCATTACCCGCTTGGGCAAACTGATCCTGACCAAATGACCAGTCATTTCACCCCGCCCACCCCCTGTGTGCCCGCAGGCGCCGCCCCGGTCGGCCTGGTGACCGAACTGGACCCGATGTCGCTGCTGGCCGTGCTGTATCTGCGGGTCTGGTGCGATACCGGCCTGACCGAAATCACCCGCGATCTGCGGCTTGCTTTGGGTGACACCCACGGCAAAAACGCCGCCACTGCGTTCGAGGCGCTGTGCCAGACCCTGCTTGCCACAGGTCGTCGCCCGTTCATGCGGCACGGGTCCGGCTGCAAATGTCTGGGCGGCGACGAGGCCTGCTTTGCGCAACTTATCAGCGCCGCTGCCTTGGGCGAACGTGAGGATGCTCTGATGCTGGCGATGCTCATGGTCCGCCCCGATTGTGCCCCGCATTTGGTCGATCTTGCCCAAACCAGCGGGTTGGCGTTGCAGCGTATGCATCTGCGCCATGCACATGGTTCTGTCGCACTTCACTAGCCTATCTCCGACATATCATTCAAAGCGCTTTGAATATCGCGAAGTTCTTGCTAGTTCCCCTGAAGTCAAGATAGTCCGACACGGTCGAAACAGGGGTGATACATGCGGGAATGGTGGCGCGACGCGGTGATTTATCAGGTGTATCCCCGGTCCTATCAGGACAGCACCGGGGATGGCATCGGCGATCTGCCGGGGATCACGCAACGCCTGCCACATATTGCCAGCCTTGGGGTTGATGCGATCTGGCTGTCGCCATTTTTCACTTCGCCCGACCGGGATATGGGCTATGACGTATCAGACTATACCGGGGTCAATCCGCTGTTCGGCACATTGGCCGATTTTGATGATCTGATGAAAACGGCACATAAGCTGGGCCTCAAGGTAATCATTGATCAAGTCCTGAGCCATTCCAGCATTGAACACCCATGGTTCACTGAATCCCGGTCCAGCCGCGCTAATGCCAAGGCTGACTGGTATGTCTGGGCTGACCCCAAACCGGATGGCACCGCCCCCACCAATTGGCTATCGGTGTTCGGCGGATCGGCATGGACATTCGACCCCAAGCGCCGCCAATACTATATGCATAATTTCCTGACCGAACAGCCGGACATCAATTTTCACTGCCCCGGAGCCATCGATGCGCTGCTGGACTCCATGCGCTTTTGGCTGGACCGGGGCATTGACGGGTTCCGGCTCGATACCGTCAATTTCTTTACCCATGACAAGCTCTTGCGCGACAATCCGCCCTCGGACTGGACCACGTTTCCCGGCAATCCCTACGAGGCGCAGAACCATATCCATTCCAAAACCCAGCCCGAAAATCTGGCCATCCTCAGCCGGATGCGCGCCCTGACCGACAGCTATCCTGACCGGATGATGGTGGGCGAAGTCGGCGAAATGGGGGTTCGTCAGGTTGAGATTATGGGCGAATACACCACTGGCCCGGATCGCCTGCACATGGCCTATTCATTCGCGATGCTCAGCCATGACCACACGCCGGGCCATTTCCGCCAGACCATTCAGACATTCCTTGATGTGGCGCCAAATGGATGGCCTTGCTGGTCATTTTCCAACCATGATGTGCAGCGCCACGTCACCCGCTGGACCAAACCCGGCGGCGATACTGATGCCATTGCCCGCCAGTCTATCGCCATGCTGGCCAGTTTTCCCGGCACCCTGAACCTGTATCAGGGCGAGGAGCTGGGCCAGCTTGAGACCGACATTACCCGCGCCGAATTGCAGGACACAGCGAATATCGCGTTTTGGCCGGAATATAAGGGCCGTGATGGCTGCCGCACGCCGATGACATGGGACAGCACCGCGCCGCATGCCGGGTTTTCAACCGCCACCCCATGGCTGCCAGTCAAGGCCCCGCAAATCGCGCATGCGCTGGACTTGCAAGAGGGTAAAAACGACTCAGTTCTTGCCAGCTACCGTGCCGCCCTTGGGTTTCGCAAACAGCGGCCGGAATTGCGGCTGGGGCAGACCGGATTTCTGGACCTGCCAGAGCCTGTGCTGGGGATCACCCGGACCCATCGGGCCAACCAACTGACCGGCCTGTTTAACCTCAGCGACCGGGCCGTGACCCTGACTTTGGCCGGGGTCGCGCAGTTGGCCGGGCCGCAAAACGGCACTCTGGCGGGCAGCACGGTGGTTCTGCCTGCACATGGCTATGTTTATCTGGAACAGACCAGTCCGCTGACACTGACCCTTAACCAATAGCAGGCACAGTCCCACTGATCCGTTTTCAGGGGGCTGCCCGTGCCGTTGCGTTGGCTGATTTTGCTGCTGATTGTTCTGGCCGGGCCCGTCCGGGCCGACGGGGCGCTGACCATCTGGGTCGGTTCAGGGCGGGATGCGGCTGCACTGGCGCAGATCGCCGGGGACTATGCCCGTGCCACAGGTATTGCGGTGACGGTCACCGCTATGGACCCGTTGCCTGAACGGTTCCGGGCTGCGGCCCAGCAAGGCGAGGCGCCCGATATCATTCTGATCAGTCATGACCAGATGGGCCGACTGGCCGCCGAAGGGCTGATTGCGCCGGTCAATCCCTCTGACATGTGGACCGCCGGTATTCTGCCCAGAGCGATGGACGCGCTGGCCTTTGACGGATCAACCTGGGGCTATCCCGTCGCAGTCGAAGCGCTGCATCTGATCTATAACCGCGCCCTTATTGCCCATCCGCCTACCAGTTTCGAAGATATTCCTGCCCTGCCCCTGCCACATGGCAACCGGCGGATATTGTGGGACTATACCAATCCCTACTTTACCTTGCCGATGTTGATGGCCGGTGGCGGCTATGCCTTTGAAAAGGTGGGTGGCGTCTATGATGCCGGTCATACTGGCATTGCGACCGACGGGGCGATTGCCGGGGCAGCGGTCTTGCAATCATTGATCACCGACCAGTTCCTGCCGGCCGATATTACCTATCAGGTCATGGATGATGCGATGAATGCTGGCAGGGTCGGGATGGTGATCAACGGGTCATGGGCCTGGGCTAATCTGACGATCTCTGGCGTCGATTTTGGCGTGGCCCCAATCCCCAGCGTGGCCGGGCATCCGTCGCCTGCGGTGATCACGGTGCAGGCACTGGCGATCAGTTCGGCCTCGGCCAACCGCGAATTAGCGGCGAATTTCATTGAAAACGGGCTGACCAGTGATGCCGCTTTGGCCGCGTGGAATGCAGGCGGTTCTTTGGGCGCTTTGGCTGATATGACCGCCGGGCAGGCCCAGACTGATCCGCATATCGCGGCTTTGCTGGATATTGCAGCCACCGGTGTGCCGCTGCCCAATAACGCCGAAATGCCGCTATTCTGGGCCGCCATGCGCGCAGCCCTGACCGATATTGGCCTGGGCATGGTCAGCCCGGCAGATGCGTTAAACGCAGCGGCGGCCCGGATTACCCGCGATAGTGCCGTCGCACAGCCGGGCTGAACCCGCAGGCGCGGTCACCCTTCCCTTCCTTGCACAGCGGGGCTAGCGTCCACGCGGACGAACCATCACCCCCGCCACCAGCCAACCCCGCGAGACCTGACCCATGGCCCCTTCGACCCCCGCGCATTCCCATTATGATGTACTCATTATCGGCGGCGCAATGATCGGGTCTTCGGCGGCATGGTGGACCGCCCGCAACCCGGATTTTCAGGGCCGGATTTTGGTGGTCGAACGGGACCTGACCTATGCCAATGCTGCCACGACCCATACCAATTCCTGCATCCGGCAACAATTCGGGTCCGAGATCAATATCAAGATCAGCCAGTTTGGCGTTGAATTTATTCAGAACTTTGGCAACTTTATGGCTGATCCCGACACCCCGAGAATCCATCTGCATGATTTCGGCTATCTGTATCTGGCCGACACCCCGGACTTTGCCGATGTGCTGGTCGATAATCAGAAAACCCAATCCCGCCTTGGTGCCGGCACCCGGATCATGACACCCGACCAGATTGCAGCGGATTATCCGTTTTATAACCTCGATGGCATTCTGCTTGGGTCGCATAATCCGCTGAACGAGGGGTATTTTGACGGCGGTACAATGTTTGACTGGTTCCGCAAAAAGGCCAAGTCCTTGGGCGTGGAATATGTGCAGAATGAAGTGACCAGGATCGCCCGTGCCGGGGATAAAGTCACTGGCGTTACCTTGGCCTCGGGTGAAACCATCGGCGCGGATATCATCGTCAATGCGTCAGGCACGCGCGGGGCAAAAACCGCCGCCATGGCCAGGTTGCAGATCCCGATCGAACCGCGCCGCCGGTATACGTTCATCTTTGACGCCGCCGACCCGCTGCACCGCGACCTGCCGCTGACGATTGACCCATCCGGCGTGCATATGCGCAGCGACGGGCGCTATTACATGGCCGGTTGCCCGCCGGACGATGACCCGGCGGTTGATCCCGATGACTTTACCATGGATCACGCGATCTGGCAGGATAAAGTCTGGCCCGCCATCGCCGCCCGCGTGCCCGCCTTTGAGAGGGTCAAGCTGATCAATTCATGGGTTGGGCATTATGACTATAACACGCTGGATCAGAACGCGATCGTCGGGCCACATCCGGAGGTGACTAACTTCCTGTTCGCCAACGGATTTTCCGGCCATGGCCTGCAACAATCGCCCGCCATCGGGCGGGGCCTGTCGGAATTGATCTGTTATGGGCAATATCGGACGCTGGATATGGCCGATCTGGGCTATGGCCGAATTGCCCGCAATGAACCGCTGCTGGACCGCGCGATTATTTGAACCTATTGTTTGAAAGGATCACAAGATGAAGAAAATCGTCCTCACCGGCGCGCGTGGTTCACTTGGGACCGTCCTGCGCGGACCGTTGTCGAAACTGGCCGACACATTGCTGTCCACCGATATCCTGCCCGCCCCGGATGACTTGTTCCCGAACGAGACCTATGCACAGGCCGATCTGGCCCAGATGGATCAAATTGGCCCGCTTCTAGAGGGCGCCGAGATGGTCGTGCATTTCGGCGCCATTGTGGATGAAAAACCGTTCGAGGAGCTGTGGGGGCCAAACTTTGTCGGGGCCTATAATGTGTGGGAGGCGGCGTTTCAGCACGGTCTGCGCCGGGTGATATATGCGTCATCGATCCATGCCGTGGGCATGTATCCGACCAATGCGGGCATTGATACCGAGGTGCCGCATCGCCCCGACACGTTCTACGGTCTGGCCAAATGCTTTGCCGAGGATCTGGGCCGGATGTATTGGGAAAAACGGGGGCTGGAGGCGGTTTGCCTGCGCATTCTGTCCTGCACGGCCGCGCCGCAAAACCCCCGCGCCTTGGGCACATGGCTGTCGCATGGCGACATGATCCAGCTGGTCGAACGGTCCATCGACACCCCAACCGTTGGCTTTACGGTGGCTTACGGCGTATCGGCCAATACCCGCGCCCCGGTCAGCAATGCCCGCGTGCCATTCCTTGGCTACCGCCCGCAGGATAACGCCGAATATCTGGCCGAAAGCATATTTTCCAAAGCCGGTACACCCGACCCCCACGATCTGGCGCAAACCCGCGTCGGCGGGCCATTTGCATCGGTCGAATTAGGCAAAAGCGGGGTGGCGGGGATCAAAAAGATGAACGTCAATAACGGCTGAACCTGTCAGGGCACAGGGTCAGCAGCGCGCGGGTGATGGCGTTTTCATGCAAGGTGTCCAGCAACCGCTGTGGCGCAAACTCCGCTGGCGGGCTGATCATGTAGGGGGCCACGATATTCAGGCGCACCACGTCATGATCGGCCTGGGTCACTTCGGGGCAAAACGATTTGCACAGCGCCAGATGGATATCGGGCGGCAAACCGCGGTCCCGGTATCTCAACGCATTGGATTTCAACACATTTGTGCGGATGTGCAGGCCAAAATAGACCTGCATGACCCATGAGATTTGCGACATGTTGATCGTATCCGCCATCCGGAACGGGTGTAGATCCTTGATCAGCATTCCGCCGTCGGGAAGGCCCACATAAGATGCATAGCCGATCAGATCATGCACAATCGCCAGCTCGATCAACAACGCCCCAATCGCATGGTTTTGGATGATCCACGCCTCTACCGAAACTTGCGGAAATATCAGGTCAGCTTGCCAGTCGTCCGTCCAACTGAACACCGAAAACCACGAGGTCAGCCCTGCTTGGGTGATCCGGCCATAGCCCAGACAAGGCACGCAGGCATAGCCAAGCCGGGTCAGCAGCTGGGACATGTGGTATTCGGTTGCGGCCTGTTGAAACGACGCGCCGCCGCTGGGTGCATTGTCGTGGCCTGCAGCCACGTCCTCCATCATCCGGCCTTCGTAATCAAAAACCGGGGCCCGGGGACCGGCCCGGTGCGGGGTGCCCAGCCTGACTTCGCCGCCTTTATAGCCCGCCCCTTTGATCTTGATCCCCAAGACGTCTTTTGCCGGACCGGGCAAGATGACCGACCGCGATCCATCGGTTTTGCCAGCCTTTATCCGCCCTGCGAACCAATCAGCGACCTGAAACTGAACAGACTCTGGAAGATGCCAAGTTTGAAGCGTCAAAGCGTCACCGCTATGACCCGCAAGGTCCTTATACATATGTGCCCTCCCGCTGTATTTGGGCAGACCGACCGACCCTAGAAAGTAACCACAAACCGCGCCCCCCCGTCCGGCCCGTCCGGTGCCAGCACAATTTCCGCCCCATGCGCCTGCAACATCCGGCGCACGATGGGCAGGCCCATGCCGGTGCCACCATGGTCGCGCCGGGTGGTAAAGAACGGGTCGAAAATCCGGGCGCGGTTACCGTCGGACACGCCGGGGCCGTCATCGGCCACGTCGAACCCATGCGTTACCGCCCCGATCCGCACATGGCGCGCGCCATGCGATGCGGCATTGCCCAACAGGTGCCCCAGCACCAGTCGCAGTCCATCGACGCCCATCGGCACCTCGGTATCTGTCCCAAAGTCCAGCTGCAGGCCGGAATGGTCCAGTTGCAACGCAGGGATCAGTTGACCCAGCCGGGTCGTTCCGGCGATCAGCGGCTCTTGTGCGCGGGCCAGCATCCGCTGTGCATCCAGCAAGGCGGTCATCCGTTCAGCGGCCTGATCGATCCGGCCGACCAGCTTTTCCCGATCTTCTGCCGCCAACCCCTCGCCCGCCAGCAGTTCGGCGGCCCCGCGCATCACCGTCAACGGCGATTTCAACTCGTGCGTGGCATGGTCGGCATATGACCGCAGCACAGCCTCGCGCCCCTGTAACACCCGGCCCATATCCAGCATCGCCTGCCCCAGCGCCTGCATTTCCTGCGTGCCGTAATGTTCCAGCGGGTTCAGCGCGCCAGCGATCCCGGCCTTGACCTGTTCGGTGCGCAAGGCCAGCGTTTTGATCGGGCGCAGCAGCACCCGCCAGAGGGTCCAGCCAACCCCTGCTGCCACCAGCACCACACCCGCCGCCACCGCAACCACTGCCCGCTGATAACCAATCAGCGGCACACTATAGCGCACTGCAATGATCCCGGCCAAGGGCAGGCACAGGACCATGGCCAGGGTGCATCCCAGAACCAGCGCCAGCGGGGGGCGCCACTTTTGCTTGATCCGTCCGGGCATGGCCCCACTCACGTTCGTTGCAATGCGCCCTGACAGGGGCCCATCCGGATGCCAACCCCATGTACGGTTTCAATCGCATCCGGGCAACCGGCGGCGGTCAGTTTGGCCCGCAGATTGCGCAGATGACTGTCCATGGTCCGGTCGCTGACATTGATATTGGTGCCATAGATCGCATCCACCAACTGGGGCCGGGCCATCACATGTTCGGGCCGGGCCATCAGGCGGGACAGCAGTTCCATTTCTCGCGCGGTCAGGGCCACGGGTTGGCCCGCGATACGGGCAATATGGCGGTCTTCGTCGACATCCAGAACACCCCGGCGGCGCAGGTTGGGGCGTTGTTCGGCCAACGACTGTGGGTGCAACCGCTTCAGGATCACCCTAACCCGGGCCACCAGTTCGCGCGGGCTAAACGGTTTGGTCACATAGTCATCGGCCCCCAGTTCCAGCCCGACGACCCGGTCAATTTCGTCATCCCGGGCGGTCAGAAACAAGATCGGGACCGTATTGGTGCGGCGGATGGTCCGGCATACATCCAGGCCGTCCATTTCAGGCAGTCCGATGTCCAGCACAATCAGATCAGCGCGGTCTTTGGCAAAGCTGGCAAGGGCCGACTGCCCGTCGCCCGCCTCGGTCACTTTGAAGCCGGCCTGCCCCAGCGCGATGCGCAGCACATCGCGGATTTGCGGGTCATCATCGACGACCAGAATGGTGGCGCTCATGGAACGGTCCTGACTTCGGTTAAGGCGGCAAGTGCCGCAAGGCTATTGCGCAGACGGTAGTTTCGGTAGCCCCATTCGCGCAGGTCCTGGGGGGATTTGACAAACAGGCCATAATCGGTGTCGCACAGGTCCTGTCCGGTCGCCAGTTCGGCCCGCGTAATGGCCGGGACCGCACCGGGACCGAGGGTGCAAAGATAGTAGTTGTCAAAGCTGTAATCGGGCCGCGCCAGATTATGACTGGCAATCAGGCCCGCGACATTGACGAAACAGCAGACATAAACACTGCCCAGCCCCAAAACTGCAGATTGCCGGAACAGCCAGCCGACAGGCTTGGCGCGCATAACCTGCCAGACCATCAGGACCAGCCCGGCCACGACCAACCCCATCCAGATCAGTGCGGCAAAGCGCAGCCGGGTCAGGCCGTAGGCGTCGATATACAAATCCAGCCGCAGAATCGACGACAGCACCAGCAGGATGTTCTGCGCGGTCCACAAGAACAGCAAGCCCCGCATCAGCGGCTGCCCGGCCACAAATGGCTGGGCGATCAACGAAAATCCACCCGCCAGCAGGGCCGTCAGTACCAGTGGATAGGCCCCGCGGTGGGCATAGGTGGCATAGCTCATTCCGTCTGGCAGGTCCGCCCCGCCCCACAGATAGGTCAGGTCCAGCCCGGTTTGCAGCGCAAAGATCACGTTGAATGTGACCAGCGCCCGCAAGACTGACCCCGGATTGATCAGCGCTTTGGGCAGGCTGACGGCGATCAACGGTTTGGCCGGGGCCAGCAGTTTAGGGCGCATCGCATCCAGCCGCAGGAACGACCAGATCAGACAGGCCATAACCAGCCAAAAGCCAACATGGACCGGGTCAAAATCCAGCCGCGGCGACCAGTTTTCCAGCGCCTGCAACCACCGGTCGAGCAAGGGATTAGCGCTGAGAAACAGCAGCACGAACAGCCCGCCCAGACCCAGCGGCAGGGCCCAGTCCCGCAACAGTCCCACCCCCGATGGCCGCACCTGTGCCGTCGCCCGGCCAAAACCGAATAGGTCCAGCGCAATGCGGATAAACGCCTGCCCAAACAGCCTTAATCCGGCCCGGATGGCGGCAGACTGTGGCGCTGTTGACCCGGCAACAAACCATCCTGCTGCATGGATCATTGCCGCAAACAGGAACAGCACTGACAGGGTTTGCAACTCCTCCATCACCGGCAGCACCCCCAGCGCCATTCCGCCCCATCCCATCAATACCGCGCGGCGCCCCGGCGAATGCCCGACAAGCATTTGCGCCGCAGCGGTCAAGGTCAGCGCAAACACAGCCCAAGCCAGCCGGGGGGTCGAGACCTGCCAGATCAGCAGATCGGACACCAGCAGCAATGCAACGAGCAGGACAGGGGCAAGCCGGCTCTGTGCCCGGCTGGTTGTGGTCAGGAAAGGCTGCATCATTGGTCCTTTGTGATGTGTATCACAAGGTTTAGACGCGGAACGTGCAGGCAGGCTTGGGGCATTGCGCAGATTTTGTGCAGATGCTGTTCATCGCGCCAGATACCCCGGCATCACTGCCAAGTCGCAGGTTTACGCCCATGCTGACAGTTCGGGCCTGCACAGCCCGGCGGCACGTGTTACAAGGCAAAATGACGTATCAAACCCTACTGGCCAGCCAGATTCTCGGCCCAACAGCACAGGTTCATCTGGCCCGCGCCCGGCTGGAAACGAACCGCCCGGCGCGGCTGCATGACCATGACTTTTACGAGCTGATCTGGGTGCAAAACGGCACCCTGCGGCACCATTTGCCCAGCGGGCACACGGATTTTGCCGAAGGCACGCTGATCTTTATCCGCCCGTCGGACCGGCATGGCTTGCAAGGCCGGTCCGATGAAACGCTGATCGTTTCAGTGACCCTGCACCCGGATTTGATTGCGGCCCTGGCCCAGCGGCATGTGGTGCTTGACGGTGCGCTGTTTTGGTCTGCCGCGCCCGCACCTGAAACCCTGCCCCGCGACAGCCGGCAAATGGCTGCGCTGAACCAGTCTGCCCTGCTGTTGGAACGGGCGCGCGGCGATGCCCTTGCTGCCGAGGCATTCTTGTTGCCGCTTATCACTGACCTGATTGATGCCAGCGCTGCCCTGCCTGCCGACGCACCTGCATGGCTGACCGCCGCCTGCATTGCCGCCCGCGACCCACGTGTATTCGTCGATGGGGCCGCCGGATTTGTCCGGGTTGCGGGCCGCGCCCATCCGCATGTCAGCCGCACAGCCCGGCGGTTTCTGGGCCAAAGCCCGTCGGATTACATTAACACCCAACGCATGGATTTTGCCGCCCGCAGATTGGCCGGGTCTGGCGACAGCTTGATCGAGATTGCCGCCGAATGCGGCATTCCCAACCTATCGCATTTTCATAAATTGTTTCGCGCCCACCATGGCCAGACTCCGGCAAAATACCGGCGGAGATTCCAAAAGGCTGTGGTGCAACCGGATTAAATAATTGACCGTTTAGTCAAAACTTGTCATTACACGAGGGGCATGCCACGGTTGCCCTGACCCAAGGAGGGCGCTTTGCAAACCCATGTGACTGACCCCGCGCTGGCCCAGACGCAACTGCCGCAACTGCATGAGCCGCGCAATCAGGTCATGCCGTTGGACCCGCGCTGGGTGGCCTCGGTGCAGGCCAATACCTCTGCCATCGAACGCCGCGCTGCCACATTGCCGGGCCGCCGGTCGGTGAAAAAGGACTATCAGGCGGCATGGCTGTGCAAAGCGATCAGCCTGATTGACCTGACCACCCTGTCGGGTGACGATACCGAAGGCCGGGTGCTGCGCCTGTGCGCCAAGGCCCGCCAGCCGGTATCGCCGGAACTACTGGCCCGGCTGGGCATGACCGGCCTGACCACCGGCGCAGTGTGTGTGTATCACGAAATGGTCCCCGCCGCCGTCGCCGCCTTGCGTGGCACCAATATCCCCGTCGCCGCCGTGTCCACCGGCTTTCCGGCGGGCCTGTCGCCGTTCCATCTGCGCCTTGCCGAAATTGGCGAAAGCGTCGCCGCCGGGGCCCGCGAAATCGACATTGTGATTTCCCGCCGCCATGTTTTGCAGGGCAATTGGCAGGCTTTGTACGACGAAATGCGCGAAATGCGGGCTGCTTGCGGTGATGCGCATGTCAAGGCGATTCTGGCCACGGGCGAACTTGGCACCCTGCGCAATGTCGCCCGCGCATCGGTGATCTGCATGATGGCCGGGGCTGATTTCATCAAAACCTCGACCGGCAAGGAACCCGTCAACGCCACCCTGCCCGTAACGCTGGTGATGATCCGCGCGATCCGTGAGTTTTATGACCGCACTGGAATCAAGGTCGGCTATAAACCCGCAGGCGGGATCGCCAAGGCCAAGGACGCGCTGGTTTATCTGTCGATGATCAAGGACGAACTCGGCGACCGCTGGTTGCAACCCGACCTGTTCCGGTTTGGCGCCTCATCGCTGCTGGGTGATATCGAGCGGCAATTGGAACACCATGTCAGCGGCGCCTATTCGGCCAGCTGGCGGCACCCGATGGGATAGACCATGACGATCAAAGAGATTTTCGACACGATGGACTATGGCCCGGCCCCTGAATCATCCGCCGAGGCGATGGCGTGGATTGCCGGGTTCAAGGGCCGCTTTGGGCATTTCATCAACGGGGCGTTTACCAAGCCGGGCGTGACCTTTGAGACCCGTAACCCGGCGACGGGCGCGGTGTTGGCCGAGGTCAGTCAGGCCACGGGGGCCGATGTTGTTGCCGCCGTCAAAGCCGCCCGTAAAGCCCAGCCGAAATGGGCGGCGTTGGGCGGGCATGGCCGGGCAAAGGTGCTGTATGCCATCGCCCGCATCCTGCAAAAACAATCCCGGTTGTTCGCGGTGCTGGAGACGTTGGATAACGGCAAACCGATCCGCGAAAGCCGCGACATCGACATCCCCCTCGCCCAGCGGCATTTCTATTATCACGCAGGCATGGCCCAACTGATGGACAGCGAATTGCCGGACCGCGCACCGCTTGGTGTCTGTGGGCAAATCGTTCCATGGAATTTCCCACTGCTGATGCTGGCCTGGAAAATCGCACCCGCTTTGGCGATGGGCAATACGGTTATCCTGAAACCAGCCGAATATACCTCGCTGACCGCGCTGCTGTTTGCCGACATTTGCGGTCAGGCTGGCGTGCCGCCCGGCGTGGTCAATATCGTTACTGGCGATGGCGCGGTGGGCGAAATGATCGTGGCGGCGCAGGTGGACAAGATCGCCTTTACCGGCTCCACCGCCGTGGGCCGCAAAATCCGCGAGGCGACGGCGGGGCGCGGGCTGGCGCTGACCTTGGAACTGGGCGGCAAGTCGCCCTACATCGTGTTTGAAGACGCCGATCTGGACTCGGCGGTTGAAGGGCTGGTCGATGCAATCTGGTTCAATCAGGGGCAGGTTTGCTGTGCCGGGTCGCGCCTGTTGGTGCAGGAATCGGTGGCCGAGCGGTTTTACGCCAAGTTGCGCACCCGGATGGACGGCTTGCGCATTGGTGATCCGCTGGACAAATGCATCGACGTGGGCGCGATCGTGGACCCGGTGCAACTGGACGCGATCACGCGGCTGGTCGCTGAAAACCCCGAGGGCACGCATTACCGCGCCGCCTGTGCGATGCCTGCTGTGGGGTCGTTTTATCCCCCGACCCTGATCACCGGACTGTCATCCGCTTCGACCCTGATGCAGGAAGAAATCTTTGGCCCGGTATTGGTCGCAACGACATTCCGCACGCCCGTTGAGGCCGTGGAACTGGCCAACAACAGCCGCTATGGCCTTGCCGCTACGGTTTGGACCGAGAATATCAATCTGGCTTTGGACATCGCCCCAAAACTGGTCGCGGGCGTGGTCTGGGTCAATGCAACCAACCTGTTCGACGCGGCTGCCGGGTTCGGTGGAATGCGCGAAAGCGGGTTCGGACGTGAAGGCGGGTGGGAAGGGTTGTCCAGTTATACAAAGTCTAAAACCGCCCTTAAGCCCATGAAACAAATCGCAGCTTTTGCAGGCAACGGTGGCCCGGTGTCTGGCATCGACCGCACCGCAAAACTGTACATCGGCGGCAAACAAGCCCGGCCTGATGGCGGCTATTCGACGGCAATCCACGGCCCCAAAGGCGCATTGCTGGGCCACGCATCACTTGCCAACCGCAAGGACATTCGTAACGCCGTCGAGGCGGCGAATGCGGCCAAAGGCTGGGGCAAAACCACCGCGCATAACCGGGCGCAAATCCTGTATTACATCGCCGAAAACCTGTCGGCGCGCGCCCCGGAATTCGCCGCCCGCCTGCGCGATCTGACCGGACAGCGTGGCGAGGCCGAGGTCGAGGCGAGCATCCGCCGCCTGTTCACCTATGCCGCATGGGCCGATAAGTTTGACGGCCAAGTGCATTCCGTCCCGATCCGGGGCGTGGCTTTGGCGATGCGCGAACCTGTGGGGACCATCGCCGCCCTTTGTCCGGATGAGGCCCCGCTGCTGGGCCTGATCTCGGTCATGGCCCCCGCGATTGCGATGGGCAACCGTGTTGTGCTGGTCGCGTCAGAACCCTTTCCCTTGGTCGCCACCGATTTCTATCAGGTGCTGGACACGTCCGATGTACCCGGTGGCGTGGTTAATATCCTGACCGGGTCGCATGCCGAACTGGCCCCAACACTGGCCGCGCATATGGATATCGACGCGGTGTGGAGTTTTTCGTCGACCGATCTGTCCAAAGGGATCGAGGGCAAGGCGGCTGGCAACCTCAAACGCACTTGGGTCAACAACGGCATGTCGCGGGACTGGGCCGGGGCCGAGGGGCGGGCGTTTCTGGACGCCGCGACCGAGGTCAAGAACATCTGGATCCCCTACGGCGAGTGATCATTGCCGAGGTTTACGTCGCCAGCTGCCCATCCAGCGTCCCAATCGGCCGCGCTGTTCCGACACGTCTGCCTCGACCTCATCCCATTTATCGCTGGCCGATTCCAGAACCGGATCAACAGACCGTTCACGGAACTGCCGCCACATGGCCCGCAGAAACAGCAGGAACGCGGCCAACAGCACGAAGAACACGATGTTGAAATAGGGGATGATGAACTCATCGGGCGATGCCACCGGGCGGATCGCCACCGCATTCGGGTAAACCCCCAGAAACGGAATTCGCCAGCCGTAATGGGTGATTGAAGCCCATTTCGGGGCTTCCTCAGTTGATACCAGATTGCGCACTTCCGCGTGCAAATCGGCACTGTCAAATTTGAAATATGGCGGCCAAATCCACCCGGTATCTTCGTTGCGATAAATTATAGTGTTACCATTTGGATAGAAGCCATGGAAAAGTGTGACATCCCGGCTGGGGCTGTCGGCATTTCCACTATCTGCACTGGCGTAAAATATCCGGTTCCAGACCGAGAAATCAGTATACTTTTCGCTCGTCGACACAAACCGCACAATATCGTGCTGCGGCAGGACATAGTGGAAAAACAGCCCAAAAATCGCAAGTAGGATGATGCGAATTGTCCATTTCAACTTACGCATCACAGACTCCTTTCAGTTCGTGATATAAATGATGATCGCAACCGCCACCGCGGGCACGACATAGACCAACAGCACCAGCCTGCGGCGAAACCCGCTGAAATACTCGGCCATCCCGCTCTCTACATAGGCACTCCGCCTCGCATCGTCAGCCCCCTCAGGCCGATTGGCATCCCATTCTTTTTCAAGACGCTCGCGCCGCACCGACCGGGAATACAGCGACACACATACGAAAATCAGGGTTAAAACCAAAAAGCCTGCAACAATCAGACGGATGAATCCCATCATCTATTTCCTTATGACCGCGCCCCAGGGGCCGACCAGATCAATGATATCGCGCGGCGCGGCGGCGGGTTTCGGTTTGAACGCCCATGGACCCGGTTGCGCCGGAACGGGTTCGGCCATCGGCTCTTCATGGCCAAATAATGCGGCCCGGGTGCCAGCCTTGTCCACCATGTATTCGCCGGCCAGAAAATCGGCAACATAAATTTGTTTTTCCGGGCTCCACGTCGCGTAGGCCCGATAGAACGCCTCTTTGTGGCAGATGAAAAGCTGCCGGATATCCAGCGGGGACAATTCAGCCAAAAGCATATTAACCAAATCCGCATCAGCGCGATCCTTGGCGCGCAATGTATAGAAATAGGCCTCATGGTCCGAGGTGATTTGCGGCCAGGCCCCGCCATCTTCAGCCCAGCGCGCCAGTGCGGCCAGACCCTGCCACGCGGCGGGTAAAGTTGTTGCATATTTCCTGCCCAAGGCCCGCAAATCACGGCGGGTCAGGCCCGATAGATTTTCACCCATTGTGGCCGCAAAATCCGTCAGAATGAAATCCATCTTCTGATGCAGGATCGCCGCCGCATCTAGGCCTCGCGCTTCGACAATCGTCTCTACCAGATCGTTATTTTGCAAAAACTGCGCAATCCCAGTCCGATCCCTAAAATCAAAAACCCGCACAATCGGGAGCTGGCCCAAAACTGCCTTGTCCACGGCCGAGACAGCTGCTGGCAAAGGCAGGTTACGAAAAATGTAAATCCCACCAAACAGCGATGTCCAAAAATTATCCTGCGCAAAGGTCATTGCCTTTAACGCCACCGGATTGCGCGTCAGATCACCAGTTTTCTTTGCCAACTCAATCATCTGTGCGATCAAAACATCGTCAAACCAAGCGTCTTTGGCAGTTTTGAACTGATCCACCAGATCACTCAGGATCTCAGCCGTAGCGACCGCGCCATCCGTCGTATCAGCATCAATACTGATTTTGCGAATATCAAACAGCTTGTCCGGGGTGGCGACGTCATAAACTGAATTGACCAGTTCCCCGGCCACCGCATCACGGGCGGTCAGGGCAAATAATTGCGACTCATTCTCGATGATAAACTGACGGAGTATTCCGCGCGAGGTTGAAAAGCTGGCATTCAACAACGGAGCCTTTTTCTGTTCGGTAGTCAGCAGAATAAACTGCCGGTTCAGCCCGGCGTGATTCAGGTAATACTCATCATCCAATTCGTCACCGACCTCGGGCGAATACCCCGAAATGTCGATGTGGAAATCACTAAGCTTGGTATGTTTGCCCGTCAGATGCTTTAAGGCGCGGTTATATCTGTCCACAAGTGCGGGACTGTCAACCGGAATCAGATTGCCAAACATCAGCCCCTTTTCGATAAGCTTTTTCACCATGTTTCCTTGACCCAGTGTTTGGGCAATCCCGCAACGGACAAGATCATGATTGGTGCCCAAAGCAGGGCTGAGGTCAGCCCCAATCCACCAAAATGAACAATCCCGGCGGCAAATCCTGCCTCAAACAGTACAGCCAGCGGCGCGCCTTGCCACAGGTACAGCGCAAAAAAATACATCATCCCAAGAAAAAACATGATCAAAGTTGCTGTGAATGCAAGTAATATCAGTGGTTTGACACCCTCAGGAAAAACAAGTGACAGCCCCCGCGGCACCAGCCAGCCCAGCAACGCCAATATCGCCGCAGGAATGATCAGACCGTCTGTAAAAAATCCACTCATCCCCTGCTTGCCAGATAGCGGCGCTTGGCTTCTTCCATCCGGCCCATATCACGGACGGCGTTTGATATTGCCACCTCATCGGATTTATCGGCATAGCGGAATTCGCTGTCAGCGTAGCGGTTGATTTCCTGAATCACCATCTCCACCGTTATCGGCATCCGCAAGCTTTCGATCATTGCCTTTTTGGCGTCATAATCTTTGAACAGGAACAAATCAGGATTTTCCATCCATTCGTCCGGCAATTCAAAATCCATCGCCCGTACCTTGACTGCATCAGTGATATTCTTGATCGCCCGCCCGGTAAAACGTTTATCGGCCTGTTGAATGGCTTTCAGATAAGACCCCAGCTTTGCAATGGTATCCAATCCCCCGATCTCGGATTTCACCTTGTCGAACACGGCTATCAGACCATCCTCTTTCGGGCGGGAATGGCCTTCAAAGCTTTCAGCTACCGCCTTTTTCATTTCCTGCGCAGCAAACAGCTGATGCTCGCCCAGTGGGATAGCGTGGTTTTTACCCAGAAGCAGGGACAGGATGTCAATATAATCATCGCGCGATTGGGGCCCATCAACCAGAAACCGCGCCCCGGCCCTTTGCCGCAGCGCATCATCGACATTTTCGGGATAATTGCTGAACATGCCAAAGGTGCAATTGCCGCGCACCACTGTATTCGCGCCGGCAAAGCTTTCCATCAACACAGCCGTAATCTCCAGCTGTCCCGCTGAAGATTGCCGGTCGCCACGTTTTCCGGCCAATGTATCAATATCGTCGATTGTGCCAAAGCCGATCACGCCCGGATCAATGACATTATTGATGAACGCCTTGGCATTCTGCCCGGATTTGCCCTGGTAGCTGTCGATGTTATCAGTAGACAGGTTTTGATAGCGGAACGGATAGCCCGCAATCTGACAATAATCATTGATCAGCCCGGCCATCATCTGGATCAGCGTGGTTTTCCCCGTTCCCGGCGCGCCATCCCCCATAAAGGTAAAAATGAACCCGCCCAATTCGGCAAACGGGTTCAACCGCCGGTCGAAATCATAGGCCATGATCATTTTTGACAGGCGCAAAGCCTGGTATTTGGCGATATGGTTGCCGACTACCTCATGCGGTTTCTTGAATGTCATGGTCAGCGACGAACCCCGCGCCTTGCGCGCAGGGGTAAAGCCTAGCACCGTAAACCCGTCCGCCTCGACCTTCCAACTGGCCCCGGTAAAGGGCTCCAGCCGCCCGGCCCCATTGGCCCGCGCACTGACGCGCGCCATCAGTGCCTCGGCAAAAGCCAGCACCGTGGCCACCAGCCGCGCCTCGGTCGTGGCGAATGCAGACAGGTCCTGATCCAGTTCCCAAAGCATGCCATGCAGCGCCAACTGGCCATTTTCGGTCAACATTTCCTGCACTTCGCCGATTTCGACGGTTTCTTCCGTCGCATGCGCGGCCAGCAGAAACGCGGTGGCCGACGCGAAAACATACAAGGTGACCAGCGCCTCGGCGGTCAGCAGTTCGGAAAATTCGGCCCGTTTGTCGGCGGGCAAAGCGCCCGCCAGATTGGCGCGTTTCAGTTCGGTCAGCGGGGTCCGTGCGGCGTATTGTTCGGCCACAGCCAGCGCAATCGCAATGGCGCGGCGCAGGGCCGTGCCGACACTGGCCTGCAGCGGCGACATCAGACCATCGCCCGTCACAGCCTCGATCCGGGCCAAAACCTGCACCCCTTCGGTCCGCGCGACGCGCTGCGTCACCAGACCCGGCGTGGTGGATCGGAACGTCCTGCGCGTGCCGATGCCCGCCGACCGTTCCGGCACCGCGCCCGCCGATGCCACCGCAATGCGTGGGCTGTGGTCGATCCCGTGCAGCATGTTCAGGGCGGCGGCATAGTGCTTGACCACATCCTCTTCACGCAATTCCATCTGATCGGCTGTCTGGCTCATCTTGTCTTCCTTGCCGCGTGGGTTTCGCCCACCCTATCTGTAACTCAACACCTGCCCCGTTGGGCTGACCACGAATTTCCGCAGTCCGCGGAACCCCGGCGGGTCCACTTCGGCCAGTGCCTGATAGGGCCGCTCTGGCATGATGATCGCCCGCTCCATCCGGGTAGTCCCGGTATCCGCCCCTTGGGCCGCCAGCGGATCGAGCGCGAAAATCTCGCGGTCCACCATGCCAAACCAGCCAGATTTCTCCTGCTCGACCCGTTCGCTGACCAGATCTTCCTCGGTCCAGACCAGCGCCCAGTCGTCGCCTTCTATCGCGCGGGCCTTTTCCAGCACGTCGCGGATCGGCCCGCTTTGCTGGGTGAAGGCGTGCGAATACATCGGCCCGACATGGAACCGGCGCAGCCGCTTGGGGTGCAGATCATCGAAATCGCGGTCGAATCCGGTGGCAATCGTCAACAGTTTCAGCCCGTTTACGGCCTGTGCCATCAGATGCTGCTGCACCTCGGGCCAGCGCCGTTCATCCTTGGGCAGGCCGGTTTTGCCGCTATCTTCCAATTCCAACAGATAGATCATCGGCAGGTTGGTTTGGCTGTCATAAACTGCCCAGCTGATCAGATATTTGCGCCGCGCACCCACATCACCCAGCCAGATCGCTTCGGGGTCATTGCGCGCCCAAAACAGCCCGCCACGGGCAAGCTCCTGATAATACAGACGCTGACTCAGGGCGTATTGCAGTTTGACCGGCACAACCTGCTCGGCCAGAATCTCGCGCACCATGTCGTCTTTCAACTGGTCTTCGGACGGCATCGCCGCCAGATGCCGCCCGGCATTCAGCGCGTCATTGGCCATTTCCAGCAGTTCGGAATAGACCGGAAAGCCGCTTTCGACCCGGTCAAATGTCAGCTTGCCGGCCATCGCCCAGCGCCCGCTGAAATGGTATTTATGCGCGAGGGTGCGAAAGGTGATCGACAAAGCCACCAGATACCGCGCGACTGCATCCACCTCGGGCTGCCCCAACCGCCCCTCGGCCTCCATCTGGGCTGCGACCTTGCCCAGATAGCCGGTGATCTTGTCAAACTTGGCAAAGTAGCGCCGGGTGACACGGGTGTCCTCCAGCTTGAAATGGTCGGCAGTTGGCGCGTCGATCACAGTTTCTGGCCCGACGTAAAGGCCGCCAAAACACGATCACGGTAGATCAGGCCAAGCCCTGCAAGGCCAGTCAACCCGCCCAACGCATAGTATTTGAGCGAGTCTGCCGCCAATCCCGAAATGGACTGATCATACATCTTTGGGTCGTCCAAAGCGACGTTGACAATCAGCAACAGCAGGCTAGCCCACAGGATCGCGGGTGTGGCCAGGACAAGCAGGAGAATGCCAACAGCCTTTTTGTTCACTCCGGCGTCCCATACAAATTCTTGTCGTGCTTTTCGACGATCTTGGCGAACCGCCGCATGAACCGTTCATCCGCCTTGGCCTTTTGCTCAAGAATATCGCGGGCAAAGACCATGTGGTCCTCGTGACTTTCCAGCATGTCGGCCATCTTGTTGTTGGTCGCGGCACCAATGGCGGCCATGGCGGTCTGCGCTTCTTGGTCGGTCTTGACCCCAATTTCGTTGATCCGGTGCGCCACGTCCTGCTGCTGCGCGGTTTTCAGCGACTTGGACAGCGCGTCATACAGCACCACCCGCTGCTTGGTGTCCGTCTGCAGTTTGTTGATCAGCACCATCTGCGTAGCGGCCTGATTTTGCAGCGAATCGATCCAGGTCTTGCCCTTTTCGATATAGCGCTCCAGCGTCTGTGACTTGGCCAGCATGACCTGTTCCTGCTGGACCAACTCATTATAGCGCATGTTCAGCGCGGCCAGTTCGGTTTCAAGTTTGGTGCGGGCGGCGGCATCCTGTTCGACGCCGATCTTGTTTTCCAGCTCGATGATTTTGGGGTCCATAGCGCCGATTTCGGTGCGCACGGCCTCCAGCTGCCCCACGGTCGCCTCGCGGTCCACAAGGGTCGATTGCAGGTTGGTCTCGACCTTGGTCTTTTGCTCGTTCAGCATGACCAATTGGTTTTCCAGCAGACGCACGATGATATCAGATTTGCCGATCAGGTCCTGCAGTTTGTCGTCAATCGTGGCCATCCGCATGCGTTCCTGCCGCATGGAATCGGCCTTGGCGGTGGAGAACACCCCAACGAACGATTCCCAGCCGGTCTTGGTCCGCATCTCGTCGAAATCCTTGGAGAATCCGGCGGTCACATCGTCAAGCCCCATGATCAGTTCGGCGATATTGGCATTCATCAGATCGGTATGGGTGTGCACCTCGGTCAGGGTCGCATTTTCAATATCCACCGAAATATCAGTGCCTGCGGCCATCTTGACGCGGGCGGTTTCAATCCGGGCGGTCAATTCCGAGATCTTGCCCTGGGCGGCGGCAACCTGTTCCTGGCTTTCACGGATCTGGGTATCAAAATCGGCCATGCTCGCTCCTTGGTGTTCAATCACTACGCTGATATCTGGGGTATGTTACTGCATGTTGCAAAGGGGCGTCATGCGATTCCAGCAACCGGCCCGCAAAAAACTGACCCAAAGGCGCAATCCATGCCCGATCATCTGATATTTCTGACCAAATCCGGCGTGACCCCCACAGTCGAACGGCCCGCACCGGACCGGCTGATTGCAGGCGATCCGGTGTTTACCACGTGGAATCATGCGGATCGTGACGGGCTGTATTGCGGCATCTGGCAGGGCACGCCGGGCAAATGGCGGGTGATCTATACCGAATGGGAATATTGCCGGATTCTGTCAGGCTTGTCGGTGATAACCCAAGTCGGCGGGGCGGCCCGGATTGTCCGGACCGGCGATAGTTTCATGATCCAGCCGGGGTTTACCGGCACATGGGAAGTGATGGAAACCACGACCAAGGACTACGTGATCCGGCTGTAGGGCCTAGCTGCTGCCCAGCCCGATGGTTTGCGCCGACAGCGGGTCGATGACCAAAGTTTCGGTCGGCAAACCCTCAGGGATCGGCGCATCGGGGTCAATCGCATCGAAATCCGGCGGGTGATCTGCGGCCACTGCGGCCTCGCCGTACACGGCATCAGGGTCAAGGATGACCGGGGGCAGTTCGACCCCACGATCATAACTCTCCGGGTCCACCCGCTGCGATTCCTCGGGGCTGCGCACGTGTACCCTGGTGCCCAGTTCAACCCGTTCAAACAGGTCGATAATATCTTGGTTGAACATCCGGATACAGCCCGCTGATCCGGAATTTCCAATGGAATTCATATCATTGGTGCCATGGATGCGGTAAAACGTATCGCGCCCGCCCCGGTATAGATACAACGCCCGCGCACCAAGCGGGCTGCGCAACCCGCCAGGAATACCCCGGCTGAACGGCCCGTAAACCTCGGGTTCAGACCGCAGCATATTCGCGGTGGGCGTCCAGCCCGGCCATTTCTTTTTGTCCTGAATGACACCACCACCGCGAAAACTGCGCCCGGCCCGGCCCACGCCGACGGGATAGCGGATCGTCTCGCCGACCAGCGGGATGTAATACAGAAACTTGGCATAGGGATCGACATCAATGGTGCCCGGCCCCTGTTCGCCAACGTAAATCCCGGTCATCCGCCGGTTGACCCCTTGGGTGAACGTGTCAGGGATCGGTGGCAGGTTATAGCCTGCGTCGAAAAGCGGGCCGTAGCCGTCGATGAACGCGATAGGGGGCGGGCCGGGCGGAAGCTCTGGCTGAGCGGCGACGCACCCGCCCAGCGCCGCAGCCCCGGACAATAGCATCAGGCGGCGGGTCATCATGAGGGGGTCGAGGGGCACGGACATCTGGCAGAATCCCGAAACATTTGTTGCAGCCACATACCATAAAGGTTTGGGCGGCAAGCGCAATTTCAAAGAATCACGGTCTTGGCCGAGGTGGGTGGCACAAGTATGGCATTCCAGACTATCTTTTGCTGCGTGGACCGGTCATTCCGAAACGTGAACAGCGTTCAGGAGCCTAGGATTGTGCTGAAGTCCATATACTTGCTAGGCTCATGCCTGACCCTAATGATATGGGCGGCTTATATGTTTTGGCGAAGGCCCGTACTGATAGCGCAAGACCACAATTACTACCTCGAACATGTGCCGACCGCAACTACGGCCATTCCGTTTGCGGCTATCCTCGCCCTCGGGCTGTCCGCCCTCGCCATCCTGTTCGCCGCAAACAGAACGCGGCTTTGGGTTGTT
The DNA here is from genome assembly GCA_031422295.1 of Rhodobacterales bacterium. Classification (GTDB taxonomy): domain Bacteria; phylum Pseudomonadota; class Alphaproteobacteria; order Rhodobacterales; family Rhodobacteraceae; genus JANOMH01. The sequence goes on along the minus strand of JANOQM010000066.1, from coordinate 42,121 downwards.
TTGCGACCAAATAAGGGCAGGCTTATTGGCAGTTTGATTTTGACGACCATTACGCCTTTTGCCGTTTTCAATTGGGTCCCTTGGATTGTCGGTGTACTCCTTCTCGCTTTAACCACTCTCCTCCAAGCACCAATTTGGATTTCGGCGGGTGCAATCGGCACTTTCTTAGGAATTGCAGCCCTATGGTATCCGGTTTCATGCCTGATCGTGTCGGGCATCAAATCCTACTGGATGCGATTTTGGCTTTTCAGCCTGATGTTTTGGTCAAGCTATTCCGCGCACATTCTTTGGTCCGGAGTTCAATATTTCAGGCTATGACGGCGGCCCCCGACAGAACCGCCGCTTCTTAACCTACCCCACCACATTGAACCCCGGCCCATAGGGATAATGCGTGATATCCTCGTTCCCGTCCTCGGTGATGATCAGGATATCATGCTCGCGGTATCCCCCTGCCCCCGGCTGTCCCTCCGGAATCGTCAGCATCGGTTCCATCGAAATCACCATGCCGGGTTCCAGCACCGTGTCGATATCCTCGCGCAGTTCCAGCCCGGCTTCGCGGCCATAGTAATGCGACAACACGCCGAATGAATGGCCATAGCCAAAGGTGCGGTAGCGCAGCAGTTGCCGTTCCTCAAAGAAGGCATTGATCTTGGCGGTGACGTCCGAACACTTCGCGCCCGGCACCAGCAGGCTCATCCCATATTCATGGGCGGCAATGTTCGCCTCCCAATAGGCCAGCGAGGCGGGATCAACCTCGCGCACGAACATCGTCCGTTCCAAGGCCGTGTAATAGCCTGAAATCATAGGGAATGTGTTCAGCGACAGGATATCGCCGACCTGCATCGCCCGCGACGTGACCGGGTTATGCGCCCCGTCGGTATTGATGCCAGACTGAAACCAGACCCAGGTGTCGCGGTATTCCGCATCCGGGAAACGCCTGGCGATCTCCAGTTCCATCGCGTCCCGCCCCGCCATCGCCACGTCAATCTCGCGCGCTCCAGCCTGCACCGCATCGCGGATCGCATAGCCACCGACATCGGCGACATTGGCCCCGTGGCGGATTAGCACCAGTTCGGCGGCGGATTTATGCATCCGCTGGCGCATTGTAGCCGGGGCAATATCAACCCGCGATGCAGGCTGCAGGAACGCATCCAGCTTGTCCGATTGCAGCAGGGTCAGATGGTCGGCCTCGACCCCGATCACCTTGCCCGGCCCGGTGACCGACAGGATCGCCCGCCAGTAATTGTCGCGTTGCCAGTCGGTATAGGTGATGTTGTCACCATGACAGCGCCGCCACGGCTGGCCTGCGTCGATCCCGGCAGAAATGGTCACCGACTGGGTCGCGGTCACGACCAGCCCGTAAGGTCGCCCGAACGAACAGTACAGAAACCCGGAATAATAGGCGATATTATGCATCGAGGTCAGCACAGCCGCATCAACCCCGGTCTTTGCCATGATCTGGCGCAACCCGGCCAACCGGGCGTCATATTCGGCGGGCACAAAGGGCAGCACCCGACAGCCCTGATGAAAACGGTATTGTTCTGGTCTGTTGGTCATGTCGAACCTCTGCACAGGGATCCGGTGCAGCGCACAAGGACCCCCGAAAGGTCCCGGCGTTCAGGACAGACGCGGCAGGGGCCGCAAGCCGTGGGGTTACCCCCAGTGACGACGCCATCGTCACAGGCTCGGCCCCGTTGATGGCAACAGACCGCCGCTTTGGCAAGTCGTTTTGTCGCACCCCTTTTGGGCAGGGCAGGCGGTTCCCATCTATAAAGCGTAATGAATAAGGAGACCACCGCGATGCACTGCCCCGTTGACAATGAAACCCTCGTCATGGCCGACCGTGGCGGGGTCGAGATTGACTATTGCCCGAAATGCCGGGGTGTCTGGCTTGACCGCGGCGAATTGGACAAGATCATTGAACGGTCGGCCGGAGGCGCTGCACCCGCCCCAGCCGCTGCACCGGCCCAGCAGCCCGTGCATTTGCAGCCACCGCGCCAGTCGCCTGATCCATATGACCGGGCTCAGGATCGGGCCGGTCAAGATCGTGGGCGCGACCGCCGCGACGATGATGACGACGATTACCGTCATGGCCGCCCGCGCAAGCGGCGCGAAAGTTTTCTGGGTGAATTGTTCGATTTCTGATACCAAGACCGCAGGGGGCCGGTACTTTCCGGCCCCAATCTGCACAGGGGAAATTTCATGCCCTTTCTGCGTGACACAATTCTATCATTGATGCCCAAAACCTGGCGCGCATCCGCCATGGCGGATTCCAAGCTGTGGCTGACCCGCTGCACCGGTTGCGAACATCAAAGCAATGTCTGGGATTTGGGTGGCATGCGATGGAAAGCCTTTGGCGAGCCCTTGACCAGCTTTCCATGCCCCGCCTGCGGCAAGGTCAAGATGCACAAGTTGACCAAACCAAAACCCGACGCTGATCGGCAGGTTTGATCCGAACCGTCAGACAATCTGAACTGTCCGCTTGCACTTGGCCGAAAGGTCGGTCCATGTTGATCCGCAAATTAAGGGTCGGACAGTGGGATTTACAGGGAAAACAGCCGTCGTCATTGGCGGCGGCACCGGGATGGGGGCCAGTATCGCGCAGGCTCTGGCCGGGGCCGGTGTAAGGGTGATGATCGCCGACGCCGATGCCGACATGGCCGAAGCCGTGGCGCAAGGGATTGGCGGTCTTTGGGCGCAGGTCAATCCGGCCTCAAATTCCGATCTTGGGGCCGTGGCGTACAAAGCGGCGGATGCGCTGGGGGATATTGATATTCTGGTCAATGCAGCCCCCGTGCAGGTGCTGCACAAACCGCTGGACCAGGTGACCGAGGCCGAGTTTGACACCCTTCTGCTGGCCCAAACCAAACCCTTGTATCTTGCCGCCCGGCATTTCGCCCCAGCCATGCAAGCCCGGCGCAGTGGCGTGATCCTGAACCTGATCGGCCCGGCCAAATCCCAATCGGTCTGGGCTGATGCCGCCCGGGGCTGGGCCATGGCCGCGACAAAATCGATGGCGCTGGACCTTGGCCCGCACGGCATCAGGGTGAACGCGCTGTCCGTTCTGGCCGATACCACCCCGGCGCTGCCCAGTTTTCTGGGTGGTGCCAAAAATGACGACCGGGCGCGCAGGCTGGCCGCAATTCCGCTGGGCCGCTACGCCCTGCCCGATGATCTGGCACAGGCGGCGCTGTTCCTGTGTTCGGAACCGGCCAGCCTGATCACCGGGACGGTGCTGGATATCGACGGCGGAGCAGGGCTGTGATCAGCGCGGCCAAGGTCAGGAAGCCCTGACCTTCCGGCAGCGTGGCATCTGCACCAATATGTTTTGCAAACCAAGAGGATATCATGCGCCTGATCCAGATGATTGCCCTTTGCCTGTTCCCCGCGACTGCCTTTGCCAATTGCGCCGCCGAAATGCGCATTTGCACCTATGCGCCCGTTGGTGCAAATCCGCTATACACCTATCCCTGCAGCTATACCCAATGCGCCTCGGGTGACCAGGTGTTCGATTATTTCAAGTTTGACGACGGGTCGTTTGTCCGGGTCGATTACACGCCGACCCAAACCATCCTGTTGGGCCAACTGTCGTTTGCCCCCGGCATCCTTGGGCCGCAAGGGTCGGATCCTTTGGATGTCACTGGTGACGACACCAACCCCGACCAGCGCCGCTTTGAATCCAAGGTTTTAGGAGCGTTTTACACCGAGGTTTGCGACGGGCGCTGCGCCGGTATCGACGCCGATATGTTTGGTAATTAGCGGTCAGACAGCAGGTCGCGCACCAGATCACTCTCCGGATCGGTCAGTGCATCAATGATATCAAAGTGATGTTTTCCCGCGACAATGGTTGGCGGGGCGTTCCACGCCTTGGCCAGCCAGCGCGATTGATCCAGAAACGCAGGCCGTTCTGCGCCGCCCACCCAAACCGACACCGGGATAGTTGGCTTTGGCTGCAATACCGGGCTTTCGGCCAAAGCCTCGGCCTGATCAATCCGCAAGTCCTTGTTCATGTCGGTCTGCATCAGCGGGGCCAGATCGCTGATCGCTGAAATCGGCAGTACCCGCTGCACCCGGCCCCGGCACGCCAAAGGCACATCCGCACAGGCCAGCCGCGCCACCAGATGCCCGCCCGCCGAATGACCGGTCAACACAACCGGCCCGGCGACATGGCCTGCAATCGCATCCACTGCGCGGGCCATCTGGGCGGTAATCTGCCCGATCCGCACCTCCGGGCACAGATCATAAGACGGGAGTGCAACCGCCCAGCCCTGCGCCAACGGACCCACCGCCAGATGCGACCACAAGCTCCGGTCGAACGCCCGCCAATAGCCGCCATGAACAAACACAACCACGCCTTTAGGTGCGGCAGGCGCGAACAGATCAAACACCTCGCGCGGACCCGGCCCATAGGTCAGCCCGATCTGCCCCGAAACCTGTGCCCGAAACGCCGCCGCACCTGCAGCCCAGCGATCCGGGTATTTCGTGCCATGCGGAATATAGGCGGCATTGGCATAGGCGTCTGTCAGGTCCATAGTTCGCCCATCCCATTTTACGGAATCCGCTGGACGACCCACCCTGCCCATGGTTTCACGTCAACAGCAGTAACGGAGGCTTTCATGCTCGACCACACAACAAACGTCAAATCCCTGCTTAAAAACCCTGATCTGGTCTGCGACAAGGCGTTTCTGGCAGGCGAATGGGTGGATGCGGCATCGGGCAAAACCATTGCCGTGATGAATCCGGCGCGCGGCGATGTGGTAGGCACCGTGCCCGACCTGTCCCGCGCTGAAATCGCACTGGCGATTGATGCAGCCTATGTGGCGCAAAAGGCATGGGCCGCCCGCACCGGCAAATCCCGCGCACAGATCCTGCGCAAATGGTTCGACCTGATGATGACGAACCAAGAGGATCTGGCGATCATCATGACCGCCGAACAGGGCAAACCCCTGTCTGAATCGCGCGGCGAGATTGCCTATGGCGCGTCTTATATCGAGTTTTATGGCGAAGAGGCCAAGCGCATCTACGGCGAAACCATCCCCGGCCATATGCCGGACAAGCGGATTACCGTCATCAAACAGCCGATCGGCGTTTGCGCCGGGATCACGCCCTGGAATTTTCCCAATGCGATGATCGCCCGCAAGGTCGCCCCGGCGCTGGCTGCGGGTTGTTCCTTTGTCAGTCGCCCGGCGTCCCTGACTCCGCTATCTGCCCTTGCAATCGCAAAACTGGCCGAAGAGGCGGGTTTGCCCAAAGGTGTCTTATCCGTCGTAACCTCCAAATCCTCCTCCGAAGTTGGTAAGGAATTCTGCGAAAACCCCAAGGTGCGTAAACTGACCTTTACCGGATCGACCGAAGTGGGCCGCCTGTTGCTGAAACAGGCCGCCGATCAGGTGATGAAATGCAGCATGGAACTGGGCGGCAATGCCCCGTTCATCGTGTTTGATGACGCCGATATTGATCAGGCGATCATCGGCGCATTGGCCTCAAAATTCCGCAATAACGGCCAGACCTGTGTCTGCGCCAACCGGATTTACGTGCAAAAAGGCGTCTATGAGGAGTTTACGGCCAAACTGACCGCCGCCGTGAACGCGCTGAAAATCGGGGATGGCCTGACTGCCGGCACCGATCTGGGCCCGCTGATTGAACCCGCGGCCTTGGTCAAGGTGCAGGAACACCTTGATGACGCACTTGCCAAGGGTGCGAAACTGCTGACCGGCGGCAAACCCCATGCCTTGGGCGGGCTGTTTTTTGAGCCGACAATTGTCAGCGGCGTCACCCGCGACATGCTGGTGGCGACCGACGAAACCTTTGGCCCTTTTGCCCCTTTGTTCATGTTCGAGGACGAGGCCGATGTGATCGAACAGGCCAATGATACGATCTTCGGCCTCGCCTCGTATTTCTATGCCAAAGACATCAGCCGGGTGACCCGCGTGTCGGAAGCTTTGGAATACGGCATGGTCGGGATCAACACCGGGATCATTTCGAACGAAGGCGCGCCCTTTGGCGGCATCAAACAATCCGGCCTTGGGCGCGAAGGGTCGCGGCATGGTTTGGATGATTACATGGAACTGAAATACATCTGCACCTCCATCTGAACGGGGTGACCTAGAGGGCATTGTGACGATTTCGACCCCCGCACACGGGGCCTCGCCTGAACGGCGCACGACGGTTTTTTACTTTACCATGTTCATGTATGGCGGGGCGATGAACGTCTATGCCAGCATCTGGCTGGCCGGGCGGGGGCTGAATGCCGAACAGATCGGCCTGATCAACGCCGTGCCGATTTTCATCATGCTGGTGCTGAACCTTGTGGTCGGGCGGATCGCCGACCGGGCCGCAGATTGGCGGCAGGTCATTGTCATCGGCGCGCTGGCGGCGGCCGTATTCCCGATCGGTCTGTTCTTCGTCAGCGGGTTCTGGGGGATACTGCTGTTCTGGACATTGGCCGCCGTGGCGCAAATGGCCATCGGCCCGGTGCTGGATGCGGCCGCGATGCGGCTGACCGCCCGGCGTGGCAGCAGCTTTGGCGCGATGCGCGGTTGGGGCACGCTGGGCTATCTGTTGTTGCTGGCCCTGACCGGATTTCTGGTCAGCCGGTTTGGGGCACAAATATTCCTGCCGCTGGCCCTGACCGTGGCGCTGATCCGGGCGGCAGCCGCGCTATGGTTGCCGCAGTTCCGCGCGCCTATCGCCGAACGCATACCGACCCAAGGGGCGACCCGGCTGCGCCACGTGTTGCGCCCGTGGTTCCTGTTGCCCTTGATCGGTTTTGCCATGGTGTTTGGCACTCATATGATCTTGAACGCCTTTCAGGGGCTTCTGTTTGCACGGCAGGGTATCAGCCTTGACCTGATCGGCCTGCTGATTGCGCTGGGTGCGCTGTCCGAAGCGGTGATGTTCTTTTTATTCAGCCAGGTTGCGGCCCGGTTCCGCCCCCGGCAGATGATCCTGCTGTCGGCTGTGGTAACGGTCATCCGTTGGGCCGCCATGGGGTTTTCCCCCGGAGTGCCGGTGCTGATCGGGTTACAGCTGCTGCACGGGATTACGTTTGGACTGGGCTTCATGGCCTGCGTCGGGTTCATCACAAAACATACGTCCGAAGATATCGCTGCCGAGGCACAGGGGTTTTTCAGCGCGCTGCTGCTGGGCATGTCAGTGCTGACACTGGCCGGGTTCGGGGCGCTGGCGGACCGGTTCGGGGCACAATCCTATTTCGCCTCGGCGGCCTTTGCCACGATTGGCGGACTGGCAATCTGGGCCTCTATGGCACTGCATGGACCCGTCGCCGAAAAAAGTAAGGTGGGTTTCAACCCACCTCTGGTTTGACCCGGCTGGCGAGATCTGCAATTTTCAGTAAGGTGGGTTTTAACCCACAAAACGGCTCCGTTGCACAAATCGGCTGACGGCCGGACTGCCCCTTCTCCCCGACAAACTTATCCCACGACTTTCGTGATGGGGGTGCCGAGCGCGGTGTAGCTGTTCCGCACGGCCACACGAACTTGGAACTCCGCGACCTGACGGTCGAAGTCCCGCGCCATGAGGCGCTGGCCCAGCAGTTTCACACAATCCATTCTCGTCTCTGCATCGCACCTGCGGTGACGGCCTTCCAGGGTTTCGCATTCTTGCGGGGTGGAATGACGGCGGCAGCACCTCGTTCGGCGATGGCATCGTGGCACTTGCGCGTGTCGTAGGCCCCGTCGGCAGTGACGCTGGCGATCTCCTGTTCGGGACGGATTTGGTTGCGCAGCTCGGGCAGCATGGGCGCATCGCCCACGTCGCTGCTGGTGAACACGGCAGCCCGGATTTTCAAGGTTTTCTCATCAATTCCGATGTGGATCTTGCGCCAGACACGGAGCTTGGTACCGCCGTGCTTGCGGGCGTTCCACTCGCCCTCACCCTCCTCCTTGATCCCCGTGCTGTCGATCAGCAGGTGCAGCCGACCCTGCGACCCCCGATGCGGGATGGTCACGGCAAGGGGCTTCTGGCGACGGTCGAGCGCGCTGAAGTCCGGCACGTCCCAGTCCAGGCCGATCAGACACAGCAGGCTCTCGACGATGCCAGTCGTCGGCCGCGTCGCCATTGTCGCTCGGACCAATGGCGCAACAATGGCTCACTGTACGCGGGCCAGTTCAGGGTCTTGTGGGTCGGTGTGTTCAGTCTGCTCATCCACCACAGCTATCACGCTGGATTCACTAAATGAATCCCACACGGGGTTTGTGCAACAGAGCCCCCTGGCGGCCAAACGGACCCACACCTGCCTGACAGACCACCGCTGGTTGGTCTGATTTGGCGGGTTTCACCGCCCCGTTACACCAGTGTCATGATACCGATACGGCGGCGCGGCAGATGCAACGGCACTGTATCTCTTGGGGACCATCACATGACTTTTAAAACTCCGGGCAAAACTCCGGGCAAAACTCTGGCCATGACCAGCGCGCTTGCCATCGCCGCCACGCTGGCCGCAGGCGCTGTTGCCGCCGACCAGACCTTTAACCGCGTCGCCAGCTTTGCCACCGTGGGCAACATGGCCCAAGGCGACGATACCGCCCGCGTGTCATCGGCCGAAATCATCGCAGCATCTGGCGATGGAATGACCCTGATCTATACCGACAGCCCGCTGGGTGCGGTCGGCCTGATCGACATCACCGATCCCGCCGCACCCCTGCCCTTGGGCAATCTGGACATGGGCGGCGAACCCACCGCCGTATCCGTCAGCGGCAGCACCGCCTTTGTCGGCGTCAACACCAGCGCCGATTTCCTGACCCCCAGCGGCATGATCAAAGCTATCGATATCGCCAGCCGGACCGAAATTGGGGCCTGCGATCTGGGCGGCCAGCCTGACAGCACTGCCGTCGCCAAAGACGGCAGTTTCATCGCCATTGCGGTTGAAAACGAACGTGACGAGGATGCAGGCGATGGCCGCGTGCCGCAGATGCCGGCAGGTTATGTTGTGCTGATCGACGTGGTCGACGGCAATCTGAACTGCGACAGCATGATCCGCGCCGAAGTGACCGGTCTGGCCGACATCGCCCCCGAAGATCCGGAACCCGAGTTTGTGGATATCAACAGTCTGGGTCAGACCGTTGTAACCTTGCAGGAAAATAACCACATCATCGTGCTGAACCGTGACGGCACTGTCGCTTCGCATTTCTCGGCTGGGTCGGTTGACCTTGCAGGGATCGACACCACCGATGAACAGGCCGCGCTGAACTTTACCGGCAGCCAGCCCGCCCGCCTGCGCGAACCCGATGGCATCCAATGGATCGACGACACGCATTTCGCCATGGCCAACGAAGGCGACATGGATGGCGGCAGCCGCAGCTGGACGATCATGTCCAAGGACGGCACGCTGGTCTATGAAAGCGGTGCGTCACTGGAACAGGCGATTGCCCAGATCGGCCACTACCCCGACCGCCGGTCTGACGCCAAAGGTATCGAACCCGAGGGCATGGAATTCGCCACATTCGGCGACACGCCCATGGTGTTTGTGCTGGCCGAACGCGCCTCGGTCATGGCGGCCTATGATGTGACCGACCCCGCCGCGCCGGTGCTGACCCAACTGCTGCCGTCGGGCATTTCACCCGAAGGCGCGACCGCGATCACCGACCGCAATCTGATCGTGACTGCCAACGAAGTTGATCTGGGCGAAGACGGCCTGCCGCGCAGTCATGTGATGATTTACGCATATGCCGAAGGGGCCGCCACTTACCCGTCAATCACCTCGGCCGGGGCCAATGACCTGATCGGCTGGGCCGCCCTGTCCGGCATGGTCGCCGACCCCGCCACCCCCGGCCAGATTTTTGCCGTCAACGACAGCTTCTTTGGCTATCAGCCAACGATATTTACCATCGATGCCAACCAAACCCCGGCCCGGATCACCGGCGCCCTGCCGGTCACACGGGCCGGATTTCCGGCGCAGAAACTGGATATGGAAGGGATCACACTCGACGGCGACGGTGGTTACTGGGTCGCCTCCGAAGGGCGGACCGACCGGATGGTCCCGCATGGGATCTATCACATCGACCCCGAAGGCGCGATTGATCAGGAAATCCCGTTCCCGGCTGAATTGCTGGCGGTCGAGACCCGGTTTGGGGCCGAAGGGATCACCCTGATCGGCAATACCCTGTGGATCGCATTGCAACGCGAATGGGCCGACGATGCTGACAATACGGTAAAACTGGTCGCCTATAATCTGGAGACCGAAGAATGGGGTGCGGTCAGCTATCCCAAGGCCCCCGCCACCAATGACGGCTGGGTCGGCCTGTCGGAAATCGTCGCATATGGCGACTGGGTCTATCTGCTGGAACGCGACAACCATATCGGCGCGAACGCGGTCACCAAACTGATCACGCGGGTTCCCTTGGCCGACATGGTCCCGGCCCCACTGGGCGGTGAATTGCCCGTTGTAACCCGCGAAGTTATCCGCGACCTGCTCCCCGATCTGGCGTCTACCGGTGGCTATATTTTGGACAAGGTCGAAAGTCTGGCGATTGGCCCTGATGGGACAACTTGGGTGATGACCGATAATGACGGGGTCAATGAAAGCTCTGGCGAGACGATGTTCTGGGCGGTTGGCAAGATGTAGTCCGGCCATTCCCTGACAAGCCGATCCTGCAGGGGCCTTTGGGCCCCTGCTTTTATTTGGGCAGCGCGGCGTTGGCCGACCAAGGATTGACGCAGCCCCCGCGTCCAACCAAAGATCATGCGTATGACAGTCAGCGACGAAGATTTGGCCATGGCGGCCGCGAATGGCGATGCACAGGCCTTTGCCAGCCTGCTTGCGCGGCATTATGACCGGCTGTTCGGGCTGGCCTTCCGGCTGACCGGGCAACGGGCCGAGGCGCAGGATCTGACGCAGGATATCTGTGCCGCCCTGCCCGCCAAACTGGCGACCTACCGGGGCAGTTCCAAGGTTTCGACATGGCTCTACCGCGTTGCGGTAAACGCCGCGCATGACCGCCGCCGCCGGATGGCCACCTATATGAAGGCCAGTGACGGCTGGGGCGATTGGGAAATTGCCCGGCAGGACGAGATCAGCACGGGCCGCGAGCAACTGGACTGGCTGACCGCCGCCATGACGCGCCTCAGCCATGATTTGCGCGACACGCTGGCACTTGTGCTTGACGATCTGACCCATGCCGAGGTGGCCGACATTCTTGGCGTGTCCGAAGGAACCATCAGTTGGCGCATGTCCGAGGCGAAAAAACGCCTGCGGGCGATCAGAGAACAGGAGGAGGCGATATGACCTCCGACAATAATGGCGATACCGATCACGATTTTGATGCCCTGAAAGCCGCTTTCGCGGCGGCCACCCCGCGCCCCGATGCAACCGTCAAGGCCGCGCATCTGGCGCTGGCGCAGGAAAACTTTGACCAGCTCCAAGGATCGCGCCAACCGGCACGTCTGAACCTTGAGCGCCCCAGACGGGGCGTGTTTCAAGGAGCGATTGATATGCTGACTACATTGACGACCAAAGGTGGATTGACCATTACCACCGCCCTTGTGGCAGTCGGATTCCTGACGCTGACCCCGGTCGGGCAGGGGTTGTGGAAAAACGGTGCGCCGCTGATTGGCGAAGGCGACGTACAACTGACGCCGATCCCCGATCCCGTGGTTACAGACTCGTCGGTGGCGACAGCCGCCGCACCGCCCGTTGTTGAGCAACCGGTGGCGACGGTAATCGAACCCGCCGGCCCTGACCTTGTGGTTACCGAAGACGCCGCTCCGGTGCTGCGCGAGGAAACTGTCGCCGAAACCCAACCCGCCGAACCGATGGTCGACACGGCACAGGATATTGGGGCGCAGGACATGGGTGGGGCGCAGGACATTACCTCACAAGCAATCGTCACCCCCCCGGCCACGCCCACCCCGCTGCCCGAATTGGCGCAGTCCGGTGCCATTGATGACAGTCTTGGCCGGCTTGCCGCCCCGATGAGCGGCCTTGTCGACAGCGAATCCGGCTATGCCGATACCCGCCTCATCCCCGACCCCAACACCGAAACCTTCGCCACCGCCGCAGTGAACCCGCTTAAAATCACCGCCGAGGAACCGGTTTCGACCTTTTCCATCGATGTCGATACTGCGTCCTACGCCGTGATCCGCCAATCCCTGAACGCAGGCCAACTGCCGCCGACCGATGCCGTGCGGATCGAGGAGATGATCAACTATTTCCCCTATGCCTATGCCGCCCCCGACGCATCCGACGCGCCGTTCCAGCCCACCGTCAGCGTGATGACCACGCCCTGGAACCCCGACACCCAGCTGATCAGCATCGGCATCCAAGGCGAAATGCCCAGCATTGCCGACCGCGAGCCGCTGAACCTTGTGTTCCTGATCGACACCTCCGGGTCGATGGACGAACCCACCAAGCTGCCGCTGCTGAAACAATCCTTCCGGCTGATGCTGGATAACCTGCGCCCCAATGATCAGGTCGCCATTGTCACCTATGCCGGCTCCGCCGGGCTGGTCCTGCAATCCACCCCTGCGTCCGACCGGCAAACCATCCTGCAAGCCATCCAGAATCTGGGCGCGGGCGGGTCAACCAATGGGCAGGGCGGGTTGGAGCAAGCCTACGCCGTGGCCGCCGACATGGCGGAAGATAACGAAGTCAGCCGGATCATCCTTGCCACCGATGGCGATTTCAACGTGGGCCTTTCCGGCACCCAGGAACTGACCGACTATATCGCCGAAAAACGCGACACCGGCGTTTATCTGTCGATCCTTGGGTTCGGACGCGGCAATCTGGATGATGCGACGATGCAGGCATTGGCCCAAAACGGCAACGGCACGGCGGCCTATATCGACACGTTGTCCGAGGCGCAAAAGGTGCTGGTCGATCAGCTGACCGGTGCGCTGTTCCCGATCGCCGGGGATGTCAAAATCCAGATTGAATTCAACCCCGCCGCCGTCGCCGAATACCGGCTGATCGGCTATGAAACCCGGGCGCTGAACCGCGAGGATTTCAACAATGACGCGGTGGATGCGGGCGAACTTGGGGCGGGCCATTCGGTGACCGCGATCTACGAAGTCACCCCCGTTGGCTCCCCTGCGCAATTGTCGGACCCGCTGCGCTATGGCGAGGCTGTCGCAGCGGCTGCCCCCGCCGATGAACTTGGCTTTCTCAAACTGCGCTGGAAAGAGCCGGGTGCCACCGAAAGCCAACTGATGACCACCCCGATCACCGTGACCGGAGCGGTCGCAGGCACTGACGCGCAATTCGCGGCCGCCATCGCCGGGTTCGGGCAATTGTTGCGCGGCGAGCAGTACCTTGGCGACTGGGGCTGGGATCAGGCCATCGCATTGGCCAATGCCAACCGGGGCGAGGATGAATTTGGGTATCGCAACGAAGCGGTGCAACTGATGCGGCTGGCCCAAAGCCTGTCGAATTGATCCAAAGCGCATCCCAAAAAGTGCGAAGCGGTTTTTGGAACAAGATGCGCGCAATTAATAGTCATACTTGCGCCGATGTCTGGCCGGGCTCTGTCCCCCTGCCCCGCCAGACCCCGCAAGTCGCTCCGGATTGGTTCCAGTCGAGCAGTCTGTCCCCCAGAAGGGACCAGCCCGGACAAACGGGGGAGGCGCAATGCCTCCCCCGTTTTTAGCAGCACTACGGGATCAGATCACATAGAAATCCGCATTGCTGACCGCCAGATAGGTCCCGACCACGGCAAACTGCACCCGCGCGGCACCGCCAAACCCGTCGCGGTCAAAAAACAACGCGCCGGTATCCCGCTCATAGATAATCCGGTCGGTATAATCCTCGGCATAGCCGGACGTATTGGCGCGGAACGCCGTGCTGGCCAACGCGCCATTCAGCATCCCGGCAAACACTGCATTATCGATCCACATTGAATCAGAGACCGTGCTGAAATCGGTAATCCGGTCCACATTGCCGCTGCCCGGGGCGGTGGTAAAGACAAAGACATCGGTCCCCGCGCCGCCGGTCAGCACGTCATTACCGATCTTGCTGTCAATCCGGTTCGACCCGGCATTGCCGGTGATGTACTGGGCGTAATTGTTGCCAGTCAGATTGATCGCGGTCGTTGCAGTGGCATTGATCGTGGTCAGGTTTTCAATCGCATCATTGGCTGCCAGCACAAAACTGACAGCGGCGGCCACCCGGTCATTGGTGCCATAGCCCACAGCCTCGACGATGATCGCGCTGGCACTGTAGACACTATAAGTGTCATTGCCGGCACCACCCTCCAGCCAGTCGGTGCCATACCAGTCGGCCAGGGCGTCATTGCCATTGCCGCCATACAGATAGTCGTTACCGGCATGGCCAATCAGAATGTCATTGCCTTCGCCGCCATACAACTGATCCACCAGATCGCCGCCATTCAGGCGGTCATTGCCTGCGTCGCCATACAGAATATCCGCGCCGCCAAGGCCATTGATCGTGTCATCGCCGGTATTGCCATAAACCCGGTCCGCGCTGGCCGACCCGGTGACAATGTCATTGCCGCCAAGGGCGTCGTAAGTTCCGCCCACAGACAGGGTCACGGTATCAGAGAAATTGGTAAACCGTGCCGCCGCCGCCGGGGGCGGGCCAACAACATATGACGGCAGGGTCGTGCCATAGCCGCCAAAGCTGACCAGCTGATAATTGGCCGCCGTGTTGCTGGCATTGGCCACCAGCTGCGGCTCGCCGTTATCGGTGCCATCGGGCCAGCCATAGTTCGTGGCGCCGTAATTCACCAATGACGTGCCGACCTGCATATGCAGATGTGTGCCGCCGCGAATGCCGGTATTGCCGACCTGTCCAATCTCCTGGCCCTCGGCCACGGTCTGACCGATTGACACGGGGACCGAGTTTTGTTGCAGGTGGAAATAGCTGGAATAGAACACCTGGCCGTTTTGCACATGGCGCAGAGTCACGATATTACCAATCGCGCCCGAACCCCATGACCCATCCTGCGTGGTCTGGCTGCTATCGCCGTCCGGCACGGTTTCACGGATATCGACAACCGTGCCCGCAGCAATCGCGCGAACCCGCTGGTCAACGCCCAGCGCAAAATCCCATGAGTTATACAGCTCGGCCGAATGGCTGCCACTGCCCGGACGGCTGGTGACAGCGACGGCTTGACCATTGCTCCAGAACGGCAGTCTGACAAGAAAAGGCATAATAGTCCTCAGTTTATAAAGGGGTGACGCAAGCGCCGTGATCTCTAGTTAGGGAGTAACGCCGGACTAACCAATAACGTTGCATTGCTATCGGATGACAGGCCCGTAAACCCATGACTTAAGAACATGTATCCCTCTGTTATAAAGCATTATAATACCGTTTTCCCAAGCGTCAGACTAACTGGTTTTGCCAGCCTAATCCATCCCCGGTTTGGCCACGCGGATTGTATTCGCCACTGACCCAGCCGTGATAACCATCTGCATCGAGGCGGGCAAAGAACGCAGGATAGTCAATGTCACCGCCCATCGGCTCAAACCGGCCCGGATAGCCCGCCACCTGCACATGGGCCACGCGCGGGGCCATCTTGGCCCATGTCGCCATCACATCGCCGGTGATCCGGTGCGCATGGTAGGCGTCAAACTGCAGATGCAGGTTCGGGGCGGCAACCTCGTCCAGCACGGCGGCGGCCAGATCAAAATCATTCAGGAAATAGCCGGGCATATCATGCGGATTGATCGGCTCGATGGTCAGGCTTTGCTCAGGCGCATGGGCTGCGGCCCAGCGCAGGTTTTCGACATACACCGCCCGCGCCTCGGGTCCCTCGGCCACACCCGCCATCAGATGCAGATGCCCGGCCCCAAGCGCACGGGCATAGCGCAGGGACCGCTTGACATCATGCTGAAACCGGGCCTGTCCACCGGGCACAGCCGCAAAACCACGCGGGCCTTGGGTGTAATTTGGCGGCGGGCAGTTGATCAGCACCAGTTCCAGCCCATTGGCCGCAATCTGGACAAGCAGGTCTGCGGCAGAATTGTCATAGGGAAACAGCACCTCAACCGCCGTAAACCCTGCCGACCGCGCGGCGCCAAACCGCTCCAGCAGCGGCAGGTCGGTAAACATCATCGTCAGATTGGCCGCGTATCGGGGCATGGGCAGACCTCTTTGGCAGGCTTTATACCGCAAGATGTAGTGCAGCCAAAGGTGTGAAACCGACATCATGTCGAAAACGCACAAGACGGGGCCGGTCCGGTCGGGCACAGCCGCAGCATGACCCAATCCCTGTCGCCAGCCGCGTCGCGCGTCATGACCGGCAATATCTATTGCATCATCTCACTGGTGGTCTGGGCGGCGGGTTTTCCGGCCGCCGACGTGTTGCTGCGCGACTGGGATCCGCTGGCGCTGGTCACCGCCAGGTTTATTGTGGCAATGGCGGTGCTGTTCCCGATTTGGGTCATGCTGGACGGAATCCGCGCAGTTGCAGGCGCGCGTTGGGGCTGGGGATTGTTCTCGGGGGCCATAGGCTTTGGCGGCGGGGGGTGGCTGATGGTGCTGGCGCAATCGCTGACCGATCCGGTGACAGTGGCGATCATCGCGGCCTTCAGCCCGATAGCAGCGTCGCTGATCGAATGGGTGGCCGAACGCAAGGCGCTCAAACTGACCTTTCTGATCGGGCTTGGCGCATCGGTGCTGGGCGGGATCGTGGCCACGGCGGGCGGCGCACCTGACGGCGGTGATGCAAGCAACCTCTGGCTTGGGGTGTTCTGCGCCGTGGCCTCTTGCACGCTGTTTTCCTGGGGCAGCTATGTGGCGGTGCGTGATTTCGCCGGGCTGTCGGCCATCGGGCGCACCACGCTGACATTGTCGGGCGGGCTGCTGTTCACCGCCATTACCTTTGTGATCGCCCGAACGGCGGGCCTGGCCGCCGGCCCTGCGGTGATCCTTGATGCCCAGACGCTTTGGCTGCTGGCGGTTTACGGCATTGGCGGCATGGCCATTTCGCAGTTCTTCTGGATTGCCTCAGTCGATCGGCTGGGCATCGGATTGGCCGCCTTTCACATCAATGTGGCACCGTTTTACGTGATGCTGATCCTGCTGGCCCTTGGCGGGGCATGGTCATGGCCACAGGCCATCGGGGCCGCCATTGTGGCCCTCGGGGTGGTGGTGGCACAGCGCTAGGTCGGTACAGCCTGCGCTTGGCCCAATCACTGGAGCCTCCGGCGGGGATATTTGAGGAACAAAAGAATTGCAGGACAGAAACGAGCGGTCCGTTACAGGTCTGCCGAGGCGATAATGGCAAAAAACACGCCCCCCGACCGCACCCCAAACCAGCCCGCCTCATGGACACCGATATCGACCAGCCGATAGAATGATTTGCGGTCGATCAGCGCTTCAAGGTTCGCACGGATGTGAATGTAGGGGCTGGGTTCGCCAGTCACCGGGTCACGCAGGACCCGGATCGGATGATCCGCCCCGGCCAACACCCGGTCGCCGACATTGGTCACAAATTCCAGCCCCGCCGGCCCCGCATCAAAATCCACCGCCACAAACGGCGCGTCATCCACCTTGATCCTGACCTTCTCAACAGGCGTGACCAGAAAGTAATCATCCCCCTCACGCTTGATAATCCCGGCGAACAACTTCACCAGTTCAAGCCGGCCGATGGGAGTGCCCAGATAAAACCACGTCCCATCGCGGGCAATCCGCATGTCGATATCGCCGCAAAACGCCGGGTTCCACAGATGCACCGGGGGCGGCCCCTTTTTGCCAACGGCGCGGAGACTGGCCGCAATCCCGTCTGCTGACGGTTTTATTATCGGGTTATCACGTGTTGTTTTGGTCATGGGGGTTTTGCCATCCGGCTGCATCGGTATAGTTACATGGCAGAACATAGCGACGGATAGGGAATTGTCATGACGCAAGGCGCGGATTTGGTGGCACAGATTGAACAATTGGGCCAGAAACTGGCCCATGCCCGCGCGTCCATTGCCAATCGGTTCATCGGGCAGGAACGGGTGGTTGACCTGACCCTGACCGCGCTGATCTGTGGTGGCCATGCCCTGCTGATCGGCCTGCCCGGTCTGGGCAAAACCCGGCTGGTCGATACCCTGTCCACTGTGATGGGGCTGAAAGGCAACCGCATCCAGTTTACCCCTGACCTGATGCCCGCCGATATTCTGGGGTCAGAGGTGCTGGAAACCGCCGCCGACGGCACCCGGTCGTTCCGGTTCATCGAAGGCCCGGTGTTCTGCCAGCTGCTGATGGCGGATGAGATTAACCGCGCGTCGCCCCGGACCCAGTCAGCCCTGTTGCAGGCAATGCAGGAAAAGATGGTGACGATTGCCGGGCAAAACCGCGCGCTGGGCCATCCGTTCCACGTGCTGGCGACCCAGAACCCGATTGAACAGGAGGGCACCTATCCCCTGCCCGAGGCACAGTTGGACCGCTTCCTTGTGCAGGTCGATGTGCCCTATCCCAGCCGCGACAATGAACGCGCCATTCTGCTGGCCACCACCGGTATCGAAGATGGCGTTGCGACACCTGAATTTACCGCCGCTGATCTGCTGTCCGCCCAAACCCTGCTGCGCCGGATGCCCGTGGGCGAAGGCATTGTCGAAATGATCCTTGATCTGGTCCGCGCGTGTCGGCCCGATGATCCGACAGCCCCGCAATTCGTGCGCGATGCCGTCAGTTGGGGGCCGGGGCCACGCGCCGCACAGGCGCTGATGCTGACCGTCCGGGCCGAGGCGCTGCTGGATGGCCGCCTTGCCCCGTCACCCGAGGATGTCCGCCGCATGGCCGCCCCGGTGCTGACCCACCGCATGGCGCTGTCATTCGCCGCCCGGGCGCGTGGCGAAAACCTGAGCAGCATTATCGACCGCGCCGCCGCCACTGCCACCAAGGCGCAGGCCGCCGCGTGACAGATGCCGCGACCCTACGGGCCGATGCCGAAGGACTGGCAGCACCATTGCCCGCGCTGATGGCCGGGGCCGAACATCTGGCCGCGACTGTCCTGCTGGGCGAACATGGGCGGCGCAAATCCGGTGTGGGGGATTCATTCTGGCAATACCGCCCGGCAATGGCGGGCGATCCGATGCGCAGTGTCGATTGGCGCAGGTCCGCCCGGGCCGATGCGGCCTTTGTGCAAGACAAGGAATGGGAGATCGCGCAAAGCGTCATGCTTTGGGTCGATGGATCGGCCGCGATGGGCTTTGCGTCGGATAAATCCCTGGCCACCAAAGGCACACGCGCCCGCACCTTGGCGCTGGCCACGGCGATTTTGCTGATCCGGGGCGGCGAGCGCGTCGGCCTGACTGGCACCACTGTGCCCCCCCGGCGCGGATCGGCGCAACTGGCGCGGCTGGCCGAGGCCATGCTGCGAACTGACAGCGCCGACTACGGTACGCCCGACACTACCGGCATGCCGCCGCAATCCCGCGCCCTGTTCGTGTCGGATTTTCTGGGCGATCTGGGCCCGGTCGAGGCCGCCCTTGGCCTTGCGTCCGACCGGGGCATTCGTGGCGCATTGCTGCAAGTGCTTGATCCGCAAGAAGAAGCCTTTCCGTTTGACGGGCGGACCATTTTCGAAAGCATGTCAGGCTCGCTGCGCCATGAAACCCTGAAAGCAGGCGATCTGCGCCAGCGCTATCTGGACCGGATGGCCGCACGCAAGGACCGGCTGGCGCATCTGGCCCGGTTCAGCGGTTGGCAGTTTCACACCCATCACACCGGCAGCCCCGCCGCATCGGCGCTGCTGTGGACGTTTGGCGCACTGGAAAGGCACGCCTGATGTGGATGCTTGGTCCCGTAGGCTTTGCCGCCCCGTTCCTGCTGCTGGCGCTGATTGCGCTGCCCATCCTGTGGCTGATCCTGCGTGCCGTCCCGCCCGCGCCAATCAAGCGGCGGTTTCCCGGTGTCGCCCTGCTGCTGGGGCTTACCGACGCGGAATCGCAGGCCGACCGGACCCCGTGGTGGCTGCTGCTGCTGCGCATTCTGGCTGTGGCGGCCGTGATCATCGGCTTTGCCGGGCCGGTCTTGAACCCGCAAACCGCCCGCACCGGCACGGGGCCCTTGCTGATCGTGCTGGATGCAACTTGGGCCGATGCCCGCGACTGGGATGCCCGGATTGACCGGGTTGACGCGCTGCTGGCCGAGGCGACGCGCGCCGGGCGCACCGTGGCACTGGTGCCGCTGACCCAGCTGCCCGAGGCCGTGACCTTTGTCGCAGGCGATGTCGCGCTGGCCCAATTGCCCAACCTGCAACCCGCTGCATGGGAGCCGAATGCAACCGCCTTGGTCGCATGGGCCGAGACCCTGACCGGGGATTTTGATACATTCTGGCTATCCGACGGGCTGGCCCGCGACAGCCGCGACCCATTGCTGACCGCCCTGGAAACCCATGGCGGCGTGACTGTTTTCCAAAGCCCGCGCCAGATATTGGGCCTGCGCCCCGCCCGGTTTGCCGAAGGTGAGATTGTGGTATCTGCCGTCCGCACCCCGATTGGCCCCGCGCTTGCAACCGAAATCGCGGCAATCGGGCTGGACCCGTCGGGCGTTGAACGGCAGCTGGCCACCGTCACGCTGACCTTTGCCCCCGGCGATGCCGTGGCCGAGGTTCCGATGGACCTGCCGCAGGAATTACGCAACCGGGTCAGCCGGTTTGAACTGGTCGGGCTGCGGTCCGCCGGGGCTGTCTCGTTGACAGACGATGCGCTGAAACGGCGGGAAATCGCGCTGATTGCAGGTTCCGCCGACCGCGAGGGCCTCGAACTGCTTTCGCCGACGCATTACCTGTCCGAGGCGCTGGCCCCGAATGCCGACCTGATCGACGGATCAATCCCCGATGTGATCCAAGCCAACCCCGATGTGATCATTCTGGCCGATGTGGCAACCCTGGCCGAAGCCGAGGTTGAGGCGATTGTGGGTTGGGTCGAGGCGGGCGGCCTGTTGGTCCGCTTTGCTGGCCCCCGTCTGGCCGCTAGTGAAATGGGCCGCGCTGTCGAGGATCCGCTGTTACCCGTCCGCCTGCGCACCGGTGGCCGCGATGTCGGCGGCGCGATGAGTTGGGGCGAGCCGAAAACCTTGGCCGCCTTTACTGAATCCTCGCCATTCTTCGGCCTCCCGGTCCCGGCTGATGTGACAGTCAATGCCCAAGTGATGGCCCAGCCTGATCCCACATTGGCAGAACGTGTCATCGCACAACTGACCGATGGCACGCCTTTGGTGACCCGCAAAACATTGGGTCAGGGGCAGGTCGTGCTGTTCCATGTCACTGCCAATGCGGAATGGTCATCGCTGCCATTGTCCGGCCTGTTCGTGCAAATGCTGGAACGGCTGGCCGTCTCGACCCGGCCTGTCGGCCCCGTCGCCGAAGATCTGGCAGGCACCACATGGGTCCCCGAGGAAATGCTTGACGCCTTTGGCACCTTGTCCGAAACCGACACTTTGCCCGGTGTGGCAGGCGAAGTTCTGGCATTGGCCATCCCCGGCCCCACCCTGCAGCCCGGGTTATATGCCGGCGAGGATCGGCGGATTGCAGTCAATGCAGTCGGGCCGGAAACCCTACTGGCCCCCGCTGCATGGCCGGCGCGGATCGTGGTCGAAGGCATGGCAGGCCTGCGCGAAACGATCCTGAAGGGTTGGCTACTGGCCTTGGCGCTGGGGCTGTTGCTGGTCGATATTCTGGCCTCATTGTTCTTGTCGGGCAAGCTGCGCGGGTCACGCGCCGGGGCAGTGGCGGCGGTGGTTTTGGCAATGGCACTGCCGTATCAGACCAAAGCGCAGGACCTGTCAGCCGATGAATTTGCCCTGCTGGCCACATCCGACGTGGTGCTGGCGCATGTACTGACCGGCGATGCCGAGGTTGATGACGCCGCCCAAGCCGGGCTGTATGGCCTGTCGCAAACCCTGTTCCAGCGCACATCCGTTGAACCCGGCACGCCGATGGGGATCAATATCGAAACCGACGAACTGGCGTTTTTCCCGTTCCTGTATTGGCCGGTCACCGCCGACGCGCCACTGCCGTCGCGCAGCGCCTATGTCAAACTGAACACCTATCTGCGCCTTGGCGGGATGATCCTGTTTGACACCCGCGACGCCGATATCGCAGGCTTTGGGTCGGGCAGCCCCGAGGGGCGCAAACTGCAGTCCATCGCCCGGGGGCTGGATATTCCGCAAATCGAACCAGTGCCGCAAGACCATGTGCTGACCCGCAGTTTCTATCTGATGCAGGAATTCCCGGGCCGCTATATGGGGCCGGAACTGTGGGTCGAGGCGGCCCCGCCCGGCGCGGAACTGGTCGAAGGGATGCCATTTCGCAACCTGAACGACGGTGTCACCCCGGTCGTGATCGGCGGCAATGACTGGGCCGCCGCCTGGGCGATGGATGAAAATGGCACCTATGTGTATCCGGTCGGGCGCGGCATGGCGGGCGACAGGCAGCGCGAAATGGCCCAGCGTTTTGGTGTCAATCTGATCATGTATGTGCTGACCGGAAACTATAAATCCGATCAGGTGCATGTGCCTGCCTTGCTGGACAGGTTGGGGCAATGATGTCTGATACCGCTTTGCTTGCCCCGCGTCAGGTGCCTCCGGCGGAGGTATTTGTGCAACTCCGAAAATACAGGAGGCGCGGATGACCGGGCAACTGATCCTTGATCCCTTGGTGCCATGGCTGGTGGTCTGGGTGCTGGCCGGACTGGCCGCACTGGGGCTGGCGCTGGCGGTCTGGCGCAGGCTGTCGGGCTGGTGGCTGCGCGGGCTGGCCGGGCTGGCGCTGCTGGCCGCCATCGCCAACCCGTCGCTGCAGGCCGAGGATCGCCAGCCACTGACCGATATCATCGTGGCCGTGGTCGATGAAAGCGCCAGCCAGCGCATATCGGACCGCACTGAACAGACCGCCGCCGCACTGGACGGGTTGCGTGCCGAAGTGGCCGCCCGACCCAATACCGAATTGCGGGTTGTGACTGTGGGCGATGATACCGGCGACGGCGGATCATTGGTGATGACGGCGCTGTCGCAGGCCTTGGCCGAAGAACCGCAGGGCCGGATTGCCGGGATCGTGCTGATCACTGATGGACGGATCCACGATGTCGAACGCGCCCCCGGCCTGCCCGCGCCGCTGCATACGCTGCTGACCGGACACACCGGCGACTGGGACCGCAGGTTGATCGTGCGCAATGCCCCGGCCTTTGCCATTCTGGATGAAGAGGTGATGCTGACCCTGCGGATCGAAGATCAGGGGGACGCCCCCGAAATTGGTGGCCTTGCTGATCTGGCCATTTCCATCGACGGCGGCCCGGCCATGCAGTTTCAGGTGCCCTTGGGCGAAGATATGGACCTGCCCATCGTGCTGCCCCATGGCGGCATGAACGTGCTACAGTTCAGCACCCCCGACCAGCCCGGCGAACTGACCACGCGCAACAATGCCGCCGTGGTCCAGATCAACGGCGTGCGCGACCGGCTGCGCGTGCTGCTGGTGTCAGGCGAGCCGCATGCAGGCGAACGGACATGGCGCAACCTGCTGAAATCCGATAGCTCCGTCGATCTGGTGCATTTCACCATTCTGCGCCCACCAGACCGGCTGGACGGTGTCCCTGTCGAGGAACTGTCGCTGATCGCCTTTCCAACCCGCGAATTGTTCATTGATAAGATTGATGAATTCGACCTGATCATCTTTGATCGGTACAAACGGCGGGGCATCCTGCCGCCTGAATATTTCGACAATATCGCCCGATATATCAATGATGGCGGCGCTGTGCTGGTCACCGCCGGGCCGGAATATGCAACGGCGGACAGCATCTATCGGTCCGGACTTGGGTTTGTCCTGCCCGGAGAGCCGACCGCGCGGGTGGTGGACGGCGGGTTCGTCCCGCAGCTGACCGACATTGGCCAACGCCATCCGGTGACCGAAGGGCTGACCGAATTTGCCCCGCCCGCCGCCACCGGCGACGGTCCGGGCTGGGGCCGCTGGTTCCGCCAGATCGAAGTGATCCCGGCCCCCGACAGCATGGCGCTGATGAGCGGGACCGATGACCGCCCGCTGCTGTTGCTCAACCGGGTCGGTGAAGGCCGCGTGGCGCTGCTCGCGTCCGATCAGGCGTGGTTGTGGGGGCGTGGCTACGAAGGCGGCGGGCCGCAGTTGGAGCTGTTGCGCCGTCTGGCCCATTGGATGATGCGCGAGCCAGAGCTGGAGGAAGAAGCCCTCTGGGTCGAACCCAGTGGCCAGACCATGCGGATTATCCGGCGGACGTTGGATTTGGAAACTCCCGACATTACCGTAACCGGCCCGGACGGCACAGCCACCGTGCTGACCCTGACCGAGATCAGCCCCGGGCGGTTTGAACTGTTGTGGGAGGCCCCCGAAATGGGCCTGTACCGGTTGACCGATGGCGAGTTGGACACTGTCATCGCCCTTGGCCCATCTGCCCCGCGCGAATTTGAGCAGACCATCGCGGCGGGTGATCTGCTGGCGCCGCTGGTGGATAGCACCCAAGGCGGGATTCTAGCCATCGAAGACGGTTTGCCCGACCTGCGCGATGTGCGTCCGGGTCGGCCTGCAGCGGGTCGCGGCTGGATCGGCATCACCCCGCGCGAGGCGTACCGGACGGCGGATATAAGCATCACCCCGCTGCTGCCCGCATGGGCGTTCCTGTTGCTTGCATCAATGTTGATACTGGGGGCGTGGCTGCGCGAAGGGCGGCGGTAAGGCGGTCAGGGTGCGTGAAACCCAGACGGCAAATTACTCGCCACCTTTCAAAATCTCGTGCGGGCCGGACATGAACTCGCGCGACCACAAGAGCCACAAGACGATCAGCGTTGCTATGGCCAAGGCTGCGGCACCCAGCAGCCATGCCACAGCGGCCAGTGCAAAATACATCGACCGCAGGCCCCGGTTGAAATTATACATACCGCGGATGTTCAACTCGGCTGATTGTGCGGCCCGCGGGGTCGAACGCGGATCGGCAGGATCATCCGGAACGGCAGCCATCACCACCGAAGCATAGCCGAACACCCGGTTGGCCCAGACGAATTTCAGGAATGCGTTGGCCAGAAACAACGCCACCAGCAACAGTTTGGCCTGCAAAAGCTGCGCGGGGGCAGCGACATTTACCAATCCTTCAGCCACGCCCGCCAAGGGCTGCGGATTGCCGATCAAGGCCAGCAATGCGCCCAATGCGATCAACGCGGTCGAGCCGAAAAATGAGGCGCCCTGCCGCAGGCTGACCAAAACCTGCGCATCCATGATCCGGTTGTTCCGCTTGGTCAGTTGCCGCATCCATTCCCGCTGATATTCTGCCATAAGCCGCGTCACCGATACCCGGGCAAGGCGCGGAGATTCGATCAGCCAGCCGATGCCGACCGATGCCAGCAGCAAAAGCCCAAGGGCCGCCCAGTCGAAAGGGGCGATCAAGCCCAGAATATCCAGCATTTCCATAGCGCCCAGCATAGCCCGCCGGATAGGCCCTTGCCAGTGGCACAAATTGGTTATATTTTATTACCAATCTTGAAAGGACCTGCGATGGACATGCCTTTACCCGATTCCCGGATCATCAGCCGCAAGGCCGCCATTGTGGCCCGGTTGCGAGCGGTCCTTCCCGCCCGCGCCGTGATCCACGAGCCGTCCGAGACCCGCGCCTATGAATGCGACGGGCTGTCCGCCTATCGCTGCCCGCCGCTCTGCGCTGTCCTGCCCGGCTCCACCGCCGAAGTTGCGGCGGTGTTAAAGATTTGCCACGAAGAACGCGTGCCTGTGGTGCCGCGCGGGTCGGGCACGTCATTGGCGGGCGGGGCGCTGCCCACTGCCGATTGCGTCATTCTGGGGGTCGGTCGGCTGACTGCTGTGCTGGAGACGGATTATGCCAACCGGTTCATCCGGGTGCAGACCGGCCGGACCAATCTGTCGGTGACTGGGGCGGTCGAGGCGGAAGGGTTTTTCTATGCTCCCGACCCGTCCAGCCAGCTGGCCTGCGCCATCGCCGGCAATATCGCGATGAATTCCGGCGGGGCGCATTGCCTGAAATACGGAGTGACGACCAATAATCTGCTGGGCGTCACCATGGTCCTGATGGACGGGACCATCATGGAACTGGGCGGGGCGCATCTGGATGCACCGGGGCTGGACCTGCTGGGCGTGATTTGCGGGTCCGAGGGGCAGTTGGGCGTTGTGACCGAGGCCACCCTGCGCATTCTGCCGAAACCCGAAGGGGCGCGGCCCGTGCTGATCGGCTTTGACAGCTCTGAGGCAGCGGGGGAATGCGTCAGCGATATCATCAGGGCCGGTGTCCTGCCCGTCGCCATCGAATTCATGGACCGCCCCTGCATTGTCGCCTGCGAGGCCTTCGCCCATGCTGGCTATCCATTGTGCGAGGCGCTGCTGATTGTCGAGGTCGAAGGCTCGCCCGCCGAGATTGACCCCCAACTGGCCCTGATCTGCGCCATTGCCCGCCGCCATAACCCGGTGGAACTGCGCGAGGCCCGCGATGCCGACGAGGCGGCGCGCATCTGGCTGGGCCGTAAATCGGCCTTTGGCGCGATGGGCCAGATCAATGATTACATGTGTCTGGATGGGACCATTCCGGTCACGGCCCTACCCCTGGTGCTGCGCCGGATCGGCGAAATGTCCCGCGATGCAGGCCTTGACGTGGCCAATGTGTTCCACGCCGGTGACGGCAATATGCACCCCCTTATCCTGTATGACGCCAACAAACCCGGCGATCTGGAACGCTGCGAGGCGCTGGGGGCCGATATCCTACGCTTATGTGTCGAGGTGGGCGGTTGCCTGACCGGCGAGCATGGGGTCGGCATTGAAAAGCGCGATCTGATGTCGGTACAGTTTGCGCCCGCCGACCTTGAGGCGCAGATGTGGGTCAAGGATGTGTTCGACCCGGGCTGGCTGCTGAACCCGGCCAAGGTGTTTCCTTTGGCGGTGAGTGCGTCACGACGGGTGTAGGGGGGCCAGCCCCCCGTCCCTGCGGGACTCCCCTCGGGATATTTGAGAACCAAAGAAATGAAAGAGTTTCGATGTTGTCACCGCAGTCTGAGACCGAACTGGCCGAAATGGTACGTGACACATCGGGGCCATTGCGCATTAATGGCGGCGGCACGCGGGCCTATGGCCGGGTGGTGTCGGGTAACGCTTTGAGCGTGGCGAGGCTGTCCGGGATTACACTGTATGAACCCGGTGCACTGACGTTGGTGGCACAGGCGGGCACACCACTGGCCGTTATCGAAGCCGCTTTGGCCGGGGCCAAACAACGGCTGGCGTTTGAACCGATGGATCACCGCGCACTGCTGGGAACCACCGGAGAGCCGACGATTGGCGGGATGGTCGCCGCCAATATCTCGGGTCCGCGCCGGGTGCAGGTGGGTGCTGCGCGGGATTATCTGCTGGGCGTGCGGTTTGTCGATGGCATGGGCAGTGTGGTGAAAAACGGCGGGCGGGTGATGAAAAATGTCACCGGGCTTGATCTGGCCAAGTTAATGGCCGGGGCGCATGGCACATTGGGCGTGCTGACCGAAGTGGCGTTCAAGGTGCTGCCGCAGGTCGAGGCTGTGGCGACGCTGACCCTGCATGGGCTGGACGATGCCCGCGCCGTGGCCGCCTTGGCCGCCGGGCTGGGGTCACCCTTTGAAATTACAGGTGCCGCTCATGACTCTGAAGCCGGTAAAACCCGGCTGCGGGTCGAAGGCTTTGCCGGATCGGTCGCCTATCGCGCCGCGCGGCTGGCAGGTCTGTTGGCCAAGTTTGGGCAGGCCGAGGTCGGGGATCATGACTGGACCGCCATCCGCGATGTCACCGATTTTGCCACCCGCCCCGGCGATGTCTGGCGGCTATCGGTCAAGCCGTCGGATGCACCGGGCATCGTGGCGCGGCTGGGGCTGCCTGCGCGCTATGACTGGGGCGGCGGGCTGGTCTGGGTTCTGGCCCCGGAGAGAACGGACTTGCGCCGCGTCATTGGCCCGTTTGCGGGACATGCGACCCTGATCCGCGCGACCCCGGCGACGCGCGGCGCGGTTCAGCCGTTCCACCCCGAACCCGCCGCCAATGCACAGCTGACCCATGGGCTGCGGGCAAGGTTCGACCCACGCGGCATCCTGAACACCGGCCTGATGGACTAAGATATGCAAACCAATTTCACCCCCCTCCAACTCACCGACCCCGCCACCGCCGAGGCCAATAAAATCCTGCGCGCCTGCGTCCATTGCGGGTTCTGCACCGCCACCTGCCCGACCTATCAGGTGCTGAACGACGAGTTGGACAGCCCGCGCGGACGCATTTACCTGATCAAGGACATGCTGGAAAACGCGCGTATCCCCGATCCGGCCACGGTCACCCATATCGACCGTTGCCTGTCGTGTCTGGCCTGCATGACCACCTGCCCGTCCGGGGTAAATTACATGCATCTGGTTGATCATGCCCGCGCCTATATCGAGGACCACTACCAGCGGCCCCTGACCGACCGGGTTTTGCGGGCCGTTCTGGCCCGGGTTTTGCCCTATCCGGGGCGGTTCCGGTTGGCGCTGCTGGGCGCAAAAATCGCTCGGCCCTTGGCGCGGTTCATCCCTGATGCGCGGCTGCGGGCGATGCTGGCCATGGCCCCGCGCCGCATTCCCCCGGTCAGCCGCAATGACGATCCACAAACGTTCCGGGCCATCGGACCACGGCGTAAACGGGTGGCACTGATGACCGGCTGTGCGCAAAAGGCGCTGAATACCGATATCAATGATTCGACAATCCGGGTGCTGACCCGGGCAGGCTGTGACGTGGTGATTGCGGCAGGTCAGGGCTGCTGTGGCGCGCTGACCCATCACATGGGCAAAACCGGCCTCAGCCACGCGACGGCGGCCCGCAACATCGCGGCGTTTCACGCCGAAATGACGGGTCAGGGGCTGGATGCGATTGTCATCAACACCTCTGGTTGCGGCACCACGGTCAAGGATTACGGGCATATGTTCGCGGGCACGCCGCTGGCGGCCAAAGCCGCCGCTGTAGGTGCTATAGCCAGGGATATCAGCGAGGTGCTGGTCGATCTTAATCTGTCGCCCCGGCCGATGAAAAACATCCGCGTCGCCTATCATGCCGCCTGTTCGCTGCAACATGGGCAAAAGATCAGATCCGCCCCCAAGGACCTGCTGAAACGGGCCGGATTCACCGTGCTGGAACCCGCCGACAGCCACCTGTGCTGTGGGTCGGCAGGCACCTATAATC
The DNA here is from genome assembly GCA_031422295.1 of Rhodobacterales bacterium. Classification (GTDB taxonomy): domain Bacteria; phylum Pseudomonadota; class Alphaproteobacteria; order Rhodobacterales; family Rhodobacteraceae; genus JANOMH01. The sequence continues at coordinate 13,010 of JANOQM010000066.1, read as the reverse complement.
TGATGCAACCCGTCATTTCGGGCGAACTGGGCACCCGTAAGGTAGCGACCTTGATGGCCACCGCACCGCAAATCATCGCGGCGGGCAACATCGGCTGCATGATGCAGATCGGGGCGCGGGCGGATGTGCCGGTGGTGCATACGGTCGAGTTGCTGGACTGGGCTACGGGGGGGCCGCGACCTCCCGCATTGCAGGGCAAAGGTTTTCCACCGGTTTTGCCGCAAATGCCGTAATCTTGCCGCAAGCCTCTGTCAGGCAACCACAAACCTGAAGTCAGGACGAAGATGCGGCAGCTAATCTGGGCCCTAATTTGTATCTGCGGCACTGCCCTGCAGGCGCAGGATGCTGGACTGAATTTGCTGCAAACCGGCGAAGATGCGCGCGGCTGGGAAGGTGTGGGCCGTCTGGATATCGACGGCAAGGGGTTCTGCACCGGCGCATTGATCGCACCCGATCTGGTCCTGACAGCCGCGCATTGCCTGTTTGACCGCGATACCGGGCTGGCGGTTGACCCATCCAGGATCGAATTTCTGGCGGGCCTTCGCAATGGCCGCGCCTTGGCCTACCGCGATGTCCGGCTTGCCTTGACCCTGCCGGAATACGAACATTCCGGGGCGGTTTCTTCGCGAAATACCCAGTATGATCTTGCACTTTTGCAACTTGCACAGCCAATTAGGTCAACCGAGATCGACCCTTTTGTGATCGCCCCATCCGGCCAGATCGGCGGTGAAGTGGCGGTCGTGTCTTATGCCGCCGACCGGTCCGAGGCCCCGTCGCTGCAACAGGTTTGTGCGGTTCTGGGGCAACAGGACGGGGTGATCGTGATGTCCTGTGATGTTGATTTCGGTTCATCCGGTGCCCCGATTTTCAGTGTCAGCAATGGGATTGCCCGGATCGTTTCCGTGGTTTCGGCCAAGGCCGATTTGGACGGCGACGCGGTGGCGTTGGGGACCAGTCTGGATGAGCCACTTGCACAGTTATATGCGGCACTGGACCGTCAGGCGGGCATTTTTCCAGACCCGCTGCCGGGTCAGGTCCGGGTAATATCGCCCGGCGAACGCAATGATACCGGGGCTAAATTTGTGTCGGTCGATTGACCGGTCAGCCCCTTGAAACCGCTAAAACTGCTGCCTAACTATACCTGACCAAGGTGCCACGACGGGCCTTGGGCGACCCCGGCCTGTCCCAATAAGGAAGGCCAACCCACTGTTATTGCTCAGATGAGGATGACTATGCGCCATTTCGAACTTGCCCCGCTATACCGGGCCCCGCTGAACCGGACGACCATCGGTTTCGACCAGATTGCAGACCTGATGGACCGCGTGTTGACCAATGATGTCAGCACCCCGGCCTACCCGCCCTATAATATCGAAAAGACCGCCGATGATGGCTGGCGGATTTCGATTGCCGTGGCCGGTTTTTCCGACACCGATCTGACGGTCGAACTGCGTGAAAAATCGCTGCTGGTTTCGGCCCGCAAGGCTGACACTGCCCCCGACATCACACCCGACCGCCGGTTTCTGCACCGTGGCATCGCCACCCGCGCCTTTGAACGCCGGTTCCATCTGGCCGACCATGTCCGCGTGACCGGGGCCAGCCATATCGACGGCATGCTGCATATCGATCTGCTCCGCGAAGTGCCCGAGGCGCTGAAACCCCGCCAGATTCAGATAACGCGGGCGCAGGGCAATCCCACCCCGCTGGTCGAAGGCACGACCGCGAACTGATCCACGTCAACACGGGGCCCCAACCGGGCTCCGTGTTGTCAGAAAATCACAATATCCCCGGCCAGTGACCCCAGCCCGGCCAGCCCGGCAACCCTGATCATCACCATATCGCCATCGCCGAAATCAAACATCACCCGCCCACCCGAGGCCAATGTGGCATAGGTTTCGATCACCTGTGCCGAGGTCAGCAGCCCGGACCACAAAGCATCCGACAGGCGCAGCTTATCAACTCCGGCAACGAAATCAGTGACCTGATCGGTATCTGACCCCAGATCAAAGACAAACATATCCGCGCCCGCCCCACCGGTCAGCAGATCGGTGCCATTGCCGCCATGCAGGCGGTCGGCCCCAGCGGCCCCGTCCAGCAGATCATTGCCGATACTCCCGGCGAGTGTATCATTGCCCGCGCCGCCAAGCAGCGTGTCGGCACCATCATCACCGTTCAGCAGATCATGGCCCGCAGCACCGTCCAGCAGATCGTTGCCGGTGCCGCCATACAGCCGGTCGGCCTCGTCGCCACCCACCAGAATATCGGCACCTGACATCCCGGACAGGACATTCGCGCCATTGCCGCCAACAACCCGGTCCTGCCCTGATCCGCCAAACATAATGTCAGACCCGTCATCGCCCGACAAGACATCATTACCCTCGCCACCATAAATCAGGTCATTGCCGCGCCCGCCCGCAATGCCGTCATTGCCACCAAGGCCAAAGGCCGTATCATTCCCGTCATTCAGAAAAATCAGGTCATTGCCCGTGCCCGCCGCGAACCGGTCATTGCCATCACGGCCATTGAACACATCATCGCCAATGGTGCCGCCCAACGTGTCGGCGCGGTTGCTGCCCTCAATAACAGTGGGCCCAGCCGGATCATCGCCCGTGCCTGCGCCCGCCTGCGCCAGATACCCCGCCACATAGGTCGTGGCGATCATCCCCTGCATCACCGTATATTCCGCCGAAGGGACAAAGAACGAAAACCCCTGATAGCTTTCCGACACGGGTGTTTGGTAAAAATTCGGCCAGACGCTGGCCTGCATAATCTCGTGATACCAGTTAAAACCGATATCCCGGACCGAGTTATCGCCATAAATCGTGATCCCCGGTGGGGGTGGCAGCCCTTGGGTCAGCGCATCAAGGTTCAGGATCACCTCTGGCGACCGCACCCCGTCAATGCCCGTCAGGAACGCCATGTTCAGCGGGTTGGTCCCCAGCAAGGTTTGGGCATCCTGCTGCATCTTGATCAGCCAGGCCGCATCGCCCGTCAGGGCATGCAGGCGGGCATAGAAATTCGACGCTTCCTCTAACCCCTGGGCGTTAAATCCACCGCCATAAGGGGCATAGGGATTCATTGATGCGCCAAACCCGGTGCCGCCCGCGCCGTAGCTTTCGGCCAGGCGTTGGCCTTCGGCCAATAGTTCTGCAATACCGGCCTGTTGCAGGGCGGCATTGGCCCCTGTGGTCTGGGCATAGACAAAGGCCGCCTCATACTGATGTTCAAACCATGCAATTTCGGCAATGGGCCGGTCATATTGGGTGGTTTCCAGATAGGTCTGGTGCCATTGCGCATCGCCCGTGGCGCGGAACAATTCGGCAGCGGCGATGTTTTCCGCCCGCTGATGGTTCGCTTCATAACCAGCGCCAGTGGGGCGGTTATCCTGCGCCCAGTCCATCGCCTTCAGCGCACTGGCCAGCCATTCGGCGGCGGCGGTGGCATCATACCGCTCCAGCGCCTGACTGATCTTCGCCGCCGAGGCCGCATATTCGAAACTGGTCCAGGCATCCGGGGCATAAGCGAACACCCGCAGGGATTCCCCCCAGGACCCATCGCCAAACCGGGGATGTTCCTCACTCTCGATCCCACCCGGCACGCCGCCATCGGCATGTTGCAAACGGCGGAACAGATCCATAGTCCAGATCGCCTCGTCCAGCAGATCGGGGATCGTGTTTCCAGATTCCGGGATATTGGAATTTCGCGCCTCAAAGAAATCGGGGTTGGTTTCCCACAGCTCAATCAGCTTGCGGGCCGCCTCAAGATGCGGAGTCCGGCGGTCAAAATCGCCGGCATCATGCCAACCACCCCAGGCATTGGTCAGCACTTTGCCAGTCATCGCCGTGCCAAACTGGCCAAACGGATCAGGCTGACCAAGGTCATAGCCCATCGACGTATCCGTAATCTTGACCGTGGTTTCATACACCAGCACCCCATCATCGGGATGCAGATCGCGGGGCCGGGTCCAGTCGGTATAGGGTTCTTCCAGTGCTATACCGCTGCGCTGATGATAAAACCCGCGTACCGACAGGTCATAAATCCCGGCCCAATGATCCTCGGACAGATCAAAGCTATTCGACCGGCCCACACCCGCCACCTCGATATGAAACCGGCCATTGGCGTTCAGGCTGGAAAAATCCATCGCCCAGGTGTCGGTCTGCTGAAAGTTCAGCTCGAAATCCGACAGGGTTGACTGGTCCTGATACAGGGTCGTGACCCCGGTAAACGCCACCGCCCCGGTGGCCTCGTTGATCACCCGAAACACCGTGCCGGGGGCAAATTCATGCGCCACACCTGCGCCCGCGCCAGTGGTGTCAAACCCGTCCCAACTGGACAGATAGGCCACCTTATGGGCGTCATCGGGGTCAAACCCGACCAGATTGACATGGATTGCCTCGGAAATCACCGTGCTTGGCGCATAGGTCACGACCTGCGGCGCAAACTGCGGGTCATTGAACCCGATACTGATCTGATCCCCGACAGTCATCGGGGCATCCAGATGGATGAACACATTCTCCAGCGTGGTGAATTCAAACCCGAAATCGGCGATCTGCGCAGTGTCCAGAATATTGGTCTTGCGCGAGATACTGTCGATCCCCACAGCCACGCCGTCCACTGTGACACTCCACCGGGACAGCGCATCGACCAGCGCCTGTGCCGCCGCCCCTGTGCCGTTCACCCGGAACAGATCGGCAATATCGGAACCGGCCAGCGTATCCACCGGAGCCCAGAATTGGCCATTGCCCGCCACCCGGCCGATCGGTTCAACATCGCCGTCGCCGTCCACATCGCGGTAAACCCAGTCGGTCTCAACGGTGGGGTCAACGCCTGCCGGAAAAACCGTGGTCTGCACCCCCTCGATGACCGTGCCCAGTTCCAGCCGCAGCTGAATGGTCTGGCTGTCGACAAAATGGGCGGTGATGATGGTGTTTCGCATGTGATCGCCCACTCAATGACCCCGGAAAAGCCGGCGAAAAAACCTTGGCAAGCGACGGGACAATCCGGCAAGTAAAATGCGCGGCCCAACGCGTCAGGCGGCAAACCCTTGCTGAAACAACAAAATTATCGGCGGAAAGGCGCAGATGCGGCAATAGCGCCTCACGATTTCGGACGGTGAGGTGATCCAATACAACGCCGCACCCGTCCAAGGCTGCTACAGCCGTCGCGCCCCGAACCACATCCGGGCAAACAGCCCGTCTTTGCGGATGAACTGATGATACAGGGCTGCCGTCACATGCAGCATCACCAGCAATCCCAGCACCGTGGCCAGTGCGCCATGCACCGCCCGCGCGGTAAAGGCCGAAAAATCCGCAGGCAACGGGTCGCCCGATCCGGCAAACACAATATCAGGCAGCCCCGCCGCAAGTGACAACGCAAAGCCGGATACCGACATGCCGATAACCACCGCATAGGTCACCCAATGGGTCAGTTTGCCGACCCGGTTCAGCGCCGGAATCCCGGTGTCCGCCTCGGGCGGCAGTGCCGTACGCCAGCGCACCAGCACGCGGATCAGCATCAGCGCCAGAATAGCCATGCCAAGCGCCATATGCGGCAACAGCAACCCCACCTTTGCCGGGTCACTATTGGGCACTGCCGACAAACCGAATTTTCCAAACAGCAACTCACTGATAATCAGCAAGGCCAAAAGCCAATGCAAGACAACAAGTGCGGGGTGATAACGCGGCATTGGCTGTCCTTTGATGGCTATGCTGGTTGAGTTTGCCGCATCATCGCCGGTCGCGTCAATGCGCCACCGCCCAGTTTGCCCCCTGCCCGGCCTCAACCGTCAGATGCACATCCAGCTTGACCGCAGGCATCGCTGCCCCCTCCATCACGGCCTTGGCGATCTTTATCAGCGCCGCAGCCGACCCTTCGTCGACCTCGAACAGCAATTCATCATGCACCTGCAACAGCATCCGCGCAGGCAACCCGGCAATCGCATCATCCATCCGGATCATCGCGCGGCGGATCACATCGGCAGCGGTTCCCTGGATCGGCGCATTGATCGCCGCCCTTTTGGCAAATCCCGCGCCGGGCCCTTTGGCGTTAATCTCGGGCGTATGGATTTTGCGACCAAACAGGGTCTGGACATAGCCGTTGGCTTTGGCAAAGGCGATCGTGTCATCCATATAGGCGCGAATGCCGGGGAAGCGTTCAAAATACCGGTCAATGAACCCCTGCGCATCGGCGCGCGGAATGCGCAGATTGCGGGCCAGACCAAAGCCGGAAATCCCGTAGATCACCCCGAAATTGATCGCCTTGGCCTGACGGCGGATATCGGGGGTCATCTGATCCAGCGGCACGCTGAACATTTCGGATGCCGTCATCGCGTGAATGTCGATCCCATCCTTGAACGCCTGTTTCAGCGCATCAATCCCCGCGACATGCGCCAGAATGCGCAGCTCAATCTGGGAATAGTCCAGCGATACCAGCACCTTGCCCTTCTCGGCCACAAACGCCTCACGAATCCTGCGCCCCTCCTCGGTCCGGATCGGGATATTCTGCAAATTCGGATCGGTCGAGGCCAATCGCCCCGTCACCGCCCCGGTAATCGAATAAGACGTATGCACCCGGCCGGTATCCGGGTTGATATGGTCCTGCAACGCATCGGTATAGGTCGATTTCAGCTTGGCCAATTGCCGCCAATCCAAAACCAACCCCGGCAAATGATGCTCGGTCGCCAGATCCTCCAGCACATCGGCCCCGGTGGCATAGGCGCCAGTCTTGCCCTTCTCGCCGCCCGGCAGTTTCATTTCATCAAACAGGATTTCCCCAAGCTGTTTCGGCGAGCCCACATTGAACGGCCGCCCGACAACCCCATGTATCTCCGCCTCCAACCCCGCCATCTTCTGCGCGAACGCATTGGACATGCGACTAAGTGTATCGCGGTCTACCTTGATCCCCGCCATTTCCATCCGGGCCAGAACCGGCACCAAAGGCCGCTCCAATGTCTCATAAACCGTGGTCACGCGCGCCTTGTGCAACAGCGGCTTGAACTGCTCCCACAGCCGCAGGGTCACATCCGCATCCTCGGCGGCATATTTCACCGCATCGGCAATCGGCACGCGGTCAAACGTCACCTGCCCTTTGCCCGACCCCAGCAGCGTCTTGATCGGGATCGGCACATGCCCCAGATAACGCTCGGATAACCCATCCATCCCATGATTATGCAGCCCCGCAAACATCGCAGCGGACATCAGCATGGTGTCGTCAATCGGGGCCACATCAACGCCCAGCAGCGCGAAAATCTTGGCATCATATTTCATATTCTGCCCGATTTTCAGGATCGCCGGGTCCTGCAACATCGGCCCGAGCATCCCTAAAACCGCATCCAGCGGCAACTGCCCCTCGGCCCGCGCATCCGACCCGAACAAATCCCCCGTGGTCGCAGCCTTGTGCGCCACCGGAATGTAACAAGCCTGCCCGGCGGTCACACACAGCGAAATCCCCACCAACTCCGCCCGCATCTCGTCCAGCGAAGTCGTCTCAGTATCCACCGCCACCACGCCGCGCGCATAAATCCGGTCAATCCAGACCTGCAACGCGGCGGCGTCGGTCACGCACTCGTATCCCTCAAACGGCAGAGAAACAGCCACGCTAGCCGCCGCCACAGCCTCAACCACCACTGGTGCCGTAACGCCCAGCTTGTCGGCCAACCGCTTGGTAACAGTCCGAAACTCCATCAGATTCAGAAACCCGAACAATTCATCCGGCACCGGATCGCGGACCTCAAGACTGTCCAGCGTAAAATCCAGCGCCATATGACAATCCAGCGTCACCAACTGCCGCGACAGCAATATCTGCGCCACATTATTCACCAAAGCCTCGCGGCGCTTTTCCTGCTTGATCTCGCCCGCACGGGCCAACAATGTATCCAGATCGCCATATTCGTTGATCAGCAGGGCGGCGGTCTTGATCCCGATCCCCGGCGCACCCGGCACGTTATCCACGGAATCCCCCGCCAAAGCCTGCACATCCACCACGCGCTCCGGCCCCACGCCAAACTTTTCAATCACCCCATCCCGGTCAATCCGCTTGTTTTTCATCGGGTCCAGCATTTCCACGCCATCGCCGATCAACTGCATCATATCCTTGTCCGACGTGACAATCGTCACCCGCCCGCCAGCATCCCGCGCCTGACAGGACAAAGTCGCAATGATATCATCGGCCTCGAACCCCTCAATCTCCTTGCAGGCAATATTGAACGCCCTTGTCGCATCGCGGGTCAGCGGAAACTGCGGCACCAGATCCTCGGGCAGCGGCGGGCGCTGCGCCTTGTACAGCGGATACAGGTCATTGCGGAACGACCGACCGGAATGGTCAAAGATCACCGCGACATGCGTCGCTGCATCGGGGCCGGAATTGCTATCAACATAGCGCTGCAGCATGTTCACGAACCCCGACACTGCACCAACGGGCAACCCATCCGACTTGCGGGTCAGCGGCGGCAAGGCATGATAGGCGCGGAATATAAATGCTGAGCCATCAATCAGATGCAGGTGGCACCCTTTACCAAACGTGGCCATTCAGGCACCCCTTTTGTATTTTCGGAGTTGAAAAAATACCTCCGCCGGAGGCTCCGACCTCACCTCCAGCACAGCGACGAGAACCCTAGGCCACCGTTGCGCTGAAATCCGCATGCACATAACGACAGTCGCAATAGCCGCATTCGACCCAACCGGTGTCATGCGGGACAGACAGCCAGACGCGCGGGTGGCCCAGCGCCGGCGAACCACCATCGCAGGACACCCGCCATGCGGTTACAATCTTGGTCTCGGGGGCGGGAATGGTCATGTGGCGCGGCCTATCCTATGAACTCCGGGGCAGCATACCCGGGCAAAGGCCGGGGGGAAAGCGGGTCTTGTCAGGCTTTTGCCAAAAGCGGGCCCAAAGGGCGACCGGCCAGAATATGCAGATGAAAATGCGGTACCTCCTGATGCGCATCGCTGCGGGCATTGGCAATGGCACGAAACCCAGCCTCAACCCCGACTATCCGGCAGACCTCGGCCACGGCGGCAAAAAACCCGACCTGCTCGGCAGGGCTGGCCTCGGCGGCGAAATGGTCCAGCGACATATAGGGGCCCTTGGGAATGACCATGACATGCACCGGGGCCTGCGGGGCGATATCGGGAAACGCGAGGGCATGGTCATTCTCATAAATCACCTTGGCCGGAATTTCACCGCGCAAAATCCGGGCAAAAACGTTCTGGGGATCATAGGCAAAGGACATCGGGCACCTCAGTCAGAAAACAGATAGGGGGTTTCAGCCAACCGGTTGGCGACATCCGGCGGGACCGACAGGAATTGGGCCAATACATTGGCATTTTCGGGCGTGGTCACGGCCTGGCGCAGACGCAGGTGATGGGGGAAATTCGCATCCCTGATCCGGTCACTTTCATAGACCACATCATAACGGATGGTGGGCAACAGCTGGGCCAACGTCTCGGGCGGGGTCTGCTCTCCGGCCAGTCCGACGCGCTTGGCATGACCAATCAGATACTCATCGGTAAATTCGCAATCCAGTTCCAGCAGGCGGGTGGTGGACCGGTCAGCAAAGAAATCCTGCATCAGGTCCATATTGGCGGTGTCCAGACAGATCAGCAACCGGTCGGTTTCGTAATAATCAAACAGCATCCGCATCAGCGCGCGGCGGTGGCGGGTACGCTTGGCCAAAGTGGTCTGAATGCCCCCCAGATCAGGCAGCGGGGTGGTTTCCTCGTTGAACAGATAGTCGATGGCTGGAATATTGGTGTGATGCTTGATCGCACCAATCAGGCGCTTGGCGACATGCCATTTCTTGCAGGCGATAATCAGCAATTCACGCTCGCGGCCCAAAGTGGTCTCGGTCTCCCAGAACCGGGGGGCGAAACGGCGGCCGATGCGGCCCCGGCCGGTCAGAAACTTAAACAGGCTGCGGCCTTCGTCCGAGATTTTGAAATCATCACGGTCCGAGGCATACAATCGGCCCAGCCGCTTTTTCAGCTCTTTCGCCTCAGGGCTGATCTTGCGGGCGAACAGAAAATCCTGCGACAGCAACAGGTCATAGTGATCGTTATAAAACGTGACCGGCATGCCATATTCGGTGAACATCAGAAACGTCAGGGTGCGTGACCGGATCTCAGCCTCGGGGATCAGATGGCGCACCAGGGTCTGAAAAAACGTCTCATCCGGGATCCAGGTGGTGCGGAAAAACCGCATGACATCGCGGCGCTTTTTGGCAAGTTCCAGAATGCCCTCGATCGTGCGGCGGCGCAGGCACCACCATTGACTGCCAATCATGATCTGCAGATCAGCGGGAATGGCGCGCTTCAGGCCGAGTCGGCGCTGGGTCCAGAAACTCCAGTAATACAGCGTCTTCTGGGTCCGTTCATTGAAATAATGGCGGTAGATCAGCCGCTCTTCCTTCATCCCGGTCTTGATCCAGTCGCTGTCAAAGAAATCACTACTCTCGACATAATCAACATCATTATTGTCCAGAAACTGATGGGCATAGCTGGCCGATTTAATCGCCAGACAATCGCCCGACACCATGTAAAAATGGGTGGCGCGGGGAAAGGCGGCAACAGCAGCCTCCACCGCATACAAAGTGGCCTGCACCAGCGACCATTCGCCCCAGCCACATTTGATCCGGGTCCGGGCGAAGGTGACATTGGGATTGCCCGCCAATGCGGCCCTGATCTTGTCATAAGCTTCGCGCGGGGCGCGGGCGTCAAAATGAATGGCCATGCAATCGCCCACAGCGGTCAACTGCTGGGCCTGCTGGATGATCGCATCCGGGTCCTTGTGGCACAACAGGATGAAGGCAATTTTTGCCATTTAGGAAACCATAACGCCACTATCCGCCGATTGTTTACGCTTCATAGCGTGAACAGGCGTTGAATAAACAGCATTTGTTTGCTTTTTGGTGCCAAGTTATGTCCCTGCGGTCACCGGACGATTGGTCTGGCGTCGGGAAACAGGAAGGTTACGGTCGATGGGGTTTCCCGGAACATGGATGACGCAAAGCGAAAGTGTGGTTTACCGGGTTGTCCCGAAATGCGCCTGCTCGACCATCGGGCAGATCATGTATTACTCGGACCATGGCGAATTTTTCGACGGCGACATCCATGATGCGCAATCCGGCATGCATAAATGGGCGATGGAGGGCAGCCAAAAGCTGATCACTTCAAACGTCAAGACACATCAAAGCTATGCGTTCACCTGCGTGCGCAACCCCTACACGCGGATCCTGTCCTCGTTCTTTGACAAAATCTGCGGCATCCAGCGCAATGGCAAACGCTACCGGGGCAATCTTGTGCCGCTCTTGGTGCAGAAATACGGGGTCGAGGTCGGCGACCCGGCAGATGGGTTCGAATTTGACCAGATCAAATCGTTCCGGCGGTTCCTGCTGTTCGCGCGCGACACCATCCGCTGGCGCAAACCAATGGACCCGGACATTCACTGGTCGGCGATGTCGGGCCATATCTCAACCTTCGTGGTCAATGGCGGGCGGTATGATCACATCCTGTGGACCGAAAAGTTCAACGAGGGGATGCAGGTGGTGCTGGACCAGATCAAAACCCCGCATCAGGTGGTACTCAAGGACATCCCCCGGTTCAACGAAAGCGAAGGGCACGGTCCGACCCGCGCCCATCCGGTCGAGGATTATTTCGACGATCTGTCGATGCATCTGATGTATGAAATCTACAAAAAGGATTTCACCGTGTTCAAATATGATTTCGAAAACCCGGCCAACAAAATGCCAACCGGCGTCATCGATCTGGCCGAGGTGCATGCCAAACTGGGGGAGTGATGGCCACGCCAACCGCAGGCTATTCCGGCACGCCTTTGTGGAAAAAACTGGGGCTGACGCCGGGGATGCAGGCGGCGGTTCTGGCCGCCCCGCCCGATTACGAACCGCTGATTGCGGGCGGGCCTGACGTGATCTGGGGGCCGCTGCGGGGCAATGTCGCCTTTGTCCACCTTTTCACCCCGTTACGCGCCGAACTGGACGTTTTGTTGCGGGAGAGCCTGACCCTGATGGCGCGGGACGGGATGATCTGGGTTTCTTGGCCAAAGAAAGCATCCCGCCTGCCCTGCGACTATACCGAGGACACGATCCGCGAGATTTGCCTGCCGATGGGGCTGGTCGATGTGAAAGTCTGTGCAGTGTCCGATATCTGGTCCGGCCTGAAACTGATGATCCGCAAGGAAAACAGATAAGGGGGCGCTGCCCCCCCTCTTGGCGCCTAGTGTTAGTGTTCAACTGTTCTGATACCCCCTGTTCAGCCAATTTGAGCCGGTAACGGGGCACCATTTGTGGGATTGTTTGATTGCTGATGGTATCCTGCGATTGAGGTTCTCGGGATTGGGCCGGTTGACGGGCGGGCGCGGCGGTCTTATCGGACTTTTGCGGGCGTGACACGGTGCTATTCTCTCTGCCGTAGCATGGCTTTCGGGCCAGAGCGCAATGCGGGGTTTCCGGGCAACCGGGTGAGAGGCCCCGCCGCCTGCGAGTGATGACCATGGAAATCCGGGTTCCATGATGCCTTGCCTGCGAAAGCGGATAGCTGCACATGAGGGGACGCCGGGCCCTCCATCACTTTAACCACTTTCTGACGGACGTGTCGCTGACCCGCAGGGTGCGGGCGATTTCGGCTGTGCCCATGCCACGGGTTGCAAAGCAGACGGCCAGCCACGGTTTGGCCAGCGGGACGCGGCGTTGCAGGCGGTGGTCGATTGCGCCAAGCGCTTTGGCCCGATCTGCGCCAACAAGCGTTTCGAGCTGGCCCCGGCCTTTCGGGTCTTTGGCGATGTAAAGTTCAGCGCCGCCAAACTGCATCAGAAAGGCGATTGCCAATTCAAAGCCCAGCACCTCGACATAGGGTTCAACCTGCGCCGTGGGTTTGGGGTAGGGCCGGACGGGGAGTTGATCAGTCATCGGCCCGCCGCCTGTCGCCTTTGCCGGTGAAACCAGCGATGCAGGCCGGACACCGATGCGCGGCGTTCGGGTGGGAAGTGCGCGGCGATATCGG
>JANOQM010000065.1:0-63360 GCA_031422295.1 Rhodobacterales bacterium | reverse complement strand
ACACGATTGCACAGCTTGATGTGGTTTTCTTTGATCAGCGTGGCGTAGGCCCGGTGCATGGGTTTTCCTGCCCCGAAGCGCAGAAAGTGTTCGATCTGGCCGAGCCGTCTTTGGATGATCCTGTTGGCACAAATGCCTGGGCACAGGCCTATGCCACTGATTGCGTGGCCGAATTTGCAACGACCGATCTGATGCCTTTTGTTGCCAGCACCCAGGCCATTCAGGATATCGAGGATTTCCGCATTGCCATAGGTGCGCCCAAGGTTTGGATTTATGGCGAAAGCTATGGCACCCAGTTTGCCCAGCAATATGCGACTGCGTTTCCCGCGGCGATCAGCGGTGTCATTCTGGACGGCGTGGTTGACCTGAACCTGAGCGTCAGTGGGTTCTATGGCAGCTATACGATTGCGTCCGAAGCGATTTTAGCCCGTGTGTTTGACGCCTGCGCCGATGTGCCAGGCTGTGCAGCGGACATGCAGGGCGATGCCGCCGTGGCCTATGATGCGCTTGCTGCAAAGTTGCGCACGGCGCCGATTCCGGTTGATGTTTACCGCGCTGACGGCAGTGCAGCCCCGGTTGACCTGACTTTAGGTGCGATGCAATACAGTGTTTTTAGCGCGCTTTATGGGACCTATGGACGCGCAGAGTTTTTGCGGGCGTTGGCTGCTGCAAATCGGCAGGACTATCTGCCGATGTTACATCTGAACTACTATAACGCCGGAATAGACCCTGAAACTGGCGAAGGCATTCCTGACCCCAGCTGGAACTCTGCGTCGTATTTCACCATCAATTGCGCTGATTATACCGAACCAGGGGCAGATGCCGCGGCCCGGGCTGCTGGTATTATGGCCGATGCGGTGGCGTTTGCCCGCAATGCCCCGCGTCTGCTGGACGTTTTCTGGATTGAACGGATGGCTTGCGCCTATTGGCCGCAACAGGGACCATCAGAGCGCCCAGAGCAGTTTGCCGGGGGCGATTATCCAACGATCATTTTGAATGGCGACGCCGACCCGATCACGCCGATCAGCCAGTCTTATGCGATTATGGATAACCTCAAAAACGGCTATCTGGTGTCGATGCAGGGCGGCCCACATGTGATCTGGGGCCATGGGTTGGTTTGCCCGGATCAGATTGTTGCCGATCTACTGCTGGAAGGGATAATGCCGTCGGCCCCGGAACAGGTTTGCAGGCAGGACCTGGTTGAAGGGTACGAGCCACTGACATTGACCGGCGCAACGGATGCCCTCGGGTTGGCGCAGGCGCTGGAGACAGAGCTGTATTTGTCGATCCCGTTGTCTAATTCGGATGGCGAAACGGAACTGACAGTCGGGTGTAACCACGGTGGGACGGCCACGGTTGGGCTGGGGATCGATGATGCCACCGCCTATACCTTTGCCGCCTGTGAGTGGTGGACCGGGATCGTGATCGATGGCACCGGGCTATTGGTCGAATTGGGTGAAGCTGGCGATGGCATGGCGATCGAGGCGTCCGTTTCGGGCGATCATGTGGGCCAGTTTGTGTATCACAATGACGCGTTTACAGAAAGTTGGGTGATCAGCGGAACCTATGACGGCGCCGAAATCATGTCACGACTGCCCTGAGGGTCAGCAATCCGCCGATCAATGCGGCAAGGATTTTGTGGTGATTGCGGGCCATTGTTACGAAACCGTGTAATGGCTGTCACAAAGCCCCGGTAAATGGAAGGTTCCCACTTTCATAGGAGCTTTTCATGCCTATTGCCACGTCTCGCCGCAGCCTGTTGCGCGGTGCCGCAGCCGCCGCCCTTGCCATCCCACTTTCGGGACTTTACGGACGCCGCGCGATGGCGTTCACCCGGATCGAACCCATCGCATCCCCCTATGGCCCGGTTGCCCCGGTTAAGGATCAGATTACCAGCCTGCCGTTGCTGCAACTGCCAGAGGGGTTCACGTATCAGACTTTTGGCTGGTCGGGCGACCTGATGGTTGACGGCAAACCGACCCCCACCAATCACGATGGCATGGCGGTCGTCACCAGCGTTGTGCGTGGCGGGCAGCCCGAAATGACGCTGATCCGCAACCACGAAGCTGCGGTTAACCCGCTGTACGGTTCCATCAGCGCACCGGCGATTTATGACACGACGGCCGCGGCCATTGGCGAAGATGATGACGACAATGAGATCACCGGCCCGGTCGCTGGTGGCAATACAAAACTGGTGTTCCGCAATGGCGTGTTTGTTGAGGCCGAGCCGGTTTTGGGCGGCACGATCTATAACTGCGCCGGCGGCCCGACCCCCTGGGGCACCTGGCTGACCTGTGAAGAGGACAAGGCAGATTTCACCGAAATGGGCGGTATGCCGCATGGTTATGTGTTCGAAGTGTCGCCCGTTACCGGCGAAACCTCGGGCCAGCCTATCAAGGCGATGGGCCGGATGGACCACGAAGCGGTGGCCTATGACCCGATCGGCGGCGTGTTGTATCTGACCGAGGATGATCGGTTTCAGTCCGGTTTCTATAAATTCGTTCCGACCAATGGTTCGGCCAGCCTGGGTTCGCTTGAACAGGGCGGCATGCTGTATATGGCCAAGGTTGCGGGGATTGATAAAGCCGACCTACTCGATCCGCAGATGGGTGACAGTCATCTGATCGAATGGGTCGAGATTGCAGAGCCTGATCTGGCGCCGCAGCCGTTTACCGAGGCCCCGCTTGAGGCTGATAATCTGGCCTCTGGCCCGTTCGTGCAGGGCCGTGATCAGGGTGCGCTGCGTATGGCGCGCGGCGAAGGCGCTTGGTATTCGGCCTTTGACCGGATGATTTATCTGGTCGATACCGCGACCGGCGTGAATGACGAAGGTGTCGCCGGTCGTGGCGAAGGGTCGGTCTGGACCTTTGATCCATCAGCCGACCGTCTGACCTGCATCTTTCAGTCGCAGAACAAAGTTGCGGGCAACAACTTTGACAACGTCACCGTCAGTCCCCGTGGCGGCGTGCTGCTGTGCGAAGATGGTGGCGGGGTCGAGGATGATTTCGGCCTGGGCGAGCGTTTGATGGGCCTGACCCCGGGAGGCGAGACCTATCTGTTCGCCAAGAACAATGTGACCCTGACCGATGCGGATATCACCGCTGCGGGCAAATCAGCCGAATTCATCAAAGCCGCCGATTACCGCGAAACCGAATGGGCAGGGGCCACGTTCGACCCATCAGGTCGCTGGTTGTTCGTGAACATCCAGACCCCGGGGATCACTTTCGCGATCACCGGGCCGTGGGAACGCGGCTTACTTTAAGCCTCGAAACGGTGGTCGCCTGACAAGGGCGGCCACCACACCACGGATAATTCCGGTTCGCAGCTATGATTACGGTCCGACCGATTTCATCATCAATAGGCAAGGGATGTCGCCCCACAGGGTCTGAAACTCTTCCACCGGGATAAACCCGACGCCCCGATAGAACGCGCGCGTCCGGGCGTAATTTTCATCCTGCCAGTCCTCGCCAAGGGTTTTCACCGACAGATATCTGCCGTTCTGCGCCGTGACCCAAGCCCCGGCCCGGTCAATCAGCGCCCGCCCGATCCCTGCCCGGTGATAGGACTTCAGAACCCCCATCGAATGCACCTCGAAACTTTCGGGAAAGTGCTGACACAAGGACACAAACCCGATGGCCACCTTCTTGTCATAGGCCGCAATCATCGGCTGGTGCATGGCCGCCGTGACATAGGCGTCGATAGATTCGGGGATGCCGAACCACTCAGGCAACGCCTCCAGAACAGTCCGGCAAATCACGTCGCGCTGGATGGTGACGGTCTGGAGGTGCCAATCATCTGCCATCTATCCTCTCTAATCCCGGGCTACTTCACCCGCTTGTTCCGCGTCGCGATCAGTTTCAGCCGCAGCGCGTTCAGCGTGATGAACCCGGCGGCGTCTTTTTGGTCATAGGCCCCTGCATCGTCCTCGAAGGTCACATGCTTTTCGGAATAGAGCGAATGGTCCGACCAACGGGCCACGGTGCGGGCGGAGCCTTTGTACAGTTTCACCCGCACGGTTCCGGTAACGTGATCCTGCGATTTATCGATCAGCGCCTGTAGCATCTCGCGTTCGGGGCTGAACCAGAAGCCGTTGTAAATCAGCTCGGCATAGCGCGGCATGATCGAATCCTTGAGGTGCCCAGCGCCCGCGTCCAGTGTGATTTGTTCGATCCCGCGATGCGCCTCGAGCAGGATCGTGCCGCCAGGGGTTTCGTAAACCCCGCGCGATTTCATGCCAACAAAGCGGTTTTCAACCAGATCGAGGCGGCCGACCCCATGTGCCCCGCCGATCTCGTTCAGCCGGGTCAGGACGGTGGCAGGCGACATGGCTACGCCGTTGATCGCCACCGCATCGCCGCGTTCAAAGGCGATCTCGACCATTTCGGGGGTATTTGGCGCATCTTCGGGGGCGACGGTGCGTTGATAGACGTATTCCGGGGCCTCGCTGCCGGGGTTTTCCAGCGCCTTGCCTTCGGATGAGGTGTGCAGCAGGTTCGCATCCACCGAAAACGGCGCCTCGCCACGCTTGTCCAAGGCAATCGGGATTTGGTTTTGTTCGGCAAACTCCAACAGCTTGGTCCGGCTGGTCAGGTCCCATTCGCGCCACGGTGCAATCACCCGGATCGAAGGGTTCAGCGCATAGGCGGACAGTTCGAACCGCACTTGATCATTACCTTTGCCCGTTGCCCCATGCGCCACCGCATCGGCCCCGGTTTCGGCGGCAATCCGCACCAGATGCTGTGAAATCAAGGGCCGCGCGATGGATGTACCCAGCAGATACAGACCCTCGTAAAGGGCGTTTGCCCGGAACATCGGGAATACAAAATCGCGCACGAATTCCTCACGGACATCGACGATATGGATATTCTCGGGCTTGATCCCCAGCAACACGGCCTTGGCCCGCGCGGGTTCCAGCTCTTCGCCCTGCCCCAGATCGGCGGTAAAGGTGATCACTTCGCAGCCATATTCGGTCTGCAACCACTTCAGGATGATCGAGGTGTCAAGGCCGCCGGAATAGGCAAGGACGACTTTTTTCGGGGCAGTTTTCGGGGCGGCCATCGCGGTTTCCTTCGTGGTATTTCGGCACTGCGGTTACCGATAAACCGACCAAAGGGCAAGCACTCTGCGGCTGTAAGGATTGACAGAAACCCCCGCGCCTGCGCTGATTCGCAGTGTCATATTCAAGGAGGGTATTATGAACGGCATCGATATATTCGGGCATTCCGTCCGGCAGGTTCTTGGCAATCTAACGGCGGCCCTAAAAATCTCGGCCTTGCTGTATCTTGTCCAATTTGGCGTATCGCTATGGTTCGGGTCGAAGGTCCCGGCTTCAGGCGTTGGTGGGATGAGCGCTGGGGCCATGGCAAACATGCCATGGGGTGCCATGCTGGTGTTTTACATCGTTCTTTTGATCACCGGAATATGGATAGCGGTGGCATGGCACCGTTATGTGTTGCTGAACGAAGAACCGACGTCAGTTATCCCGGCCTTTCGTGGCGACCGGATGCTGGCCTACTTCGGGTATTCGCTGCTGATCGGGCTGATTATGATCCCGATCGTGTTTATCCTGTTTTTCGTCGCATCGATCATTGTTGTGCCACTTTTTATGTCGGGCGGGCCGAATATGTTCGGACTGATCGTTATGGCTTTGGTGGTCTACGTTCCGATTATAGTGGTTGTCTATCGCCTGAGCGTTGTCCTGCCAGCGGCGGCGCTTGAGGAAAATCTGGGGATCGGCGGCGCGTGGGAGCAGACCAAGGGCACGACAGGGACCATGCTGGTTTTGGCGATAACTACGGTCCTTTGCTATATGATCATCAATCTGCCGGTGTTTTTCGTGTTCCCCATCGCGTCTGTTCTCACAACGATCTGGACCTTCTTTACCGGTTGGATCGCGGTCATGGTCGGCGTCAGCATTCTGACCACGCTATACGGCCACTACGTCGAAAAACGGCCTTTGATCTAAGACTGGTGGCGGATGAGGGCGCGCAGGACATCCTGTTCGCCTTCATTCGCCAACAGGTCCAGCGCCTGGGTCATGTCGCACCAGACAGCTGTATGTCCCGCCTCGGTCGGTGGGCCGATGCATAGGGTTGGGTGGACGAGGTAGATATGGGCGATTTTTTCGGCCCACATGTCATATTCCGGCATATAGGCAAACCGGCGAAAGGTGCCCAGTTTGCGGGGTGGGCTGATATGCCAGCCGGTTTCCTCGTAGACTTCGCGGTGTAGGGCGCGCACCGGGCTTTCGCCGGGGTCGATGCCGCCGCCGGGCAGCTGAAACTCCGGCTTTGGATCGGCCTGAAAGGTCAGCAACAGGTCTGAACCGCGTTGCAGGATCGCATAGGCTCCGGGCCGCCGGCGGTATTTCTGGCCGGACTGCGCCGGGTCGCCGTAACGTCTGATCATGCTGTCCTCTTGGCCCAATTGCTTGCGGCACCCATATAGTCGCGGTATGGCATTTCTGACCAGTTAAGGAAACAACATGACCCTTGGCGCGCGTATAGCCTGGGACGACACCGTCCTGCCCTTTCAATTGGACCGCTGCGATATTCGCGGCCGGGTGGCCCGTCTGGATGGCGTATTAGACCGGGTGCTGGCCCAGCATACCTATCCGCCGTTGATCGAGACATTGGTCGCCGAAATGGCGCTGCTGACCGCGCTGATCGGGCAAACCGTGAAACGGCGCTGGAAGCTGTCCCTGCAGGTGCGCGGCGACGGGCCTGCCCGGCTGATTGCCACCGATTATTATGGCCCGTCCGAAGATGGCGCGCCTGCCCGGATCCGCGCCTATGCCAGCTTTGACAAGGATCGGCTGGATCTGGATGCGGTTCCGTTCAGCCAGATTGGCCATGGCTATTTTGCCATTCTGATTGATCAGGGCGAGGGGAATAGCCCTTATCAAGGGATCACACCCATTGCGGGTGGGTCGCTTTCTGCCTGTGCAGAGACTTATTTTGCCCAATCCGAACAAATTCCGACGCGGTTTTCCCTCACCACGGGCCGGTCCCGGCTGGCGGGCGAGGTCGAGCGTTGGAGGGCCGGTGGCGTGATGTTGCAGCACATGCCCAAAGCCTCGCCTTTTGTTGCGACTGACGGTGGGACTGGGGAGGGCGGGCTGCTGACACCTGTAGACATTCTGGATGCAGATGCCGCCGAGAACTGGACCCGCGCCAATACTTTGCTGGATACGGTCAAAGATGTGGAACTGATTGGACCGACTGTGCAGCCGACCGACTTGCTGATCCGGCTGTTTCACGAAGAAGAGCCACGGGTTTACGATGCCCAGCCAGTCGTCTTTGGCTGCTCCTGTTCGGCTGACAAGGTCCGCGAAAGCCTGTCGATTTATTCGACCAAAGACATCGCCTATATGACCACCGACACGGGTATTGTGACCGCAGATTGCCAGTTTTGCGGCGCACATTACGAGTTCGAACCCGCGACATTGGGGTTCGAGGCGAAAGAGGCTTCGGGTGGAGCTGCCTGATTCCATTGTTCGGATTGCTGCCACTTTGGCCCTGCCCGGGCTTGCTTCGTCTGACTTTGACCTGAATGCTGATGTGCATTTGCCCGAGCGGCGCGCGCTGCGTCCTGCCTCGGTTCTGGTGCCGCTGCAAATTGTGAATGGCCGGGCCGAAGTGATTTTGACCAAACGGTCGGCCCGGTTGAAACACCATCCGGGCCAGATCGCGTTTCCGGGCGGTAAACAGGACGATACCGATGCTTCGTCTGAGGCGGCAGCTTTGCGAGAGGCGCAGGAAGAGATTGGATTGCCACCCGCCACTGTGCAGGTGATTGGAGCGCTGCCCATCCATGAGACGGTCACGGGTTTTGTCATTACGCCGATTATTGGATTTGTCAGGTTTCCGTTTGAGCAGATGGCCGAAGCGGGCGAGGTCGATGAGATTTTTCGCGTGCCGCTGGACCACCTGATCAACCCCGCAAATTTCCGGGTTGAGGCGCGGCGCTGGCAAGGGCGGCGGCGGTATTTTTATGCTGTGCCGTATGGCCCCTATTATATCTGGGGGGCCACGGCCCGCATCCTGCGGGCGCTGGCTGAACGGGTAGCGCGATGAGGATCGAAGCGCCTTGGGCCAAGACAGGACCGGCGCAAGCCGTTTGTGCTGTGTTGACCGGGGCTGGATATCGGGCGTGGTTTGTCGGCGGCTGTGTGCGCAACGCGCTGATCGGGGCGAAACCCGGCGATCTGGACCTGACAACGGATGCGGTACCGGACCGGGTTTTGGAACTGGCGCTGACAGCGGGTCTACGGGCCATTCCAACCGGAATTGCGCATGGAACAGTGACTATATTGGCGGAAAACCAACCGATCGAGGTGACCACCCTGCGCCGCGATGTGGCCACGGATGGCCGCCACGCGGTTGTCGAATTTGCTGATACGATTGACCAGGACGCCCGCCGCCGCGATTTTACGATGAATGCGCTTTACGCCCTGCCGGATGGCACGGTGATTGACCCGTTGGGCGGTCTGCCGGACCTGATGGCGGGCCATGTGCGTTTTGTTGGCGACCCCGAGGCGCGGATTACCGAGGATTATTTGCGCATTCTGCGGTTTTTCCGGTTTCACGCCTGGTATGGCGACCCGTCCCACGGGATAGATGCCGATGGGTTGGCCGCATGTGCGGCGCATCTGGACGGGCTGGATGGCCTGTCGCGCGAACGGGTTGGGGCAGAGATGCGCAAACTTCTGGCTGCACCGGACCCCGCGCCCGCCGTGGCCGCGATGCGGTCTTGCGGTGCATTGCTGCGATTGTTGCCGGGGGCGGGTACCGGGTTGCTGACTGTTTTGATCCATGTTGAACATGTGGCGGGGCTGCCACCCGACCCGATCCGGCGACTTGCAGCCCTTGGCGGTGATGGCGCGCAGGATGCGTTTCGGCTGAGAAATGCCGAAGCGGCGAAGTTGGCCAGATATCGTGACGGGCTGGAAAACGATATGCCTGCCGATGCGCTGGGCTATCATTTGGGGGCCGCCGAAGCGGTCGACATTCTGGCCTTGCGTGCGGCGGCATTTGAGCGCGAATTAGACCCTGTTCAGGCCCAAAGTGCCCGTTTTGGTGCGGTTCAAATCTGCCCCGTCAGGGCCGTCGATCTGATGCCAGCGGTGCAGGGTCCGGCACTGGGCCGCGCATTGAAAGACATCGAAACCCGCTGGATCGCATCCGGTTTTGGTCTGTCCCGCGCCCAACTATTGGGGTGACAAGGCCCGCAAATTGCGGTATCGACAAGTCGTACATGGAGGAGCGCAATATGGTGATCAGGATCAATCTTAGTCTGGGCTAACCGGACCGATCCTGTTTTGGGCGGTTCGATTTGGCCCCCCGCCGCTGCATATTGCCCTCATTTTTGCTCAACTGGAGCGCTTCCATGTTTCGTTTTTTCGAGAACCTTGTTGACCCCTATGTAACCTATGCCGAAACCGACACGCCGCCCAAAAAGCTGTGGCCGTTCATGCGTGAATATTCGCGGCCGTTTACGAAGGTTTTCTGGGCTACGGGTGTTCTTAGCGTCATTATCGCCGCGATTGAAATCTGGCTGCTGGCCTATATGGGTCGGGTCGTGGATTTGTTGAACGGCACGTCTCCGGCGGCGTTTTTTGCCGATCATGGGATGGAACTGCTGGCTGTTGCAGGTTTTATCCTGTTCCTGCGCCCGATCCTGCAGGCGTCCCAAGTGGCGCTGCTGAACAATACGATCATTCCGAATTTTGGCACGATTGTTCGCTGGCGGGCGCACCGGCATGTTCTGCGTCAGTCGGTCGGCTGGTTCGAAAATGACTTTGCCGGGCGCATTGCTAACCGGATCATGCAGACCCCGCCCGCCGCCGGTGATGCGGTGTTTCAGATGTTCGACGCCATTGCCTTTGCCATCGCCTATCTGGTCGGGGCCGCAATCATGCTGGGCGATGCGGATATCCGGTTGATCATTCCCATGCTGGTCTGGCTGGTGCCCTATCTGTTCCTGATGCGCTGGACGATCCGCAAGGTCGGCCCCGCATCCGAGGCGTCATCCGAGGCGCGGTCGGCCGTCACGGGCCGGGTAGTGGACAGCTATACCAATATCCATTCGGTCAAGATGTTTGCCCATCATGACCGCGAGATCAACTTTGCCCGCGAAGCGATTGAAAACACCCGCACGACGCTGTTTGCCGAAATGCGGCTGTATACAACGATGGATCTGGCTTTGGTCCTGCTGAACGGCGTGCTGATTGTCGGTGTGGTCGGTTGGGCCATGCTGCTGTGGGTCAATGGCACCGCCACCGCCGGCGTGGTTGCGGCGGCCATGGCCCTGACCCTGCGGCTGAACGGGATGTCTGGCTGGATCATGTGGGCGGTGTCGAATTTCTATCGCAGCCTTGGGGTGGTGTCTGAGGGGATGGAGACGATTGCCCAGCCGATCACGCTGGTGGACCGGCCCGGCGCTGTGCCTTTGGTCGTGACACAGGGACAGTTGGAATTGCGCAAATTGACCCATCATTATGGCAAAGAGGGCGGCGGGTTGCAGGCCATCGACCTGACCATTCGCCCTGGCGAAAAGGTCGGCCTGATTGGCCGGTCGGGTGCCGGCAAATCGACCTTGGTCAAGCTGATCCTGCGGTTTTACGACGCCGAGGGCGGGCAGATTCTGATCGATGGCCAAGAGATCACGGACGTCACCCAAGACAGCTTGCGATCAGCCATTGGTATGGTGCAACAGGACAGCGCGCTGCTGCACCGGTCAGTGCGCGAGAATATCCTGTATGGTCGCCCTGATGCGTCCGAGGCTGAAATGATTCTGGCCGCCCAAAAGGCCGAGGCGCATGAGTTTATTCTGGGGCTGGAGGATGGGCAGGGCCGCAAAGGCTATGACGCGCAGGTGGGTGAGCGTGGCGTGAAATTGTCCGGCGGGCAGCGGCAGCGCGTATCTTTGGCCCGGGTAATCCTGAAAGACGCGCCATTGCTGGTGCTGGACGAGGCCACATCCGCGCTGGACAGCGAGGTGGAGGCTGCAATCCAATCGACCCTATATGGCATGATGGAGGGTAAAACCGTCATTGCCATTGCGCACCGGTTGTCCACCATTGCCCGGATGGACCGGATCGTGGTGTTGGATTTCGGCAAGGTGGTCGAGGACGGCAATCACGACGCCTTACTGGCCAAGGGCGGCATTTATGCCCGGCTTTGGTCGCACCAGTCGGGGGGGTTTCTGGCCAAGGATCTGGTGGAGGAAGCCGCAGAATGACAGCGCATTGTGCTGACCGGTGTGATCCGAAAGGATAGAGGTGTTAGGGCGTTGGAAGGGGCGACGGCAGTGCTAAGTTCTACATCGGGCCTGTGACTGCGGAACGCCAATGTGCTCGGCGCTGTTAACGTCAGTCCGGCGAGTGCCATTAGACGGACAGAGCAACAGAAAGCGGCTGAATGAGTGTCTATCAAAGCATGAATGCATGGGCGGCGGCCCAAATACCGCCGTTTGCACGGGCTGATGGCCCGCCGCCCCAAAAGGTTTGGCCATTCATCAGTTGGGCGCTTAAGGGCGCGGGCCGGGTTCTGGCGGTGGGCGGTTTGGTCAGCATCGCGGCGGGTGTGACTGAGGTCGTTTCGGCGTTATTGCTGGGTTTGGTGATTGATTGGGCCGTGACCAGTGCCGATCTGTGGGCCGAACATAGCTGGGCCTTCGTCGGGATTGGCGCGTTTCTTCTTGTGTTCCGCCCGCTGGCCTTTGGGCTGAACGCGACTGCGCAATCTGTCGCCATCGGTCCCGCATTGAATGTGCTGGTTCTGTCGCGCCTGCACCGCTGGACATTGGGGCAGGCGGTCACGTTTTTTGACAATGATTTCGCAGGCCGGATAGCGCAAAAGCAGATGCAGACGGCGCGGGCGTTGACTGAAGTCGTGACAGAGTTTCTCAATACCGTGGTTTTTGCGGTATCATCGATCATCGCGACCCTGGTTCTGGTCATCGCTATTGATTGGCGGATTGCGGTCATTCTGGCGATCTGGATGGTTGGGTATTACTGGTTCATCAAACATTACCTGCCGATTATCCGTGGCAAGGCCGAGGCGCGGGCGGGGGCCCGGGCGCAGGTCACGGGCCAAGTGGTGGATACGATCACCAATATGCGCACTGTCAAACTGTTCGCCCATGCCGAGTTTGAGGATCAGGCGGGTATCCTTGCCATGGACCGCTACCGGGTTGTCACGCTCGATTTCGGGATTGTGTCGGCGACGTTCCGGTTTTGGCTGATGGCGCTGGCGGGCGTGTTACCGGTGGCGATGGTCGGACTGGCGATTTATCTGTTTGCCCAAGGGGCCGCATCGCCCGGCGATATTGCGGCTACCGGCACTGTGGCATTGCGTATTGCGCAGATGGCGGGCTGGGTCAGTTTCACGCTGATGGGTCTGTATTCCAATCTGGGCGAGGTCGAGGATGGGATGCACACCCTGACCCCGCTTTATACTCTGACCGACAGCCCTGATGCCGTGCCGTTGGTGGGCGCGAACGGGGTGGAATATGATGATGTCAGTTTTGCCTATGGGCGTCAGACTGGCGGGGTTGAACATATCCGGCTGTCAATCAAGCCGGGCGAAAAGATTGGCCTTGTGGGCGCATCCGGTGCAGGCAAATCGTCGCTCGTGTCACTGCTATTGCGGCTGTATGACACTGAAACCGGGGCAGTGCGGGTTGGTGGGCAGGATGTTCGCAATGTGACGCAGGAAAGCCTGCGCCGCCAGATCGGTATGGTCACGCAGGAAACCGCGATGTTCAACCGGTCGGCCCGGGATAATATTCGTTATGGTCGGCCTGATGCCACGGATGCAGAAGTGTTTGATGCCGCCCAAAAGGCCGAGGCGCATGAGTTCATCCTGAACCTGCAGGATTTCAAGGGCCGCACCGGGTATGACGCCCATCTGGGTGAGCGCGGGGTAAAACTGTCCGGTGGTCAGCGGCAGCGCATCGCGCTGGCCCGAGCCATGCTGAAGGACGCGCCGATATTGGTGCTGGATGAGGCGACGAGCGCCTTGGATAGTGAGGTTGAGGCCAGTATCCAAACTGCGCTGGACGTGGCGATGCGGGGTAAAACTGTCATCGCCATTGCCCACAGACTGTCCACGATTGCTAGCATGGACAGGATTATTGTGCTGGAACAGGGCCGGATTGTCGAAGAAGGCTCGCATGACGCGTTGTTGGCGCGGGGTGGTCTGTATGCAAGGTTCTGGAACCGGCAGTCGGGCGGGTTTTTGCGGACCGAGGCGGCAGAATAGATGCCAGTCATTGACAGCATTACCCAGCACGGCATGGGCCGGATCACTGGTGGTGCGCTGATCCCACGGACCCTGCCGGGTGAAGACATTGATATTCTGAACGACGATAGTATTCGGATTATCCGCCCATCGGTGCATCGCGTCACGGCCCCTTGTCGGCATTATAAATCCTGTGGCGGTTGCGCGATGCAACA
Source organism: Rhodobacterales bacterium (assembly GCA_031422295.1). Taxonomy (GTDB): domain Bacteria; phylum Pseudomonadota; class Alphaproteobacteria; order Rhodobacterales; family Rhodobacteraceae; genus JANOMH01. The sequence continues at coordinate 49,901 of JANOQM010000065.1, read as the reverse complement.
TGCCGACGATGCGTTTGTCGCTGATTGGAAGGTTGGCATCGTGCAAAAGGCGCTGGAGGGGCAGCGGATTGATGCGCCAATTCGGGGCATCGACACATCGCCGCCGCAATCGCGCCGCCGCGCGAAATTGTCGGGCAGGCGCACCAAACAGGGCGCCATGGTCGGGTTTCACGGTCGTGCATCCGATACGCTGGTCGGCGTGCCGGATTGCAAGGTGCTGACCCCGGCCTTGGCGGCACTGATCCCCGTTTTAGAGGCGCTGACAGTCATCGCTGCGTCGCGCAAATCCGAGGTCGGGCTGACCGTGACGGACAGTGTTGTCGGTGCAGATGTGGTGGTTGAAACTGATCGGCCGTTGACCGAGGATCTGCGGGTCGAACTGGCCGATTTTGTGCAAAAGCATCGGCTTGCCCGGCTGGTCTGGGGGGATGAGACCGTGGTCACGATTACGCCGCCGGTGCAAAGGTTTGGCGCGGTTCAGGTAACCCCGCCCCCCGGCGCGTTCCTGCAGGCAACGGCGCATGGCGAGGCCGCACTTTTAGCGGCAATCACTGAAATCAGTGCCAAATCAGGCCGGATCGTCGATCTTTTCGCCGGATGCGGCACCTTTGCTTTGCCCCTGTCGGTCCATGCCGAGGTGCATGCAGTCGAGGCTGAGGCAGATATGCTGGCCGCCCTGACCAAGGGCTGGCGCGGCACCCCCGGCCTGAAACGTGTTACAACCGAGGCCCGCGATTTGTTTCGCCGCCCACTGTTGCCGGATGAATTGGCCCGGTACGATTGCGCCGTCATCGACCCGCCGCGCGCCGGGGCCGAGGCGCAGGTTGCCGAACTTGCCGCATCGTCCATTCGCACCATTGCGATGGTATCCTGCAATCCCGTCACTTTTGCCCGCGATGCCCGCAAGCTGGTGGACGCAGGGTTTACAGTTGACTGGGTGCAGGTGGTCGATCAGTTCCGCTGGTCAACACATGTTGAACTTGTGTCACGCATCACAAGGACTTGAGCGGGCCATTCTATCCAATCGGGCGGGTTTGCGATACGATATGCCAAACGGCAAAGACCGGGGCGGTGGACGGGTAATGACAAAATTCAAGACATTGGTGATGCTTGGCATCATTATGCTGATTGCGGCCTGCGCCCAACAGCCATCCAGATTTCGCAATTATAATGGCCCTGAGGTGACCAGCCTGGTCGTGTTCAAGGCACGGCGCGAAATGCTGGTTTTGCACAATAACGAAGTGCTTGGGACCTATGCGTTTGAGCTGGGTTCTACCCCGGTGGGGCCAAAGCAGGTGGAAGGCGACGGGCGCACTCCGGAAGGGACCTACCGGATCAACCGGCGCAATCCCAATTCGCAGTATCATTTATCGCTGGGGATCTCTTATCCCAACACCGATCAGGTGTCAGCGGCGCGGGCGATGGGTTATACCGCCGGGGGTGAGATTTTTATCCATGGCACGCCCACCCGGAACATCGGTGATGATGACTGGACGGCCGGCTGCATCGCCGTGTCGAACGACGAGATAGAAGAGCTTTACGCCATGGTCAAAGACGGCACGCCGATTTTTATCATGCCCTAAATTGCACGGGGATCAGTTCCCCAGCACCATCGTCCACCAGATTTTACCAGATGCTTCCTGAAACCATGACAGACCCAGCCGGGTTGCGGCAGGGCTAAGGATAACCTCGCGTGTATCCTGCTGGTTCATCCAAGCGGACAGGGTTTCAATTTCCGTCTCGTAGGATTCCGAAATTGTTTCCCCAACAAGGCCGCCCGCATATCCGACCCGGCGCAAGCGGTCCAGGGGCGATGACCCGTCTGACCCGAAATGCCAAGGCCGGTTCTGCACCGACATATCGCGCGAATGGGTGGCGGCTGCGGCATTCAGTTGAGCATCCAGCTGAACCTGACCCACGCCAGCGGCCCCACGCAATGAGTTTACGCCGTCCAGCATGCGAAAGCCGATTTCAATCTCGTCCTGTTCGCTGATCCGGTAAATCTGCGGCAAGGGCAGGCCATCTGGCCCAATCTGGGCGCTGCGGCTGGTGCAGGCGGCGATACTGGCCATGGCAAGCCCGAGGATGACAGTACGACGCAGCATGGGACGACCCTTTGATGAAACTTGTCCTTCTGTATCGACAGTCAAAGCACAGTTCAAACCCGGATCGGCCAAGTTACGCCAATATTACGGTTGTTTGATTTGCACCTGCGGTTCCTGAGACATAAAAGCCGGGGAGCAATACTTGTCAGGATCGGAACAGGCCCATGGGTCAGAATGATACATTCGCATGGAACCGCCGTGGGTTCATTGCCGCAGGCGCGGCCCTGATCGGCACGACCGCCGCCGCGCAGCAGGAAAACTCGACGGAAATCGAAGGTGAAATTTCCGGCGCGGTGCAGCGCAATATCTCAAGCTTTCGGTCGTTGGATTGGCGGCCCTATTTCACCGACACCGCTGGCGGTGCCGTGCTGGTCGATATCCAGTCGCGCGCCTTGCATTACTGGAGCGCGGATCAGTCGGTCTACAAATTGTATCCGACATCGGTGCCGGTCTCGGATGACCTGACCCGGCTTGGCCGGACCTCTGTCGTCGATAAAGTGGTCAACCCGACATGGCGTCCGACCCCTGCAATGCGCGAACGTAACCCCGAATGGCCCGAAGTGGTCGAAGGCGGTTCGCCGGACAACCCGCTGGGTCCATTGGCGCTGTATCTGTCATGGCAGTATTACCGCATTCACGGCACCCACGACACCCGCAAGATCGGGCGGCGGTCGTCGAACGGCTGCATCGGCATGTACAATGAACATATCACCGAGCTGTTCGCGTTGGCGCAAGTGGGCACACAAGTGTTGCTGATTTGACGACAAGCAAGGCCGTTTAAGCGGAATTGCGGGTCCACACTTTCCAATTTTATGTGGCTGTTTAGTATCCTCGGACACGGGGATGTTAACACTTGCTGCGCTGCGCCTCGGTCAAACTTTGCGCATGCATATTGGAGAATACCATGAAGAAAATCGCACTTGCCGCCGCTTTTACAGCTGCAGCCTCCCAGACGTTTGCTGGCGGTCTGGCCGTCGTTGTTGACGAAGTTATTGTCGTTGCCGACAAGCCGAGCTCTTCGGGCTCGGGTCTGATCGTTCCGCTGATCATCATCGCGCTGATCGCGCTGGCTGCGTCGGGCGGTTCGGACTCCTGATTTCTATCGCCAAACGTATTTCGGAGACGGTCGGTCCTTTTTGGCCGACCGTTTTTGTTTGATGTCATCCGATCTGCCCGACAATGGCGCCGATCAAAATGCCCGGGTGGCGACCTCGCGATGAATTATCGTCATGCTACTCCAGCCACCCGCGGAGGTTGGCCGCGATCAGTTCTGACAGCGCCGCAATATGCGCCGCGTCGTCGTTCAGGCAGGGTATATAGGTAAACGCCTCTCCCCCCGCATGTTCAAAGCTTTCCCTGATCTCTTCATTGATCTCTTCCAACGTTTCGATGCAGTCGGCTGAAAAGGCTGGTGCGCAAACGGCAATGCGTTTTGTTCCTGCTTTGGCCAGCCGCGCCACTTCTTCAACCGTATAGGGTTTCAACCATTCCTCAGGCCCAAACCTGCTTTGGAATGTGGTCATGATCCGGGTTTTGTCCCAGCCTAACCGCTCGCGCAGCAGGCGTGTGGTTTTTTGACATTGGCAATGATACGGATCGCCTTCGCGCAGATAGCGTTCCGGCACGCCGTGATAAGAACACAGCAGTACCTCGGGTTTGACGGCAGCTGCTGCATAAGCCCGCTCGATGGATTGGGCCAGCGCGTCGATGTAAACGGGTTCGGCGAAATAAGGCGGCACGATCCGGGCTACGGGTTGCCATTTTTCCAACATCAGGGCGCGAAAAAACTGGTCATTGGCGGTGGCTGACGTGGCCCCGGCATAATGCGGATACAGTGGGAAAAACAGAATGCGGGTGCAACCAGCCTCGGTCAATTCGCGGACGCGTGATTTGGTCGACGGGTTGCCGTAGCGCATGCAGAAATCAACGATCACATCATCGCCAAACCGCGCCTGCATGGCGGCTTTGATCGCGGCTGTCTGCTGTTTGGTGATGGTCAGCAGCGGGCTTTCATTCGCCTCGTTGTTCCAGATCGACCGGTAGTTTTTGCCCGATGAAAACGGCCGTTTCGACAGGATCACCAGTTGCAGCAAGGGCTGCCACAGCCAGGGTGAATAATCGACGACCCTTTTGTCCGACAGAAATTCAGACAAATAGCGCCGCATCGACCAATAATCAGTGGCATCCGGCGTGCCCAGATTGGACAGCAGAATCCCGATCCGCGCGGGTTTGATCTTTGGATGATCAGCTGGCGCATGGGCCATGATGTGGTCATGCGGCTTGGCGTCGTGCATCAAATAGGTCCCGCGAATAGCCGTCTCGAACTGTGTCAGATAAACGCTTTGCCCTTGGGGTCAATCGCCACCGAGCATGATTGGCGTGTCGGCACCCCCTAAAACGTCAGCAAGGCGATGTGTCGCACTGCCGCGTCGCAGGGGTTTTTGCTGATCTGGGGCAGGGGCCCAGCCGGTTAGGGTCACAATATCAAAGGTCGCGGGTATCCGGCCATCGGGGGTGCCAAAGGCTGACCGATAGACTTGCTCGGCCCTCGTAAACAGGGCGGAACGGGTCGGGCGGCGCAGGCGCGCGGCCAAAGCATTGCCTTCGCCCATCCCTCGCAGATCATGCATCAGTGGTGTCAGCCCGGCATAGGTTGCCACCAATGGCAGGGCGTCCGCCACCGGCAAAGCGAAACCAGCCCGTTGCAACAGCCCCCCAAGGTCGCGGATTTCGCCCATCGGGGCCACGCGGGGGGACAAACCGCCGCTGACTTGGCTTTCTGCTGTGGCCAGTGACGCCCGCAGTTCATGCAAGGTTTGACCACCAAACAGCACCGCTACCAATAACCCGTCCGGGCGTAAGGCATGGCGGCATTGCACCAGTTGCCCGACCGGATCATTGGCCCAATGCAAGCAAAGCGCGTGGATCACCAGATCATGCGCGCCGGGCGTCAGCGCCAGCAGATCATCGTCGGGCACAATCACCGCCCCATGCATCTGCCCAGCCCAAAATGCAGGGTTTCCGGTTACAATCGCCGGGTTTGTAAACCTTCTGTTAACCTCAGTCAGTCTTTCCTTAATTTCAGCGGCCACAGCTGCGTGCAGGAACGTCACCGCGAACCTGCGGCGGTTGCGCAGCAGGGCGGGACGGTCAGTTAACAGCGGCGGGTTTTGCATGGACCCCATGTAGGAGAGTTCGGATGAAACTGCAAAGTGCTGTGCGCCTGATTTATCCGCCGCAATGCGTGTTTTGTGGTGCATTGACCGACAGCGACTTTGGCCTGTGTGGCGATTGCTGGCGCGGTTCGGCGTTTATCGGCGGGCTGGTCTGCGACGCCTGCGGCACGCCTTTGCCTGGCGAGGATACAGGTGAAAAGGTTCATTGCGATGATTGCATGACCATTGCTCGGCCTTGGGCGCAGGGCCGGGCCGCGCTGTTGTATCAGGATATTGGCCGCAAAATGGTTCTGGGGATCAAACATGGTGATCGCACCGATCTGGCCCGCGCCGCTAGTGCCTGGATGGCAACCGCGGCGGAACCGCTGATCCGGCCCGATACCTTAATCGTGCCAGTCCCGTTGCATTGGTTCCGGCTGTTGCGGCGGCGCTATAATCAGGCGGCGTTGTTGGGCCATTGGGTGGCGCATCAGTTAAAGGTGCCGTTGTGCCCGGATGCGCTGTTGCGCAAAACCCGGACCAAACCGCTGGAAGGGCATGGCCGGGATGCTAGGTTTGCCGCGCTGCAGGGCGCGATCAGCCTGCATCCGGGGCGGGCGGCGCAGGTTAAAGGGCGGTCGATCCTGTTGGTGGATGATGTAATGACATCAGGGGCGACGTTGGCCGCCTGCACCGAAGCGCTACATGCGGCCGGTGCCGCAGAGGTGTGCGTACTACTACTGGCCCGCGTCACAAAAGAGAACTAGGATTGGGTTATCGCGTTCAATCCGGGTATCTTAATGCAAGTCGTCGAAATCTATACATCCCCCACTTGCGGCTATTGTCAGGCGGCCAAACGGCTGTTGAAGCAAAAGGGCGTGGCCTATGCTGAAACCGATGTGGTCGCCGCGCCCAATAAGCGCCCCGAGATGGAGCGCCGGTCGAACGGCGGCCGGACCGTGCCGCAAATCTTTATCGGTGGCAAACATGTCGGCGGCTGTGACGATCTGTATGCGCTGGAATCGTCTGGTAAACTCGACGCTCTGTTGGCGGCATGAAAGCGGCGTTGCTGCAAATCACGTCCGGGGATGAACCTGTCGCCAATCTGGCAATGGTCAGTGCCCTTGTACGCGAGGCTGCATGCGCGGGGGCGGGGTTCATTTTGACGCCCGAAGTGACCAATGTGGTCACGTCGAACCGGGCCCAGCGCGATAAAGTCGTGCAAACACAGACTGATGACATCACCCTTGCCGGATTGCGGGAACAGGCCAAGGCGCTGGGCATCTGGCTGTCAATCGGGTCACTCCTGATTAAAACCGGCGATGCCGATGGGCGGGTGGCCAACCGGTCGTTTCTGATTGACCCGACAGGGGCCATCGCTGCGCAATATGACAAGATTCATTTGTTTGACGTGCAGGTCAGCCCGTCTGAAACCTACCGGGAATCGTCTGGCGTGCGGCCCGGTAACCGGGCAGTGGTCGCGAATACGCCATTTGCGAAAATCGGCCTGACGGTGTGCTATGACCTGCGATTTCCCCATTTGCACCGCGCGCTCGCCCATGCGGGGGCCGAGGTTATCCTGCAGCCCGCCGCGTTTTCCACCGTCACCGGGGCCGCCCATTGGGAGCCGCTGCTGCGTGCCCGCGCCATTGAAACCGGCTGTTACATTCTGGCTGCAGCCCAAACTGGCCTGCATCCGTCCAGTGTTGGCGAGACCCGGCGTACCTATGGGCATAGCATGGCGATTTCGCCCTGGGGTCAGGTTTTGGCTGATGCAGGCACAGCCTGCGGCATCACATATGTTGATCTGGACCGGGCAGAAGTGTCAGATGCACGGCAGCGCATTCCTGCGCTGGATCATGACCAACCGTTTGAAGGCCCCTGATGAATGTTTCCACCCGCGGCCCTACTGACAGCCTTGCCATTTCGCTATTCAGCGAAATTTTGATGGTTGACCAGTTGGCCCGGTCAGCGGTGGCCAAAGCGCTGCCAAAGGGGATGGAGCTGTCGCATTTTTCGGTGCTGAACCATCTGGCCCGGACCGGGGCGGAACGGTCGCCCGCGCAATTGGCCAAGTCATTTCACCTGACGCGCGGGGCGATGACCAATACATTGGGCAAACTGGAATGGGCCGGTTGGGTGCATATCCGCCCCGATTGGGAGGATGCACGGCGTAAAATCGTGTCTATCAGTGCCACCGGATTGGTCGCCCGTGATGCCGCTGTGGCGGTGATTACGCCGCTGATTGCCGATGTGGTGGACAAGGTTGGGGCAGACCGGGTGCGCGCGGCCCTGCCGGTGCTGCGTGAATTGCGGCTGATGCTATCGGACGGCGAGTAGTTCAGGGTTTGATGCTGGCCGTCACATAGTTACACGACAGATCGCGGTCGGATAGTTTCCACGACCATGCGACCGGATTAAACACCATGCCTTTGCGGTCCACCGGGTCCAGCCCGGCCTTTTGCAACAGGCTGAATAATTCGTCCGGCGTGATGAATTTGGCCCAGTCATGTGTGCCTTTGGGCAGCCAGCGCATCACCCATTCCGCGCCCACAATCGCCATGGCAAAGCTTTTCGGATTGCGGTTCAGGGTAGAGCAAATGTGCAGTCCGCCGGGTTTCAACAGCTGTTGGCAGGCGGTCAGATAGCCCAATGGGTCGGCGACATGTTCGACCACTTCCATATTGAGAAGGACATCGAACTGTTCGCCCGCTGCAGCCAGCGCCTCGGCTGTGCCGATCCGGTAGTCGATATCAAGGCCCGATTGTTCCGCATGGACCCGGGCCACTGGAATATTGCGCGGGGCGGCATCGACGCCCACAATCGTGGCGCCAAGCCGGGCCATTGGTTCGCATAACAGCCCGCCACCGCAGCCTATGTCCAGAATGCGCAGGCCGGTAAACGGCAGGGGCGCATCCAGATCACGGGCGAATTCTGCGGCTATTTGAGACGTGATATAATCCAGCCGACACGGGTTCAACATGTGCAGCGGTTTGAATTTGCCATTCAGGTCCCACCACTCTGCCGCCATCGCCTCAAATTTAGCAATCTCGGCGGGGTCAATGGTATTGGTCGGATTTTGCATTACGTCGGCCAAAATGAATGTCCTCTGGCATGGTCGCGGCGGATGAGGCGTTATATAGAGGAATTATGGACAAGGTCTCGGGTCATAAACGCGCAGCGGCGCATCTGTACCCCCCCATCGATCCCTTTGACCAGCGCATGCTGGATGTGGGCGATGGGCACCGGGTTTATGTTGAGCAATGCGGACGGCCCGATGGGATCCCGGTTGTGGTGCTGCATGGCGGCCCCGGCGGCGGCTGTAGCCCGGCCATGCGCCGGTATTTCGACCCAGCGGTTTACCGGGTGATCCTGTTTGACCAGCGCGGCTGTGGCCGGTCCCGCCCGCATGCGTCGGTCGAGGCGAATACCACATGGCATCTGGTGGCGGATATCGAGGTAATCCGGGCCGTGTTGGGAATTGACGACTGGATGGTTTTCGGCGGCAGCTGGGGGGCAACATTGGCGTTGATCTACGCGCAGGAACATCCCACCCGGGTGCGGGCGCTGATCTTGCGCGGCGTGTTCCTGATGACGCAGCCCGAGTTGGACTGGTTTTATGGCGGCGGTGCCGGCCAGTTCTGGCCTGACTTGTGGGTGAATTTTGTCGGACTGATCCCCGAGGCCGAACGTAGTGATTTGATCGCCGCCTATCACCGCCGCCTGTTTTCCGGCGATATGGTGACCGAGGGCCGCTTTGCCCGCGCCTGGGCGTCATGGGAAAATGCGCTGGCCAGCATCGACAATGATGGCGCATCGGGTGACAGCCCGTCGGATTATTCCCGCGCTTTTGCCCGGCTGGAAAACCATTATTTCGTGAACAATGGGTTCCTGTCCGCCGATCAGCAGATATTGTCCCGGATGGACCGGATCGCGCATATTCCCGGTGTGATCGTTCAGGGCCGCTATGACATGATCTGCCCCCCGGCTGCGGCCTATCGGTTAGCGGGGCTATGGCCAAAGGCGCGGTTGACGATGGTGGCGCGGGCGGGGCACGCCCTGTCGGAACCGGGGATCAGTGCGGAACTTGTGCGGGCGATGGATGGGCTTGCCACTGATGCAGGAGCCTCCGGCGGAGGTATTTAGACAACTCCGAAAACCAAAGTGATGCCCCTTGCAGACTCAGGGTTCGTCCCGTATACCCCTGATCAATAGCGGCGTCTTGGCTTCCACCCCCAAGGTTCCACCGGGAAAGAGCAACGGGCCGCGCGCCCGTTTTTTTGTGCCCAAACGTTAAGCCGAGGTGAGTACGTGTCAGACCTGATTGCCAAAGCGGCGATGGACCGCCGGATCGCCGAGATCATCGGCCCTGTCATCCAAGACATGGGCTTTGAACTTGTGCGCGTTCGGCTGATGACCGGCAAGGAAAGCACCTTGCAGATCATGGCACAGCGGCCCGACGGCACGATTGAGGTGGATGAATGCGGCGCGATATCCACCGCGATCAGTGCGGTGCTGGATGTCGAAGATCCGATTGCCGATAATTATACACTCGAAGTATCCAGCCCTGGCATTGACCGCCCGCTGACCCGGCTCAAGGATTTCGATCAGTGGATCGGGTTCGAGGCCAAGATCGAGACCGAAAACCTGATCGATGGTCGCCGCCGGTTCAAGGGCCCGCTGGCCGGGACTGAGGGCGAAGAGGTGTTGATCGAGATTGAAGAGGGCACCATCGGGCTAAAGTTCGAATGGTTGAGCGATGCCAAACTGGTGCTGACGGATGAGTTGATCCGCAACGTGTTGCGCGGCCGCAAGGATGCAGGCCAGATCGACGAGGCGCAGTTCGACGAAGTGCAGACGATCATTGATGGTGAAGATGATGATGGCACCGAGCGTGCAACGACTCGCGACCACCAAGAAAAACCGCCCAAAGGGGAGATACACTAATGGCCATTACATCCGCCAACCAGCTTGAGCTGTTGCAAACCGCTGAGGCGGTTGCCCGCGAAAAGATGATCGAACCCGGACTGGTGATCGAGGCAATGGAAGAATCGCTCGCCCGTGCGGCGAAGTCCCGGTATGGCGCGGAAATGGATATCAGGGTCAAGATTGACCGCAAGACTGGCCGCGCGTCGTTTACCCGCGTCAGGACCGTGGTCGAGGATGATCTGGTCGAGAATTATCAGGCGCAGATGACTGTGGCGCAGGCCAAAGTCTATATGGACGCGCCCGAAGTGGGCCAGATGTTCGTTGAGGAAGTGCCCCCCGTCGAACTGGGCCGCATTGCCGCGCAATCGGCCAAGCAGGTGATCCTGCAAAAGGTCCGCGAAGCCGAGCGTGACCGGCAATATGAAGAGTTCAAAGACCGCGCCGGCACGATCATCAACGCGCTGGTCAAGCGTGAAGAATATGGCAATGTCATTGTCGATGTGGGGTCCGGCGAGGCAATCCTGCGCCGCAATGAAAAGATCGGGCGCGAGGCCTATCGCCCCGGCGACCGGATTCGTTGCTATATCAAAGAGGTTCGCCGGGAACAGCGCGGGCCCCAGATTTTCCTGAGCCGGACAGCACCCGAGTTCATGGCCGAGCTGTTCAAGATGGAAGTGCCCGAGATTTACGACGGCATTATCGAGATCAAGGCCGTGGCCCGCGATCCGGGTTCCCGCGCGAAAATCGCCGTGGTGTCCTATGACAGCAGCATTGACCCCGTCGGTGCCTGCGTCGGTATGCGCGGCAGCCGGGTGCAGGCCGTTGTCGCCGAATTACAGGGCGAAAAGATCGACATCATTCCGTGGAACGAGGATATCCCGACCTTCCTGGTGAACGCGCTGCAGCCTGCCGAAGTGACCAAAGTGGTGTTGGACGAAGACGCCGAGCGGATTACTGTTGTGGTGCCTGAGGAGCAATTGTCGCTGGCGATTGGTCGCCGGGGCCAGAACGTGCGGCTGGCGTCGATGCTGACCGGTCTGAACATCGACATCATGACCGAGGAAGAAGAAAGCAAGCGCCGCCAGTCCGAGTTCGAATCCCGCACCAAGCTGTTCATGGATGCACTGGATCTGGACGAGACTTTCGCACAATTGCTGGTATCCGAAGGCTTCACCAATCTGGAAGAGGTGGCCTATGTTGACCTTGATGAACTGATGGTGATCGAAGGGCTGGACGAAAGCACTGCGGCCGAACTGCAGGCCCGGGCCCGGGATAACCTTGAGGCTGAAAACAAGCGCGCCCTTGCCCATGCCCGCGAACTGGGTGTCGAGGATAGTCTGGTCACGTTCCCCGGCCTGACCCCGCAGATGATCGAAGCCCTGGCGCTGGACGATGTAAAAACGCTGGAAGATTTCGCCACTTGTGCGGACTGGGAACTGGCCGGTGGCTGGACCACCGTTAAGGGCGAGCGGGTCAAGGACGAAGGCGTGTTAGAAAAGTTCGATGTGTCACTGGAAGAAGCACAAACTTTGGTCATGACCGCCCGGGTAATGTTGGGCTGGGTTGACCCGGACGAATTGGCGGGCGCCTCTGCCGATACAGATGAGGAGGCGGAGGTGTGAACCTCTGGCACCTGACCCATGGCCAAAGCGGATCATGAGAGCGACACACAAGACCACGATCACGGGCCCGAACGCCGGTGTATCGTTACGGGGGACGTGCAGCCCAAGGCTGGGCTGATTCGGTTTGTCGTTGGTCCCGAAGGGCAGATTGTCCCTGATATTCTGGGCAAACTGCCGGGGCGCGGCATCTGGGTGACGGCCAGCCGCGCCATTCTGGAGCTGGCCAAGAAGGGGCAATTTGCCCGGGCTGCCAAACGGGCTGTGACCATCCCCGAAGGACTGGTCGACGAGGTTGAGCGTCAGCTTGCCCGCAGGGTCGTTGACCTGATAGCGCTTACCCGCAAAGCAGGCTTGGCCGTGGCCGGGTTTGAAAAGGTTAAAGGCTGGCTGGCCAATGACGAGGTTCGGGTGCTATTGCAGGCCAGCGACGGGTCGGAACGCGGAAAAACCAAGCTGTGGACCCCGACTGGGGCCAGATATTATGGCTGTTTAACAGCGCAGGAATTGGGTTTGGCATTCGGCAGGCAAAGTGTGATACATGGCGCGCTCGCGTCTGGCAGACTCAGCGACCGTGTTGTAGAGGAAGCCGCAAAGCTGCGCGGTTTGCGCGAGAATGGTGGCGATCAGGTGATCGCCCAGAAGGATACAGAAGTTTGATGAACGATAGCGACGGCAAAAAACCTCTTGGGTTGCAAAGCTCCCGCCCTGGCAGCGTAAAGCAAAGCTTTAGCCATGGCCGCACCAAGAGTGTCGTAGTGGAAACCAAGCGCAAGCGCGTTGTGGTCGTGGCCAAGCCTGGCCCGGCGGCAGCGACAGGTGGTCTGGCAACGGGGGGTGATCCTTCCAAGCGGCCAGCGGGCATTTCGGATGTGGAACTTGAACGCCGGATGAAGGCGTTGGCAATGTCCCGCGTCCGCGAGGCCGAGGATGCCGCCAAGCGTGCCGCCGAGGACCAGGCCCGCGCTGAGGAGCGTGAACTGCGTCGGGCCGAGATGGAGGCCAAAGAGCGCGAAGAAAAAGAGCGCAGTGACGCAGCCCGTGAAAAGGCCGAAGAAGAAAAGCGCGTGGCGGCCCTTGCTGCCAAGGCCGCTGAACCGGCACCCGTGCGCCGTTCACCTGCGGCAGTGGCCGCTGCTGCCGCTCCGGTTGAAGAGGAACGTGGTGGACCCCGTCCCCTGTCCGCCCCGCGCAACCCGAACCGCGAAAAAGACGCCCGTGACAAAGTGGTCAAGGCCAAGCCGACCCCGCAGGATGATATCCGTCGCGCCGGCAAGTTGACCCTGAACGAGGCGTTGACTGGCGGCGAGGGCGCCCGCGTCCGGTCGATGGCCGCGATGAAGCGCAAGCAGGACCGTGCCCGCCAAAAGGCGATGGGCATCATGCAAGAGCGCGAAAAAGTCGTGCGCGACGTGCAATTGCCCGAAGCGATCGTGGTCAGCGAACTGGCCAACCGCATGGCCGAACGGGTGTCTGACGTTGTGAAAATGCTGATGAAAAACGGCATTATGGCGACGCAAAACCAGTCAATTGATGCCGATACCGCCGAATTGATTATCGAAGAGTTCGGCCACAAGGTGGTCCGTGTGTCGGATGCTGATGTGGAAGACGTGATTGATGTCGTCACCGACCTTGACACTGATCTGATGACCCGCCCGCCGATCATCACGATCATGGGTCACGTTGACCACGGCAAAACGTCGTTGCTCGATGCGATCCGCAAGACCAAGGTTGTGGCGGGCGAGGCTGGTGGGATCACCCAGCATATCGGTGCCTATCAGGTGAAGACCGCCAATGGGTCGATGCTGACCTTCCTGGATACTCCCGGCCACGCGGCGTTTACGTCAATGCGCGCCCGTGGGGCGAATGTAACCGATATTGTCGTGCTGGTGGTGGCCGCCGACGATGCGGTGATGCCGCAGACGGTCGAGGCGATCAATCACGCCAAGGCTGCCAATGTGCCGATGATTGTGGCGATCAACAAGATCGACAAATACGATGCGAACCCCAACAAGGTGCGCACCGATCTGCTGCAGCATTCGGTGATTGTTGAGAAAATGTCGGGCGAGACGCTGGATGTGGAAGTGTCAGCGTTGACCGGGCAGGGGCTTGATATTCTGCTGGAAAACATAGCATTGCAGGCCGAACTGCTGGACCTGAAGGCCAACCCGAACCGGGCGGCTGTGGGTGCGGTGATCGAGGCGCAGTTAGATGTGGGTCGCGGCCCGGTGGCCACGGTTCTGGTCCGAAATGGAACACTGCGTCAGGGCGATATATTTGTGGTCGGCGAACAATGGGGCAAGGTGCGTGCGCTGATCGACGACAAGGGTGACCGGATTTCCGAGGCTGGCCCGTCAGTGCCGGTCGAGGTGCTGGGCCTGAACGGCACACCGCAGGCTGGTGACGTTTTAAACGTGGTGGAAACCGAAGCGCAGGCGCGGGAAATTGCGACTTACCGCGAGAAAGCCGCCAAAGATAAACGTGCAGCGGCTGGTGCTGCGACGACGCTGGAACAGCTGATGGCCAATGCCAAGGCCAACAAGACCGTCAGCGAGTTGCCGATTGTGGTCAAGGCCGACGTGCAGGGTTCTGCCGAGGCTATCGTGCAGGCGATGGAAAAGATCGGCAACGAGGAAGTCCGCGTGCGCGTGCTGCATTACGGCGTGGGCGCGATTACCGAATCCGATATCGGTCTGGCCGAAGCCTCCGGTGCGCCGGTGATCGGGTTCAACGTGCGGGCCAATGCGTCTGCCCGGACCACGGCGAACCAAAAGGGCGTGGAAATCCGCTATTATTCGGTGATCTACGATCTGGTTGACGATGTGAAGGCGGCGGCGAGCGGGTTGTTGAAGGCCGAGATTCGCGAAAAGTTCATCGGCTATGCGTCGATCAAAGAAGTGTTCAAAGTGTCCAACATCGGCAAGGTTGCGGGTTGTCTGGTCACCGAAGGCGTTGCGCGCCGGTCCGCCGGGGTGCGGTTGCTGCGGCAGGATGTCGTGGTCCACGAAGGCACGCTCAAAACGCTCAAGCGGTTCAAGGACGAGGTGGCGGAAGTTATCTCGGGTCAGGAATGCGGCATGGCGTTCGAGAATTATGACGATATCCGCCCCGGCGATGTCATCGAGATATTCGAGCGCGAGACGGTCGAGCGGTCACTGTAAGCGTGGCTTTCAGACAAGCGAAAAGGGATGGCATGCCATCCCTTTTTTGCATTCTAACGACCATTTCAGGCTGTTTTGGCGACCGGCATGCCTTCGTAAATCCGCTCACCGACGCGAATCACGATTTTGCCATTGTCTAGTTTTTTGACCAACAGGCCCTGCACCGAAACACAACTTCCCAAGATGATTGTTCTAAGCATCTCAAATCTCTCCCCAAAGACTGATTTTTTTAACTTAGCCTAAATTTTGTAAACAACACCTTAAAAATCGACATATTTTTGACATATTTGAAAAAGTGTCAAAGCCAGTCGCGCAAGATCGGGATCAGAGGGATGTCTGCAGGCGGCATGGGGTAGTCGCGCAAGTCTGCGGCGCGCACCCATTTCAGCATTTGCCCCTCGCGCCCTTGCGGTGTGCCGTTCCAGCGCCTGCAGGCAAATAGTGGCATCAACAGGTGAAAATCGGGATAGCTGTGGCTGGCGAATGTCAGCGGGGCAAGGCAGGAAGCCCACGTGTCGATACCCAGCTCCTCGTGCAGTTCCCGGATCAGCGCAGCCTCGGGCGTTTCGCCTGGTTCGACCTTGCCACCCGGAAATTCCCACAGGCCTGCCAATGACTTACCTTCGGGGCGTTGGGCCAGCAGCACGCGCCCATCGACGTCAATCAGGGCAACTGCCGAGACCAGAAGTAGCTTCAAGACCGGTAGTCGGCGTTGATATCGATATAGCCATGGGTCAGGTCGCAGGTCCAGACAGTGGCCGCGCCGGAACCAATCCCCAGATCGACCCCGATGATCAGATCCTGCTGTTTCATGTAATCGCTGGTGGCGGTTTCGGAATAATCCGGGTCGCGCCAGCCGTTTCGGGCAACGGTAATATCGCCAAATCGGATCGACAGCTTGTCCCGGTCGGCTTGCGCGCCGGACTTGCCCACAGCCATGACAATCCGGCCCCAATTGGCGTCTTGCCCCGCAATGGCGGTCTTGACGAGCGGCGAATTGGCGATGGATAGCCCAACCTTGCGCGCATCAGCGTCCGATACGGCCCCCGAAATCTGCACCTCGACAAATTTGGTGGCGCCTTCGCCATCGCGCACAACTTGCAATGCGAGGTCCAGCATGACCCGTTCCAAGGCAGCGGCAAAATCGGGATTGCCGGTCACATCAATACCCGACGCGCCGGTCGCCCCCATCAGCAAAGTGTCTGATGTGGATGTATCGCTATCGACGGTGATGCAGTTAAAGGTCCGGTCGGTGATTTGGGTCAACAGCGCTTGCAGGGCCGCATGCCCGATGCGGGCATCGGTAAAGAGATAGACCAGCATGGTCGCCATATCGGGCGCGATCATGCCGGAACCTTTGGCGATACCGGCGATTTTGACGGGTTTGCCGCCGATTTCAACCTCGGCAGCGGACCCTTTGGGAAATGTATCCGTGGTCATGATGGCACGCGCAGCAGCCTCGAGCGCATCAGGTGTCAGGGCCGCGTTCAGGTCAGCCAACTTTGCTGTGATCCGCTCATGCGGCAACGGCTCGCCTATCACTCCGGTCGATGAGGTAAATACACGCGCCGTGTCAATGCCGGTGGCCGCAGTTACGGCGGCACAAATGGCCGCGACGGACCGTTCCCCGCCCTGCCCGGTGAAGGCATTGGAATTCCCGGAATTGACCAGAAACGCCGCCCCGCCGCCGGATGCCAGACCGTTCTTGGCCTGACAATCCAGCACCGGTGCTGACCGCGTGGCCGAGCGGGTAAAGACCCCCGCCACAGTGCTGCCAGCAGAAAGCTCTGCCAGCATCACATCGGTACGGTTCTGATACCGCACCCCAGCGGCGACGGCGGCAAAACGGACGCCGTCGATGACCGGAAGCTGTGGAAAAGAGGCGGGCGCAAGCGGGGAAACGGCCATATCAGTCGCGCAGCAGGTCGAGGTTGTTCAGTATCGCGGGATCGAACGCGCCTACTTCGGCGCGGGTAATCTCGCTGGCGGCGGTCACTTCGGCCAGTTTGGCCTCGATCGCGGCCTGTTGAACCTGGCCTGCCAGCTCTTCGCGCACGTCGGCCATTGGGGGGGCGGGCTGCACCCGGGTTTCGTTCAGCTTGATGACGTGCCAGCCAAAATCGGTCTGGATCGGGACCGATACAGCACCGGGGTCAAGCGCTACAACGGCGGCCTCGAACGGTGGAACCATCATGCCGGGCCCAAACCAGCCCAGATTGCCGCCATTGGCAGCAGACGAATCCGACGAAATCTCGGTCGCTACAACGGCGAAATCTTCACCGCCGTCGATCCGGGCCTTGACCGCGATGGCCGCAGTTTCACTATCCACCAAGATGTGTGAGGCATTGTATTCGGTCACCGGAATTGCCCCGGCATAAGTGGCGTCATAGGCGGCCTGCAGGGCTTCGTCGGTCACGGACCCTTCAAGCGTCGCGTTGATTACCTCACCGGCCAACAGGCTGCGGCGCTGGTTTTCCACGGCAATCGTTACGCGCTTGGGGTCTGTGGTGATGGTATCGGCCAGTGTCTGTTGTTGAACTAACTGATCCAGAATACCCGAAAACAGCACATCGTCGGGCAGGGACTGATATTCGGGCGGCAATTGCGACCGGGTGATAATCATCTGGCCCAAGGTGATTTCGACACCGTTTACGGTAGCGACAACAGTCTCGGCGGTTGGATTCTCGATCAACGCTACTTCGGCGGCGGTCTCTTGGGCAAAGGCTGGCGCCGCCAAGATGATTGCTAGCGCTGTGCAGGCCAGAAAAGTTGATTGTTTCAGCATAAAACGTTCCCTTGATCGCTCACGCCAGCGCGTGACGTTGACACTGTGACGGTCGCCCCTTACATCGCCAGACAGGCTCCGAGGGGGCATACTTGCGGCCTTCTTTATGCGCTGGGCTTTTGGGCGGCAAGCAACCTCCTCACACTTTGATGTCAGGCACGCCAAGGATTTACGCATGTTGGGTTTCGGAACTCTCGCCAGAAAGGTGTTCGGTACGCCGAACGACCGCAAGATCAAGGCGACACGCCCGCTGATCGACAAGATCAACGCATTGGAAGCCGCCGCACAAGCGCTGTCCGATGACGGGATCAAAGTGAAAACCGCCGCTTTGCAGGCCCGTGCGATTGCGGGCGAAAGTCTGGATGATCTGCTGCCAGAAGCCTTTGCCAATTGCCGCGAGGCGGCGCGCCGGGCGCTGGGCCTGCGCGCCTTTGACATGCAGCTGATGGGCGGCGTTTTTTTGCATCAGGGCAATATTGCCGAAATGAAAACCGGCGAGGGCAAGACCCTTGTCGCCACGTTCCCGGCCTATCTGAACGCGCTGGCGGGCAAGGGCGTGCATATCGTCACGGTTAACGACTATCTGGCGAAACGCGACGCCGAATGGATGGGCAAGGTTTATAGCGCTTTGGGATTGTCCACTGGCGTCGTCTATCCGCAACAGCCCGAGGCCGAGAAAAAGGCCGCGTATCAGGCTGACATCACCTATGCGACCAATAACGAGCTGGGGTTTGATTATCTGCGCGATAATATGAAATCCGAGATTGCCCAGATGAACCAACGTGACCACAATTTTGCAATTGTGGACGAAGTTGACAGCATTCTGGTGGACGAGGCCCGCACGCCGCTGATCATTTCTGGCCCCGCACAGGACCGGTCCGAACTGTATAAAACCATCGACCGGGTCATCCCCGAGGTTTTGCCAGAGTTTTACACGCTGGACGAAAAAACCCGTAACGTCAGCTTTACCGATGAAGGCAATGAATTTCTGGAAACCCGGCTGGGTGTTCTTGGGATTTTGCCCGAGGGTCAGTCGCTGTATGACCCCGAAAGCACGACGATTGTGCATCACATAAATCAGGGTCTGCGCGCGCACAAACTGTTCACCAAGGACAAAGATTATATCGTCCGCGACGGCAATGTGGTGCTGATCGACGAGTTTACTGGCCGGATGATGATTGGCCGCCGCCTGTCGGACGGACTGCATCAGGCGATTGAGGCCAAAGAAGGCGCGAAAATTCAACCCGAGAATGTCACTTTGGCCAGCGTGACCTTTCAGAACTATTTCCGTCTGTATGACAATCTGGCTGGGATGACCGGCACCGCCCTGACCGAAGCAGACGAGTTCATGGAGATTTATGGGCTGGGCGTGGTCGAAGTGCCGACCAATCGGCCCATCGCCCGCAAAGATGAGCACGATCAGGTCTACCGCACCGCGCGCGAGAAATACGAAGGCGTGGTCAAAGCTATCCAAGAATCGCATGCCAAGGGCACGCCGATCCTCGTTGGGACCACGTCGATCGAGAAATCTGAATCGCTTAGCGCAATGCTGACCGCTGCGGGGATTTCCCACAACGTTCTGAACGCCCGCCAGCATGAACAAGAGGCGCAGATCGTTGCCGATGCGGGCAAGTTTGGCGCAGTGACAATCGCCACCAACATGGCCGGGCGGGGCACCGATATTCAGTTGGGCGGCAATGTCGAACTGCGCGTGCTACAGGCCATCGTGGCCGATCCGTCAGTCCACCCGGATGAATTGCGTGCCCAGATTGAGGCTGAACATGCCGATGAAAAAGCCAAGGTAAAAGAGGCGGGCGGCCTGTTCGTGCTGGCCACCGAACGGCACGAAAGCCGCCGGATCGACAACCAGCTGCGGGGCCGGTCGGGCCGGCAAGGCGATCCCGGCAGATCATCGTTTTTCCTCAGCCTCGAAGATGACCTGATGCGCATCTTTGGGTCAGAGCGGTTGGACAAAGTGCTGTCGTCATTGGGGATGAAAGAAGGCGAAGCGATTGTTCACCCCTGGGTCAACAAATCGCTGGAGCGAGCGCAGGCCAAGGTTGAAGGCCGCAACTTTGACATCCGCAAACAGCTGTTGAAATTCGACGATGTGATGAATGATCAGCGCAAAGTGATCTTTTCCCAGCGCCGCGAGATCATGGAGGCCAAGGACCTGTCCGAGGTCACGACCGACATGCGCCATCAGGTCATAGAAGACTTGGTCGACGAATATCTGCCACCGCGCAGCTATTCCGAACAATGGGACGCCGAGGGCCTGTATGCCGCCACGATCCAGAAACTGGGTCTGAACGAGCCGGTGATGAAATGGGCCGCCGAGGATGGCGTAGATCAGGCTGTGATGCGCGACAATCTGGTTGCCGCGTCTGACAAGCTGATGGAAGAAAAGAACGCCGCTTTTGGCTCCGATACGATGCGCAATGTGGAAAAGCAGGTCTTGCTGCAAACCATCGATGGCAAATGGCGTGAACATTTGCTGACGCTGGAACATTTGCGGTCTGTCGTCGGGTTCCGCGGTTATGCCCAGCGCGATCCGCTGAATGAATATAAAACCGAAAGCTTTCAGTTGTTCGAGGGGCTCCTGGACAGCTTGCGCACCGATGTGACGCAGAAACTGGCGCAAATCCGGCCGATGAGTCAGGAAGAGCAACAGGCTATGATTGCGCAGATCGCAGAACAACAGCGGCGGGCGCAGGCCGCCGTTGCAGCCCCGGTCGTTGCCCCAATTGTGGCCGCTGTCGCCATGGTGGCAACCCCTGTTGCAGCCCAAGCCGGTTTCGTCGAAAGCGACGTGACCACATGGGGAAATCCGGGTCGTAATGACGATTGTCCCTGTGGGTCTGGCAAGAAATTCAAGCATTGCCACGGGGCGTTTTAGCCGGACCTTGCCACCGCAGCGCCGCATTTCGGACGTGAAGAATCCTCAGGGGTGTCCCGTTTAAAACACGGTGATCCATCAAACCGCTTCTAAATCCTTAACGGAAGGAAGCGCATCATGTCGCGTGCAAGACAGTTCATTATGGCCGGAAGCACCTTTTCGGTCGCACTCGGCATTGGTTTTGTGATGCAGAACGGTGATGCGCTAGCCAACAGGTTTGCTGACGACACCGCAGCCACTGTGGTCATCAGCCAGCCGATTCCCGAAGTGGAGGCGCTGGTGGCCGCGGATACCATGACACTGCCGGTCGAAAACCCGCTTGCAGAACGTGTTGCCGCGCAGATGCCCGTGGCCGAGCCTGTTCGGATCGCGCCACCTGTCGAATTGGCGGTTGTGATGCCCGAAGATATTGCGCCACCATCGTTCGCCGCTCCTGATTTCGAACTTGTGGCGTTTGGCGGCACCGACACGTTGACCGATGTTTTGCCGGGTGATCCCACCGCGCTGCAACCTGTCTGCGGCGCGACCCTGACTGCGGTCGTCGGCGCGGCCGCCATGGTCAATCTGAATCTGACGGCGCCCTGCGCGCCGAATGCCGCTGTGGTGATCCACCATCAGGGCATGATGTTCACCGTCGTGACCGATGATGCAGGCAAAACCATGGTTACTGTTCCTGCATTGGCCGAAGCATCGGTTTTTCTGGCGGATTTGGCGGATGGAACGGGCGCAGCTGCATCAGTTATGGTGCCGGACCTGGCTGATTTTGACCGTGCGGTTCTGCAATGGCAAGGCATGGGCGGAATGCAGTTGCATGCGCTGGAGTTCGGCGCGACCTATGCAGCCGATGGCCATGTCTGGTCAGGCGCGACCCGGGATGCAGCGATTGCTGCAACCGGGCAGGGTGGATTCATGACCCGTCTGGGTGATGACAAGGCCGAGAATGCGCTGATCGCTGAAATTTATACTTTTCCCAGTGGCACCACTTTGCGCGACGGCACCATTGACCTGACCGTCGAGGCTGAGGTGACGGCGGCCAATTGCGGACAAGCGGTTTCGGCGCAATCGATCCAGATTATCCCCGATGCAGAGCCGCAGGTCATCGACCTGACGTTGACCATGCCGGATTGCGCAGCCGTGGGTGAGTTTCTGGTCATGGACAATATGTTGCAGGACCTTGTTCTGGCTTCGAAATAATCCGCCCGTTACAATAACCCCTTGGCCCGAAAACTGAGTTCGCGGGATTTGCCGATGATGAGATGATCATGCAGGGTCAGGCCCAATGCTTGAACCGCGACGTTGATCTGCGCGGTCATGCTGATGTCACTTTCCGACGGCGTGGGGTCGCCTGATGGATGGTTATGCACAAGGATCAGCGCCGAGGCATTCAATTCCAGCGCCCGCTTGACCACTTCGCGCGGATAGACCGGTACATGATCGACCGTGCCTTTGGCCTGTTCCTCATCGGCGATAATCACGTTTTTGCGGTCTAGAAACAGAATGCGGAACTGCTCGGTTTCGCGGTGGGCCATGACGGTGTGGCAATAATCCAGCAGCGCGTCCCAGCTGGACACTACATGCCGCTGCAGAATGCGGGCGCGGGCCATGCGGTGGGCTGCAGCCTCGACTATCTTCAACTCAGTCACGACCGCCGCACCGATGCCGCTGACCTGCATCAACTGGTGCGGCGCGGCTGACAGCACCCGGTTGAAATCGCCAAAGGCCGCAATCAGCGCATGGGCGATGGGTTTGACGTCTTGCCGGGGGATGGCGCGAAACAGCACCAGTTCGAGGAGTTCGTAATCGGGCAGGGCCGCCGCGCCGCCAGAATTGAACCGGTCGCGCAGGCGCTGACGGTGGTCGGCGATATAAGAAGGAAGCTTGCCGTGCCGGGCCGGAACGATTGGCACTTCGTCCCGGTCCAGCAGTCCGGGGTCAAGGAACGGCAGCATGCTTTCGGCAAAGGCGGGGCGGGGTTTCATGCGCCAAGTCTGCGATGATTCCCTTTCTGATTGGTTAACGCCGAAGCAGCGACGTCACCCTTTCATATTGTCCCAAAAGTTTTTGACCGCCGAAAAGAACCCCGCACTTTGCGGATTGTTCGCCTCGGACAGGTCATCAAACTCGCGCAGCAATTCCTTTTGCCGGGCGGTCAGGTTTACCGGGGTTTCCACCGCCAGTTCGATGAACATATCCCCATGCCCGCCACCGCGCAGCGCGGGCATGCCCTTACCGCGCAGGCGCATCTGGCGACCCGATTGACTGCCTTCGGGGATTTTCACCCGGCTTTTGCCGCCGTCGATAGTGGGCACTTCGATATCGCCACCCAGCGCCGCGTCGGCCATTGATACCGGAACGCGGCAGAACAGGTTGTTTGCCTCGCGCTGGAACAGGGCGTGTTCCTTGACCTCGATGAAGATATACAAATCCCCGGTCGGGCCGCCGCGCATTCCGGCCTCGCCTTCGCCAGCCAGCCTGATCCGGGTGCCGGTTTCAACACCAGCAGGGATGTTGACAGACAAAGAGCGTTCTTTTTCAACCCGGCCCGCGCCGGCACAGACCTTGCAGGGGTTCTTGATGGTCTGGCCCAGCCCGTTACACGTGGGGCAGGTGCGTTCGACGGTGAAAAAGCCCTGCTGTGCCCGCACCTTGCCCATGCCGGAACAGGTGGGGCAGGTTTGCGGTTCAGACCCGCCTTCGGCCCCAGACCCCTTGCACGCTGTACAGCCGACAGCAGTGGGCACGTTGATGGTTTTCTGCTGGCCGGAATAGGCATCTTCCAGATTGATCCGCATATTATAGCGCAGATCATTGCCCCGGGCGGCGCGTGCCCGGCCCTGACCAGCGCCACCGCGCCCGCCCATGAAATCACCAAACAGGTCGTCGAATACGTCTGAAAATGCGCTGGCAAAGTCGCCGTTGCCGCCGCCGCTGAACCCACCGGGGCGTTGTCCGCCACCACCTTCAAACGCGGCGTGGCCGTAGCGGTCATAGGCCGCCTTTTTATTCGGATCCTTCAGGACTTCATGGGCTTCGTTCGCTTCTTTGAACTTGGCCTCGGCGGTAGGATCTTCGACGTTCCGGTCGGGATGCAGTTCTTTGGCTTTTTGACGATAGCCCTTTTTGATCTCCTCGGCGCTGGCGCCTTTGGAAATCCCGAGTATTTCGTAATAATCGCGTTTTGCCATGTCACCAGCACCTTCAAAGGCAATGCAAAAACCGGCCCCTTCCCCGGGGCCGGTCGTTGCGTTTGGTCAGTGCCTTAGCGGCGGCTGCGCTTGTCCTGATCGAGGTCTTCGAAATCGGCATCGACGATGCCGTCATCGTCGTTGTCGCCACCCCGGCCGCGCGGCTCTGCACCGTCATCGGATTCCGCAGCGCTGGCCTTGTAGATCGCCTCGCCCAGCTTCATCGCGGCTTCGGTGACGTTCTGAATGCCGGATTTGATCTTGCCGACATTATCCGTCTCAAGCTCGTCCTTCAGTGCGGCAATCGCCAGTTCGATGGCCTCGATCGTGGTGGGGTCAACCTTGTCGGCATGCTCTTCCATGGACTTTTCGGTCGAGTGGATCATGCTTTCGGCTTGGTTCTTGGCCTCGACCAGTTCGCGACGGGCTTTGTCGGCTTCGGCGTTTGCCTCGGCATCTTTGACCATCGCGTCGATTTCCGCGTCAGACAGGCCACCGCTGGCTTGGATCGTGATCTTTTGCTCTTTGTTGGTGCCTTTGTCCTTGGCGCTGACCGACACGATGCCGTTGGCGTCAATGTCGAACGTCACCTCAATCTGCGGCATGCCGCGTGGGGCGGGCGGGATCGATTCCAGATTGAACTGACCCAGCATCTTGTTGTCCTGGGCCATTTCGCGCTCGCCCTGGAAACAGCGGATGGTCACGGCGTTCTGGTTATCTTCGGCGGTCGAGAAGATTTGCGATTTCTTGGTCGGGATCGTAGTGTTGCGGTCGATCAGGCGGGTGAACACGCCGCCAAGGGTTTCGATGCCCAAGCTAAGCGGGGTCACATCCAGCAGGACCACGTCCTTGACGTCGCCTTGCAGCACGCCGGCCTGAATTGCAGCACCAAGCGCCACAACTTCGTCCGGGTTGACGCCTTTGTGCGGCTCTTTGCCGAAAAACTTGGTCACTTCTTCGACGACACGCGGCATCCGGGTCATGCCGCCGACAAGGACCACTTCGTCAATGTCAGATACCGACAAACCGGCATCTTTCAACGCGGCAGCGCACGGTTTCAGCGACGCTTTGATCAGGTCGCCGACCAACTGTTCCAGTTTGGCACGGGTCAGCTTCATCACCATGTGCAGCGGCTGGCCGGTTGTGCCCATGCTGATGAACGGCTGGTTGATCTCGGTCTGATTGGCCGAGGACAGCTCGATCTTGGCCTTTTCGGCGGCTTCTTTCAGCCGTTGCAGCGCCATCTTGTCCTTGGTCAGGTCAACGCCGTTTTCCTTTTTGAACTCGTCCGCGAGATAGTTGACGATGCGCATGTCAAAATCTTCGCCACCCAGAAAGGTGTCGCCATTGGTCGATTTCACTTCGAAAAGACCGTCGTCGATTTCCAGAATGGTCACGTCAAAGGTGCCGCCGCCAAGGTCATAAACGGCGATGGTGCGGTTTTCCTTTTTATCCAACCCGTAAGCCAACGCAGCGGCAGTCGGCTCGTTGATGATGCGCAACACCTCCAGACCGGCGATTTTACCGGCATCTTTGGTGGCCTGACGCTGGGCATCGTTGAAATAGGCGGGGACGGTGATGACGGCTTGCGTGACTTCTTCGCCGAGATACGATTCGGCGGTTTCTTTCATCTTTTGCAGGATCACGGCGGAAATCTGCGCAGGGGAATATTTCTCGCCCCGGGCCTGCACCCATGCGTCGCCGTTGCCGCCGTTGATGACGGTATAGGGGATGTTCTTTTTATCTTTCGCCAGAAACGCATCATCGGCGCGGCGGCCGATCAGGCGTTTGACGGCGAAAATCGTATTGTCGGCATTGGTCACGGCCTGCCGCTTGGCGGGCTGGCCAACAAGCCGTTCGTTTTCGGTAAAGGCCACGACAGATGGTGTTGTACGCGCGCCTTCGGCGTTTTCAAGAACGCGAGGCTGCGAGCCATCCATGATAGCAACGCAGGAATTGGTGGTACCAAGGTCGATACCGATAACTTTAGCCATGTTTCAAAACCCTCTTTTAGCGGTTTGAGCGGCACGGACCCGTTCCGGCACCCGTGCCTTGCTGGATGGAGACGACAAGGCACGCCCTATCGCGGATCAACGGGTATATAGGGGCCGCCTTTCGGGCCTGCAACGGTTCCCAACAGCTTTTCCAACCCACAGGGCCTGGTGCGACGTTAGGGATACGCTATCTGCCTGCATTCCAGCTGAGCGAGGCGGTTTTGCGTGTGTAGAACTGCGCCATCATGCCGATGATCAACAGCCCGATGCCGACCCAGACCGGGTATGTCGGCGAACTGAAATGCGGAGTGTAGTTCAGGAACACGAAGCCCCGGCTTTGGTCAATCGTGTGAAACAGCGGGTTCCAGTCGAATATTGCCAGAATCGATGGTGGCAGCGTGTTGGCCACGAACATTTTGCCCGACGCAATCATATTGACCCGCGAATACACCGACGACCCGATGGTGGTCAGTTCCGGGAACCACGGTTTGACCGCCAGGAAAATGCAACCCACCCCGACACCCGAAAACCAAGCCGCGATGAACATCCCGATTGTTCCGATGGGCTGGTGAATGTAAACTGGCGTAATGACCAGATGATACAGCAGCAAGACAACGCTGATCGACAGGATCTGCGTGTAAAGACAGCTTAGGGCGGCCGCAGAAATGGTGACAACCGCGTTCAACGGCGCGTGCTGCATCATCGACGATGTCGGCCCTTCGGATTTGACGATGGCCCCAACCGCCTTGGTATGGGCCATGAACAAAAAGATGCCTGTCATGAGGTAAATGATGAAATCGCCGGGAATGCCAGAGGTCCGCGCCCCTGGCAAAATCCAGAACATCGCGTAAAACGCCAGTACCATGATCACGGTCTGCACAATGTTCATCAGCATGCCAACGACCGCATTGCGATGCCCTTTGCGGATATCGCGGACGATGGAATGATAGATCAACTCAAGCGTGTTGAACAACAGGCTGGATGAACGTGACGAGTTGGCCTGAAACATCCTGTGCTTTCACCTGCCTGCATGGACCGCCCGCAACTTGTGTCGCATGAATTTCTTGCTGATCCTTTAGCGCCGCAGCATAAGGCCAACAGGATGACAGAGCAACATCGACGCTAGGCATCCGCAAAGGGAGTGTTTCAAGATGGACTATGACCACCTGACCGAAGTGATGCGCCGTCTGGCGCTTGAGGCGGGCGAGGTCATCATGCAAATATATGCGGCCCCCGATTTTGATGTCCGCGCCAAAAGCGACAACAGTCCGGTGACGGCGGCTGATGAGGCGGCTGATGCCCTGATATCGGCCGGGCTGCGTGCCGCATTCCCGGATGTGCCGTTGGTCACCGAGGAACAGGCCGCGTCGCATAGCCAGTCCGTCAGCACATTCCTGATCGTTGATCCGCTGGATGGCACCAAGGAATTCGTGCAGCGGCGGGGCGATTTTACGGTGAATATCGCCTATGTCGAAAACGGTGTTCCGACTCGCGGCGTGGTATATGCCCCGGCGCAGGGGCGGCTGTTTTATACCAATGCAATTGGGATGTCGGTCGAAGAGATCGGCGTGATCGACAAGAACAGCGTTGGTGTCACCCAGCCGGTGGCCGTGGCCGGCCCTGACAATACCGCCCTGATGGTGGTCGCGTCCAAATCACACCGCGACCAGGCAACGGATGACTATATTGCCCGCTATGCCGTGCGGGATATGAAAAGCGCGGGGTCTTCGTTGAAATTCTGTCTGGTCGCCACGGGCGAGGCCGATTTATACCCGCGGCTGGGCCGGACGATGGAATGGGATACAGCGGCTGGTCATGCCGTGTTGACCGGTGCCGGTGGCCGGGTGGTGCGGTTTGATGACCATTCGCCGCTGACCTATGGCAAAGCTGGTTTCGCCAACCCGTTTTTCATTGCTTATGCGCCCGGTGTGGCATTGGCAGCTACCTGATGCCGACATTAATCGTCATTCCGGCACGCTATGCCTCGACCCGCTATCCCGGCAAGCCGTTGGTTGCATTGCGCGGGGCCATGGGGATCAGCAAAACCTTGATCCAGCGCTCATGGGATGCGGCGATGGCGGTGCGCGGCGTAACCCGCGTTGTGGTGGCCACGGATGATGCCCGTATCAGCGATGCGGCGCTGGCCTTTGGGGCCGAGGTAGTAATGACCTCGGTTGATTGTCAGAACGGCACCGAACGCTGCGCTGAGGCGTTTGATACTTTGGGTGGCGGCTATGATGTGGTTGTCAACCTGCAAGGTGATGCGCCATTGACCCCGCCATGGTTTGTCGAAGATCTGATAGCGGGCCTGCGCGCCCACCCTGTGGCCGAGGTGGCTACGCCGGTATTGCGCACAAAAGGAGCCGCATTGAACGGACTTCTAGAGGATCGGCGCATGGGCCGCGTCGGTGGCACGACTGCGGTGTTCGGGGCCGACCACAACGCGTTGTATTTCTCCAAGGAAGTCATTCCTTACACTGGCCAAACTTTTGGCCCCGATGATCAGACCCCGGTGTTTCACCATGTCGGTGTCTACGCCTACCGCCCGGCTGCACTGGCCGCCTATCCGCGATGGGCGATGGGCCCGCTGGAGCGGCTGGAGGGGCTGGAACAGCTGCGTTTTCTGGAACGCGGGGCGCATGTCCTATGCGTCGAAGTAGAGGCCAGGGGGCGGCAGTTCTGGGAATTGAACAACCCCGCCGACGTGCCCCGGATCGAGGCGATGATGGCGGCAATGGGTGCGGCATAGGCACCCCAGTCTGGCTTTACAATTCTTCCATAACTGGGCGCTAAAACAATGCGCAAGCTGGCCGCTCACCGTAAGGGCGCTAGTCGACCAGATATGCGGTAGGGCAGGAATTTGCTCATCAGACGTAAGAACCATGGCAACGAACAACTAAAGGTTGTGTTTAGATCCGATTCTCGGGCAGAGAATTCAAAGAACAGGCCACTCCTGCAACAAGGACGGCTTTTTGGGAAAAGTGTTAATTGCCTCCCTATTTTGGCCATAACTTACGTGTTAATCGTAAGGTGGGGAAAAGTTAAGACAGCTGTTCATGCAGCGGCAAGTTAGGAATTGACGATGAAAAAGCGTGTTACCAAGGCCGTGTTCCCTGTAGCAGGATTGGGGACCAGGTTTCTTCCGGCGACCAAATCGGTCCCAAAGGAAATCATGACTTTGGTCGACCGACCGCTGATCCAATATGCGATTGACGAAGCGCGGGCTGCTGGCATCAAGGAATTCATCTTTGTCACCGCGCGGGGAAAATCCGCGCTGGAAGACTACTTTGACCACGCCCCCGAGCTGGAGGCGGCGCTGCGCAAATCCGGCAAGGACGAACTGCTCGAGGTCCTTAAGACCACTAATATGGACAGTGGTGCCATCGCCTATATCCGGCAGCACAAGGCGCTGGGCCTTGGGCATGCCGTCTGGTGCGCGCGGCGGTTGATTGGCAACGAACCCTTTGCGGTCATGCTGCCCGATGACGTGATTGCAGCTGAAAAACCGTGTCTGCAGCAAATGATC
The DNA here is from genome assembly GCA_031422295.1 of Rhodobacterales bacterium. Taxonomy (GTDB): domain Bacteria; phylum Pseudomonadota; class Alphaproteobacteria; order Rhodobacterales; family Rhodobacteraceae; genus JANOMH01. The sequence goes on along the minus strand of JANOQM010000065.1, from coordinate 20,546 downwards.
GAAGCCTATGAGGAAACCGGCGGCTGTATGGTTGCAGCCATGGAAGTGCCGCCCGAGAAAACCTCTTCTTACGGGGTTCTGGATATCAAGGACGACATGGGGCAGATGGTTTCGGTCAAGGGCATGGTGGAAAAACCACCGCAGGGTCAGGCGCCGTCGAACCTTGCTGTCATTGGCCGCTATATTCTGACCCCGCGGGTGCTGCAGAACCTCAATCAGATCAAACCCAGCGCCGGTGGCGAATTACAACTGACCGACGCGATTGCGGAAGAAATTGCCAAGGGCCGTGAAGTTTATGGCTACAGGTTTCGGGGTGAACGGTTCGATTGTGGGTCCAAGGCAGGATTTTTGCAGGCGACCGTATCTTTTGGATTGGCGCGTCCCGATTTGCGCGAAGAACTGTCGCATTATCTGCACGAGGTCATGGCACAGCGGACTGCGGCACAGTAACGGGGCTTGCCAGCCTGATGCGATCAGACCCATGTTCCGTCATGGGTAAGGCACAACAGCTATGGCAGGCCTATAAACTGCGCTGGAAACGGCACAGGCTGCTGTTTCGTGCCCTGCGCAAACGCAGCCAAATCAGCCCCGTTCGCGACCAAACCGGCCTGATCGGCCCGCAAGACATCTTGGTCGCTGCCACAATGCGCAATGAACTGGTGCGCCTGCCGTATTTCCTCGATCACTACCGCAAACTTGGGGTCGATCACTTTCTGATCGTGGACAATGGCAGTGATGATGGGACGCGCGAATATCTGACCGCCCAGCCTGATGTGTCGGTCTGGGTGACGCGTCACAGCTATAAACTGTCGCGGTTTGGGGTCGATTGGCTGACGTGGCTACAGATCAGGCACGCGCATGGGCATTGGTGCCTGACCGTCGATGCGGATGAGTTACTGGTGTATCCGTATTGCGACACACGCCCACTGCCTGCGCTGACCGGGTGGCTTGACGGTGCTGAAATCCGGTCATTTGGGGCGCTGATGTTGGATATGTATCCCAAAGGTTCGCTTGGCGCGCAACAATACACTGCCGGGCAGGACCCGTTTGAAATACTGTCATGGTTTGATGGCGGCAACTATATGATCCAAAAACAAAATCTGTTGCAGCGGTTGTGGGTGCAGGGCGGTGTTCGGACGCGCAAGTTTTTTGCTGACCGGCCCGAACGGGCCCCGACCCTGAGCAAAATTCCCTTGGTCAAATGGGACCGGCGCTTTGCCTATGTCAGCTCGACCCATTCCTTGCTGCCGCGCCGCCTGAACCAGGTTTATGATGAAACCGGCGGCGAACGCGCGTCAGGTGTCTTGCTGCATACAAAGTTTCTGGACGACATTATCGGTAAGGCACAGGAGGAAAAACAGCGCCGGCAACATTTCGCTAACAGTACCCTGTATGACGACTATTACGACAACCTGATGCAAAACCCCGATTTATGGTGCGACAAATCCAGCCGCTACGTCAGTTGGCGGCAGCTGGAAGCCATGGGTCTGATGTCCAAAGGAACGTGGTTGTAGGTGGGCCGGGGTCGATTACCGCGTTAATCCCGGGGGCCGATACTGTTGCCAAAATATGAACAGTCCGGGGTCGATGATCCTGTGACGCGTCGGAAAATAGGTCTGATGATTGTTAGGCAGTTAGTTCTGGTGAAAGGTCTGTTAAGGACCGTGCGTTACCACGGTGTTGTTGTGGTCGGTCGGCTAGAATAGGGGGCGGAACTGGGCTTCTATAGCTCTTATGTCATGCGGGTGCGGCGCAAACGCGCCCGTATTCGCGCGGCCCTGAAGGCGCGTGAACTGACGCCGGTGCAAAATCGCGCCGATAAGATTTCGCGCAACGACATTCTGGTGTTTTCCACCTTTCGCAACGAAAACGTCCGCCTGCCGTTTTTCCTTCAATATTACCGTGACATGGGCGTCAGTCATTTCCTGATGGTGGACAATGACAGCAACGATGGCGGGCGCGAGTATCTGGCCGAACAGCCTGATGTGTCCGTCTGGACAACGACTGGCAGCTACAAACGATCCCGATTTGGGGTAGATTGGCTGAACAGTCTGCAGATGAAATACGGGCATGGGCATTGGTGCCTTGTGGTCGATCCCGACGAATTGCTGGTCTATCCGTTCTGCGACAGCCGGCCATTGCGGGCGCTGACCGACTGGCTGGATGCGTCATCCATCCGGTCGTTCGGGGCGATGTTGCTGGACATGTATCCCAAGGGGCGGATTAACCAGTTTCCCTACAGTCGGGGGCAAAATCCGCTGGATATCGCGTCGTGGTTTGATGCGGGTAACTACTCGATCCGCAAGAACCTCGATTTCTACAACCTGTGGATTCAGGGTGGCCCCAGGGCGCGGATGTTCTTTCCGGATGACCCGCTGCACGCCCCAGCGCTAAACAAAATCCCGCTGGTCAAATGGGACCGCGATTACGCCTATGTCAGTTCGACCCATATGCTGCTGCCGCGCGGGTTGAACCTGGTCTACGACGAATGGGGCGGCGAAAAGGCGTCGGGCGTGTTGCTGCACACCAAGTTTCTGGAAACTTTCACCGCCAAATCGCGCGAGGAATTGCTTAGAAAACAGCACTATGCCAACAGTCACGAATACGTTGCCTATGCCACGACATTGGGTGAGGACCCCGATCTTTGGTGCAAGTGGAGCGAGAAATACATCAACTGGCGTCAGCTTGAAATTCTGGGGCTGATGTCAAAGGGGAACTGGGCTTGACCGTTGGCATCGTCATGCTGGTGCATACCGCCCTGGACCGGGCCGAACAGGTGATCCGGCACTGGGTCGCGGGCGGCTGTCCGGTTGTGGTGCATGTCGACAAGCCCGTCGAAAAGCGGGTTTTTGAGGCTTTCAAGGCAGCATTGGCCGATCTTGACATGGTCAAATTCTCGACCCGGTATCGCTGCGAATGGGGCACATGGGGGATTGTGGCGGCGTCGCAGGCGGCGGCAGAATTGATGCTGGCCAGCTTTCCGGATGTGCGGCATGTCTATCTGGCGTCGGGGTCATGCCTGCCGCTGCGTCCGGTCAGTGAACTGCGCCAATATCTGGACAGCAGACCCACCATCGATTTCATCGAAAGTGCGACCACCGCAGATGTGCCCTGGACGGTCGGTGGCTTGTCGGACGAACGCTTTACCCTGCGCTTTCCGTTTTCGTGGCGGCGGCGGCGCGGGCTGTTTGACCGCTATGTCGACCTGCAACGCAAGTTCAAGTTCAAGCGCAATATCCCCTCCGGACTGGTGCCGCACATGGGGTCGCAATGGTGGTGCCTGACCCGGCGCACCTTGTCTGCCATCCTGCAAGATCCCGAACGGGCCCGCTATGACCGCTATTTCAGCAAGGTTTGGATTCCTGATGAAAGCTATTTCCAAACCCTGTCGCGAGTCTATTCGCAGCATATCGAAAGCCGATCACTGACCCTGTCAAAGTTCGACTTTCAGGGCAAACCGCACATTTTCTACGACGATCATTTGCAGCTGTTGCGCCGGTCAGATTGCTTTGTCGCCCGCAAAATCTGGCCCTTGGCGGACCGGCTGTATCGGACCTTTCTGGATGACGAGGTGGGCGCGTTGAAAGGTGCCGAACCCAACCCCGGCAAGATTGACCGGATTTTCGCCAAAGCTGTCGAACGTCGTACCCGGGGCCGTCCGGGGCTGTATATGCAAAGCAGGTTTCCCAATGAAAGCTGGGAAAACGGCGTTACTTCATCGCCCTATTCCGTCCTTGAAGGGTTCACAGAGCTGTTCGAGGATTTCGAAGCGTGGCTGGCCAAATCGACCGGTTCCCGGGTTCACGGCCATCTTTTTGCCCCGACCCGCGTCGAATTCGAAGGGCGGCAAGCGCATTTCAACGGCGCTTTGTCCGACAATGCGACCTTGCGGGACTATAACGGCCGGGCGTTCCTGACCAGTTTGATCTGGAACACGCGCGGCGAACGGCAATGCTTTCAGTTTGGCCCGGCCGATACCCAGGCGATCAGTTGGGATATCGCCAAAGACCCGAATGCGCAGATTTCGGTAATTTCAGGGGCATGGGCCATTCCGCTGTTTCAGACCAACCGCAATTTTGCCGATCTGCGGGTCGAGGCGGCGCTGTTGCAAAAGGTCGAAAGCGAACATCTGGTGGCTCTGCGGTCAACCTATGCCAAGGCCCGTATCCGGATCTGGACCCTTGCCGATTTCATCGAAACCCCGATGGAGGCGCTGCAAACCATCGTTGATGAAATCGGCGGTAAGGCCCAGCGCCGTCTGGCCGAGGCACCGCGCATGGTTGATCTGACCGGATTTGGGCAATTCCTGCAAAACCTGAAAAATCAGGGCATGCATCCCTATCTGATGGGCGATTTTCCGGTCGACCCTGCCCCCACCCATGCGCAGCCGTCCAAACGCAAACCCTATCTGGTCAAATGATCCATGGCGCGGTTTGACTATTTCGTCATCTTTGCTGAAATGCGCACAGGATCGAATTTTCTCGAGGCGAATATAAACAGCTTTGACGGGCTGGTTTGCCACGGCGAGGCATTCAATCCGCATTTCATCGGATACCCCAACACGCTCGATCTGCTGGGCATGACCCAATCCATGCGCGAGGCTGATCCACAGCGCCTGATCGATACTATTAAGGCCCAAAAGGGCACGCTGGGCGGTTTTCGCTACTTCAACGACCATGACCCACGGGTGTTTGAGATTGTTCTGGCCGACCTGCGCTGCGCCAAAATCATCCTGACCCGCAATCCGGTTGAAAGCTACATCAGCCGCAAAATTGCCGCAGCCACCGGGCAGTGGAAACTGACCAGTGTCAAACACGCGAAATCCGAACAGGTCCGGTTTCGGCCTGCCGAATTCGAGGACCATCTGGAAAAGGTGCAGGCGTTTCAGATCCGGCTGCAAAACGCCCTGCAAAAATCCGGCCAAACCGCATTTTATGTGGCCTATGAGGATTTGCAGGACGTCGATGTGATGAACGGCCTTGCCGCCTATTTGGGTTGTTCATCCCGGATCGAGGCGCTGGATAAAAAGCTGAAAAAGCAGAACCCCGAGCCGATGGATGATAAGGTCGTCAACTTTGCCGAGATGGAAAAATCGCTGACCAAACTGGACCGGTTCAACCTGACCCGCACCCCGAATTTTGAGCCCCGGCGCGGTCCTGCGATTCCGACATTCATCGCTGCGCCGCGCAGCCCGCTGTTACACCTGCCATTGCGTTCCGGACCAGAAACTGCAGTGAACGATTGGCTGATCCGGCTGGATGGTGGTGGCAGTTTGCAGACCGGGTTCAGCCAGAAAACCCTGCGCCAGTGGAAAGCCGCCCATCCCGGCCACCGCAGTTTTGCGGTGCTGCGTCACCCCGTCGCCCGCGCCCATGCTGCGTTTTGCGACCGTATTCTGGCGACCGGCCCCGGCACCTATGCCGAGATCAGGGAAAATCTGCGCAAGATCTTTGCGTTGCCAATCCCCGCCGGGGACGTTGGCCCAGATTATGACGATACCGCACACCGTGCCGCGTTTTTGGTGTTTCTTGGGTTTCTTAAGGCCAATCTTGCCGCACAAACCAGCCAGCGGATCGACCCGACATGGGCCAGTCAGCTGTCCCTGCTGCAGGGGTTCGCCGGTTTCGTGTTTCCCGATCTGATCTTGCGCGAGGCCACACTTGCCGCCGATCTTGTCCAGCTTGCACATCAGATTGGCCGCAGCGACAGCCCGGCGCTGCCTTTGGTCACAGACCCGCATGCAGCACAGCTATCCCGGATTTATGATACCCATATTGAGGCCGCCGCGCGCGACGCCTATGCCCGCGACTATAACGCCTTCGGTTTTGAAAACTGGTCTTAAGCCGCTTGAATCGCCGGTGAATCCGTCAGGATCGTATACAGCGTTGCCGGATCGGAATTGGCCCGTAATTTGGCGCAGATGCTGGGGTTGCGCATGGTACGGGATACCAACGCAAGGGCCTTAAGGTGGTCAACGCCAGCACTGGCAGGGGCGAATAGCGCAAAGACCAGATCAACCGGCTGCCTGTCTACCGCATCAAAATCCAGCGGCTTCTCCAGTCGGACGAACAGACCGCACATTTTGGTCAATTGCGGCAGGCGGGCGTGGGGCAGGGCAACACCGTGCCCCACGCCGGTCGGGCCGAGATTCTCACGTTCAAGCAGCGCCTCGACGACTTTGGCGGGGTCGAGCGCATAGCTGCCGGATGCCAATTCAGCCAAATCCTGAAACAGACGCTTTTTGCTGCTCGTGGCTCCCAGCACTTTCACGCCTTCGGCCTTTAGAATCGCGCCTAATTGCATAGGATCGTCGTCCCGTTCTGTCACTTCAGGCGTTCAGCCTGTATTACCCGTCAGGCGTTCAGCCTGCATTGCCCGTCAGGCGTTCAGCCTGCATTGCGCGGATCAATCCACCCGATATTGCCGTCGTCCCGACGATATACCACGTTGATCCCGCTATGTTTTTCGTTCCGAAACACAAGAAGCGCCGCATGTGCCAGTTCCATTTGCATCACTGCCTCGCCGACCGATAACGAGGGAATTTTTGCCCCCATATCTGCGACAATGATCGGATTATTCTGGTCGGCCGCACCTTCGTCCGTATCCTCGGTTGGCGCGAGGATATAGGACCCTGCATCAGAAAGTTCAACAGGGTCCACGCGGTCTCGGTGGTGGTCCTTCAACCGGCGCTTGTAGCGGCGCAGCTGTTTGTCCATCTTTTCGCAGCAACTGTCAAAAGCGGCATAGATTTCAGCGGCATGGCCCTTGGCCTGCGCGGTCAGACCGGTGGATAGATGCACCACGGTTTCGCAGACAAATTCATATCCTGACTTGGAAAACACCACCATCGCATCGGTGGGGCGGCCCGCGTATTTCGCCACGCTAGCCCCAAGTTGGGTTTTCACATGGGTCTGCAGCGCATCCCCGATGTCAATCTGTTTGCCGCTGATCTGATAGCGCATTGTTCCTCCTGGGGTCGTCAGACAAACGCGACCGTGCCCCACAAAGGGCAAGACGAGTCGCGGGTTACGGGAGTGATAACAGTCGGATATCGCTTGGCTTTTTGGCCGAGGTCAGGCGTTGATGCCTGTGGTGTCCAGCATAGGCGAACCGGGTCTGTCATCCCCTTCATTCCGCCCCAAAGCCCTGCGGTTGTCAACAGCGCTGTCAGTTCACCCGGAAACTTTGACCCAAATAAACCCGGCGCACATTCTCGTCCCGCACCACTTCGTCCGTGGTGCCAGACATCAATACCTTTCCGTCGTGCAGAATATAGGCCCGGTCCACAATCTCCAGCGTTTCGCGCACATTATGGTCGGTAATCAGCACCCCGATGCCGCGGTTTTTCAGCGTCGCGACCAGCCCCCTGATCTCACCCACGGCAATCGGGTCCACGCCCGCAAAGGGTTCATCCAGCAGCACATATTTCGGCCCGGCGGCCAAGCAACGGGCAATTTCGACCCGGCGCCGTTCACCCCCGGACAGAGCCAGCGCCGGGGCACGGCGCAGATGTTCGATCGAAAACTCCGACAACAGCTCCTCTAATTTTTCGCGCCGGGTGGTGCGGTCCGGTTCGGCGATTTGCAGGATGGCTAGGATATTGTTTTCAACGGACAGCCCCCGGAAAATTGACATTTCCTGCGGCAGATAGCCGATCCCCAGTTTAGCCCGGCGATACATCGGCAGCATGGTCACATCGCGCCCGTCGATGATAACCTGCCCACTTTCGGGTGTGACCAGTCCGGCGATGGCGTAAAAACAAGTGGTTTTGCCCGATCCGTTCGGACCCAGCAGCGCCACAACTTCGCCCCGGCCCAGCGTCAGACTGACATCGCGGATCACCAGACGCTTGCGGTAACTTTTGCGCAGGTTCAGCACCCTTAACCCGACATCGCCTTGGGTAACGGTCAGGTCTGGCATCAGTTGCCATCCTGCTGAAACACTGTGCGTACCCGCCCTTGCATCTGCGCCGTGCCAGTTTCCAGATTGACGGTCATTTGATCAGCGGACAGCGCACTGGCGCCTTGGGTCAGCAAAACCTCGCCCAACAGGATCAACATGCCGGTGGTCAGGTTGTACTCCGCGCTTTGCGCCTCGGCGGCTTCGGTGGCGGTGACAAAGGTCACGCCACCCGTGGCCAATAACTGGGCAATATCGCCGGTCGCATCACTGTAGATCACTTTGACCTCGGCCGCTGAAATGCGCATTTCCCCTTGCCCGATCACCACATTGCCGGAAAACACCGCCGATTTGCTGTCCTGATCAACGGTCAGACTATCGGCAGTTATTTCAACCGGGGCGTTCGGGTCAGCACTGATCCCGCCCAAAGCGATATCGGTCTGGGCCTGTGCGGCCAGTGGCAAAAACAACAAAACAGCAAGGGCGCGCAAGATTGACACCGGGTTCTGATCCTTATGGCTGCGGTTGGTATAGCAGGCGGACCCCACCGTTGAAAACCATCTGCTGACCAAGGCCTGTTTGCGACGTTGAAACCACGACCGCACCGGCGTTCAGTGTGCCGAACGGGGCCTGCACCTCAAGCGGGCCAAGCGATGTTATCACACCCGTCGCAAGGTTGGCGTTTATGCCCGCCGTCTCCATCACATAGCCGCTGGACGCCGATAACCGGACCAACCCGGTCATGCGCAACACCTTGGCAAGCCCATTAATTTCGCCTTGTCCGCCGGTTATCTCCACCCGCGACCCATCAACTGCGTACAGCACCAGCCGGGGGGCGATGATGCTGAAGGCGTCGGGCATATCCGGATCGGGGCGCAATTCCACGGCAGTAATGGAAATCGACGACCCGTCTGGCGTGACCCCGGCCAGATTGGGATTACTGATGCTGGGCTGCCGCGCCATTTCGGCCAGTTCGGCATATGGAATCGTTTCCAAGGTGTTTGACCCACGGGCCAGCAAGAATAACGTCGACAACAGGGCAAGGGCGGCCAAGGGCAGAATTATTTTCAGGCCACCGACAAGCTGCGAATACAGATTGTCTGTCCAAGCCATGGCAGCCTAAACCACGCCTGCGCGGAGGCAATCATGAATGTGCAGAATGCCCACCACCCGGCCCGACCCCGCCGGATCGACCACGAACAGACAGGTAATCTTGCGTTCATTCATCACGGCCACGGCCTCTTGGGCCAATGCATCCGGTCCGATAGTTCGGGGCGCTGCGGTCATGACGGCCCCGGCGGTCATGTCCAGCAACCCCGCCATATGGCGGCGCAGGTCGCCGTCAGTAACGATACCGACCAAAGTGCCATCCGGTCCGATGACGCCGACCACGCCAAAGCCACGTTGACTGATCGTCAGCAAAGTATCGCTCATCGGGGTTTGCAGGCCGACCAATGGCAACGCCTCGCCGCTATGCATCAGGTCGCGCACCTTGGACAGGCGTGCGCCCAGTTTACCGCCGGGGTGGAAGTCGCGGAAATTCTCGGGCGTGAAATCACGGACTTCCATCAGCGCAATGGCCAAGGCATCGCCCAAGGCCAGCGCCATGGTGGTCGAGGTGGTCGGAACCACGCCATACCCACAGGCCTCGCCCAATTGCGGGATCAAAAGCTGCACATCGGATTGTGTCATCAGACTGCTGTCGGCGCGGCTGGATATCCCGATCAACTTGATCCGGAACCGGCGCGCATAGGCGATCAGATTGGCCAGTTCCGGCGCCTCGCCCGAATTGGACAGGGCCAGAATAACATCGCCCTCGGCCACCATCCCCAGATCACCATGGCTCGCCTCGGCGGGATGGACGAAATAGGCAGGCGTGCCGGTGCTGGCAAACGTGGCTGCAATCTTGCGCCCGATATGGCCGGATTTGCCCATACCCGACACGATAACCCGGCCCTTGGCGGTCAGAATGGCGTCCACCGCATCGGCAAAGCTGTCGCCCAGTGAGGCCGCTAATGCGTTCAATGCGGCGGCTTCCTCGGCTATAACCCGGGCAGCCGTGGTCAAAAGGCGGGTGCGGTCAGACATCAATGGGCGAAAATGTCGATTTCGGGCCAGCCGGTCAGGTCAAGCTGCGCCCGGGTTGGCAGGAAATCGAAACAGGATTGGGCCATAGCGGTGCGCCCTTCGCGGGCCAACATTCGGTCAAGTTCGACCTTCAGCCGGTGCAGATATAGCACGTCGGACGCCGCATATTCCAACTGTGCTGCGGTCAAGGTGACAGCCCCCCAGTCGCTCATCTGTTGAAACTTTGAGATATCGACACCGATAAGATCATTCAGCAGATATTTCAGCCCATGCCGGTCGGTGAACGTGCGGATCAATTTCGACGCGATCTTGGTGCAATAGACTGGGGCGGTCAGGGCGCCAAAGGCGTTATACAGGGCCGCGATGTCAAACCGGCCAAAATGAAACAGCTTTAGCACAGCGGGGTTTTCCAGCATCGCGCACAGGTTTGGCGCGGCGGTCTGCCCGCGCGCCACCTGCACCAGATGCACATGGCCATCGCCCCCCGACATCTGGATCAGACATAGCCTGTCACGGTGCGGGTTCAGCCCCATGGTTTCGCAGTCAATCGCCACGACAGGCCCAAGGTCCAGCCCATCGGGCAGATCGTTTTGATACAGTATATTGGTCATGGCTGTCCCTTTGAAACCCAAAGGGACAGATAGAGACCGCAGGCCGAGGGGTCAACCTTGGCGCAGTTTTCAGGCCGCCTGCATCACCCGCGCGATGGTTTCGCCGATGACCGATGGATTTTCCGCCACGGTGACTCCGGCCGCCGTTAGAATTTCGACCTTTTCACTCGCACTTTCGCCAAAAGCACTAATGATCGCGCCCGCATGCCCCATGGTCCGGCCCTTGGGCGCGGTCAGGCCGGCGATGTAGGCGACCACGGGTTTGGTCATGTGGTCCTGAATATAGGCTGCTGCCTCGGCCTCTTGCGGGCCACCGATCTCTCCGATCATGCAGACGATGTGGGTGTCTGGGTCAGCCTCGAACCGTTCCAGCACATCGCGAAAGCTGCTGCCATTGATCGGGTCGCCGCCGATGCCGACGCTGGTGGAAATGCCGATACCCCGGTCCTTCAGCTGCTGCGCGGCCTCATACCCCAAGGTGCCAGAGCGCCCGACGATGCCTACATGTCCCTGTAGATAGATATGCCCCGGCATGATGCCTAATAAGGCCTTCCCGGGGGATATGGTCCCCGCACAATTCGGCCCGGTCAAAACCATGCGTTTATCGCGCGGATACCGCATCATATACCGTTTGACCTGAATCATGTCCTGCGCCGGGATGCCGTCGGTGATGCAGACGCAATAGCGGATGCCGGCATCGGCGGCCTCCATAATACTGTCGGCGGCAAACGGCGGGGGCACGAAGACTAGCGACGCCTCGGCGCCTGTTGCCGCAACCGCATCCTTCACCGTGTCAAACACCGGGATGCCATCGACAATCTGGCCCCCCTTGCCGGGCACGACGCCGCCGACAACATTGGTGCCGTAATCGACCATTTCCTTGGTGTGAAACTGCGCCATCCGGCCGGTGATGCCCTGCACGATCACGCGGGTGCTGCGGTCCAGAAAAATGCTCATGATGCGACCCTCACTTTGACACGTTGCGCCTGATCATTGCGCCATGCGGTGACTGATCGTTCGGCGGCCTCCATCAGACTGGTCGCGCGGATAATCGGCAGGCCGGATTTGGCGAGGATTTTCAGACCCTCCTCAACATTTGTCCCGGCCAGCCGCACGATCACCGGCATATCCAGCGGATGCGCCTTCAGCGCCTGCACCACGCCGTCAGCTACCCAGTCGCAGCGATTGATCCCCGCAAATATATTGACCAGAATCGCCTGCACATTCTTGTCCGAAGTCACCAGGCGGAACGCCTTGGCCACACGTTCGGGCGTGGCACCCCCGCCTATATCCAGAAAATTGGCAGGCTCGCCCCCGGCCAGCTTGATCGTGTCCATCGTGGCCATCGCCAGCCCGGCCCCGTTCACAATGCAACCGATGTTGCCGGACAGCCCGATATACGAAAGCCCCCGGTCGGCGGCTTGGCTTTCGCGCGGGTCCTCTTGGGATTTATCGCGCAATTCGGCAATTTGCGGGTGACGGAACAGGGCATTGGTATCGAAGGTCATCTTGGCATCCAGCGCCACGATGCGTTTGTCAGAAGTGATCACCAGCGGGTTCACCTCGACCATCGTCGCGTCCAGATCGCGGAACGCGCGGTAACAGCCCAGCAAAGTACGGACCATCTGTTGCGTCAGATCGGCGGGAATGCCCAGCTTGAACGCAATCTCACGGGCCTGAAATTCGCGCAGGCCCACCGCTGGTTCGACGGTAGACCGCACGATGCTTTCGGGCGATTTTTCGGAAATCTCCTCAATCTCCATCCCGCCCTGAGCGGAGGCCACGATCATGATCCGCTGGCTGGTGCGGTCGAGAACAAAGCCCAGATAAATCTCGTGATCAAACGGCACCGCAGCCTCGACATAGACCCTGTATATGCCTTTTCCCTCGGGTCCGGTCTGATGCGTCACCAGTTTGCGGCCAAACATGCCCTCGGCGGCCTCGGCAATCTCGTGATCCGAATTGCATAGTTTGACGCCCCCGGCCTTGCCCCGGCCGCCGGCATGGACCTGCGCCTTGACGATCCAACGGGTGCCGCCCAGTTCGCGGGCACGGTAGGCCGCCTGTTCGGGGGAATAGGCCAGTGCGCCATCGGGTACGGCGACACCAAAACGCGCCAGGATTTCCTTGGCCTGATATTCGTGAATGTCCATGATGTGCCCCTATTCCGCAGCCAGCGCCATGGCCTGTGCGCCATGGGTGCGCCAATATTCACAGGCCGCCGCCACACCGGACCCGGCCACAACCGGAATGCCGACATCGCGCATCGCCATTTCGGCCCCGCCCAGCGCGCCCACCAGCATCGTTTCGTTCAAGTCACCCAAATGGCCAATGCGGAACACCTTGCCAGCGACGACTGATAGCCCCGCGCCAAACGAAATCCCGTAACGCTCATAGGCCCGGGCAATGACCTTGCGGGCGTCATGGCCTTCGGGCACGACAATCGCCGTCACGGTGTCCGAATTCCATTTCGGGTCTTTGGCGCATAGGGTCAGCCCCCAGGCGGCGACAGCGCGGCGCACCCCTTCGGCCAGATGATGGTGCCGGGCAAAGACATTCTCCAGCCCCTCCTCCAGCAATCTGTCCATCGCCACGCGCAACCCGCGCAGCAGGGCCATTGGCGGGGTATAGGGAAAATAGCCGGTCGCATTCGACGCGGCCATCATGTTGCAATCGAAATAGGCGCGGCGATATGTGCCGGTTTTGGTGGCCACCATCGCCTTGGCGCTGACACACATGATCGCGAGGCCCGCGGGCAGCATAAAGCCCTTTTGACTGCCGGATACGATCACATCAACGCCCCATTCATCCATGCGAAAATCGATGGATGCGATAGATGATACGCCATCGACAAACAGCAGCGCCGGATGCCCGCAGGCATCTATGGCGCGGCGCACTGCACCAATGTCGCTGGTCACGCCGGTGGCGGTTTCATTATGTGTGGCCAGCACGGCCTTGATCTTGTGGTCCGTGTCAGCGGCCAGTGCGGCGGCGATCTGTTCTACCGGCGCACCCATGCCCCAGTCGCATTCAATGACCTGCAGTTTCAGGCCCAAAACCTTACACATCTCGATCCACAGATGGCTGAACTGACCGAACCGGGCAGCCAAAACAGTGTCGCCTTCGCACAGGGTGTTGGTAATCGCGGCCTCCCACCCGGCGGTGCCAGATGCGGTAAACACGAATGGGGTGGCGGTTTCAGTCTTGAATATCTTTTTCAGGTCAACGAACAGCGGCAGCACAAAGGCGGGCATATCCGGGGCACGGTGATCCTCCATCGGGATATCAATCGCCTTACGCACCGCTTCGGGCACATTGGTAGGACCGGGAATAAACAAGCCTCGGATACCCTGCATTGTTGTCTTTCCTCCAAGAAAAGCGCTGCCGCGCATTGACGTCAGGGAAGGATGACGGGGTTGATTTCCCGGCGCAACCTGCGTTACTCCTGCTTATGGGTGTCGGTATGGGTGGTAAATGAGCTACCCATTTAGATTGAATACTGTAGAATACCGTTTGACCCGACCGGGATGGGTAGGTTTTGATGCGTAAACCAATCGAATTGTCGCTGGCTGACAGCAACCCGCTGGTGCTGTCAGCGATGTCCGAGATTTTTCACCGCGACCCGAGGTTTTCACTGGTCGCCACGACCGCCACAGCCGAAGGGTTCCTGGGGGCGGTGATGCGGGTTCCCGTGCAGGTGGGCGTCATTGACTGGAATTTGCCAGCCCTCGGTGGGCAAAAACTGATCGAGGTGTTGCGCGACCAGCCTCACGCCCCGCGGCTTGTGGTTTATGGCGATGACAGCCGGGGTGATCTGCCGCGACTGGCGATGTTGGCCGGGGCTGCAGGGTTCATCGGGCGGTCGAACCCCGCCGAAAAGCTGCTGGATACCTGCGTGGCTGTGGCCGCCGGGCAGATGGTGTTCCCGTTTCTGGACGTCCGCGATCTGGCCTCTGACCCAATGCAGCAACTGACACGGCGCGAAAAAGCTTTGTTAGAGTCACTTTCCCAAGGACTTTCCAACAAAGACCTTGCTGCCGAATTTGGGATTTCCGCCAACACGATCAAGTTTCATCTATCAAACCTGTATGAAAAGCTGGGCGTCGAAAGCCGGGCACGGGCGATTGCGTTCTACTATTCCTCGCGTTTGCCCACCGAACGTCAGGTTTGATTTGGTCGCAGGCATGGCGCATCGCGTAATATTGTTGCTTGACACTTTGCGCCCTTTCCCCGCTTGAATGCCGCAACTGCACATTCAAAGGACCAATCACATGAGTTTTCACATCATCGAACAGGCCCCCGCCCGGCTGAACCGGTCCGAATTGGCCGTGCCGGGAAGCCAGCCGCAGATGTTTGAAAAGGCTGCAAAATCTTCCGCTGACGTGATCTTTCTGGACCTTGAAGATGCGGTTGCCCCAGATGAAAAGGCCCAGGCCCGCAAGAATATCATCAAGGCCCTGAACGACATGGATTGGGGCACTAAAACCATGTCGGTCCGAATCAACGGCCTTGATACGCATTACATGTACCGCGACGTGGTCGATGTCGTGGAACAGGCGGGTGAACGGCTTGATTTGATTATGGTTCCCAAGGTTGGCACCGCCGCCGATGTTTATGCCGTCGATATGATGGTGACGCAGATCGAGGTGGCGAAAGGCTATAAGAAGCGCATCGGGTTCGAGCATATTATCGAGACGGCGTTGGGGATGCAGAATGTGTCGGCTATTGCCGCCGCGTCCAAACGCAATGAATCGCTGCATTTCGGCGTGGCCGATTACGCCGCCAGCACCCGCGCCCGCACCACGATCATTGGCGGGGTAAATCCGGATTATTCCGTCCTGACCGACCCCCTCGCCGATGGCAGCCGCGAAGTGCATTGGGGCGACATGTGGCATTATGCGTTGGCCCGAATGGTCGTCGCCGCCCGCGCCAACGGGTTGCGTCCGATTGACGGGCCGTTCGGCGATTTTCAGGACCCCGATGGTTACCGCGCCGCCGCGAAACGCGCCGCCGTGCTGGGGTGTGAAGGCAAATGGGCAATTCACCCCAGCCAGATTGCGCTGGCTAATGAGGTTATGACCCCCTCTGCCGCCGAAGTCACCCGTGCCACCCGGATTCTGGAGGCAATGAAAGTGGCCGAGGCCGAGGGCAAAGGTGCTGTTTCCCTCGACGGCCGCCTGATCGACTATGCGTCGATCCGGCAGGCCGAAGTGTTGGTGTCAAAGGCGCGTCAGATTTCGGGGGCGTAGGCGTTCAGGGTCGCTTCGACCCCGTTCGCCCAAAGCGAGGCCAGCGCGACGGCAAAGGCGCTGGCGAACCTAGTATCTTGGCCGAGGGTGCCAAAAACCAGCGTATTGGACAAAAATGCCTGCGGGTCGGTCTTTGCAGCCAAAGCCCGCAGTTTGAGGTCCGTAGCATTATCGTCGTTCGGCGCAATCACATTGCCTGCCTCGTCGGTGCCGGCGCAATAGCGGCACCACAGCGCAACCTCCAAAGAAAGCCCTTTATAGTGTCTGTTTTCGGCCATGGCCTGCCGCAGTACGGGCAGAACAAACTTGGGTTGGCGGTTTGACCCGTCCAGGCACAGGCGCGGAATCGTGTCACCCACTTCGGGGTTGCTGAACCGATCCGCAATTTTTTCGCGGTATGCATCATAGCTGACACCGGGGATCGGTTGCAGCGTCGGTACAATCTCGGTCCGTGTCAGGCGGTCCAGCCAGCCGGAAATGCGCCTGTCCGCCATCGCGTCATGCACAAACCAATGGCCTAAAAGCGCACCGGGATAAGCGATGGCAGCATGCCCGCCGTTCAGGATGCGCAGCTTCATCAACTCGAATTGCGCGACGTTGGCGACAAATTCAGCACCGACAAGTTCCAGTTTTGGACGCCCTTGGGGGAAATTATCCTCAAGCACCCATTGCCGGAACGGTTCGCAGGCCACAGGCACGGCATCGGTCAGGCCAAAGTTTTCAGCGACCAGATTACGCTCGCGGTCCGACGTTGCTGGGGTGATGCAATCGACCATCGAGTTGGGGAAGGCGACATTGGCCTCGATCCAATTGGCGAATATGGGGTCGGACATGTGGGCAAGGCCGATCACCGTGCGGTGGGTGACATGGCCGTTTTCGGGCAGGTTGTCGCAGGACAGGATAGTGAAGGGCGCAAGTCCCGCCTTATGGCGCTGACGAAGAGCAGCGATCATCATGCCGAAGACGGTTTTCGGTGTCGTCGGATTGGCAGCGTCATAGACGATATCACCAGCGTTAGTGTCGAATCCATCGGTTTTCGCGTCGATGTAATAGCCGCCTTCGGTCACGGTCAACGACACGATGCGAATGGCGGGGTCGGCCATCCTCGCGATCACGGCAGAGCTATCGACGGGCACAAAATCGACCATCGATCCGATCACACAGGCCGTCAGGCCCGAGGGGTCAAGTTCCACGACCGTGGTCAGCCAGTCTTGCGCCGCCAGCTTGTCGCGCATGACGGCGTCACCCGCGCGCACCCCGGCCCCGATCAGGGCCCAGTCGTGATCATGCCCCAGCCCAAACAACCGATCCAGATACACAGCCATATGCGCACGATGAAAATTGCCGACGCCCACGTGTAGAATGCCACCTGTCAGGCCAGCGCGATCATAGGCGGGGCCGTGGACATTGGCCGGAAGTGCGGTCAAAGCGGCACTGTTCAGGGGGATTGTCATCAGCTCATCCAATTCCCGCCGTCCACGTTGTAGGTCTGGGCGACGATGTAATCCGCGTCTTTGGACGCCAGAAAAATCGCCATTCCGGTCAGGTCATCGGGCGTGGCCATACGGCCAAATGGCACTTCGGCGGCAACAAGGCGCTTTTTCTCGCCCGGTTTGCGGTTTTCATATTTGGCAAACAGCGCATCCACGCCGTCCCAATGTTCCCCGTCCACTACGCCGGGCGCGATGGCGTTGACGTTGATCCCATGTGCAATCAGGTTCAGCCCGGCAGATTGGGTCAGGCTGATAATCGCGGCCTTGGTGGCGCAATAGACAGCCACCAGCGCCTCGCCGCGCCGCCCGGCCTGTGATGCCATGTTGATGATCTTGCCGCCCTTGCCCCTCAAGATCATGCCGCGTGCGACGGCTTGCAGCATGAACAGGGGCCCTGCCACATTGACCGCAAACAACCGGTCGTAACTGGCCCGCGTTATGTCAACGATGGGGGCGGCATCGAACAGGGCGGCATTGTTGATCAGGATGTCGATGCCACCAAGCTGCGCCGCAACTGCGGCTACACAGGTCTCAATACTGGCCTGATCCGCAACATTGACATGCACCGCAATGGCCATCGGGCCAATTTCGGCGGCGGCCTTTTGCGCCGCCTCCAGTTTGATGTCAGCAATCGCCACCCGTGCGCCTTCGGCAACATAGGCTTGCGCGAACGCCAGCCCGATCCCGCGCGCAGCGCCGGTAATAAGCGCGGTTTTTCCAGCAAGTCTGGTCATGCGATCCGCAATCCCTGCGCGTCAAACCGGTGCAGTTTGGTCATATCAGGCGTCAGATAGACCGTGTCGCCGTAGTGCAGGTTGACCTCTCCATCCGCCCGCACAGTCATGCTGTCGCCAAGGCCAGTGCCCGACACACGCAGGAAGGTGTCAGAGCCGAGGTGTTCCGACACACCTACAGTGCCGCGCCACAAGCCTTCGGTCGGCGAAACCCCCAGATGTTCCGGGCGGATGCCGATGGTGGTGGCATTATGCTTGGCGGCCTCGGGCCCGGTGATCAGGTTCATCTTCGGTGAGCCGATGAAGCCTGCGACAAAGGTGTTGCGCGGGGCTTTGTAGAGTTCCAGCGGTGAGCCCACCTGTTCGATGTTCCCGGCATTCAGCACGACGATCTTGTCGGCCATGGTCATCGCTTCGACCTGATCATGGGTCACATAGATCATCGTGGTTTTCAGGGATTTATGCAGTTCGCTGATTTCCAGCCGCATATTGACCCGCAAAGCGGCGTCGAGGTTGGACAAAGGCTCATCGAACAGGAAAGCTGCGGGTTCGCGCACGATCGCCCGGCCGATGGCGACACGCTGGCGCTGGCCGCCGGACAGTTGGCCCGGTTTGCGGTCCATGTAGTCCGACAGGTTCAGGACGGCGGCGGCGGCGTTGACCTTTTTATCTTGCTCCGCCTGCGACAGCCCGGCCATGCGCAGCGGAAAGGCGATGTTCTTGCGAACGGTCATGTGGGGGTAAAGCGCGTAGCTTTGGAACACCATTGCCAGCCCGCGCTTGGCGGGGGGCACGCCGGTGGCATCCTTGCCGTCGATGCTGATCTTGCCATCCGACACGTCCTCCAGCCCCGCAATCAGGCGCAACAGGGTCGATTTGCCACAGCCGGACGGGCCAACGAAGACTACAAACTCGCCCTCTTCGATCCGCAAATCCAAGGGCGGGATGACCGATACATCGCCGAACCGCTTGGTGACTTTATCCAGTGAAATCTGTCCCATTTTATTCCCCTATTTCACCGCGCCAAAGGTCAGGCCGCGCACAAGTTGTTTCTGGCTGAACCAGCCCATGACCAATATTGGGGCCACGGCCATGACGCTGGCGGCCGACAGTTTTGCAAAGAACAGACCCTGCGGGCTGGAATATTGCGAAATGAACTTGGTCAGGGGCGCTGCATCACGCGCCGTCAGGGTAATGGTCCAGAACGCCTCGTTCCAGGCCAGAATGATGTTCAACAACACGGTCGATGCGATCCCCGGCACGGCCATCGGCAACAGGACATAGATGATTTCAGAGCGCAGCGTTGCCCCGTCCATCCGGGCGGCCTCAAGAATTTCGCCCGGGATTTCCTTGAAATAGGTGTAGAGCATCCAGACAATGATCGGCAGGTTGATCAGCATCAGCACGATGACAAGGCCGATGCGGGTGTCCAAGAGGCCCAACTGGATGAAAATCAGGTAGATCGGCACCAGCACGGCCACGCCCGGCATCATCTTTGTGGACAGCATCCACATCAGCATATCCTTGGTCTTGGCCCCCGGCACAAAGGCCATGGACCAGGCGGCAGGCACGGCGATCAGCAGGCCAAGGATGGTGGAGCCGACTGCAATGATGATCGAGTTGGTGAAATGCAGGAAATAGCTCGATGTATTCAGCACCTCTGTATAATTCTCGGTCGTCCAGTCGAACCAGAACCACACAGGGGGTGAGAGGATTGCGTCCTGTTCGGATTTGAAGCTGGTCAGGATCATCCACAGGATCGGAAAGAAGATCAGCAGGGCGACGAACCATGCGCAGACGGTGTTGAAGATTTTGCGATCTCGGCTGATTGCGCGGGCCATATCGGATCCCCCCTATGCGTCAAGGTTCTTGCCAATCGCGCGCATCAGAAAGATGGCGACGATATTGGCAAGGACGACAGCGACAACTCCTCCGGCAGCGGCAGTGCCGACATCGGAATCGATCAGCGATTCTTTGTAGACCAGATAGGTCAGCGTGGTGGACGCCGTGCCGGGACCGCCATTGGTGGTCATCAGCAGTTCGACCAGCACGCCCAGCAGGAAAATCGTCTGGATCAGGATCACCACGGTAATCGCGCGGGCCAGATGCGGCAGCATGATGAACCAGAAGCGCTTGATCGCGGGCGCACCGTCCATTTCCGCGGCTTCCAGTTCCTCGGACGACAGCGATTGCAGCGCGGTCAGCAGGATCAGAGTGGCAAAAGGCAGCCATTGCCAGGCGACAATCAGGATGATCGAGGCGAGAGGCGCACTTTCAAGAAAGGTATAAGGGGTCAGCCCCAGGAATTTGGCCGCCTCGGCAAACAGCCCCGACACCGGATTAAGGAACATGTTCTTCCATAACATCGCCGCCACCGGGGGCATGATAAAGAACGGCGCGATCACAAGGATACGGACATAGCCTTGCCCCCAGATCGGCTGATCGATCAGCAGGGCAATCAGGATGCCGCCG
>JANOQM010000064.1:0-151467 GCA_031422295.1 Rhodobacterales bacterium | reverse complement strand
CCCCCCCCCCCCCCCCCCCACTCCTTACCAGCGGAATAGGCGTTACTTGATTTAAGTGTTTGTCTGTACTTCTCTCGTTTGCTCTTGTGGCCTTCGTTGCCTTCGCCGCCTTCGTCGCCTTCGTTGGCCTCATTATCTTCGTTGTCTTCGTTGCTCTCGTTATTCTCGTCGCCTTCGTCAGTCTCGTCATTCTCGTTGGCTTCGTCGTTTTCGTCGCCTTCGTCGCCTTCGCTGCCCTCATCACCTTCGTCGTTCTCGTTCAGTTCGTCCGACTCGTCCGACTCGTCGGCCTCATCGCCTTCGTCGTTCTCATCGTCTTCCTGGCCAGCGGTGGCTTCGTTGCCTTCGTTGCCTTCGTTGCCTTCATCACCATCATTGTCGGCAAAACTGATCTGTGCGGTCAGTCCTGTCATGGCATCAAGGATCAACGCCTCAAGGGTTTCGGTCGAATAAACTGCCATCTGGAAATCAGACATGGTTCAGCTCCATAAAATGCAAAGCGCCAGCAGGCGCGGGAAAATTTTTGGATGCGGGAGGGTGTGGAGAAGTTGCGGAGCTGCTTTAAATCAAGCGTGCCGAAACCTGCAGGCCGTACCCAGAGTGCCGAAAGAAAATGCTACGTAAAAACTTGGCCAAAAATGACAGAACAGCCCATCACGGCCAACGGTCGCTTGAATGTGGTTAAAGATTGGCAGATTCCGCGATTGAGTCAAGTAACAGTTTCCGGCCTTGACTCATCGCCCGAGCCGACGGTGCAACCAACTGAACTGCGAAAATCGCCCTGATGGGACGCCCGGTTTTCAACCCGTCATCACAAAAACCCAAGCCGATGTGGTGCCCAGGAAGGGACTCGAACCCCCACGTCCTTTCGGACACTGGCACCTGAAGCCAGCGCGTCTACCAATTCCACCACCTGGGCAGGCCGTGTATTTGCGGCGTTTAAGCGGGCGGCAACAGACTGTCAACGCGATTATGTCACGACAGCCATGGTCAAATGAACCTTGTCTGGTGCGGGTCCTGCAAGTAAACCCACGGTCGAAAGTCCTAAAAGGAAATGTGCCAATGTCCAAACTTGTCACCATCTTTGGCGGTTCTGGGTTTCTGGGCCGGTACATCGCGCGCAGACTGGCCAAAGACGGCTGGCGCGTGCGGATCGCAGTGCGCAATCCGAACCAGGCGATGTTCGTCAAGCCCTATGGCGCGGTTGGTCAGGTCGAACCTTTGTTCTGTAACATCCGCGACGATGAATCTGTCCGCGCCGTCACACGGGGTGCTGATGCAGTGATCAATTGCGTCGGTGTGCTGGACGAGGTCGGCAAAAACACCTTTGCTGCGGTGCAGGCGGAAGGTGCCGGTCGGATCGCGCGGATTGCTGCCGAACTGGGCGTGGCGCAGATGGTCCATATCTCGGCCATCGGGGCAGATGCTGCCTCGGACAGCCTTTATGCGAAATCCAAAGCTGCCGGCGAGGCTGCCGTTCTGGCAGCGATGCCGCAGGCGGTGATCCTGCGCCCCTCCATCATGTTTGGCGCAGAAGATCAGTTTTTCAACCGCTTTGCCGGGATGAGCCGCTTTGGCCCTGTGCTGCCCGTTGTCGGCGCAAAGACCCGGTTTCAGCCGGTTTATGTGGATGATGTGGCGCAGGCAGCGGTGCTGGCTGTGACCGGTCCGGCCCAAGGCGTTTACGAACTTGGCGGGCCCGAGGTGAAATCGTTCCGCGAACTGATGACCCAGATGCTGGCGGTGGTGCAGCGGCGCAGGCTAATCGTGAATATTCCGTTCTGGGCGGCGCGGATTATGGCCTTTGGGTTTTCCATCGGGCGGATCGCCACCGGCGGGCTGGTGCGCGGCCCGTTGACCAAGGATCAGGTGCTCAATCTGGCCGTGGATAATGTCGTGTCGGATGACGCACAGGGCTTTGCCGCGCTGGGGATCAGTCCTACTGCCTTGGCCTCGGTCCTGCCTGATTATCTGTGGCGGTTCCGCCCGTCTGGTCAATATGCGGCGATCAAGGATTCGGCCAAGAACCTGCATAAGACCTAAGGGATAGATCATGGCCGATACTTCGACCCTCGCCGCCGCGTTTCTGGGGGTATTAGAGGGGCTGACCGAATTTATCCCGGTCTCGTCCACCGGGCACCTGTTGCTGGCGGGGCATTTCCTTGGGTTCGACAGCACCGGCAAGACATTCGAAATTGTAATCCAATTGGGTGCAATTCTGGCCCTGCTGCTGGTCTACGTCTCGCGCCTATGGGCTGTATTCCGCGCCGCCCCGCGCGATCCCGCCGCGCAACGGTTCATTATTGCCGTGTTGATTGCGTTCCTGCCTGCCGCCCTCATCGGGATTGTGGCGCATGACTTCATCAAAACCGTTCTCTTTGAAACCCCGGTCCTGATCGCCGTCATGCTGATCCTTGGGGGTATTGTGCTGATTTTCGTCGATCGGCTGGTGCCCGCGCCGCGCTATGATGACCCGATGAAACTGCCGCTGGGGGTGGCGTTGAAAATCGGGTTGGCCCAATGCGTGGCGATGATCCCGGGGGTGTCGCGGTCGGGCGCAACAATCGTCGGTGCGCTGGCGCTGGGGGTCAGCAAACGGGCGGCGGCCGAATTTTCGTTCTTTTTGTCGATGCCGACCATGGCCGGGGCCGTGGCCTATGATCTGTATAAAAACCGCCACGCTTTGGACGCCAGCGCGCTAGGCGATATCGCCGTCGGCTTTGGTCTGGCCTTCGTCACTGCCCTGTTGGTGGTCCGCTGGGTGCTGGGTTTCGTCGGGCGCAATGGCTATGCGGTGTTCGGCTGGTGGCGAATCGCTGTGGGAACCGTCGCTTTGGTGGCGCTGTTGCGCGGGTTTTAGGCGTATAGGTAACTTAAGCTGACCTATAATACACACCTTTTGGCTTTCATTCCGCAAATATCCCAAACTAAGCGTATTATAGGTCAGCTTTGCTGCCTTTTCATTTGAATCGCGATCTTTTATCCATGCGCGAAACGTCGTGTCGCAAAGGATAGTCCCTTGGCCAAAGAAGTGATGCTCAAATTCGTGACCGTGGCTCGGGACATGCCGCAAAAGCGTGCGCCTATGCTGCGCCGTGCCGATTTTCAGGAAATCTACGCCGAATATGCCGAGGCTAAGGCCGAGGAGCAGGCCGGACGGTGCAGCCAATGTGGCGTGCCCTATTGTCAGACCCACTGTCCGCTGCACAACAATATCCCCGACTGGCTGCGGCTGACGGCCCAAGGGCGTCTGCAAGAAGCATATGACCTGTCCCAAGCCACCAACACATTCCCCGAAATCTGTGGCCGTATTTGCCCGCAGGACCGGCTGTGCGAAGGCAATTGTGTGATTGAACACTCCGGCCATGGCACGGTGACCATCGGGTCGGTCGAAAAATTCCTGACTGATACCGCCTTTGAACAAGGCTGGGTCAAACCGATCCGCCCCTATGTCGAACGCCCTGAATCCGTGGGCATCATTGGCGCGGGCCCCGGTGGCCTTGCCGCCGCCGACATGCTGCGCCGGGCTGGCATCCAAGTCACCGTCTATGACCGCTATGACCGGGCGGGCGGCTTGCTGACCTACGGCATTCCGGGGTTCAAGCTGGAAAAAGACATCGTCATGCTGCGCATCGATCAGCTAACCGATGGTGGCGTCGAATTTGTGCTGAATTGCAACGTGGGCGAGGATTTGACCTTTGACGCGATCCGGGGCAAGCATGATGCGGTCTTGATCGCAACCGGCGTCTATAAAACCCGCGATTTGGCTGCGCCGGGGTCGGATGCCGCAGGCATTGTCGCCGCTATCGACTACCTGACCGCCAGCAATCGCAAAAGTTTCGGCGATGATGTGCCGGAATTTGACAATGGCGAGTTGAACGCCGCTGGCAAACGCGTCGTGGTCATTGGTGGTGGTGATACTGCGATGGACTGCGTCCGCACCGCCATTCGGCAGGGGGCCATGTCGGTCAAGTGCCTGTATCGGCGCGATAAAGCCAACATGCCGGGAAGCCAACGTGAGGTTGCCAATGCCGAAGAAGAAGGCGTTGAATTCGTCTGGCTATCCGCCCCCAAGGGTTTCGAAGGCGATGCCGTGACCGGCGTCAACGTGCAAAAAATGCGGCTGGGCCAGCCTGATGCCACTGGGCGGCGGATGCCCGAACTGATCGAGGGCGCAGACTATGTCGAAGACGCCGATCTGGTGATCAAGGCGCTGGGCTTTGAACCCGAAGACCTGCCTAAACTCTGGGGCGTGGACGGGCTGGATGTCACCCGCTGGGGTACGATCCGGGCCGATTTCACCACCGGTAAGACCAGCCTTGAGGGGGTCTATGCCGCCGGTGACATCGTGCGCGGGGCCAGCCTTGTGGTCTGGGCGATCCGTGACGGGCGGGATGCGGCAACGGCGATTTTGGGCTATCTTGGACAGGCCGCCAGCATTGCGGCTGAATAACCCACGTAGGAGGCGGCAATGACGTTAAAAGTGTTGGCAGTCGGACTGACCCTTGGATTTGGCAGCACCGCCACTGCCGCCGAAACCTTTGCCCTACCGCAAGGTTGCACCGGCACGCTGACCGTGCAGTTGCGCCAATGCCTTGTCACCAATGTCTGGACCTGCGCTGCCGATGCGCCAGGCGAACAATGGGTGTCGCTGTTCACCCAGGAAGGACCGTGGCAGGTACGCAAAATTGACCGCGATTTTCAGTGGCTGACCACCTATTATGCCAACCCGCCCGAGGTCGAGACCATGCAACAGCCCGCCGCCGACCCCAGCAATCTGGACGAGCTGATCAGCACCCGCAACGACACCTATGATTTCATCGTCAGCAGTGACACCGGCAATGAACCCGAACGCTTTGTCGGGTATGATCGGCTGACCGGCGAAACCGTGCAGATTGACGGCGAAACCCTGCTGCGCACCGAATTTGCCTATGACCAGCTGAACCCGGCGGGCGACATCATCTCATCCGCAGCCGGGCGGCAATATGTCAGCGCCACACACCGGCTGTTCTTTTTTGGCGAAGATTGGAATGCGGCCACGCCTGACCTGATCACTGACGCCAGCCCGGTGCAGTTCATCTATCCGGGCGAGGCAGGGTTCATGTCGCCCAATCCGAAATACGACTGCGGCGCCGTCCTGTCGTCTTACGGGTCCGGCCAATGATCCGCACGGCAATCCTGATCCTGCTTGCAGGTCCGGCCATAGCGCAAGACAGCTTTAGCCTGCCCTCAGGCTGCACTGGCTATGTGACCGTGCAAAAACGCGGCTGCATCGTCAGTCATCTGTTCACTTGCCAGAGCGACCCCACAGGCCATCAGCGCCGGGTGGATATGAACGATACCGGGCTGATTTATCTGGGCACGATCGACGCGGAAACGCAGTGGATCGAAAGCACGCATGTGGTTGCCAATTCTACCGAGCGACTTTTGCCAAATGCTGCTGATTCTGCGTCGTTTACCCAGCTTCGGGCGACGGGGCGCGACGACTGGGATTTTGAGACCGAAGATAACCTGGGTTTGCGCAGCCGCAATGTCGGCACTGACGAGATCATCTCGCAGTTCGCCAGCATTGACGGTATAGGGCTGCAAATCACCGCATTCACCATAACTGTGACCGACCCTGCCACGGGCCAGTTTTTGTGGAGCGGTGTGGGGCAGGAATACATTCACCCCGAATGGCGTACCTTCCTGTCTGGCGCGCGGACAATCACCACACCCACCGAAACCTATGACACCGACAATACACCGGTCGAATTCAGCTTTCCGGGCGAAACCGGGTTCCTGGCAGTCAATCCAAGGTATGATTGCGATGTCGTGATTTCCGGGCCTGTGCCCGACGCGACCCTTGCTGCCATCAAAAGGAATTGATTCATGCGTATCCTTACTCTTGCACTTTTTGCCTTTACGGCACCAGCCGTCGCCCAACAGCAAACCTTCAGTCTGCCGGGCAGCTGCACGGCGTTTCTGACAGTCCAGTCGTCAACCTGTACCGTGTCGCACCATTTCACCTGCGCCAATGATCCCACGGGCGTGCAGGGCCGGGTCGATCTGGATCAGGCGGGGCCAGTCTACATTGGGTCTATTGATGCCGAGGCGCAGTGGATCAACAGCTTTGACCCCTTGTCGGGCAGCACCGAAACGCTGGTGCCGGGTCCGGTGGACCCAGCTTCGTTCACCGAATTGACCGGCACCGGAACTGACGGCTATGACTTTGAAATTGCCAATGATCAGGCCGGAACGATCCATTTCGTGGGCCGTGATACGCTGACCGGCAACACGGTCACAATCGATGGGATTACGCTGGAAGAAACCGAATACCAGATCGCCGCCCTTGCCGAAGATGGCACTGAAATGTGGCGCACCACCGGGAGTGAATACATCAGCCGTGACTGGCGCATGTTCATGTCCGGCACCAGTAAGACGATCACACCGACCGACAGCTTTGAATCCGACGATAGCCCGGTCGAATTCATCTTTCCCGGCGAACCCGGCTTCTTGTCGGCTAATCCCAAACATGGCTGCGGGGCCGTGACCTCGCAGGCCAATACAAACACGCCGCTTATCCCCGTGGGTTTCCCCGCGCCGTGATTGCCAGACCGTTTTCGACGAAAGGATACGCACATGACCATCTATGACACCGAATGGGCCGCCGCCGAAGAGATGCGCCGCAAATGGATGTCCGAAAACAGCCTGTATAAGGATGATGACGAACATTCATCCTGCGGCGTTGGCCTGGTCGTTGCCATCAACGGCAGTCCGTCCCGCGATGTGGTTGAAAAAGGCATCGCCGCACTCAAGGCGATCTGGCATCGCGGCGCTGTCGATGCCGATGGCAAGACCGGCGACGGCGCGGGCATTCACGTGCAAATCCCGCTGGCATTTTTCGAGGATCAGATACGCCGCACCGGCCACGAACCCCGCCCTGACCGGCAGATTGCCGTCGGTCAGGTGTTCATGCCCCGCACCGATTTTGGTGCACAGGAAACCTGCCGGACCATCGTTGAATCCGAGGTTTTGCGCATGGGTCACTATATCTATGGCTGGCGGCACGTCCCGGTGAACACCACCGTTCTGGGCGACAAGGCCAATGCGACCCGCCCCGAGATTGAACAGATTCTGATCCGTTGTGAAAAGGACATCGATCAGGAACAGTTTGAACGCGAGTTGTACATTATCCGCCGCCGCACCGAAAAGGCGGCGATTGCCGCACAAATCGCGGGCCTGTATTTCTGTTCGCTGTCCTGCCGGTCGATCATCTACAAAGGCATGATGCTGGCCGAACAGGTCGCTGATTTCTATCCCGACCTGCAGGACGAACGTTTCGCCAGCGCCTTTGCGATCTACCACCAGCGCTATTCCACCAACACCTTTCCGCAATGGGCGCTGGCCCAACCGTTCCGGATGCTGGCCCATAACGGCGAGATCAACACACTCAAGGGCAACGTCAACTGGATGCGCAGCCATGAAATCCGCATGGCGTCGAACACATTCGGCGAGATGGCCGAGGATATCAAGCCGATCATCCCGCGCGGGACATCGGATTCAGGCGCATTAGACTCTGTTTTCGAGGTTCTGGTGCGCGCTGGCCGCAACGCGCCGATGGCCAAGACAATGATGGTGCCCGAGGCGTGGAGCAAATCCGCCGTGGAAATGCCCCAAGCCTGGGCCGACATGTATGGTTATTGCAACGCCGTGATGGAGCCTTGGGACGGCCCCGCCGCGCTTGCCATGACCGATGGCCGCTGGGTCTGTGGCGGGCTGGACCGTAACGGCCTGCGCCCGATGCGCTTTGTCGTGACTGGCGACGGCCTGCTGATTGCGGGGTCCGAGGCCGGGATGGTGCCGGTGGACGAGCGCACTGTGATTGAAAAGGGTGCCTTGGGGCCGGGGCAGATGATTGCCGTCGATATGGCCGAGGGGCGTCTATATCATGACCGCGAGTTGAAAAACAAACTCGCCGCCGCCCAACCGTTTGGCGACTGGATTGAAAAGGTCGTAGACCTGAACGCCATTCTGCGCGACGTGCCGGAACGGGCGCTGTTTGATGGGGCCGAACTGCGCAAGCGGCAGATCGCGGCGGGGTATTCGATCGAGGAATTGGAACAGGTTCTGGCCCCGATGGCCGAGGATGGTAAAGAGATGATCGCGTCAATGGGCGACGATACGCCCGCCGCCGTGCTTTCGTCTCTATATCGGCCTTTAAGCCACTTTTTCCGCCAGAACTTTAGCCAGGTCACCAACCCGCCCATCGACAGTTTGCGTGAAACCCGGGTGATGTCGCTGAAAACCCGGTTTGGGAACCTCAAGAACGTGCTGGACGAAAGCGCGGCCCAGACCGAAATTCTGGTGCTGGAAAGCCCGTTCATCGCCAACGCCGAATTTGACGTCATGGTCGAACAATTCGGCGGGCAGGTCGCGTTCATCGACTGCACCTTTACCTCTGGCCCCGACGCGTTGCGCAACGGGCTGGAACGGATCAGGTCCGAGGCCGAAGATGCGGTGCGTTCTGGTGCTGGTCATATCGTGCTAACCGACCAGCACCAGTCGCCCGACCGCGTGCCGATGCCGATGATCCTTGCTACCAGTGCTGTGCACAGCGGCCTGACGCGCAAGGGCCTGCGCACCTTTACCTCCGTGAACGTCCGTTCCGCCGAATGCATCGACCCGCATTACTTTGCCGTGCTGATTTCGGCGGGGGCCACCACCGTCAACGCCTATCTGGCACAGGATTCCATTGCCGACCGGGTGTCGCGCGGGTTGATCGAGGGGTCACTCACCGATGCGATGCGCCGCTACCGTGCGGCAGTCGACGCGGGCCTGCTGAAAATCATGTCGAAGATGGGCATTTCGGTCGTTTCCTCCTATCGCGGCGGCCTGAATTTCGAGGCTGTGGGGCTAAGCCGCGCCATGGTGGCCGAATACTTCCCCGGCATGCATTCCCGCATTTCCGGTATCGGCGTGGTCGGCATCCAGCAAAAGCTGGAAGAGGTTCACGCCCGCGGCTGGAAGGGCGGCAGCGACATCCTGCCCATCGGCGGGTTTTACAAGGCCCGGCGGTCGGGGGAAAAGCATGCGTGGGAAGCCACCACCATGCATATGCTGCAAAGCGCTTGTGACCGGGCATCCTATGAATTGTGGATGCAATATGTCCGCACCATGCAGGCCAACCCGCCGATCCATTTGCGCGACCTTTTGGCGATCAAACCGCTGGGCGAACCTGTGCCGATTGAACAGGTGGAAAGCATCACCAGCATCCGCAAACGCTTTGTCACCCCGGGCATGTCTTTGGGGGCACTCTCCCCTGAAGCCCACAAGACCCTGAACATCGCGATGAACCGGATTGGTGCGAAATCGGATAGCGGTGAAGGTGGCGAAGACCCGGCGCATTTCCACCCCGAACCGAATGGCGACAACCCGTCCGCCAAGATCAAGCAGGTGGCATCAGGCCGGTTCGGTGTGACCGCCGAATACCTGAACGCCTGCGAGGAACTGGAAATCAAAGTCGCGCAAGGCGCAAAACCCGGCGAGGGCGGGCAATTGCCGGGGATCAAAGTCACGGCCCTTATCGCGCGCCTGCGCCATTCCACCCCCGGCGTGACGCTGATCAGCCCGCCGCCGCATCATGACATCTACTCGATCGAGGACCTCGCGCAGCTGATCTATGACCTGAAACAGATCAACCCGCGCGCCAAGGTCACGGTCAAACTGGTCAGTCAATCCGGCGTCGGCACGATTGCCGCAGGCGTGGCCAAGGCCAAAGCCGATATCATCCTGATTTCCGGCCACAACGGCGGCACCGGGGCATCGCCCGGAACCAGCATCAAATACGCTGGCCTCCCGTGGGAAATGGGCCTGACCGAGGCGCATCAGGTCTTGGCGATGAACAACCTGCGCGAACGGGTCACTTTGCGCACCGATGGCGGCCTGCGCACCGGGCGCGACGTGGTGATGGCGGCGATGCTGGGGGCCGAGGAATACGGCATTGGCACCGCCGCCCTGATCGCGATGGGTTGCATCATGGTCCGACAATGCCAGTCCAACACCTGCCCGGTCGGGGTCTGCACGCAGAACGAGGATTTACGCAAAAAGTTCACTGGTTCGGCGGAAAAGGTAGTCAACCTGATCACGTTTTACGCCACCGAGGTGCGCGAAATCCTTGCGTCAATCGGCGCACGGTCGATGGACGACATCATCGGGCGGGCCGATCTGCTGACCCAGGTCAGCCGGGGGGCCGCACATCTGGACGATCTGGACCTGAACCCGCTGCTGATCCAGGTCGATGGGGCGCACAAGATCACCTATGACCGCAACAAACCGCGCAATGCGGTGCTGGATACGCTGGACGCCGAGATTGTAAAGGACGCCGCGCGGTTCCTGAACGATGGCGAAAAGATGCAGTTGCAATATGCAGTGCAAAACACGCACCGGACCATCGGGACGCGGACCTCATCGCATATCGTGCAGAAGTTCGGGATGCGGAACAGTCTGCAACCCGACCATCTGACAGTCAAACTGACTGGGTCAGCGGGCCAATCGCTGGGGGCCTTCGCCGCCCCCGGCCTGAAAATCGAAGTCTCAGGCGACGCTAACGATTATGTTGGCAAGGGCCTGTCCGGGGGCATCATCGTCGTTCGCCCGTCCATGGCCTCGCCCCTGATCGCGTCGGAAAACACCATCATCGGCAACACCGTGCTTTACGGGGCCACCGATGGCTATCTGTTCGCCGCAGGGCGGGCAGGCGAGCGGTTCGCCGTGCGCAACTCGGGTGCTAAGGTGGTGATCGAGGGCTGCGGGTCGAACGGTTGCGAATACATGACTGGTGGTGTGGCCGTTATCTTGGGCAACATCGGGGCCAACTTTGGCGCAGGCATGACCGGCGGCATGGCCTATATCCACGACCCCGACGGCACGGCGCAGGCGCTGATGAACATGGAAACATTAGTGACTTGTGCCGTAACAGTGCCACATTGGGAGGGACAGCTGCATGCCTTGATCACCCGCCACATGCAGGAAACCGACAGCCGCAAGGCTGCCGAGATTCTGGCAGAATGGGATTTGGAAAAGCATAACTTCCTGCAAATCTGCCCCAAGGAAATGCTGGTCCACCTCAAGCATCCGCTAATGATTGAGGCCAAGGCGATGCCGGCGGAGTAATTTCGCGGGTCCCCGCCATAGTTGCGGGGGCCCGCATCACGCCGTGAGCATCCAGACGGCCACACCTGCCAAAGCCACGGCAAAAAGCACGTTCAGGCACCGTGCCCCGGCATGGCTGCGAAACACCCGGCCTAAAGTGTCACCTGCAAGGGTCCAAAGAATGAATGCAGCCAGATTGTTCGCCGTAAAGATCACGGCAATCAGCCCGGCCTGCGCTAGCCCATCGGCCGGAAACTGGCTGAACATCAGTGACAGGATCAGCCAGGCCTTGGGGTTCAGGACCAGCAGGATAGCACCGGTCCAGAAACCAGCTGCTTGCGGCGCGTCAGATGCGCCCGCCGTCGGACCCGCATTGGCAATCTGCCACGCTAACCAGATGATATAGGCCGCTCCGGCCCATTGCATGACACGCGCAAATCCCGGACCCATCGCCTGAATCCAACCAAATCCCAACCCCACAGCCAATGTCACAACCAAGGTCGCAATATGATACCCGGCCAAAGCCGGGACTGCGCCGCGCAACCCGCTGGCGGCACCCAAAGTGGCGAAAAACATGTTTCCGGGACCGGGACTAAAGGCCAGTGGGGCTAAAAAGATCACAAGTGGGACGATCAGGTCGGGTGTCATTGCGGGTCCTTTTTAGCTTCGAATGACAGAACCCGGTCTACCAAGGCGACCCGGATAATGCGCAAATCAACTCTTGCTGCCGCTTGACCCGAACCCGCCCGCCATGGCTTATGACCGCATGGCAAGACCCCGCAAAACCGCTGCCCCACCTGCACCAAAACGCCCCTTGCGGTGGGTACTGCGCTGGTTGATCGGCGGAGTCCTTGTGTCAGGGGCCTTGGCATTTCTGGCCGTCATCTTTTACGCCCTGATCAACCCGCCCACGACCCCCTACATGTTCGCAGAAGGGCGCAGGTTAGGCGGTGTCGACCAAACATGGGTCGCGTTCGAAGATATCGCCCCGGTCATGGCCCGGTCCGTCGTTGCCGCCGAAGATGCCAATTTTTGCCTGCACTGGGGTCTGGATATTGCCGCCATTCGGGCCGCTATGGGCGAAGGCGGCAACCGGGGCGCCTCGACCATTTCGCAGCAGGTCGTGAAAAACGCCTACCTCTGGCAGGGGCGCAGCTGGTTTCGCAAAGTGCTTGAGGCCGGGATTACCCCGCTGATGGAGGCGGTCTGGACCAAGCGGCGGGTGCTGGAGGTTTATCTGAACATCGCGGAATTTGACGAAGGGGTGTTCGGGGTTCAGGCTGCCGCCCAACATCATTTCGGCGTTGTTGCGGCCGATCTGACGCCCCGGCAGGCCGCGCGCCTTGCCGCCGTCCTGCCAGATCCCAAGGGGCGCTCGGCCTCGGACCCCAGCGACTTTGTCCGTAACCGGGCGGCACAGATCATTGACGGCGCTGCCACAATTCAGGCGGATGGACGCGCCGATTGCTTTACGGACTAAAGCCCCATTGAACCGGACCTGTCCTTGCTGCATTGAAGAAAGACGCAATCAGGACGGCAACTCATGAACCGCCTCTACCATTTCCCGCTCTCGCCGTTCTGCCGCAAGGTCCGGCTGACTCTGGCCGAGAAAAAGATCGAGGTTGAACTGGTCGAGGAACGCTATTGGGAACAAGACCCCGATTTCCTGCGCCGCAATCCGGCGGGCAAAGTGCCGGTGTTGAAACTGGGCACCAAAACCCTGTCCGAAAGCGGCCCGATCTGCGAATACCTCGAAGAAACCACGCCAAACCCGCCGCTGATGCCACGCGACGCCGATGGCCGCTACGAAGTGCGCCGTCTGATTGGCTGGTTCGATGACAAATTCTATACCGAAGTCACCGCCAAACTGATGGGCGAGCGGGTGATCAAAAAGGTCATGGGCGGCGGCACGCCCGACAGCACGAATGTCAAATCCGGGGCCAAGGCGATCAAGTTTCATCTGGATTACATGAAATGGCTGCTGGATCAGCGCCGCTGGCTGGCGGGCAATGAAATGACCCTGGCCGATTTCACCGCCGCCGCCCATTTGTCTTGTCTGGATTATAACGGCGATGTCGACTGGAACCGCTCCGATGTGGTCAAAGACTGGTATGCCAAGATCAAATCGCGCCCGGCTTTCCGGTCGCTTTTGGCCGATTATGTGCCGGGGTTTACACCCAAATCGCACTACTCCAATCTGGATTTCTGATCTCATCCGGGGGCTGGATGTCTGTGGAACATAGCGGCGATCCACAAAAGCAGTCTCTAAAAAGGCGGTTAGAGGCATTTGCCCTTTCGTCAGGCTTTGTACGGATGGGCATCTGCCGCCCTGATGCCGCGCCCGAAACAGCTGAACGATTGGCCAAATATGTAACTGATGACCGCCATGGCCAAATGGGCTGGATGGCCGACCGGATGGCGTGGCGTGGCGATCCCACCGCCTTGTGGCCCGCCGCCCGGTCGATAATCATGCTGGCCGAGGCCTATACCCCGCAGCATGATCCGCTTGCGGTTCTGGACCAAAAAGATCACGCCGCGATCAGCGTTTATGCCCAGGGGCGCGACTATCATGATCTGGTCAAAAAGCGGCTGAAAACCGTAGGGCGCTGGTTAATTGATCAGGTGCCCGGGGCCGAAATCAAAGTGTTTGTCGATACCGCCCCGGTCATGGAAAAACCGCTCGCACAGGCCGCCGGGCTGGGCTGGCAGGGCAAACATACCAACCTGTTGGGCCGCGATCTGGGTAACTGGATATTCCTTGGCGCGATCTTTACGACTGTCGACCTAGAGCCGGATCAGCCTGAAATCAGCCATTGTGGTAGCTGCACCGCCTGCCTGGATATCTGCCCCACCGCCGCCTTCCCGGCCCCCTATCAACTCGACGCGCGGCGCTGCATTTCCTATCTGACGATTGAACACAAAGGCCCCGTCGCACCCGAACTACGTGAAAAACTGGGCAACCGGATTTATGGCTGCGACGATTGTCTTGCAATCTGCCCGTGGAACAAATTTGCCGTAGCGGCGACCGAGATGCGCTATCTGGGTCGCGACGGCCCACCCAAACTTGCCGATCTTGTGACTTTGGATGATGCCGCTTTTCGGGCAAGGTTCGCGGGCAGCCCGGTCAAACGGATCGGGCGGGACCGGTTCGTGCGCAATGTGCTTTATGCCATCGGCAATTCGGGCAACGTGGCCTTGGCGGCAGATGCGGCCAAGTTGGCAGATGACCCAGACCCTGCGGTGGCCGATGCCGCAGAATGGGCTGTGA
Source organism: Rhodobacterales bacterium (assembly GCA_031422295.1). Classification (GTDB taxonomy): domain Bacteria; phylum Pseudomonadota; class Alphaproteobacteria; order Rhodobacterales; family Rhodobacteraceae; genus JANOMH01. The sequence goes on along the minus strand of JANOQM010000064.1, from coordinate 137,066 downwards.
AAAGGTTGATACCATGAAGAATATCCTTTTTAGTTTCTGTTTTACCCTCGCCAGCCCCGCCTTGGCACAGGTTGACCAAGGCCCGCCTAACACCGGTTTTACCCCAGCCTTTGCCGGTCAGACCCGCGCCCCAGCCTTGGCGGACACTAATGTTTTGGTCGAACCATTCGTGACAGGTCTGGAAAATCCGTGGGGCATTGCGACCCTGCCGGGTGGGGGGTGGCTGGTCACGGAACGGCCCGGGCGGATGCGTATGATCAGCGCCGATGGGACTGTGTCGGATCCAATTACCGGACTGCCGCAGGTTACGGCGATTGAACAGGGCGGGCTATTGGACGTAGCCGTTGCCCCTGATTTTGCCAACAGCCGCATCGTCTGGTGGACGTATGCCAAGCCGCTGGCCAATGGTTTTGTCACTGCCGCCGCACGCGGCGTTCTGTCCCCGGACGGCACACAGCTGGCCGATGTGCAGGATATGTTCGTACAAGACCCGCCCAGCCTCGTGCCCGCCCACTATGGGTCCCGTGTCGTGTTTGACGGTCAAGGTCACGTTTTCATCACCACCGGCGAACATTTCACCGATGCCAACCGGCTGCTGGCGCAAGACCTGACCACCACCTATGGCAAGGTCATCCGTCTGACCGAAACAGGCTCTGTTCCGGCAGATAATCCCTATGTGGGGATCGGTGGCGATGATCAGATCTGGTCCTATGGCCACCGCAACATCCAAGGGGCGGCAATCAACCCGGCCACCGGCGTGCTATGGACCATCGAACACGGCCCCCAAGGTGGGGATGAGCTGAACCAGCCGGGGCCGGGGTTGAACTATGGCTGGCCCCTGGTCAGTTACGGCGAAAACTACGACGGTTCGCCCGTCGGGTCCGGCGCATCCCGCATCGAGGGGGTGCAGGAACCGGTCTATTATTGGGACCCGGTCATCGCCCCTGGCGGCATGCTGTTCTATCAGGGCAACTTTGCAGACTGGCAGGGCGATGTCTTGATCGCATCCCTGAACCCCGGCGCTTTGGTCCGGCTGAAACTGGACGCGGGCCGGGTTATCGGTGAAGAACGCCTTGTCACCGATGTGGGCCGGGTCCGCGATGTCGAAGCCTTGGCCAATGGCGGATTATTGCTGCTGATCGATGCAACTGATGGCGGAATATTGCGGGTGACACCCCAACCGTGATCAGGCCTCGGCGAAACCCCGGAATCGTGGTAGGTTAAGTTATATCCAAAAAGGATCAGCACATGCAGCGTCACATTGCCGACCGACCCACAACTTACGACAGCGCTATCAAACTGCGCGAATATGTCCGTATCGCCCGTGAACACCTGCCAAACCGGGCCAGCAAAACCTTGCAGCGCCGTGCCGCTGAAACCGTCAGTCTGGCGCAATTTATCCGGATTGCGCGCGGTCAGCGGGCCTGATCCGCTTTTAACCTGCGGGCGGCTTGGCTAATGTGGGGGCATGTCCACTGCACCGCCATCACAGCCTCTGCGCGGAATAACACTCAAACTGGCCTCGGTCTGTGTTTTTGTCGGCATGGCCAGCCTGATCAAGGCGACATCTGCCCATGTCCCACCGGGCGAGGCGGTATTTTTCCGGTCGCTTTTCGCCACGCCGGTCATTGTGGTCTGGTTGCTGTTGCGCGGCGAATTGCGGCACGGACTAGCAACAGTTCAACCCCTCGGCCATTTCTGGCGCGGTCTGCTGGGGACTTGCGCCATGGGCCTCGGCTTTGCCGGGCTGGGCCTGCTGCCCCTGCCCGAAGTCACCGCCATCGGTTATGCCGCCCCGCTGCTGACCGTCATTTTCGCCGCGATGTTCCTGAATGAAGAGGTGCGGGCGTTTCGCCTGACAGCCGTGGCCATTGGGTTGGTCGGCGTGGTCATCGTTCTGTCGCCGCGCCTGTCAGTCGGGGCCAGCGCGATGAACCCGGTCGAAACATTGGGCGCGGTCGTCGTGTTGGGCGGGGCCGTCTGTGCCGCCCTGGCACAGGTATTCGTGCGTAAACTGGTCGCAACCGAAGGGACCGCGGCGATCGTCTTCTGGTTCTCGGTCACCGCCACGTTGCTGTCACTGCTGTCGCTGCCATGGGGGTGGGTCATCCCTGCCCCGCGCGAGGCGGTCATGCTGATATGCGCCGGTCTTTTGGGCGGCTTGGGCCAGATTTTACTGACCGCGAGCTATCGTTGCGCCGATGCTTCGGTCGTGGCTCCGTTCGAATATGCGTCCATGCTGCTGGCCTTGGGCGTCGGCTATTTCATCTTTAACGAGGTGCCGACATGGGTCACTATCGGCGGCGCCGCCATTATCATCGCGGCGGGCGTGCTGATCATCTGGCGCGAACGGCAACTGGGTATCGAACGGGCAAAGCCCCGCAAGGCCTTGCCGCCCGGTGGTTAAGCCGTGACCAGCGTTTCAACCGACAACACAGTTGGCAAATGCTTGGCAACCTCGGTCCAGCTCGCACCATGATCGGTGCTCCCAAACACAGATCCTGAATTGGTCCCGAAATAAACACCGGTCGGCTTGCCCGGTTCAGCCCCAACAGCCATCGCCTGCCGCAAGACGGTAAAGAAACAGTCTTGCTGCGGCAGCCCGTCGCGCGTCGCCGTCCATGTGACGCCCGCATCCTCAGACCGCCAGACCGCTGCTGCCGCGCCGGGCGGAAACCGCCCCGCAGAATCGCCATTCAGCGGGATGGTCCAAATCCGGTCCGGCGCTGCCGGGTCAACCGCAATCGGAAAGCCAAAGGTCGAGGGCAGCCCTTCGGTGATATCATCCCAGTTCCGCCCGCCATCCCGGCTGCGATACACGCCATGGTGATTTTGCTGATACAACAGATCGCCGTCCGCCGTGGCCCGCACGATGTTATGCACGCAATGCCCGGTATCGCCGTCGCGCGGGGCGGCGGGGTGGTCGTGATGGGCACAAGCCTCGGCATTGGACAGCCGGTTGCGCCGGTCCCATGTGTCGCCACCATCCTCGGTTGCAAACACGCCAGCGGCCGAAATGCCAACCCAGACTTTGCCTTTATCGGTCGGGTGGGTCAGGATCGTATGCAGGGTCAGGCCCGCGGCCCCGCCGTGCCAGCTGTCGGACGAAGGATGGTTATTCAGCCCTTCGATCTTGGACCAAGTGGCGCCGTTGTCGATGCTTTCCAGCAATCTGGCCGGTTTGGTGCCCGCATAAACCTTGCCATGCGCATATCCCAGCGACCAGACCTGACTGAATTCTTCGCCAAACGGCAGCGGCGCATCGGTCCAGCCGATCATCGCCGCGAAATCCGGGTCGTTTGCGGCCCAGTCATCCATCTGGCCCTTGGTCAGCTTGGCATGCGCCCAGGTTTCGCCGCCATCGGTTGAGGTCCAGATACCGGCACCGTGCCAGTCGCCGCCGCCCGCCGCCCAGATCGTGCCGGTGTCAGGGTCGCCGATCACATGATTGATCGGGGCCCCGCCACAATGCGGCCCGGACGCCCGCCAATCTTTGCCGTCATGCCGCAGAACAAATGCACCTTTGGTGGTGCCAACCAGAATCGCAGTCCCAGACATCGCCCCCTCCTGCAGATTGATACAGGATTATTGCGCCGCGAGGGGGGTGCGTGTCTAGGCCCGCACCACTTTTTCATAACTCAGCGAAATATCCCGGGTCAGCGCACCAACTTCAAAGTTGTAATCGCCGATCATCCCCACCGGCGTTACCTCGGCCGCCGTGCCGGTCAGCCAGCATTGCTCAAACCCTTCCAACTCTTCCGGCATGATGTGGCGTTCATGGACTTTGATCTGCCGCTCGCCCAGCATGCCGATCACGGTCTGGCGGGTCAGGCCGTTCAGAAAGCAGTCGGGTTTCGGGGTGTGAACCTCGCCGTTCTTGACGAAAAAGATATTGGCGCCAGTGGCCTCTGCAATATAGCCGCGATAGTCGAACATCATCGCGTCAGAACAGCCTTTGGCCTGGGCGGCGTGCTTGGACATCGTGCAGATCATGTACAGGCCTGCGGCCTTGGCGGCATGCGGGATGGTTTCGGGGCTGGGGCGCTTCCATTTGGCAATGTCGAGTTTCGCGCCTTTCATCTTGGCGTCGCCGTAATAATTGCCCCATTCCCAGGCTGCGATTGCCATTCGCACCGGGTTCCGCTCTGACGCGACGCCCATATCTTCGCCCACGCCGCGCCAGGCGATGGCCCGGACATAGGCATCGGTAAAACCATTGGCGGCCAGCACTGCGTATTTCGCGGCTTCGATTTCATCGACGGTATAGGGGATTTCAAAGTCGAGGCACCGGGCCGAATACTGCAGGCGTTCAGAATGTTCCCGGCCCCGGAAAATCTTGCCGTTATAACAGCGCTCGCCCTCAAACACCGATGATGCATAATGCAGGGCATGGGTCAGGATATGCACATTGGCCGCGCGCCAGTCGACCAGCGCCCCATCCATCCAGATTTTGCCGTCACGATCATCATAAGAGCCAGCCATCGTCACATCCCACTTCAAGTTTGCATTTGTGTCGCGATTAGGTCCGCTTCGGGCACAATATTGCGTAAAATCAATGGATCGATAGCGGTTGTGTCTTGGAATGTCAACAAGGCTGACATATTCTGGCGTGGCAAACAGGAGAATGCTCATGGCCGAGGAAACGTCGCCGCAGGGCGGGCAGGGGCTGCTGTTTCTGACCGACGAACAATTGCGCAAAGGCATCGAGGCGATGTTCTTTGCCTATCGCGGATTTACCGCCGACCCGGACCGTATTCTGGCGGACAAGGATTACGGCCGCGCCCATCACCGCGCCATTCATTTCATCAACCGCAGCCCCGGCACAACGGTTAACAATCTGCTGGCGATTCTGGGGGTGACAAAACAATCGCTTAATCGTGTGTTGCGCAGCCTGATGCAGGACGGTCTTGTGCAAAGCAAGATTGGCCGCGAGGATAAACGCGAACGGCATTTGTTTCTGACCGAGGCGGGGGCCGTGCTGGAACGGGCCTTGTCTGATGCGCAGCGCGACCGGATGCGCATGGCCTATCGCAAGGCAGGTCCGGTGGCCGTCGCAGGGTTCAGGCAAGTGCTGGAATCGATGATGGACGAAAATATGCGCCGCCAATACGAGGCGCTGCGGGACCGGGGACGTAGCTGATGCCGACACCACAAAGCGATGATGCGCATCTTTTGATCGTCGATGACGACGAACGGATCCGGGTGCTGTTGCAGAAATTTCTGGTCCGCGCCGGGTTTCTGGTGACTGCGGCACGGGACGCCGCCCATGCGCGGCGTATTCTATCCGGGCTGGAATTTGACCTGATCGTGCTGGACGTGATGATGCCGGGCGAAGATGGCGTTTCGCTGTGCCGTGACCTGCGCCGCAAAATCGCTACTCCGGTCCTGCTGCTGACCGCCAAGGCCGAAACCAGTGAACGGATTGCCGGGCTCGAGGCCGGGGCGGATGATTACCTTGCCAAACCGTTCGAGCCGAAAGAGCTGCTGTTGCGGATCAACGCCATCCTGCGCCGGGTGCCTGCCGCCGAACCCGCCGTCGTGGTGCCAAAGGTCCTGCATCTTGGCCCGGTTCGTTATGATATTGAACGCGGCGAGATGTGGCATGGCACGGCGCAGGTGCGGCTGACCGCTACTGAAAGTCAGCTGATGCGCATCTTTTCGGCCCGCCCACGCGACGCCGTGACCCGAACCTATCTGGTCGAAGAACTGGGGCGCGGTGGCGGCCAAGCCCAGGAACGCGCCGTTGACGTGCAGATCACAAGGCTACGCCGCAAGATCGAGGCTGACCCCCGGCAACCCCGCTATCTGCAAACCGTCCGTGGTTCGGGGTACATGCTGGCGCCGGATTAAGGAGGGCATTCTTCGCGGAATCGTTATTGGTCAGCCAGCCCCGAGGGTCGTCAGCAACGAAAAACCTTCCCCACGGGGAAGGTTTTGTGTTAATGATATCATAACGTTAAGGTAAAATTACCAGCGCCGCTCGGCACAAAATGCTGCGCATTCAGCCAATTGCCGACAATCACGCCCGCTGCTTTTCACCAGCAGGCGCAACACCGACCTTACTGGCAGGCGTCCGGCGGCAGATTGATCGTCATATCCGTCCAGTCGGTGACCGCCAGCGCGGGCAGCGATTGGCTGAACAGCTTTTTCGGCCCGCCATCAAGCGACACCTCACCCTGCCCGGTCAACAGGTTCACATCACAAACCCCGTTATTGGCCAATTCAATCGTATCACGCCAACGGTAGGTATAGCCTGCAACGCGGTAAGCATCATCCCGATAGGCAATTGTCAGCGTTAGCGCCCACCTGTCCCGCCCGATCCCCTCGTTCATCGACGTCAACTGCACCGACCCGTTATCGGCTAGGCCCAGCTCTGGGAGTTGCCCGCCTGCCCCCCCAACCCAGGCGATGTCAGAGGCAAACACCGTGCCCAATGACGTATCGTCGATTTGCAGATCCGCCGTGCCATTGCCGGTATCCAGCAACGTAAAGGTTTCGGGCGCGCCGCTGCCATCCAGATCAGATTGCACCACGCCCAGAACCTGTTGGGCCGCGGCTTGGCTGGTCAGGGCGATCAGGCAAAGGCTAGAAATCAAACGCATGTCAAAACCTCACTTGTGTCGGGCGCAGTATTTCTGTTCCTTGGGGCCATGACAACAGCACTCATCACGCATCCCGAATGTTTGAACCATGTCACGCCACCGGGTCATCCCGAACAGGTGGCGCGGTTGGATGCCGTTCTGGGGGCATTAGCCGATATGGACCTGCTGCGCATCAAGGCCCCGTTGGCAGCGGATGACGATCTGTTACGGGTTCACAGCCCTGCGCATGTCGCCGATATCCGCAAGGTTGCACCCGTTAATGGCTGGGTATCGCTTGACGCTGACACGCATATGTCGGCGGGAAGTCTGGCCGCGGCTTACCGGGCGGTCGGGGCTGTTGTGCGGGCGGTGGATATGGTCATGACGGGCGAGGCGGCGAATGCCTTTGCCGCGATCCGCCCGCCGGGACACCACGCAGAACAGTCTCTGCCAATGGGGTTTTGCCTGTTTGGCAATGTCGCCATCGGGGCCAAACATGCACTGGACCACCACGGGCTGACCCGCGTGGCGATCGTCGATTTCGACGTGCATCACGGCAATGGAACCCAAGCCTTGGTCGAAGATGACCCGCGCATATTGTTCATTTCCAGCCACCAGATGCCTTTGTGGCCCGGCACAGGCGCGGCAGATGACACCGGCCCGCACGGGACCGTGATGAACGTGCCACTGAAACCCGGCACCGGGTCCAAATCCTTCCGCGAAATTTACGAGCGTGATGTATTCCCACGCCTCAATGCCTTTGCTCCGCAACTTCTGCTCATCTCTGCAGGATTTGATGCACATCAGGATGATCCACTGGCCGGACTGAACCTGACCACTGCAGATTTCGGCTGGGTGACCGGGCGGCTGTGCGATCTGGCCGATAAACACTGTCAGGGCCGCGTGGTATCCAGCCTGGAAGGCGGCTATGATCTGCCAGCCTTGGGTGCCGCAGCCGCTGCCCATGTGAAAGTATTAAGGGAGAGAGGCGCATGAGTGCCATTGCCGTGGACGACATGACATTTGAGGACGCGATCAAGGAACTTGAGGGCGTCGTGGCCAAGCTGGAGCGCGGCGATGTGGCGCTCGACGCCTCCATCGCACTGTACGAACGCGGGGCTGCGTTAAGGGCCCGCTGCGAGAAAAAGCTGGCCGAGGCCGAAGAAAAAGTCGCCAAAATCACTTTGGGTGAGGGCGGAGTGCCCAGCGGAACCGTGCCGCTGGATGCCGGTTAATGCCGTTTGAGGCGGCTTTATCGGCTGCGCAATCCGCCATCGCGGATGAAATTGCGCGCGCGATCGGTGCAGCCCCCGGCGATCTTGCCGCAGCCATGCGCTATGCCCTGACCGGTGGCAAAGGATTACGCGGATTTCTGGTGATGGAATCTGCCCGTTTGCACGGGATCCGCGCCACAGATGCGGCCCCCGCCGCTGCCGCCATCGAATGCCTGCATGCCTATTCGCTGGTGCATGACGACCTGCCTTGCATGGATGATGACGATATGCGCCGGGGCCTGCCCACAGTGCATCGCAAATGGAACGAAGCGACGGCGGTGCTGGCGGGGGACGCTTTGCAGACCCTCGCCTTTGAACTTTGCGCCGCAACGCGGGTGTCAGATCAGGCCCGTTTAGCCTTGTTAGTGTCGCTTTTTCATGCGGCGGGCCTGCATGGCATGGTCGGCGGTCAGGCCGCTGACATCGCTGCCGAAACCACGGCGATGCCGTTGACCTTGGACCAGATTACCGCACTCCAAACCGGTAAAACTGGCGCGCTGATCTCATGGTCGGCCATGGCCGGGGCCCGGATGGCCGGGGCGGACCTGGGCCCGTTGCAAACCTATGGCGACAAACTCGGGCTGGCGTTTCAAATCGCTGATGACGTGCTGGATGTGACCGGTGACGCCGGGTCTGTCGGCAAGGCCGTCGGCAAAGACGCCACTGCTGGCAAGGCCACCTTCGTGTCGCTTTTGGGGCTGGACGAGGCAAAGCGCCGCGCGAGTGCTTTGGTCACAGAGGCTTGCACAGCACTTGCAGTCTATGGTGAGAGCGCACAAACCTTGCGTCAAGCCGCCCATTTTGTGCTAAGCCGCAAGAAGTAGAGGCCATGATGACCGACCGCCCCGCCACCCCCCTGTTGGACCGCATTCATCTGCCCGCCGATATGAAAGGGCTGTCAGACCCCGAATTGCGCCGCCTTGCCGATGAACTCCGCGCTGAAACCATCGCGGCGGTTTCCGTCACCGGCGGGCATCTGGGCGCGGGTTTGGGCGTGGTCGAACTGACCGTCGCCCTGCATGCCATCTTTGATGCACCGAAAGACAAGATTATCTGGGACGTCGGCCACCAATGCTATCCCCATAAAATCCTGACCGGGCGACGTGACCGGATCCGCACCCTGCGGATGAAGGACGGGCTGTCCGGTTTCACCAAACGCAGCGAATCGCCTTATGACCCCTTCGGCGCAGCGCATAGTTCTACCTCGATCAGCGCCGCCTTGGGTTTCGCCGTCGCCCGCGATCTGGGGGGTGCGCCTGATACCGGCATCGGCGATTGCATCGCGGTCATCGGTGACGGGTCGATGTCGGCAGGCATGGCCTATGAGGCGATGAACAACGCCGGTGCCCTGAAAAAACGGCTGATTGTCATCCTGAACGACAATGAAATGTCCATTGCGCCGCCGGTTGGGGCAATGTCCAGCTACCTGTCCCGGCTTTATGCAGGCGATCCGTTTCAAGAACTCAAGGCTGCAGCCAAAGGGGCCGTCTCGCTGCTGCCCGAACCGTTCCGCGAGGGGGCGAAACGCGCCAAGGACATGCTCAAACACATGACCGTCGGGGGCACGTTGTTCGAGGAACTGGGCTTTTCCTACCTCGGCCCGATCGACGGGCACGACATGGAACAGCTTCTGAGCGTTCTGCGCACCGTCAAGGCGCGGCTGACCGGGCCGATTCTGATCCACGCGATCACCAAAAAGGGGCGTGGTTACGGCCCCGCCGAAAATGCCCGCGACAAAGGCCATGCCACCGGCAAATTCAACGTCCTCACCGGCGAACAGAAATCTGCGCCCACCAACGCGCCGTCCTATGCCAATGTCTTTGCCGAGGCGCTGCTGGCCCATGCCGCCCGCGACCCGCGTATCTGTGCAGTCACCGCCGCATGCCCGACGGCACTGGCCTGTCCAAGTTCATGCAGCGCTACACCAGCCGCTGCTTTGACGTCGGCATCGCTGAACAACACGCCGTTACATTCTCGGCGGCCCTCGCGGCAGGCGGCATGCGCCCGTTCTGCGCGATCTATTCGACCTTCCTGCAACGCGGCTATGATCAGGTTGTGCATGATGTGGCGATCCAGCGCCTGCCGGTGCGCTTTGCCATCGACCGGGCCGGGCTGGTCGGGGCTGATGGGGCCACCCATGCCGGGGCCTTCGACGTGGCCTATCTGTCAAACCTGCCCGGCTTCGTGGTCATGGCCGCCGCAGACGAATCTGAACTGGTGCGCATGGTCGCCACGGCGGCGGCCTATGATGACGGCCCTATCGCCTTTCGGTTTCCGCGTGGCGAGGGGGTCGGCGTTGAAATGCCCGCCGATCCGCAACCGCTGGAAATTGGCAAAGGCCGGATCATCCAGCAGGGCGCCCGTGTCGCCATCCTGTCCTTCGGCACCCGCCTGTCCGAGGTGATGGTCGCAGCCGAGGCTTTGGGCGCAAAAGGGATCACCCCCACCATCGCCGACGCCCGCTTTGCCAAACCGTTGGACGCCGACCTTATCCTGCGGCTGGCCCGCACCCACGAGGCGTTGATCACTATCGAAGAAGGGGCCATCGGCGGCTTTGGCTCTCATGTGGCGCAACTGCTGGCCGAAAACGGCATCTTCGACCACGGTTTGAAATACCGGTCGATGGTTCTGCCCGACACATTCATCGACCATGCCAACCCTGCGGATATGTATCACGCCGCAGGGCTGAATGCGGCAGATATTGAACGCAAGGTGCTGGATGTGCTGGGTATCGGCATGATCGGCCTGCGGGCTTGATCAACGGCAATCTCCCAACAACATCAGCGGCCGCAGACCTGCGCGCGATGATCCCGCAAAGGGACGCGCTGGTCATTTTAGGGGTCCAGCGGACCGGCACGGCCCTTTTGGGGCAAGATATAAAATCGCTGGGCGTATTGGGAACACCCGGCGAACACTTACTCAAGGCCGAGGCAAATATCGGGTCTCTGCACGACAAACTCGCTGTCTTTGCCCAACGCGGCGCTAGTGCGGAGTCAGATGTTTTCGCCGTTACCCTTATGATGAATTACATCCAGCGGTTTGGAGCCTTGCTGCTGAACGATCACGCACCGCAGCCAACCGCAGACACACAACGGGACATGGAAGAAGACGCCGCTTTGCGGTTCTTTCTGGACAATTTTGATCAGACAACCGTCGTGACATTACACCGTGCCGCACTTTGGGACGTGGCCTATTCCACCTGGCGGGTCAGCATTACCAATCAATATCACCGGAATGCCGAAACCATAATTACGGGTGGTCGCATCGTCAAATGGCGGTCCGGGGACCCGATCATCCCGGATCCCGCCGCAATTCTGGCTTGTTTGGGTAAAATCATCCAAAGTTATCGCCGTATCGAAACCCTCCTGACGCGGCATGATGTGCGCCCCGTCAGGCTGGACTATGATCAGGTGGTGGCAGATTTTCCGGACTACCTTTACCCTGTCCTTGCCGCCGCTGGCCGGGCCGACTGTGATTTGTCAGTGGCCCGGCGTTCGATGTCAAAACTGGTCGATACGGATGAACGTGACAGGGCAAAACACGCGTTCCTGAATTACCTCGGGTTGTAAATGACCGGTCACATTCTTTCCATCAATTCGCATCCAGTGCTTTGGGTTGGTCATTGCGGCTGCGCCACAGCGAATAGACAACGCCACCAGTCAGGATTGCAAAGGTAATCCCCAATGACCAGCTTGCCGGGAATTTCTGCCAACCTAATGCATCGGCGACGAATATCTTTGATCCGATAAACACCAACAGAATGGCAAGCGCATACTTCAGATAGTGGAACCTGTGCAACACAGCGGCCAGCGCGAAATACAAGGCGCGCAGGCCAAGGATCGCAAAGATATTCGACGTATACACGATAAACGGATCAGTGGTGATCGCAAACACCGCAGGCACGGAATCGACTGCAAATACCAGATCGGCGATCTCGATCAGCACCAGTGCCAGAAACAACGGCGTCATAAACCGGACGATTTTGCCTGTTTTAGTGTCTGCTTCATGCACAAAGAACGCACTTCCGCGCAGGTCTTCTGTCACCCGGAACCGCTTGCGCATGAACTTCAGAACCGGATTAGCGTTCAGGTCCATTTCCTTTTCATCGGTAAACAGCATCTTGATCCCGGTAAAGATCAGGAAGGCCGCGAAAATATACAGAACCCAGCCATATTGCGCGACCAGTGTTGCGCCAACGCCAATCATGATGCCGCGCAAAACAATCACGCCCAAAATACCCCAGAATAGCACGCGATGCTGATAAATGCGGGGAATTGCGAAATAGCCAAAGATCAGCGCGATGACGAAAACATTATCCAGGGCCAAAGTTTTTTCGACCACAAACGCGGTCATATACTCTGTCGCAGGCTGCGCCCCCAGTTGATACCAGACAAATCCGCCAAACGCGACGCCAAGACTGATATACAGCGCCGACAGCTTCAGGCTTTCTTTAATCCCAATCTCGTGATCGGTCTTATTCAATATGCCCAGATCAAAGGCCAACAACAAAATAACAATACCTATAAACGTGAACCACAACCACACGGGCGTGCCCAAGAACAAAGTAAACAGCAGGTTTTCCATTTTTATCCCCATCAGACTGATTTATTATCGAATTCAGCCGAAGGAAACGCATCCGGGCTGGCATCGAGCACTCTCGATGCGGTCCGACATCACGACATTGCTGTCGTCAGAGGGGCCCGGTCCGCTGTACGGACCTAGGCGCAAACTTTATCCATGACAAGGGGGCGGCACACAAAAACTTTACTGTACCTCACCCGCCAACAGCGCCGCCAGTCCGGTCCGGTAATCCGGATAAATCAGTTTGACCCCCAACTCGGCCTTGATCCGGTCATTGCGCACCTTCTTGCTCTCGGCATAAAAACTGCGGGCCATCGGGGTCATCTCGGCTGTGGCAAAATCCTCGGCCGCGGGCATCGGTAGGCCCAGCAATTCTGCGGCATAAGCGATGACATCCTCGGGCGGGGCAGGATCGTCATCGCATAAATTATAGGCCGCCCCCGGATTGGGCCGGGCAATGCTGGCCGCCAACACCTGTGCAATATCATCCAGATGAATGCGGCTGAACACCTGGCCCGGTTTGATAATCCGCCGCGCCGTACCCTGACGCACTTTTTCAAACGGGCCGCGCCCGGGGCCATAAATCCCCGCCAGCCGAAAAATATGCAGGGGCAGGCCCATGCTGGCCCAATCCGCCTCGGCCTTGACCCGCGCCTGCCCGCGCTGTGTGGACGGGGTCAAAGCACTGCCTTCGTCCACCCAATCGCCGTCATGATCGCCATAAACGCCGGTCGTCGACAGATAGCCGACCCAGTCAAACTGCCCGGCGCGCGCGGCAATTTCGTCTCGAACAAGGCGTAAAACCGGATCGCCGCCCTCGTCTGGGGCCGCCGAAATCAGCAGATGCGTCGCCGCATCCAGCGCTTGCGTCAGATCGGCCCCCGGCCAGATCAATGGCTCAACGCCCTCGCCGCGCAACACCCCGGCCTTACCCGCATCACGGGTCGTCCCAATCACCCGCCAACCTTGGGGAACCAGTTGTCGCGCCAGCGCCCGGGCCGAATAGCCATGCCCAAACGACAGCAGAACGCTCATTTCCCTTGCCAGACCGGATCGCGCTTTTCGGTAAAGGCGCGCGCACCCTCTAGCTGATCGGCACTGGAATACAGCTGGTCCACGGTCGGAAACTGCCGTTTCGTGATACGGTTCAGTGCATCCTGAAACCGCATATCCTCGGCCTCGCGGACCACTTCCTTGATTGCTGCATAAACCAGCGGCGGACCGGATTCCAACAGCCGGGCCAGCGCCCAAACCTTTGGCAGCAAATCAGCAGGCGTGGTGATTTCCTTCAAAATCCCCCACATCAGAGCCTCTTTGGCATCAAACCAACGCCCGGTCAGCAGTAAATCCATCGCCACATGATAAGGAATACGTTTGGGCAGCTTAATACTGGCGGCATCAGCCACAGTGCCGGACCTGATCTCGGGCAGGGCAAAGGTGGCATTATCCGAGGCTAAAATCAGGTCACATGACAGCGCCAGTTCCAACCCGCCGCCACAACAGATGCCGTTCACCGCACAAAGCACCGGCTTGTTCAGATTGGGCAGTTCCTGCAGGCCGCCAAAGCCACCGACGCCGTAATCACCATCCACCGCATCGCCCGCAGCGGCGGCTTTCAGATCCCAGCCGGGGCAAAAGAATTTCTCGCCCGCAGCGCGCAGAATACAAACCCGCAGACTGTCATCATCACGAAACGCCCGAAACGTCTGGCCCATGATCCGGCTGGTCACCAGATCAATTGCATTGGCCTTGGGCCGGTCCAGCGTCACTTCCAGAATGGCACCTTCGCGCCGGGTGCGGATCGGACCCGCCTCTGTCATATTCATGGGGCCATCCTGATAAGGGCGTCAGCCGCAACAGCGCGGGTCGGCGTGCACAGCAATGGGTTCACTTCGACCTCTTCAATTCTGGCGGCATTGGCCAGAACAAATGCCTGAATGGCCATAACCGCAAGCACAATCGGCCGGGTGGCTGCTGCAGGTTTCCCGCGATAACCAGTTAGCAGGCGATAGCATTTCACCTGGGTCAAAGCCTGTTCAACGCTGCCTTCACTGGCCGGCACCAACAGCGAAACGCTGTCCGACAATAACTCTGTCAGCACACCGCCCGCAGCCAATGTCAGTACAAATCCATGCGCCGGGTCGCGGACAACACCAACCAGCAGTTCGGCAACCGCACCGCTGATCATCTCCTCCACCAGAAAACTCCGGGCTTGCATGGCCCCGGCAGCCGCGGCGACGGCATCACGGCTGTGCAAATTCAGCACCACAGCGCCCGCTTCGGATTTGTGGGCGAACCCTTCGCCTTTCAGGACTTGCGGCAGCGGCAAGGCCGCCGATACCAGCGCCACGTCCAACAAACTGGCGGCGCGGCGACTTTGCGGGACAGACAGGCCAAAGGGCGCCAGCGCCGATTTCGCCTGTGCTTCGGTCAATGTTACACTGGCCCGGTCCGGTCCGGGCAGCAACAAATCGGCGGCCAAATCCGGCGCGGGCCGCCGCCGGGCCGCCTCGGTCGCGGCCAGTGCCTCGGTCAACCCATTCAGCGGCACCACGCCCCCGGCCATCAGCCGGGCGGCCACGCCCTCGGGCATCAACTCGGGCAAACTGGCCACCATGGCCACATTACCGCCGGTGCGGGCGCGGGCGCCCAAAGCTGCCTGAATGGTGCATTCCCAGTCCGACGGGTCACAACGGTCGGCCCGGGGAAAGTCAACGATCAACATGGTCAGGGCCAAAACAGGGTCTATCATGGCTGAAAACGCATCCGTCATCGCGGCCGTATTGCGCCAGATATAGGTGTGATAATCCAGCGGATTGGCCAAAGCGACCTTGGGGCCAAGGGCGGCAAACAGACCAGCATGCTGGCGCGGATTCAAGGGTGGAAAGTGCAGATCGCGGCCATGCGCCAGATCCGCAGCCAATGACGCCTCTCCGCCAGAGCAGCTGATTGTGGCAATATTCCCCGACTCCAACGGTCCGGTGACATGGACCAGCTTCAGCGCCTCAAGAAACGTGGCCAGATCATCCACCCGGGCGATGCCCAGACGGTCGAGCAGCGCCTGCGCTCCGGCGTCGCCCCCAGCCAGCGATGCAGTATGCGAAATCGTCGCCGACCGTGCCTCGGCGGACCGGCCAACCTTTAGTGCAATGATCGGAATATTCTTTTCCCGCGCCTTGCGGGCCAAGGCCTGCCAGTCGGTCAGATCGCCAAACCCTTCAATATGCAGGCCAATCGCAGTGACGCGCGGGTCGTCCAGCAGGCTGAATGCAATCTGCGCCTGGGTCGTCTGGGCCTGATTGCCGCAGGTGATGACATAGGCGATGGGCAAGGCGCGGGTCTGCATGGTCAGGTTGATGGCGATATTCGACGACTGGGTCAGGATCGCCACGCCCTGGTCCACCGGCACACAGCCATGCTGATCAGGCCACAACAGCGCGCCGTCCAGCGCATTGATCATGCCATAGCAATTCGGCCCCAGAAACGGCATACCCCCCGCCGCGTCGAACAGCCGGGCATTCAGTTCAACCCCATCCTCAACTTCGGCAAACCCCGCGGCAAAGCATACAGCGCCCCCAGCACCCATCCGCGAAAGTTCGGAAATTGCGCCAATCGTGGCGTCGCGGTTGATCCCGACAAAGGCCGCATCCGGGGCGTGGGGCAAGTCAGACAGGCTGGGATAGACACGCAATCCACCCATCTCGGCCGCTTTGGGATGCACCGGCCAGACATCGCCCACAAAGCCTGACTTGGCCAATTGACCAATGACAGCGGCACACCAGGCGCCACCGCCGATAACAGCGACAGATTTTGGACGAAGCAGGCGGGAAAGGTCACGCGTCACTTTGGAGCCTTGTGTTTGCGAAAAGGTCGGAGCCTCCGGCGGGGATATTTATGGAACAAAAGAATGTAGGACTTTGTTAATCAGAATCATGCAGGCTGGTCCTACGGTACAGGCGGGGACGCCGATGACCGTAACGGAAGAAAGCCCCCCGCGCAGGAAACTGGCCGGGGGGCTGGACCATCGTTGTCCATTTCTTTTGTTCACAAATATCCCCCGCGCGGCGCGCATCAAAGTTTTTCCTTAGGCCCCGCGCGCGCGTAGCAGATCTCGGCTGATAATATGGCGCTGAATCTCGGACGTGCCGTCCCAGATCCGCTCAACCCTTGCATCGCGCCAGAATCGTTCCAGCGGGTAATCATCCATCAGTCCCATGCCACCATGCACCTGAATGGCTGCATCGGTCACCCGGGCCAGCATTTCGGATGCATAGAGTTTGGCCGAGGCAATCTCGCGGTTTGCTGGCAATCCCTTGTCCAGCCGGTCGGCGGCGCACAGGGTCAGCAGGTCGGCGGCATCAATTTCGGTAATCATATCGGCGATCTGGAAACTGACGCCCTGAAATTTACCGATCTTCTGGCCGAACTGTTCGCGCGTGGCGGCATAGTCCAGCGCATAATCGAACACCCGCCGCGCCCGGCCGACGCACATCGTCGCCACCGTGATCCGGGTCGCATAAAGCCAGGTGTTCATCACGTCAAACCCGCCATCGACTTGACCCAGAACCTGTGCATCCGACAGGCGGCAATCGTCAAATTCCAGGATCATGTTTTTGTAGCCGCGGTGTGAGACGGATTTATAGCCGTCGCGGATGGTAAATCCCGGCGTGCCCCGGTCCACCAGAAACGCTGTTATGCGCTTTTTCGGCCCCTTGTCGGTCATATCCTCGCCCGTTGCCATGAACACGATCACGAAATCGGCGTGTTCGGCGCCGGAAATGAAATGCTTGGTGCCGTTCGCCACCCAATCGCCGCCATCGCGCCGCGCTGTGCATTTCATGCCCCGCACATCCGACCCGGCCCCGGGTTCGGTCATCGCCAGCGCATCCATCCTGTCACCGCGCACCGCAGGCAGCAGGTAGCGGTCGATCTGTTCGCCGGCGCAGGCCATCAGGATGTTTTGTGGCCGGCCGAAGAAGTGGTTCAGCGCCATCGACCCACGCCCCAGTTCCCGCTCGACAATGGCAAACTCAAGGTGGTTCAGCCCGGCGCCCCCGACGCTTTCGGGGAAGTTGCAGGCGTAAAAGCCTAACGCCTTGGTCTTGCGCTTGATCTCATCGGCAATCTCTTGCGGGACAAAACCGCTGCGTTCGACCAGGTCCTCATGCGGATAGATTTCGTTTTCCACAAAGCTGCGGACAGTGGCCGCAATCATCTGGTGTTCTTCGGTCAATCCATAGTGCATATCAGTCTCTAACTTGCATAATTTGCGCCATCTTCATCCAGAATGGCCTTGAGCTCGGACAAATGGTGCACATCGAACCCTGTATAATTCTCGGTCTCGACCGCAACCTTTTCGGCAATCGCATCATCCAAAACCCGCAACGGCAACCCGGTTTGCAGCGCCCGGATATAGGTCTCGGCAGCCCGCTCAAAATAATACATCCGGTTGAATGTCTCGGCCACAGTGGCCCCTATGACCAACACCCCATGATTGCCCATCACCATGACCTTTTTGCGCGGGTCGGCGAACAGGGTGGCACATCGCCTGCCTTCACCCTCGAACGCGAAACCGCCATAGCCGTCGTCAATCACCAACCGGTCATGGAAAATCGCCGTATTCTGGTCAATCGCAGGCAGGCGGCTGTCGGCCAGCGACGCCAACACGGTGGCGAAAATCGAATGCACATGCATCGCGCAGCGGGCGTGGGGCACCAGCCGGTGCAATGACCCATGCAGCCCCCAGGCCGTCGGATCGGGTGCGTTTGGTCCCTGATATGTGCCGGGATCATCCGCATCGATCAACAGCATATCTGACGCTTTGATCCGCGAAAAATGCTTCTGGCTCGGGTTCATCAGGAACTGCGCCCCACTGTCATTTACTGCCAATGAAAAATGGTTCGCCACGGATTCATGCATCCCCAGCCGTGCTGTCCAGCGGAATGCACAGGCCAAATCGACCCGGTCCTGCCAATGCGTCAGATTATGCCGCCCAACTGCATTCATGTCATGCCCTCGTCACCGATACTAGGGCATGTCCGGTCAGCGCTGCCTAGTCTGAATACGACCAGATAAGGGGGGCTTGCGCTGCCTAGCCTCTTGGTAGCAAATGGGACATGGAACAACATACTCTTAAATCATGGGCCGAATGCGCCCCCCACCTTGTCGCTGTGGCTGCGGGCCGTACTGCGGCGGATACCGTTATTCGTGGCGGCAAACTGGTCAATGTCCAATCGCGCGAGGTGCTTGACGGCTGGCAGGTGGCGATTGCGGCAGGCCGTTTCGCCTATGTCGGGCCGGATGCCAGCCATTGTATCGGGCCGGATACTGACATCATCGAGGCCGACGGCCGCTACTTGATCCCCGGCCTATGCGACGGCCATATGCATATCGAAAGCGGCATGCTGACCCCCGCCGAATTCGCTGCCGCCGTCATCCCCCACGGCACCACCACCATGTTCACCGACCCGCATGAAATCGCCAATGTCCTGGGCCTGCGCGGTGTCCGGATGATGCATGACGAGGCGATGCTGCAGCCCGTCAACATCTACACGCAGATGCCCAGTTGCGCCCCCTCCGCCCCCGGCCTTGAAACCACAGGCTTTGAAATCAGCCCCGAAGATGTGGCCGAAGCGATGACATGGCCTGGCATCATCGGTCTGGGCGAGATGATGAACTATCCCGGTGTGGTCAATGGCGACCCGCAGATGATGGCCGAAATGGCCGCCACGATGCGCGCCGGCAAAACAGTCGGCGGTCATTATGCCAGCCCTGACCGGGGCATCCCATTCCATGCCTATGTCGCGGGCGGCCCGGCGGATGACCATGAAGGCACCGCCGAGGCCGATGCCATTGCCCGCGCCCGCCAGGGCATGCGGTCGATGCTGCGCCTTGGGTCCGCGTGGTATGATGTGGAGAGCCAGATCACCGCGATCACCGAAAAGGGCCTCGACCCACGCAATTTCATCCTGTGTACCGATGATTGCCATTCCGGCACTTTGGTGGACGAGGGGCATATGAACCGAGTGTTGCGCCACGCTATTGCCTGTGGCTGTGATCCGCTGGTGGCGCTGCAAATGGCCACGATCAACACCGCCACGCATTTCGGACTGGAACGAGAGTTAGGCTCTATTGCGCCCGGGCGGCGGGCAGATCTGATCCTGACCTCCGACCTGCGGACACTTCCGATTGAACATGTCATCGCGCGGGGCGTCACCGTTGCACTGCATGGCAAGATCACTGTCGATTGCCCGCATTATGACTGGCCGCAGGACTCGCGCCAAACGGTGAAGTTGGGCAAGACCCTTACCGCAGCCGATTTCGAGATTGCCGCGCCCAAAGGTGCCAATGCGGTCCGCGCCAAGGTGATTGGGGTGGTCGAAAATCAGGCTCCAACCAAGGCACTTACCTTTGAACTCCCCGTTACCGAAGGCCGGGTTCAGGCCACGGGTGAGGTGTGCCAGATTGCGCTGGTGGAACGGCACCGCGCCACAGGGGCTGTGATTAACGGTTTCGTCAGCGGCTTTGGCTACACCGGCGACATGGCGATTGCCTCCACTGTCGCGCATGACAGCCACCACATGATCGTCGTCGGCACCGACCGCGACATGATGGCGAAGGCCGCCAATCGGCTGGGTCAGGTCGGCGGCGGGATTACCGTCTGGAACGACGGCGCTGAAATCGCGTTGGTCGAACTGCCCATCGCCGGGCTGATGTCTGACCGGCCCGCTGCGGAAGTCGCCGCCAAAGCGAACCGGATGATCGCCGCCATGGCTGCCTGTGGCTGCACACTGAACAATGCCTATATGCAGCATTCGCTGCTCGCCCTTGTCGTGATCCCGGAACTGCGGATTTCAGACATGGGCATTATTGATGTGGTCGCTTTCAAAGTGACCAACCTGTTTGAGGATAACGCATGAACGCCGACCCCAGCCTGTTGACCCAAAGCCCGGTTGTGCCGGGGCCCCAAGCCTTTACCGACCCCGCACTTGCCGTCGAACGGCTCAAGCAACTTTATGATATCGCCAGCGATTTCCTTGTCGGAAAATTCAGTGACGCAATCCGTCATGGCCGCCCAAAGGCGCGCTACCGGGCGTTTTATCCTGAAATCCGGCTGGATATCACCAGCTTTAAACTCACCGACAGCCGGTTGTCCTATGGGCATGTGGCCGAACCCGGACGCTATTCCACCACGATCACCCGGCCCGAATTGTTCGGAAATTACCTCGAACAACAGATTGGCCTGTTGATCCAGAACCATGGGATGCCGGTCATCATTGGCGCGTCCGAAACACCTATGCCGGTGCATTTCGCCGTGGCCAACGACGATTCCGTTTCCGTCCCGCAGGACGGCGCAATGGAATTCACCCTGCGCGATGTGTTTGACGTGCCCGATCTGTCCACCACGCATGACAATATCGTCAACGGCAATGGGTTCACTTACCCCGACGGATCCTCGCCCTTGGCCCCGTTCACCGCGCAGCGCATCGACTATTCGCTGGCCCGCCTGTCGCATTACACCGCGACCCTGCCCGAGCATTTCCAGAACCACGTCTTGTTCACCAATTACCAGTTTTATGTCGATGAATTTGAAAGCTATGCCCGGCACATGCTGGCCGATCCGAAATCTGGCTATGTCAGCTTTGTCGGCCCCGGCAATGTCGAGATATTCAAGGCCGACGCGCCCTTGCCAGTGCCTGCAAAACTGCCGCAAATGCCGACCTATCATATGAAGCGGAAAAATGGTGCCGGGATTACCCTGGTCAATATCGGGGTGGGGCCGTCAAATGCCAAAACCGCCACCGACCATATCGCCGTGTTGCGCCCGCATGCGTGGCTGATGGTCGGGCATTGCGCGGGGCTGCGCAATTCGCAGCGGATGGGCGATTTCGTGCTGGCGCATGCGTATCTGCGCGAAGATCACGTGCTGGATGCCGACCTGCCGGTCTGGGTGCCGATCCCGGCGCTGGCCGAGATTCAGATCGCACTTGAACAGGCCGTGGCCGATGTGACCGAACTGCAAGGCTATGACCTCAAGCGGATCATGCGCACCGGCACGGTCGCTACAATCGACAACCGCAACTGGGAATTGCGTGACCAGTCCGGCCCGGTGAAACGGCTGTCACAGTCGCGGGCCATCGCGCTGGACATGGAAAGCGCCACCATCGCCGCCAATGGGTTCCGGTTCCGGGTGCCCTATGGCACGCTCCTTTGCGTCAGCGACAAACCCCTGCATGGAGAGTTGAAATTGCCCGGCATGGCGTCGGATTTCTACAAAACCCAGGTCGCCCGCCACCTGCAGATCGGCATCCGCGCGATGGAACGGCTGCGCGAGATGCCGCTGGAACGTATCCACAGCCGCAAATTGCGTAGCTTTGAAGAGACGGCTTTCCTTTGAAAGTGCCGCAAAACCCGCCATCCTGCTGATTTCTGCTTGCAATGTCCTACAATTCATAGTGGTTCTATACCACATACCGTGGATTAGCGGGACAGGCTGCCCCAAATAGCGGGCAAAGACAGGGAGACCATCGAGATGGCCAATCAAATGACCAAAGCGCAGCTTGTGGCTGCAATCGCCGAAGCTGCGGGCAGCGACAAGAAATCTGCCGGGGCCGCTCTTGACGCGCTGACCGCGATCATCACCAAAGAGGTCGCAGGCGGCGGTGCCGTAACCTTGCCCGGCGTCAGCAAAATCTACTGCCGCGCCCGCCCCGAACGGATGGTGCGCAATCCCGCCACGGGCGAGCAGATCAAGAAAGAATCCGACAAAGTGGTCAAAGTGACAATCGCCAAAGCGCTGAAAGACAGCGTGAACGGCTGAACGACTACGTCGATTACCACAAAGGGTCGCCCCAACCGGCGGCCCTTTTGCTTTGCGCCACGTCCAATTTCTTTTGTTCTTAAATATCCCCGCCGGAGGCTCCTGCTTACCCAACCCGTCCAGCGCCGCAGAAAAAGGTTCACCATGGACATCCGCGCCCTTCTGATGGGCCTCGCCTTTGCGTTCATCTGGTCCTCGGCCTTTACTTCGGCACATATCATCGTCAGCTATGCGCCACCGCTGACCGCCCTCGCCGCCCGGTTCCTGTGTTCCGGAATTATCGGGGTCGGCATCGCCCTTGCCATGGGCCAGTCCTTACGGCTGACCCGGGCGCAGTGGGCGGCAACGGTTCTGTTCGGCATCTGCCAGAATGCGCTGTATCTGGGCCTGAACTTTATCGCCCTGCAACAGATCGAGGCGTCATTGGCCGCGATTATCGCCTCAACCATGCCGCTGCTGGTGGCCTTGGCCGGTTGGCTGATCTTTCGGGAAAAACTGCGCCCGCTGGCGATTGCCGGATTATTGGCCGGGGTTGCGGGGGTGGCCCTGATCATGGGGATGCGGATCAGCGGCGGGGTCGACCTGACCGGGGTGGCCCTGTGCGGGGTGGGGGTCATGTCGTTGACTGTGGCGACACTGGCGATGCGCGGGGTATCCTCCGGCGATAATCTGATGATGATCGTGGGTTTGCAGATGCTGGTCGGGGCGGCGGTTCTGGTGGGGCCAGCACTGGTGCTTGAACCATTCACCATAAACTGGACATGGCAACTGGGGGCAGCCTTTGCCTATACCACGTTGATCTCCGGGCTGGTGGCCACCTATATCTGGTTCCTGCTGGTCCGGCGGATCGGGGCGGTCAAGGCCGCGACCTACCACTTTCTCAACCCGTTCTTCGGGGTTGCCGTCGCGGCGGCCCTGCTGGGCGAACGGCTCGGGTTGCTGGATATCGCCGGGGTCATTATCATCGCTTTGGGCATTCTGGCCGTGCAACGGTCGAAACAATTGCCCACGGGCATGTGACCGGCCTCACGGACACGTGGGCTGACTGTAACGCGGTTTTCCGTGCAATGTCCGCGCCATGGAATTGCTGTTTGGATATCTCGCGGGGCTGCTGACCCTGATTAACCCCTGCGTGCTGCCGGTGCTGCCCATCGTCTTGGGCACCGCCCTGCAGGCCAGCCGCTGGGGGCCGGTAGCACTGGCCGCAGGCATGAGCCTGTCTTTCATCGTTGTTGGCATGACCATCGCAGTCTTTGGCCGGGCCATTGGGCTGCAACCAGAAGAAGTCGCCAAAGGCGGCGCCGTCCTGATGGTGGCCTTCGGTCTGGTCCTGCTGGTGCCGCGTTTCGCCGCAGGCTTTGCCACAGCCACCGCCGGGGTCGCCACGCGGGCCGATGCGGGCATCGATCAGATCGACCGCAGCGGCCTGCGCGGGCAGGTTCTGGGGGGCATATTGCTGGGGGCGGTCTGGGTGCCCTGTATCGGGCCAACGCTTGGTGGGGCGATATCACTGGCCTCGGGGGGCGAAAGCCTGCTCTGGGCCGCTGCCATCATGGCCAGCTTTGCCTTGGGCATTTCCACCATCATTCTGGCGCTGGGCTATGGCGCGCAATCGGCGATCCGGGCGCGGCGCGACTGGTTGCGCGGCTTTGCCGCCCGGGCGCGGCCCGCCATGGCGATCATCTTCATCCTGACCGGCGTCGTGCTGTTCTTCGACTTGCAGCGCATCCCCGAGTTTTGGCTGGTCGAAAATCTTCCCTACTGGCTGCAGGACCTGTCGGTCCGCTATTAACAACTGGAGACTATGATGAACCGTCGCGACTTTATGCTACTCACCGCCTCTGTCAGCCTGCTACCAGCACTGACGCCTTTGGCAGCCCATGCCATCACGCTCGACTATACGCCCGGTCTGGTCGAGGAACGGCTTACCGCTGGCGACACCGTGTTTCTGGATTTCAAAGCCAGCTGGTGTTCAACCTGTGCCGCACAAGAGCGGGTGATCGGCGCGATCAAGGGTGAAAACCCCGCCTACGAAGCAGCGATCACCTTCATCAATGTCGATTGGGACCAGTATGGCGAAGATGCGCTGACCATCCGCCTGAACATCCCCCGTCGGTCCACCCTCGTCGTCTTGAAAGGCGAGGACGAATTGGGCCGGATCGTCGCGGGCACGGCGACGGAAGAGATTCAGGCGCTGATGGATGTTGCCCTGGGGGCGGCCACTTCGTCCTAAGGCGGTTTGCGACTGACCTGAACAGCTCACCGCCTCTTGGTGTCTCGCCCCGGTAAAGGCCGGGGCCCCGATGTCGCACATCCTGACATCGGGCCCCCGACCTCCGTCGGGGCGAGAACCAGAGGAATGGGTCGGATAAAAGTCAAATTGCTTTAAGCAGCGGCCATCTGTGCCGCATCAAACGCATTGGTCCGCCCCACTGATGGGCGGGCCTGACAGCGTACCACCCAATCGCGGATTTGCGGCACATCCGGCGTGGCGTCCTTGAACCATGCATAGGGCGAATGGACCAACAAATCCGCCGCACTGTAAGTATCGCCCAAAAGATAAGGCTGATGTGCCAGCGCCTTGGTCAGGCGGGCCGTCAGCTCTGTCATGCCCCGAAAGGTGACATTCAGGATCGGATGCGTCAGCCCCGCCACATCCAGAACCATCACAGGCTCCATCACCGCGCCATACCAATGCAACCATGTCAGGTATTCACCCCGTTTTGGCGAACCCGGCAGCGGACCCATCCCGCCCTGTGGGAAAAGGTCGGTCAGATACTGGATGACCGCACCCGACTCGGTAATCAGCGAACCATCATGCATCAGGGCAGGGACTTTGCCCTCTGGATGCGGATTGGCCGGATCAATGGCACCGCTGCCGTCCTGTCGCAAAATGTTGGTCGTCCTGATCTCAATCTTGTCACCAATCCCCATCTCGTCAATCAAAGTGACAATCCGGGACGACCGGGACATGGGCGCGTGGTATAAGGTCAGCATGGCGATTTCCTTTTGCTGGTATTTTTGTCTGCCTCCCTTATACCCACCCCATCCTGTCAGTTTCCGTCAGTAGCATCATGTCCCGTTCCGACCGCCTGTTCCGCCTGCTCGACACCCTGCGCCGCCTGCCCGCCCCGGTCACGGCAGCGCGGCTGGCGCGGGAAACGGGTGTGTCCGAACGCACGCTGTACCGCGACATCGATTCACTACGCGCTGGTGGGGCCCTGATAGATGGGGCTGCCGGGCTGGGTTATACCCTGACCGAGGACCCCGCCCTGCCGCCGCAGATGTTCACACGGCTAGAGGTCGAGGCACTGGTGCTGGGACTCGCCGAAGTGCGCGTTATGGCCGACCCCGCGCTGTCACGTGCCGCTGAAATGGCGATGGCCAAGATCACCGCGACCTTGCCGGAACGGGTCCAGCGGCAGGCGATACATGCCGTGGGGCAAGTCTACCGGTTCGACCAGCGCGAACCGCCACCAGTGGACTTGTCGGTGTTGCGAGAGGCGGCATGGGACGAGCGCGCCGTCGATATTGGCTACCGCGACCTGAGCGGCATGGTGACGCAGCGGCGCATCTATCCGCTGTCGGTCGTCTATCTGGACCGATCCCTGATGGTGCTGGCCTGGTGCTGCCTGCGGACTGACTATCGCCGCTTCACCGTAGGCCGCATGGTCACTTTGACGACAACCACCGAAAGCTTCCGGCCCCGCCGTGTGCCGATGCTGCGTGAGTTCAGCAAACGGCTACGGGGCGGATAGGTCCGGTGTCAAAGTAACGATTGGCAACGGGCCGAGGCAGACGCGCCATCCAGCCTCGCCATTACACCACGGATCAAGGTCAGATGTGCGCAAAGACTTGCCGAAGGGCGCAGCCCAATACCTTTTCGATATTCGCCTGGTTTGCGTCGGTCAGGAACGAAATGCTCGGGTTGACGATTTCAATCGCAAAAACGCCAAAGGCAGCAGGCGACCGGTATTCCAGATCATTCAGGGTCAGCGCCTCAATCCCGCAAGGGGTGTCAATCACACGCAGCAGATATCCTTCGCCATCGAAATCCTTGTCCATCATGTCAGACCACCATTCCATATCGAGGGGGTCTGACATGCCGGGGCAATGGACCGATTCAAAATTCTCCATGGCGTGAAAAAACTGGGGTTTGTCAAAAGACTGCACGTCGATGCGGTCATGTTCGCCGAGCATCGGTTTCAAACGCCTGGTGGCCCGCTTGATCGCGCCAGAGTCTGGCTGGTAATACGGATCGGTCGGGACCAGAATGATCAGTTGTTCAGACACCTATCGCACCCCGCACGCCGCCGGTTTGCCCCCGGTCCAGCAGCAGATGGTCGAGGATGACGCATGCCATCATCGCCTCGCCCACCGGCACAGCCCGAATGCCGACGCAGGGGTCGTGGCGACCTTTGGTGATCACCTCATAGGGCGTGCCATCCTTGCGGATCGACTGGCGCGGCGACAGGATCGAGGATGTAGGTTTGACCGCAAAACGCACGACGATATCCTGCCCGGTCGAAATGCCCCCCAGAATCCCGCCCGCATGGTTCGAGCTATAGACCGGCCCATCCGGCCCCATACTGATCTCGTCAGCATTGTCACGCCCGGTCAGGCTGGCCACGGCCATGCCATCGCCAATCTCAACCCCCTTGACCGCATTGATCGACATCATCGCAGCCGCCAGATCAGAGTCTAACTTGGCATAAAGTGGGGCACCAATCCCAGCAGGCACGCCGCGCGCCACAATCTCGATGATCGCACCAACCGAATTATGGTCCTTGCGGCGCAGGTAATCCAGATAATCCTCCCATTCCGCCGCAACGGCAGGATCGGGGCACCAAAAGTCGTTGCGATCAATGGCATCCCAGTCAAACCGGGCCCGGTCAATCACCTTGGCCCCCATCTGCACCATATACCCCTTGATCAACACCCCCGGTGCCACCAGCCCAATCGCCGCCCGCGCCACCCCCCCCGCCGCCACACGGCTCGCGGTTTCGCGCGCCGATGACCGCCCACCGCCGCGCGGATCACGAATTCCGTATTTCTGCCAATAGGTTATGTCGGCATGACCGGGGCGGAAAGTGTCGGCAATATCGCCATAATCCTTGGACCTTTGGTCCAGATTGCGGATCATCAGCTGGATCGGCGTGCCGGTAGTTTGCCCCTCATACACACCCGACAAAATCTCAACAGTATCAGGCTCTTGCCGCTGGGTCATATTCTTGTTCTGGCCCGGGCGGCGCTTGTCCAGCCAATGCTGGATCATGCCCTCATCCAGCGGCACCCCCGGCGGGCAGCCATCCACCGTCGCCCCCAATGCCGGGCCATGGCTTTCGCCCCAGGTGGTAAAGCGGAACAAATGTCCGAATGTATTCAGGCTCATGGCGGGCTCCTTCAGGCTTTGTTTACCGCGATGCGGCCCGCGCTGAAAGGGGCACTTGTGCCCGGCCGCAGCCTATGTATGTTTGTGGATACCTCGGGGAGCTCTGGCAACAGGGCTGAGATGCGCAAGCGGACCCGTTGAACCTGAACCGGTTAATACCGGCGGAGGGAAGGTAGCGCGGTCGTCCGCAATGCCCCCATCCGTGATTTGAAAGATTGGGCGCAAGAAAGGATAACCCATGCGAAACCAACTTCTGACCATCACGGGATACTGCCTGACAGCCACATTGGCACAGGCTGAAACCCCCGTTCTGACAGTCTATACCTACGATAGTTTCACCGCAGAATGGGGCCCGGGCCCCATAATAGAGACTGCTTTTGAGGCGGCCTGCGCCTGCGACCTGCAATTTGTCAGTAGTGGGGACGGGGCAGCGTTACTGGCGCGCATCTTGCTCGAAGGGGCAAGGACCGAGGCTGATATTGTACTCGGCCTTGATACCAACCTGACCGCAAAAGCACTGGAATCCGGCCTGTTCGCCCCGCATGGCGTGACCGCCGATCTGACCCTGCCGGTGGATTGGACCGACACCACCTTTCTGCCCTATGACTGGGGCTGGTTTGCATTCGTCGGCAACGCGGGCGGGCAAATGCCCGCGAATTTTACAGAACTGGCGGCTAGTGACCTGAAAATCGTCATTCAGGACCCCCGGTCGTCAACTCCCGGTCTGGGTCTGCTGCTGTGGGTCAAACAGGCATACGGCGACCAAGCGTCTGATATATGGGCACAATTGGCCGATAACATTGTCACCGTCACCCCCGGTTGGTCCGAGGCATACGGGCTTTTCTTGGAGGGCGAGGCTGATCTGGTTCTGTCTTATACGACATCGCCCGCCTATCATCTGATCGCGGAAAGTGACGCCACCAAGGTCGCCCTGCCGTTTGACGAGGGTCATTATCTGCAGGTTGAAGTTGCGGCCAAACTGGCGGCGACTGATGTGCCTGCGCTGGCAGATCAGTTCATGGCGTTCATCGTTTCGGACAGCTTTCAGTCAGCCATTCCGACGACCAACTGGATGTATCCCGTTGTCGAGCCAGCGGGTGGTCTGCCTGCCGGGTTCGAGACGCTGATCAAGCCTGAACAGAGCCTGTTATTGTCCTCGGTTGACGCTGCAAAACTGCGTGACGCAGCGGTTGAGGAATGGCGCGCCGCGCTGTCACAATAGGCGGGGGCTTGCCCCGCTGGCCCGGCATCGCTGCGGCGGTGCTGGTGCTGTTGCTGACATTTGGCACGCTGGCGGCAGTCGCTATTCGGGGGCAGGGCGCAGTTGTGACCGCCGCCGATTGGGCAGCCATACGGTTTACGCTACTGCAGGCCGGGCTGTCCGCAGTGATTTCAGTCGGGCTGGCCATTCCGGTGGCGCGGGCCTTGGCGCGGCGGCGGTTCAGGGGGCGTGGACTGTTGATCACGCTGCTGGGGGCACCGTTCATCCTGCCAGTGACGGTGGCGATATTTGGGCTTTTGGCCGTATTTGGCGGTAATAGTGTCTTATCAACCCTTCTGGGCTGGGCCGGATGGCCCCCCGTCTCGATCTATGGGTTGCACGGTGTTGTGCTGGCGCATGTGTTTTTCAACCTGCCGTTGGCAACCCGCCTGATCCTGCAAGGTTGGCTCGCAATCCCGGCAGAACGGTTCCGACTGGCCGCCACGCTGGATGCACCGGTGTTTCGACTGCTGGAATGGCCCATGCTGCGCGTCGTCGTGCCGGGCGCATTGGCCATTGTTTTCCTGCTGTGTCTGACCAGTTTTGCCACGGCGTTGATCCTTGGTGGCGGACCACGGGCCACCACCATCGAACTGGCAATCTATCAGGCGCTGCGGTTTGACTTTGATCCGGGACATGCCGCAGCCCTCGCCTGCGTGCAATTTGCAATTTGTGCGGTCGTCGCTGGTGTGGCGTGGGGCATCAGCGCCCCGGATGGGCTGGGTGCCGGGCTGGACCGCGTTGTTGATCGTTGGGATGCAGGCGGGCGGGGCATTGATGCAGTCGTGATCACGCTGGCAGCACTATTTCTGCTGTTGCCGCTGACGATGGTTATCTGGCGCGGCGTGCCCGGGCTGACGGAAATGCCTGCTTCGGTCTGGGCTGCGGCGCTGCGGTCCTTGGTGGTGGCACTGGGGTCAGTGGCGCTGATGCTGGTGCTTGGGCTAGGGTTGGCGTTGCGGCCTGGTCGATGGATGGGGGGCATCGGGATGCTGCCGCTGGCGACATCGTCACTGGTCATGGGCACGGGGTTATTCCTGCTATTGCAACCATTTACCGCCCCGGCACTGGCGGCTCTGCCGGTAACCCTGCTAGTCAATGCGGTGATGAGCCTGCCTTTTACGCAGCAAACCCTTGGCCCGGCAGTGACACAGGCCGAGGCGGGCTATGGTCGGTTGGCCACTCAACTGGGGCTGACCGGCTGGGCGCGGCTGCGCTGGTTGATTCTGCCGCGTCTGCGCCGCCCGATCGGGTTTTCGGCAGGGCTGACCGCCGCACTCAGCATGGGCGATTTGGGGGTGATCGCGCTGTTTGCCTCTGACCGGTCCGAAACCTTGCCGTTGGCGATGTCCCGGCTCATGGGCGCATACCGGATGGAGGCAGCGGCGGGCGCGGGGTTGCTGTTGCTGATCCTGTCGCTTGGCCTGTTCTGGCTGTTTGATCGCGGGGGGCGGATGCATGCTGCGACTTGAAGGGCTACGCCTGCGGCAGGGAGAATTTGAGCTGACGGCGGAACTGACAGTCAGGTCAGGTGCGGTGGTGGCGGTTATGGGCCCGTCCGGCGGTGGCAAATCGACTTTGATTAGTGCAATTTCCGGGTTTTTGCGGCCCTTGGCCGGGCGGATCATCTGGGACGGCGTCGATCTGACGGGCCTGCCCCCGGGCCAAAGGCCGATAAGCGTGTTGTTTCAGGATAATAATCTGTTCCCCCATCTGACAGTTCAGCAAAATCTGGCGCTGGGTATACGGCCTTCGGGAAGGGTATCACCGCCTGAGGCGGCGCAAATAGTCGCGGTTCTGGACCGGGTCGGACTGACCGGGATAGGACCGCGCAGGCCCGCCGCTTTGTCCGGCGGGCAGCAAAGCCGGGCGGCACTGGCGCGGGTGTTGCTAGGCGGCAGGCCGTTGGTTTTGCTGGACGAGCCTTTTGCAGCACTTGGGCCGGGCCTGAAAGACGAGATGCTGGATTTGGCCGCTGGCACGTTGGCGGCCGCTGGCCGGACCCTGCTGATGGTTACGCATGACCCGGCGGACGCACGGCGGATCGCGGCGGAGGTCATCGCGGTCGAGGCGGGTATCGCCTGTGCGCCTGTCCCGATTGCAGAATTTTTGGCCGATCCGCCCACGGGGATGCGGTCCTATCTGGGCATGGATCGGGGGAAAGTGGGTTAAAACCCACCTTACGGGCCACACATGGCCGCAGGATTACCAGATTGGGAAGCAGGGTGGGTTAAAACCCACCTTACGTCACCCTTTAAGCGTCATGCGCGCGTTTGTGTGGGGCCCAGAGCCGTTTGTTGGTCAGGTAAAGCAACACTGACAATGCCGCCAGAAAGATAACCCCGGTCAGCCCGGCCTGTTTGCGCGCGACAAGATGCGGCTCGGCCGTCCACATCAGGAATGCGGCCACGTCCTGCGCCTCGGATTCCAGTTCGTTGGAATGTTCATCGGCAAAGTCGATATCTTCGCCATACAACGGCTGCGCCATCGCGATCCAGCTGCCCGGAACGGTATGTTCGCCTTCCTCATCTTTGCAGCTGTCCGGAAACCCGCCATTGGCAAAGGCCGTATTGTAATAACCTTCCATATCCTCTGGTGCGCAGGCAGGCGGATCCTCGTATCCGGACAGCAACGAGGCGATGTACTCCGGTCCGCCCATGCCGTTGACCAACTGGGACAGGCCGGTGCCGTAGGGGCCGTGAAATCCGGCGCGGGCCTTGGCCATCAGCGACAAATCGGGCGCTGCGGCCATTGCCCCGGCGGGAAAGTAATCCGCTGGCGTGGCGGGCCGGTAGTCACCCTCGCCTTCAAACAGGGCCTGATCGAACACCTTGATCCCTTCGGCATAGGCGCGCATCTGGTCTTCGGGCAGGGAAGGCCCGCCTTCTTCGGCCAGCGTGCGCAATGCCACGCGGTTGATCCCGTGGCAGTTCGAACAGATTTCGGTGAAAATCTGCAGGCCGCGTTGCAACTGATTGGTGTCAAAGCTGCCAAACGGCCCTTCGAACGGAAAGGCAAAGTCGGTGATATGGGTTTCCGCCTCGGCCATCGCCGCGCCGGATGACAGCGCCAAGGCGGTCGTCAGTGTGAGTGTTCTGAGGAACATGAGTTTGTGATCCTTTTTCACTCGGCCGGGGTCGCAGCGGATGTACCGCCCGCCATTGAGGTGCCGTAGTGCGCATTGAAGTCGTCTTCGATGGTTGCGGGCGGGGTCAGTGGTTTTTCGATGACCCCTAGCAGCGGCAGGATTACCAGAAAGTAACCAAACCAGTAAGCCGCGCCGATTAGCGAGATGTACGGATAAATCCCTTCGGCAGGCATCGCCCCCACCCACATCAGTACCACAAAGTCGACGACCAGCACTGCGAACCACATCTTGAACATGGGCCGGTAGCGCCCGGACCGGACCGACGACGTATCCAGCCACGGTGCCAGCGCCAAAACGGCAATTGATCCGAACATCGCCAGCACACCAAAGAACTTGGCATCGACGATCCCAAAGCTGATCCATTCGACAAACATTACCACCCAGACGTCGCCGGTGAAGGCACGCAGGATTGCGTAGAATGGCAGGAAATACCATTCCGGCACGATATGGGTGGGCGTGGCCAGCGGATTGGCCATGATGTAGTTATCAGGGTGACCCAGATAGTTCGGCATGAACCCGACAATTGCCATGAAAACCGCCAGAATAATCGCCAGCGCAAACAGGTCTTTGATCACGAAATAAGGCCAGAACGGCAGGGTGTCTTTTTCGGCATCGGCCTTGGACGTGCGCCGCACCTCAACCCCGGTGGGGTTGTTGTTGCCAGTGGTGTGAAAGGCCCAGATGTGGAGGATGACCAGCCCGAGAATGACGAAAGGCATCAGGTAATGGAGTGAAAAGAACCGGTTCAACGCCGGTTGACCCACAGCGCCTGCGCCCAGCAGCCACGTTTGCAGCGCCTCGCCTACAAACGGGATAGCGCCGAACAGACCGGTAATCACTGCCGTTCCGTGGAAAGACATCTGGCCCCAGGGCAACACATAGCCCATGAATGCCGTTGCCATCATCAACAGGTAAATCAGCATGCCAATGATCCAGGTAACTTCACGCGGGGCTTTGTACGACCCGTAATAAAGTCCGCGGAAAATATGGGCATAGACGGCGAAAAAGAACAGCGACGCCCCGTTCATGTGGAAATAGCGGATCATGGCCCCGCCGTTTACATCGCGCATGATATGTTCGACCGATGCAAAGGCCATGTCCACATGCGGTGTGTAATGCATCACCAACACGATCCCGGTGACGATTTGCAGGACCAGCGTAAAGGTCAACACAATCCCCCAGATCCACATCCAGTTCAGGTTCTTGGGGGTCGGCGCCATGACTGTGTCGTACAACAGCCCCACAATCGGTAAGCGGCTGTAAAGCCACTTTTCGCCGCCGGATTTGGGTTCGTAATGGTCGTGGGGAATACCGCCCATAAGATGGCTCCTTACCCGAGCTGAATGGTGAGTTCGTCCACAAAGGACGCGACGGGGACAAGCAGATTTCGCGGCGCGGGCCCTTTGCGGATCCGACCCGATGTATCGTAGTGCGACCCGTGACACGGGCAATACCAGCCACCAAAATCGCCGTCGTTGCCCAAAGGCACACAGCCCAGATGGGTACAGACGCCCATTGTGACCAGCCAGGTGCCGTCCGCGGACAGCGCGCGGTTTTCATCGGTCGCAAGGCTTTCGACATCAGCCAGATTATCGTTTTCGGCCAATTGGTCGACCAAATCTTCCACCGGGGTTTCGCGTGCCGCGGCGATTTCCTCGGCTGTGCGGGACCGGATGAACACGGGTTTGCCCTGCCACAAAACTGTCAGTTGAGTGCCCGGTTCGATGGCCGAGATATCCACGCGAATTGACGCCAGCGCTTTGACGTCGGCCGAAGGGTTCATTTGGTTTACCAATGGCCAAACCGCTGCCCCGGCAACCACTGCGCCCGACCCTGCGGTGGCATAGTAAAGAAAGTCGCGGCGGGTGCCTTTTGGATCTTCATCAGACACGGGTGGGTGCTCCTTTGGACATTTCCGGGCCGTCTGGGACCAAAAGCCACAGGTTTTGGAACCCTTTAAAAAATAATCGCCGGAACACGGTTGCCGTCTTCCGTTTTGCCGGTGTTTAACCAGCAATTTCCTGTCAGTCCAGCGGACATTAAGGCGCAGGCATGTCAGACTAGTCCTAACAAACAACGAAGGGGTGGCGGATGATACACGGAAGTTGCCATTGCGGGGCGGTTCAGTGGGATTTTAACGGCGTGCCGGACAAGTTGACATCCTGTAACTGTACACTCTGCCGGAGGATTTCCGGCCTTTGGGCCTATGGAACGCTGGCAAATGTGACGGTCATTGCCGCAGCCGGTGCGACCCTTGCCTATGTACAGGGCGACCAAACGTTGGCCACGCATAGTTGCAACATCTGCGGCAGCACGACGCATTGGCTGTCGCTGGCCACTGCACCGGATGATCCGAACCTTGGACGCATCGCCGTAAATATGCGCATGGCGGAACCAACTGATTATGCAGGTATCAGGGTGCGGCGCTTTGATGGGGCCGACACTTGGGAATTTCTGGACTAGGCGCATCATAAACCCGCAAACCTTTGTCACTGGCGCGGTTGTGACCGGCCCGGCCATTGCTGGGCCACGCTTTTTTGGCTACATAACGTCAGAAGAAGGAGTTTTGCCGATGTTCCTGCGCCTTGCCACAGTTTTTCTATTGGTTCCAGTCATGGCACAGGCCGAGGTCGAATTGAGCTTTTACGGCGGCATCCAGACGGCCCCGCATTCAGTTGTTTCGGTGACGGGTGATCCTCTGATCCCCAACGAGGAGTTTACTGCAGGCTGGGACGGTCTGTCGTTTGAGGCCCCACCGCATTACGGCATCCGGGCGACATGGTGGCAGAACGGCAATTATGGTTTTGGGGTCGAACTGAACCATACCAAAGTCTATGCGGATGCAGCCACATTGCTGGACAATGGCTATGACGTGCTGGAATTCACCGATGGGCTGAACATCCTGACCGTGAATGGCTTTCGTCGTTGGGAAGATGCTTTTGCCGGGTTTACCCCATATGTCGGTGGCGGTATCGGTGTGGCCGTCCCGCATGTCGAAGTGACCAAAAACGGATCGCAGACCTTTGGCTATCAGTTGACCGGCCCGGCTGTGGCATGGATGGCCGGGGCCAGCTATCCGATCAATGACCAATGGTCGGTGTTCGGCGAGTATAAAGGCACCTACTCAGTCAATAGTGCTGATCTTGACTCGGGCGGGACGTTGGAAACCAATATTATCACGAATGCGATCAACATTGGGGTCGGGTTCAAGTTCTAAGGATTCTGGGTAAGGGCGCAGCCCGCCAGTCAGGTCTAATCGCCTTCAACAAAAACCTCATCCCGCTTGCGCCGTAATTGTGGTGACAGCAGCAGCAAGTTGACTGGCACGGCCAAGAAAACCGTTGGATTGCCGCGCGCCAGAATCATCGCCAATGCATTTGGAATCGACCCGTGCACCAGTGCAATGGTTGACACCAGACCCAGCAGCATAAGCGAAAAATACTGAGCGGCGCCAAATTTCAAGGCGATCACGGTCAGCGGCGGTGCCAGCACGGCGACAAGGATCGTGGCGACGGTTCCGGCAAAGAATGACCCCAGCGCCGCCACGGCCAAGGCGGTGCCAGCCTTGCCGGGCCATTTGATAGCCGTCGATAGCGGTTGTCCATCGCGCGGCGAAAAACGGCGGTCAGGGCTGTGATCGAAAATGGCTGGGCATTGACGGCCAGATACACCTTGGCATGGCCTGTGATCTGGGTCAGCGCCTCGGACGCGGTCCCGAACGCCCTCACGTTGAACCTGGCTAAATCCAGGGCCCGTTCGGTAGATGCCCGTACCTGCGCCCCGGTCGATCAACGCGCGGGACATGGTAGCATGATTGCGCATGGCGGCCACCGGCTGATTGATCGCGTCGCTTAAGGCGGCTGAAATCTGGCCCAGTGCGGCAAGCTTTCCGGCCTGTACCAGATCGGCCTGCGGCATAAACGTGCGGGCGCCGACATAATCAACCGGCCCATTCCCCTGTTGGCCCAACCGCCAAATAGCGATTCCGCCGACCTTCTGCCGCGTCGGGCCGAGATCGCCCATCGGCACATCGCTATACCAGCCCTGCGTCAAAATCACAGCCCGCCGTTGGGCTGATAGCGGCGCAAACTATGGAACAATCAGCTGGAAGTCGTCGATAAAAACAACATCCCATCGGGGTCAAATACGGCGATCACTTCATCCGCGCCGCGGCATCCGGCCCGGAAATGGGTGCGGCAAAATAGAACCCCCGCGCCCCGGTCGGGCTGCCCAAAACCAAATGCGTTACCCTGCACAGAAAACTGCCATAGCGGCAACAACTGCGCCGCTTGCCCGGCGCGACCGCAACCCGGCGCAACGGCGTCGCGGTCGGATCACGCCAACGGTCAAATGTGTAAAATCAAGCTGGTGCAGTGTCCCGCATGCTTTGGCGTTGTGCAAAGTTGACATACCACATCGACAATCCCGGTCGGTCGGCGCGCCAGTCATAGCTGTCGTGCCGAAAATCCAGATATCCCAAGGCGCAGCCGGTGCCAATTTGGCCGATATGCAGCGGTCCGGCCAGATGCGACAGCCAGCGGTCCTCAAGTGCATCCAATCCGCGCGTGATCTTTGCCCATTGGCCACCCATCCAGTCGGGTGACTGCATTTCGGGCAATCGAAACCTGACCTCATAGATCAGCAGGACAGCCGCATCCATGATCGCATCTGCAGTTGCTTCAAGCGTCAGAACCTCCCACAGGCTGTTTGCGGGGTACAGGTTGGTTTTGGCGCGGGCATCCAGATAGCGGGTGATGACCCGGCTGTCATAAATCGCGGGGCCGTCATCGCGGATCAGGGCGGGGATTTTGCCGGTGGGGTTGGCGGCCACGACAACCGGGTCGGATGCAATGGGCGTGGTGTTCACGTTGACCTCGTCAACTTGATCCAACAGCTTGGTTTCGCGCAAGGTGACGCGCACTTTGCGCACAAAAGGTGAGGCAGGAGCCATGAGTAGTTGCATGTGAGGCGGCCTTAATTCGGGTCGCACACCTTAGGCTTTTGGCGGGGCCAACATCAAGGCCGCAAGTAAGGCGGTTTCGGTGCCAATATGGGCCGAGCGGACCTGACCTGCAGCGCGTTCCCGCACCGCATCCGGCTTGTTCTGGCCCAGTTTCCACGTGCCACTGACCGAAGTGATTGTCAGACGGCAGGGCACAATCTGCCGCATCATCCGGTCCCGCACATCGGGTGTCATTTTAGTTGTTTTCCACGGGTTTTTGGGCAAAAGCTGGTTTTCGAAATGCGCAGACTGTCGGTCCAGCATATCGCGCATGTCGTCTTGCGGCAGCAACTCCAGCCTGCCGCGCAAATGCACGGCGACGTAATTCCATGTCGGCACCTGATCAGGCACCCCGTACCAATCGGGCGAGATATAGCCGTCAGGCCCGCTAATCGCGATAACGGCCTGTTGCGGGGCGGCCAGTGCGCGGGCGATGGGGTTCGAGCGGACGAGATGCAGGTCGGCCTGATCGCCCGCGGCATTCAAAAGGAACGGAATATGCGCCATTTGCGGGCCTTGGTCACCGTTGATCGACAAGATGCCAAAGGCACGGTCGCGGGCAAAGCCAAGGTTTTGTAGCACGTCGGCCTGACGGAAAATCGGGTTTGGGTACATTCTAGGACTTCCAGTTTTGCCGAAAGGTCGCAGCCTCCGGCGGAGGTATTTTTACAACTCTGAAAATGCAATCAGACTTTGGCTGGTCTGGCCGCGGATCCGGCCTTGGACAATCTGGCCGGTGGGTTGGTCATGTGCGAATATCACTTCGGTGAATTGTTCGGTCCGCCCCATGTGAGGATTCTCCATCAGAACACGATGGATTTTACCGATCTGGGCTGCGAGGTGTCTAGTAACCTGTGCATCCCCTGCAGCCCGCAGCCGGGTCGCCCGATCCTTGATAGCGCGGCCATTGACCGGCGGCATTTTTGCTGCTGGCGTGCCGGGCCGGGGGGAATAAGGGAAAACATGCAGCCATGTCAGGTCGCAGTCAGCGATCAGTTTCAGCGAATTGTCGAACATGCCTTCGGTTTCGGTCGGGAAACCAGCGATGATATCGGCACCGTAGGTCATGTCGGGGCGCAGTTTGCGGGCGTCTTGGCAGAACCGGATCGCATCGTCGCGCAGGTGCCGCCGCTTCATCCGCTTCAGGATCATGTCGTCGCCCGCCTGCAGCGACAGATGTAAGTGTGGCATCAGGCGGGGTTCTGTGGCGATGGCTTGCATCAGAGCGTCATCAGCCTCGATGGAATCGATGGACGAGATACGCAGGCGCGGCAGATCGGGGACCAGTTTCAGGATGCGCAGCACGAGATCGCCAAGGCGCGGCATGGCGGGCAGATCGGCCCCCCAAGAGGTGAGATCAACGCCGGTCAACACCACTTCGTTATAGCCTTTGTCGCGCAGCCGCTTGATTTGATCGACAACAACGCCTGCAGGCACCGACCGGGAATTGCCCCGGCCGAAGGGGATGATGCAAAAGGTGCAACGGTGGTCGCAGCCATTTTGGACCTGCACATAGGCGCGGGCGCGGGTCCCAAAACCGTCGATCAAATGCCCTGCGGTTTCGGTCACTGACATGATGTCATTGACCTGCACAGGCTCAGTCTGCCCGATCAGGTCGGGGGTCATACCGGCCCATGTGCCGGGATTCATCTTTTCAGTATTGCCAATGACCAAATCAACCTCGGCCATGGCCGCAAAGGTCTGTGGTTCGGTCTGCGCGGCGCAACCGGTGACGATGATCTTGGCAGTCGGATAA
This sequence comes from Rhodobacterales bacterium, assembly GCA_031422295.1. Lineage (GTDB taxonomy): Bacteria > Pseudomonadota > Alphaproteobacteria > Rhodobacterales > Rhodobacteraceae > JANOMH01. Next base: position 98,251 of record JANOQM010000064.1, on the reverse strand, counting down.
TCACGGCGCAGTTTGCGGATTTCCTGCCGGGCCTTGCGCACTGCCTCGGACGTGACCGCACAGGTGTTGATAATGACCGCGTTCCGGACCCCGGCCTTGGCGGCAAGGTCCTTCATAGCCTCGGTTTCATAGGCGTTCAGGCGGCAGCCGAGGGTGCTGAAAACAGCGGCGCTCATAGCTGAGCCAGAAATTGCGGCGTTAATGTGCCGGTAAAGGCATGCATGGTAGGGCCGGTCATCCAGACCCCATCATCGCGCCAGTCGATCTGCAGGGTTCCGCCGTCGCAATCCAGCCGCACCGCCCGTTCGGTCAGCCCCAGCCGGGCTGCGGCAACGGTGACCGCGCAAGACGATGAGCCGGATGCGAGCGTGATCCCGGTGCCGCGTTCCCACACTCGCATCTTCAAATGGGTCCGCGACAGGACCTGCACGATTTGCACATTGGTCCGTTGGGGGAACAAAGGGTGGTATTCATGTGCGGGGCCAAAGGTGGTCAGGTCGACAATATCGACCTCTTCGACAAAAAAACTGCAATGCGGATTGCCCATATTGGTGGCCGTCGGTGTGCCGTTGATGGGCAGGCGCAATGTGTCCATGGCGCTGGCCAATGGGATCTGGTCCCATTCCATGCGGGGTTGGCCCATGTTGATCGAGGTCAGGCCGTTGCCCGCATCGACCGCCAGCAATGTGCCCCGGTCGGTGGTGATGGTCAGCGCAGTTTTGCCCGTCTCGACCATGACATGCCGGGCGATGCAGCGCGTGGCATTGCCGCAGGCGGCCGAATGCGACCCATCTGCGTTCCAAAAGGTCAAATGCACATCGGACCCTTGCCGGTGCGATAGTACCGCAAGCTGGTCAAACCCGACCCCGCGGTGCCGGTCGGCAAGGGCGATGGCCAAGGCCGTCGTGACAAACGGCGCAACCCCACGTTCGTCGATCACGACAAAATCGTTGCCAAGACCGTGCATTTTCAGGAATGCAAGGGGGAGAGGTGACATTTGCATGTCGGGCATATAGCCAAGAATGGCCCTGTGTGCCAGTAGTGGCGCATACCCCGACCATAAGGTGCGTTGGCCGTCTGTCGGCGCAACCCGACTTGGTATCGCCCGGTTTTGCAAGATTGGATTTTAGGCTTGACGACGCTGGCCCCGTTGCCTAGTGGACGCCCTCGTGGGCCGGTAGCTCAGCTGGTAGAGCAACTGACTTTTAATCAGTAGGTCTCGGGTTCGGATCCCGACCGGCTCACCAATTTTACGACATCTGCGGTCATCAGGTGGCGAAAACTGTGTTTGTGTCCCACGCCTTGCACCGCGTCATCAGATCACCGGGCAAAGGCAAATCAGTGAAAACTGTATCTATTGCGGCCAAAGACGCGATTCGGGCCGGGGCGCGGCGTTGGAATTTTGAATGATCGGCGACCAGAAATGTTTTACGGGCCTGCTCGATGATGGTCTGGCTAACGCTGACCTCGTGGATATCGAAGTCCAGCATATCGCCATCCTCATCCAAAGCCGAACAGCCGATGACAGCATAGTCGAATTTGAACTGGCGAATGGTCTGGGTCGTCAGACTTCCGATAAGACCGCCATCTGACCGGCGCAGCGTGCCACCAGTCACGATAATTTCGCACTCCGGGTTGGCGACGAGGATGTTGGCGACGTTGATATTATTAGTCACTACCATGATATTGCGGTGCTTTATCAATTCCCGCGCCACGGCCTCTGTACTGGTTCCAATGTTCAGAAAGATCGACGCATCGGCAGGGATGGCCGTTGCACAGGCCCGCGCAATTGCCAGCTTGGCCACATCGTTCAATCCACGCCGTTCCTCATAATCGATATTGGTCGTGCCGGACGGCAATACTGCCCCGCCGTGAACGCGCGCCAAAGACCCCGCTTCGGCCAATTCAGTCAGGTCCCGGCGAATCGTTTGAAGGGTCACATCAAAATGTTCGGCCAACCCATCGACGGAAACCTTACCGTTTCGGCGGGCAATTTGCAGGATCTCTGGCTGACGAAAAGTCCGTGACATGCGATCATCTAGCTGTGGCGCAGCCTTTGTGACAAGCGATTTGTCGCATTAACACCAAAATCGCGCGTCAATTCGAAAATAACGAACTTAATCGAACATTCATATTTCAAAAAAGGGCTTGTGCGCCTAAGCAAGAACAGAACTGATTCCGGGGGTGGTGCGATGCAAAAACCAGTTGACCTTTTTGTCATCGGCGGCGGGATCAACGGCTGTGGCATTGCCCGGGATGCAGCCGGTCGCGGCCTAAGCGTGGTTCTGGCCGAAATGAACGATCTGGCCTCGGCCACGTCATCCGCCTCGACCAAGTTATTCCATGGCGGGCTGCGTTATCTGGAATATTTCGAGATCCGGTTGGTCCGCGAAGCGCTGATTGAGCGGGAAACCCTGCTGCGCGCGATGCCGCATATCAGCTGGCCCATGCGGTTTGTGTTGCCCTATCATAAGGATATGCGGTTTGAGGGGTCTACCCCAACCTCGAAAATCCTGAATGTCGTGATGCCGTGGATGAAAGGGCGCAGGCCCGCATGGCTGATCAGGTTTGGCCTGTTCATGTACGACAATTTGGGCGGGCGCAAAATTTTGCCCGGCACCACGACCGTTGACTTGACCAGCGACCCCACTGGCCGCCCAATCCGCGACCACTTTACCAGCGCCTACGAATATTCCGATTGCTGGATCGAGGATTCGCGTCTGGTGGTGCTGAATGCCCGATCTGCCGAGGCGAAAGGTGCGACAATCATGACCCGGACAAAGGTGCTGTCGGCCACGCAGGTTGATGGCCAATGGGATGTGACGGTCGAAAACGAACAGGGGCAGCAGAACATCCGCGCCCGGATGATCGTCAACGCCGGGGGCCCTTGGGTGGGCGATATCATTCATAACACCGTCCGGCTGAATTCATCCGAAGGGGTCCGGCTGGTGCGCGGCAGTCATATTGTGACCAAACGTTTGTTTGACCACGATAAATGCTATTTCTTCCAAGGGACCGACGGGCGGATTATTTTCGCCATTCCGTATGAGACTGACTTTACCCTGATCGGGACAACCGATGCCGAACAGGCAGACCCAAATGAAAAGCCGGTCTGCACGGATGCAGAGCAGGATTATCTATGCGCATTCGCGTCTCAGTATTTCAAGAAGCCGGTGACGCGGGCCGATATTGTCTGGACCTATTCCGGGGTTAGGCCGTTGTACGATGACGGCGCCAGCTCGGCGACCGCTGCGACCCGCGATTACACCCTGAAAGTGGATACATCCGCAGGCGCCCCTGTGCTGAACGTGTTTGGCGGCAAAATCACCACCTACCGGCGTCTGGCCGAAACCGCACTTGAAAAGATCGCGCCCGTATTGGGCGTAACCGCAGGCAAATGGACTGCCGGCGTGGCCTTGCCCGGCGGGGATTTTCCGGTCGGCGATGTGGACCGGTTGATTGCTGAACTGCACAAGGCATATCCGTTTCTCGATCCGTTCTGGGCGCGCCGCCTGATCCGTGCCTACGGGACCGAGGCGGGGGCGGTTCTGGGCGATGCGAAAGCGGCCACTGATCTGGGCGAAGCGTTTGGTGCAACCCTGACTGCCCGTGAAATTACGTGGCTTATGTCCCGCGAATATGCCCGCCGAGCCGAAGATGTGGTCTGGCGGCGCAACAAGCTGGGCCTAAGGCTGACCAAGGATCAGATTGCGCATCTGGATGGTTGGATGCAGGCTCATGCGATTGCAGTTAACTAGGCGCAGGACACCATGACCCATATCCTTGCCATCGACCAAGGCACCACATCGTCCCGCGCCATTGTGTTTGACGCAGACATGCAGGTCATCGCTACGGCACAAGAGGAATTCCCGCAGCATTTCCCGGATAGCGGCTGGGTTGAACATGATCCGTCGGATTTGTGGTCCACCACTGCGGGGACGTGCCGGGCCGTGATTGAAAAGGCCGGGCTGCAGCCCGGCGACATTGCCGCCATCGGGATCACCAATCAGCGTGAAACCACTGTGGTTTGGGACAAGGCGACGGGGCAGCCGATCTATAACGCAATCGTCTGGCAGGACCGGCGGACAGCTGATTTTTGCCGCGAATTGCGCGATGCGGGCCATGCGGCGATGATCACGGCCCGCACGGGTCTGCTGGCCGACCCGTACTTTTCAGGGACCAAGCTGAAATGGATCCTCGACCACACCGATGGTGCCCGCGACCGGGCCCGGCGCGGTGAATTGCTGTTTGGTACGGTGGACAGTTTCCTGATCTGGAAACTGACCGGCGGGGCCTCGCATCTGACCGATGCGACCAATGCCGCCCGCACCATGTTGTATGACATCCACAAAGGCCGGTGGAGCCAGACAATCTGCGATCTGTTCGACATCCCGATGCAGATGCTACCCGAGGTCCGCGATTGCGCCGCTGATTTCGGCATGACCCGGCCCGATCTGTTTGGCCGCCCAATCCCGATATTGGGCGTTGCGGGGGATCAGCAGGCGGCGACGGTCGGGCAAGCCTGTTTTAAGCCAGGGATGATGAAATCAACCTATGGGACGGGCTGTTTTGCGCTGCTTAATACTGGGGATAAACCAGTTGCCTCTCAAAACCGGCTGCTCACGACCATCGCTTATCAACTGGACGGCAAGCCAACCTATGCGCTGGAAGGGTCGATTTTTGTGGCAGGCGCGGTGGTCCAATGGCTGCGCGACGGGATCAAAGTGATCCGGGCGGCGCATGAGACTCAAGCGTTAGCGGAACAGGCCGATCCAACGCAAAACGTCATATTAGTGCCTGCTTTTGTCGGACTGGGTGCGCCCTATTGGAACCCGGATTGCCGGGGCGCGATCTATGGGCTGACTCGTAATTCCGGCCCGGCAGAATTTGCCAAGGCCGCCTTGGAAAGCGTGGGCTATCAGACCCGCGATCTGCTTGAGGCGATGCAGGCGGACTGGCAGTCAGTGGGTGCCAGCGCCACGTTGCGCGTCGATGGCGGAATGAGCGCCAGCGACTGGGCTATGCAGTTTCTGTCGGATATTATTGGCGCACCGGTAGATCGGCCAATGGTGCGTGAAACGACGGCGCTGGGCGCTGCATGGCTGGCCGGGATGCGGGCCGGGATTTACCCGGGGCAGGCCGGGTTTGCCGCCAACTGGGCGCTAGAGCGGACCTTTTCACCAGCGATGGAAGACGCCGCGCGAGATCGCAAATACAGCGTGTGGCAGCGCGCGGTTCAGGCCACATTGTCGGTTTGACCGGCGAAACCCGCGCTGCTGCGGGTAATCTTGCTTTGGCTGCCATCGAACGCTTTTCAGGTTGGTATACGGGGGGAAGGCGCCAACGAACCTCCCCCGAATTGGACTTTGCCAATCATTCCTGAATGCTACATCATCCATCAAAGCGTGGGTTTTGTGGTTGCCAAGGTATCGGAACAGGCCCTAAAACCGCGCTGGACGTATGGAATCGCGGTCACCAAAGAGCGACAAAAGTTCGGGTGATTCACAGGGGGCACAGCCGGATGCAGTATACAGGGTCGATGTATCTGACCAGAATAATCCGGTCAGTCGCGGTTTCCCTGTATTTTATAGCAATATCAATCACATCGGCCCAGGCTACGCCATTTACCACAACCGTCCCGGGCACAGGCGTGGCGCTGCCCACCGAATACCCGCAGGCCGGTGGCGTGGCGATTGTCATGACCGGGGTGAATGGCAATATCTACTACCAGTTTTCCGACCCGACCGGGGCCTTTGTCGGGTTCCAGAATACCGGCAATCCGGCCGCGTTCCGGGGTAATCCTTTTACCATCAACAACCCGTTACCGCTGGACTGCGGATTTCGCAGCTGCATCGACTATTTCGGCGGAGCTATCGCCCGGATTGACGTGCGGTTTTCCGCCTATGATGGCGACACCCAGGTGGGTGGGTTTGATAATAACGACATCACATTGCGGATGAACGGCTTTGACGTCGGCAACTGGTCTGGCCGCACCACCGAAATTACCAATGACGCGGGCACCACCAGCTTTGGCACCGAAAACGGCTTTGGAAACAACACGTTCAACACGGGCTGGTTTTCCTCGACTAACGCTGCCCTGCTCAGCAATATTCTGACCACCGGGCGTACAACGACCCAAGTGTTCGACGCCGATCCGAACGACAACTTCTGGGATTTTCAGCGCGGCACCCCATTGGCGGACAATAGCCTGCGCACGATTGCGCCGGGGTATGAGCTGGAAAAGACCGTGCGCGGCGGGGCCACCACATTTACCGCCGTCGGGCAGGTCATCACCTATGATTATCTGGTGCGCAATATCGGCTCGGTCGATATTACTAATGTCGCGGTGAATGATAACCGGATTGGCGCGGTCAGTTGTTCGCCGACGACATTGCCCAAGACCGCATCGGGCGGCACCGCCGCAACGGCCCTGTGTTCGGCCACCTATATCGTTACGCAGGCCGATTTTGACGCCCGCACCCTGACTAATATTGCGACAGCCACGGGCCGCCCGCAGTTTGGCGTGCTGGGCGCGTTGCAAGACAGCGTCACCTTGACTGGACCGGCGCTGGCCCCGGCGATCACGCTGGCCAAAGCCGCATCGCCCACCGCATTTTCGACCGTCGGGCAGGTCATTACCTATACGTTTACCATCCGCAACACCGGAAACGCGACCCTGACCAATGCGATAGTGACTGACCCGAGGATTCCGGCGCTCGCCTGCAACATTGCGTCGATTGCCCCGCTGTCGGCATCGAACACGGTAAATTCGGCGACTTGCACGGGCACCTATACCGTCACGCAGGCCGATATTGATGGCTTTGCCATCAATGGAACCCCACTGGCCAATACCGCATCGGTCACCGCCCGCGCCCCGAATGGGGTGAATGTGACTGCGCCCGCCAGCAGGTCAATCAATGGGCCAGCGGCCGCCCCGGCCATGGTGCTGGATAAAACGGCGGTTCAGACCAGCTTCAACGCCGTTGGGAATGTCATCCAATACCGCTTTGCGGTGCGCAACACCGGCAATGTCACATGGCCAGGCCCGCCGACCATAACCGATGCGTTGACCAGCGGCGCAAGCTGCCCGGCAGGCCCGGTGGCCCCCGGGGCGACCGTGACCTGCACAGCCAGCTACACAATCACCCAGGCCAATCTGGATCAGGGCACTCTGGCTAATACGGCGCAGGCCAGCGTCACAGTTGCGGGGCAGACTGCCACAGCATCCGACACCAATACAATTCCTGCCGTCACCACCCGCGGGCTGACCATTGTCAAGCAATTGCGCGCCGGATCACCGTCGCCTTTTGCGGCATTGGGCGATCAACTGATCTATGAATATGTGCTGCGCAATACCGGGACAGTGACCTTGTCTGCGGCCACTGTGGCCGACAACAAAGTCAGCGTGACCTGCCCGGCCACCCCGATTTCGCCCGGCGGATCGCTGACCTGCACATCGGCAGCTTATAGTGTGACGCAGGCCGATCTGAACGCGGGGCAAGTGGTCAACCTTGCCACCGGGTCGGCTCGGTCGCCGCAGAATGTGGCCGTGACCACGCCCCAGACGTCATTGACGGTGATTGGCACCCAAAACCCTGCCTTTTCGATTGTCAAATCCGCCCCCACCGTCGCACCGCTGAATTTTGCGGTCGGCCAAACAGTGGTGTTCACCTACGTTGTGCAGAATACCGGCAATGTCACCAGTGCCGCCCCGATCCGGGTGACGGATAACCGCTTTGCCAGCCCGCTGACCTGTGCGGCCAGCCCGTTGGCCCCCGGCGCTTCCGTGTCCTGCAATCAGACCTATACCTTTACCGCCGCCGATATTGCCGCCGGTTTTGTGACTAACACGGCCAGCGCCAGTGATGGCCGGGCCACGTCGAATACTGCAAGTGTGACAGTGCCGCAGGCCGGAAGTCCGGGGCTGACGCTGGTTAAGGCGTCAACCACGCCAGATTTCGACGCCGTAACGGATACGATTTCCTATACATTCACGGTCACAAATACCGGCAACACCCAGATTGTCGCGGCGCAACCGATCACCGTGACCGACCCAAAGGTCGGGGCGGTCAGTTGCGCGGGCCAGCCCGCCGTATTGAACCCGGTGTCGTCCGGCAACGCCCCCAATAACTTTCAATGCACTGCGACCTTTGCCGGACTGACTCAGGCCGATCTGGATGCAGGCAGGTTTACCAACACCGCCACCGCCAGCTTTACCTATAATGGGCCCAGCGGAACAACGGTTATCACCTCGCCATCATCGCAAGTCACCGTGCCCAGCAGTATCGTGCCTGCCTTTGGTCTGGATAAAACCGGCCCCACAAATTTCGGAACCCTTGGCCAAAGCCTGACCTACACATTCACCATCACCAACCAGACCGCCCAAACCCTGACCCGGGTTGTGGTGACCGACCCGCGCATTCCAACACTGTCCTGCACCCGCACCAACATTGCGCCTTTCGGCGTGGTCAGTTGCACGGGCACCTATAGTGTGACTCAGGCCGATCTGGATGCGGGTCAGATCGACAACACCGCATCAGCGGTTGGCACTGCGCCGGATGGGTCCACGCTGAACCGCGCCGACAGCCTGAGCATTCCGATCAATCCAGCCGCTGCAACCCGGTCGATGACCTTGGACAAAGTGGCGTCGGTCGGCAGCTTTACCGCCGTCGGTAACACAATCACCTACACATTTAACGTGCGGAATACCGGCAACCTGACCCTGACCGGGGTGTCGGTGAATGACCCTGCCTTGGGTCTGACCTGCACTATTCCCACCATCGCGCCGGGGGTTACCAACAGCACATGCACTGCGGTCCGGGTGGTCACGCAGGCCGATATTGACGCGGGCAGTATTCCGAACGCAGCCACGGCCACAGCCCCCGGCGCGGCCAATGCAGGCGATACAGTTACCGTCATCGGGCCTGCCCGCACCGCCAGTTTCGACTTCACCAAAACCGCCGATGGGCCGTTTGCCCAAGCAGGTGATGTGGTGAATTTCACGCTTGCCGTACGCAACACCGGGTCGGTAACCCTGACCAATGTTGCGGTCACCGATACGTTTTTTGACCCTGACCTAACCTGCACAATAGGCTCTATCCTGCCCGGAGTGACCAATTCCACCTGCACCGGGGCCTATAGTGTTACCCAAGCTGATGTGGACGCAGGCGAGATTACCAATACCGCCGACCTGACTGCGAATGGCGTGGCCGGTGCCCCGCTGACCGGCACAGCGACCGAAGTGGTGCCCGGCCCGGTCGAGGCCCCGCTGCTGCGTGTCGTCAAGACCGAAGGTGACGGCACAGGCCGCTACGGTGCCGTGGGTGCGACCGAGAATTTCAGTTTCGAAGTGTTCAATGACGGCAACGTCACCCTGACCGGGATCACGTTGACCGATGCGCTGACCGGATTCACCTGTGCCTTGGCCGATATCGCGCCGGGGGCATCGGCGACCACTTGCGCCGACAGCGATCCGCTGGAAACCTCGCATGTCATCACGCAGGCCGATATTGATACGGGCGCGCTGTCCAATACGGTGGATGTGACAGCGCAATCCACGTTGGGCACGCCGGTCGGGGCGGCAGATACCGTTGTGCTGTCCGGGCCGGATCAGTCGCCCGACGTTACTGTGGCCAAAACCGCGACTGCCGGCGCGAACTTTGACGCGGTTGGCGACACGATCAGCTATAGTTACCTTGTCACCAATATCGGTAATGTCACCCTGACCGGCCGGATCCAGGTGGCCGATGACAAAACCCGGGTCACTTGCCCTGCAACGCCTGCCCTGGGGATCGCTCCTGCCGGAACGCTGACCTGCACCGCGACGTACCGGGTGACGCAGGCCGATCTGGATGCCGGATTTGTCACCAATCTGGCCGCGGCCAGTGTGACACAGGCGGTTGTGCCATCGGCCAGCTATCCAAACGGTGTCGCAGCCGTCACCTCGCCGACCGACACAGTTACGGTGAACGCAGCCCAACTGCCTGCTCTGTCGATCAGCAAACGGATCAAACCGGGCACGTCAGCAACCTATAACGCGACCACCGATATCATCACCTTTGAATTCACTGTGCGCAACAGCGGCAACGTGACCACGACCGCTGACATCGTCGTCGAAGATCTGAATATTCCGGCTACGGTGATCTGCACCACGGCCCCGTTGGCACCCAATGCCACGGCGGTCTGCGAGGCGACATGGTCGCCCACTCAGGCCGATCTGGACTCTGGTAGCTTTGCCAATTCGGCGACGGCATCAACTGTGTTTGACGGCGCGCCAGTGGTCACATCTGTGCCGGCATCGGCCACAGCCTTTGCCGTGCAGACGCCGGAACTGACGATGACCAAGACGTTTGTATCCCTGACCTCCAACACCTTTGCGACGGGGTCTGTCGCGACCTATAGTTACCTGATTGAAAATACAGGGAATATCACTGTTACCGGGCCAATTGCAGTCAATGATAACCTGATTTCATCACCCGTATGTCCCGCTGGTGACTTGGCCCCCGGGGATAGCCTGACCTGCACCGGCACCTATGTGATCAAAATCGAAGATGTGCAGTTGGGCAGTGTCACCAACGTCGCCACAGCCACCAGTGGCACAGTTGACAGCGATCCCGTGTCGGAAACCATTCCGAATGCGACCCCGTCGATCAGTGTTACCAAAACAGCCGATGTCGCCAGTTTTGCCGCTGTGGGCGATCAGATTACCTATACTTATATCGTGACCAACAGCAGCATCGGATCGCCCGAGCCCGCCCTTGCTAACGACATCTTTGTCAATGATGACCGGATCGGCGCGCCGATTGCCTGCGATCCGGCAGATGGCGAATTGCTGGTCGGTGAATCTGCGACATGTACCGCGATCTATACTGTTACCCAAGCCGACCTGGACCGGGTCGGGCCGGGGGCGGTTACCGGATTTGTGACCAATAATGCCTCGGCCGAAACCACCTTTGGTTCAGCGACCATCGTCTCGCCGCCTGCACAAGTCACCGTGCCGGGCGCTGCCAACCCGGAACTGACGGTAACCAAAGCTGTAACCACCGGGCCGAACCCGGCCGCCGCTGGCGACACCCTGACCTACACGATTACAACCGCGAATACCGGCAACCAGACCGTGTCCGGCATTGTGGTTGAGGACCCCAAACTGTCAGGTCTGGCCTGTACGGTTGGCGGCTCCCCCGCCCCCACCAATATCGTGCTGGCCCCAGCGGACACAGTTGAATGCACCGGCACCTATCTGGTCACGCAGGCCGATCTGGATGCGCAGGTCCTGTCCAACACCGCCACCGCCACCGGGTCAAACCCACAAGGGGCCACGGTCACTGATCAGGGTAGCATCACCCATCCGCTGGACCTGCCCGCGCCACAGGTTTCGGTTCTGAAAGAACTGGCACAAGGCGAGCCTGACGCGGCGTTTTCTGCCGTGGGCCAAGCGGTGGCTTATGTCATCACCGTTACCAACAGCGGCAATATCACGTTGCTTTCGACGGTCGTGACCGACAGTCTGGTGACAGGCAGCAGTTGCACAATTGGGCGGCTTGAACCGGGTGAAACCGATAACAGCTGTGAATTCATCTATTTCGTCACCCAAGCTGACATCGACCGGGGCACCATCACAAACATCGCCACCGCTGTATCACAACCCGCCAATCCGGGTGCCCCGACAGTTCAGGGGTCCGATCAATTGATCGGCGATGGTCCGGCGTTTGAACCGAAAATTGCCCTGACGAAAACCCCCGATCTGGCAGATTTTGCAGCCGCAGGGGACATCATCACCTATACCTATATCATCGCCAATACCGGCAACGTCACCTTAACCCTGCCGCCGGTCCTGACTGACGACAAAATCCCGACATTCGATTGCAGCACCTTCCCGCCAGCGGGCCTGTTGCCCGGCGAATTCCTGACCTGTACCGGCGAATATCCAACGACACAGGCCGATGTGGACGCGGGCTTTGTGACTAATATCGCTGATGTCACCCTGCCCAATCCGTATGACCCCGGCCAGACGATCACCGATGATACCACCGCCACGGTCGATGCCGTGCGCGCCCCGGCAGTGACGGTGGATAAACTGGCCTCGGACACCGCCGATGTCGCCGTGGGCGATATCATCACCTATACGTACACCGTGACCAACACCGGCAATGTCACCCTGACCAATGTCACCCTGACCGATGTCCATAGCAGTGCCGCCGGAACCGCAAACCTGACCATTTCAGGCGGCGGTGTCGTGGCGACACTTGCGCCGGGTGACAGTGTTGATCTGACCGCGACTTATACCGTGACGCAGGCCGATATTGATGCGGGCGCTGATCTGACAAACACAGTCAGCCTGACCAGCGCCTCGCCCTCCGGCACCACGCCGCCCACGGCGACGGATGATGAAACCGTGACGGTCGAGGGTGCTGCCGGTGCGCTCGAAGTGATCAAAACAGTCTCTACCTTGCCCGATCTTGAGGTTGGCGAGGTCGTTGTATTCGCAGTCACCGTCGAAAATACCGGCAATGTGTCGCTGGGCACCGTGGTTCTGACGGACACGTTACGGCGGGCGGACAGCACCACCATCACCCCGGCACCGGCCCCGGTGTTTGTCAGCGGCGATGTGGGGGTGATTGGGACGCTCGAAGTAGGCGAGGTCTGGACCTATACCGTCAGCCACACGCTGACCCAGACTGATCTGGACGCAGGCGGGATCAACAATTCAGTTCGCGCCACGGCGCTGACCCCCGGCAATACGCCGGTGGCGGATGTCTCGGACAATGGCGCAGGCGACGGCGATGATCCGACTTTGGTCGGGATCGCAGGCGCGCCTGCGCTGGATGCGACCAAGACCATCACCTCGACCACGGTGGCCGTCGGCGGAACCGTGACATTCCAGATTGTGGTGCGCAACGCCGGCAATGTCAGGCTGTCCGCCGTCAGTATCGCGTCGGATGATCTGACCCGGGCGGATGGCACAACGCTGATCCTTGTCGGACCGGTGTTTGTGTCATCGACCGCAGCATCACCCGCAGGAACGTTGATAGTCGGTGAAAGTGCCACCTACACCGCCAGCTATGTCTTGGTGCAGGCCGATATCGACGCGGGCGGGATTGAAAACACGGCCACGGCCACGGGCACGCCGCCGGTTGGACCGGCAGTGACCGATGTCACGGACAATGGCGATGATGGCGACGGCAACACGACCAATGATCCGACAGTCCTGACCATCCCGGCGCTGCCCGCCCTGTCCATGCTCAAGTCACTGGCCGCTGGCGGGCCGACATTTGATGCAGTGGGCGATATTCTGACTTATGAATTCGCCGTTGAAAATACCGGCAATGTCACGATTACTGACCCGGTAGTGATCAGCGACCCGCTGATCACCACGGCGGGCGGGGTCATCACCTGTGGCCCGACCCCACTGGCCCCCGGTGCCACCCTCACCTGTTCGGGCGACTATACTGTAACCCAAGCTGACCTTGATGCAGGCCAGATCGTTAACAGTGCCACTGCCAGCGATGGAACCACTCTATCAGGTTCGGATGGCGTAACAGTCCCGGCCCGTCAGGCCCCGGCGCTGACCATGGTCAAACTGGCCGAAGGGATCACGGTCAATGGGGTCCGGCAAACCACGCTGGCATCGCAGTTTTTCGTGGTTGGCGCGATTGTGGATTATTCGTACACGACCACCAACACCGGCAATGTGACCATCACTGATCCGGTCACCGTCGATGACAATCTGATCACGGCTGTCAACTGCCCGGCCTTTCCGGTACTTGGGCTGGCGCCGGGGGCAACCTATGTCTGCACCGGCAGCTATACGGTGACCGCTGATGATGTGGCCCTGACCAGCGTTACCAATCTGGCTACAGCAACGGACGGCACGACAACCAGCCCGATTGTGGCCGAGACTGTTCCGGCAGATGGCATCCCCGCGCTGGGCCTGACCAAGGCCCTGATCAGTGTCACCAATCCCGACACGACCCCCGCCACGGGGCTGTTGTTTGACGAGGCCGGGGATGTGCTGACTTATCGGTTTACAGTCACTAATAACGGCAGTCTGTCCTTTGTCGCCCCGTTGACCGTCACAGATGACAAGATCGCGGGGCCGATTGCCTGCTATACCCCGTCGGCGGGCAACCCTGACCTGACCCCCGGCGAAACCGTAACCTGCGAGGCGACCTATGTCGTGTTGCAGAGTGATCTTGACGCCGGGACCGTGGTCAACCAGGCTTTTGCCCAAACGACCTTTGGGGCAGGGCCGACGACGATCAGCTCCGGCCCGGTGACCGAGACAGCGACAGCCAGTCAAAGCGCCGCGATCCAGGTGGTAAAATCGGCCGCAACCCTGCCGGTCACCGGTTTGGGCCAGGTGCTGACCTATACGCTGACCACCAGCAATATCGGCAATCAGACCCTGACTGATGTCACCGCGACCGATCCGTTGCTGCCCGGCCTGGTGTGTAATGTCGCGCAATTGGCACCCGGCGCTGACCTGACCTGCTTTGACGATTACACCGTGACCCAAGCTGATATTGACGCAGGCAGCATCGTCAATACCGCGACAGCCAGTGCCCTTGACCCCAACAGAAACCCGGTAACCGACAGGACATCGCTAACAGTGGCCACACCTGTCGCTGGACCGTTCTTCATACTGGTCAAAACCGCAACACCCGACCCGTTCGGGCCACTGGGCAGCGTGATCACCTATGGTTTCAGCGTGCAGAACAATGGCAATGTGACCCTGTTCGATCTGACCATCACTGACCCGATCACTACGCCAGCCTTTACCTGCACCATCGCCCGACTGGCAGTTGGGGCTACTGATACCAGTTGCACATTGGACTATGTCGCCACACAGGCAGACATTGACGCCGGCCAGATTATCAATACCGCGACCGCAACCGCCACTGACCCCTTTGGCACCGATCTGACCCGGACCGCGACCATCACGACCCCCGGCCCGAACAACAGCCCCGGTGCAGGGGCGCTGGACGTGACCAAAGTTGCGACAGTGGGCGCAGCCACACCGGGCAGCGTGATCACTTATTCACTTCAGGTCCGCAACACGACAACTGTGACGCTGGATGACATTGTCATCACTGACATAATGACTCGCGCCGATGGCACCAGCATTGCGCTTGATGCCCCATTTGCGCTGGTGTCCGGCGATACAGACCGCGATGCCCGGCTGGATGTGGGCGAAACCTGGGCCTATTCTGCGGGCCATACGATAACGCAGGCCGATATCAATGCAGGCGGGGTCACAAACACAGCAACTGCTGATGGCACCGATCCTGCAGGCAATCCGGTGACCGATACGTCAGACAATGGGAACGACACTGACGGCAACACCACAGACGATCCAACATTGGTTGTAATTGTCCCGGCCCCGGCGCTGGATGTCGTCAAGACCGTCAGCCAAACCGGAAGCAACATTGGCGATCTGGTTATATTCAGGATTGCTGCCACGAATTCAGGCACAGTTGATCTGACCGGCGTGACCGTGGCCGACACGCTGACCCGCGTCGATGGGACCGATATCTCGACCGAAGTCACCGGGCCTACACTGCAGCCTCCTGCTGTGGCCACGGCCCCTCTGTTGGTCGGTGAGACATGGGTCTGGACCCTGTCACATACATTGACTCAGGCCGATATTGACGCGGGCGGGATCACCAACACCGCCAGCGTGACCGGCACCACCCCAGGCGGTAATCCGGTGACCGATACGTCGGACGACGGCGACGATACCGATGGCAATACGACCGATGACCCGACGGTCGTCGCGATTACCCCACTCTCGACGATCGCTGTGAGCAAGACCGCCAGCACAGCGGTTTTTGTCAGCGGTGGCATATTCGAAGTGGTGTTTGACCTGGTTGTCGAAAACACCGGGAATGTGACTCAAACCAATCTGATCATCGTCGATGATCTGACAGTGTTCGCATCCCCCGCTACCTTGATCAGTGTGGCCACCCCGGTCCTGTCCGGTTTCACCGGCACCGGCGGGGCCAATCCGACCTATGACGGGGTTGCGGTTACCAATACCGTCACCCCGGGTGTCATCCTTGCCCCCGGTGCGACCGGGATCGTGCAATTGACGGTCCGATTTGACATCAGCACGGGCCTGGCCACCGGGCAGAATACCGTCACCGTGACCACGGACCTGCTGACTGTGGCACAAGCAGCCAGTGTGACGGTGGTCGTCGATATCCCGTCGCAAATTCTGGCAACCAAAAGTGTGACCACGGCCAATCCGCAACTGGGCGGCGTGGTCAGCTTTGCGCTGACATTCGAAAACCCGCTGGACACGCCTTCAGTCAATCTGACGTTGGTCGATGACCTGCCTGCGGGCCTGATTTATGTGCCGGAAAGTGCCACATTCAACGGGGCCGCAACGCCTGCACCTGTCGTCACCGGGCGCAGTTTGCGCTGGTCAGGCATCTTTATTCCGGTCGGCGGGACCGTCACAATTACCCTTGACGCCCGGATTGCGTCAGGCTCCGGTGCCCTGATCAACCGCGCCTATGCCACTGACTCTAATGGCAACATCGTCTCGAACACCGCCACTGCCGAGGTTATCTTGCGCCCCGAGGCGGTATTTGACTGCGGCGATGTCATCGGCAAGGTCTTTGATGACCGCAATATGAACGGCTATCAGGACGGCCCGCTGGGCGAAGATCTGTCTGCGATCACCGACCAGACCTATGAGGGCGGCAAGTTTACCAGCCCCCCAGAGGTTCTTGAAAGCGGCGAGCCCGGCCTGCCTCTGGTCCGCCTTGCCACGGTTAACGGCACGATCATCACGACCGATGAATACGGCCGTTTCCATGTGCCCTGTGCTGAATTGCCCGCCGGGATCGGGTCGAACTTTACCCTGAAACTGGACGAACGCAGCTTGCCCACCGGCTACCGCGTCACCACCGAAAACCCGCGCATGGTGCGGCTGACTGCGGGGGGCGTGACCAAGCTGAACTTTGGCGCCGCGATTGCCAATGTCGTCGATATCGACCTGACCGCTGCAGCCTTTGTTGGGGGCACGACTGACCCCACGGGCGGGCTGCTGGCCGGGATTGAACAACTGGTCACGCAACTGGCTGAAATCCCGTCGGTCCTGCGGCTGACCTACTATATGAACGGCGAAGGGCGCGATGTCGCCCGCGCCCGTCTGGACGTTGTCGAAGCCCTGATCCGCGATCAATGGGAAGCGGCAGGTCGTTACCGCCTGCTGATCGAACGCAGCATCAGGCAGGTGCAATAGGATGCGCAACATGCATAAAACCCAGCTTACGATTGCGCGTCTTCTGGGGGCCACGGCCCTTGGGCTGATCAGCACCAGCGCCTTTGCCCAAACGAATTGCGGCCTGAATTACAGCGTGCTTCCGGCAGGCTGCGAACCCTCTACGGCTGGTGACGTGGTCACCATCCCGACCGGGGTGAATACTGAACCAGATGTGGCGCCGGCCACCGGCGGGGCGGGGTTTGTCATTTCGGTCAATGGCGCGCCAATTGCGGGGGATGCCCGCGTTGCCGATATCGTACGCCAGACTGATCTGGCGTTGGCGGACGCCGATGTGCAGGTCACGTTCGATGGACTGGGGGCCATCCCCCGGCTTGATCTGGAAATTCTGGGGTCGGTGCAGGGTTACGTCCCCGGCGATACTGTCACCCTGCAAAGCGCGTTGAACTATCCGGCCTATGTCACGCGCGGTGAATTGCGGGTGATTGATCTGGACGCTGCAGGCGGGGCCCGCACCGTGCTGGTGGCCCCGATCACGCCGAACGGGCAGGCCAGCCTGATCCTGCCCGAGGGCGAAAATCTGGTCGTGGTTCACCGGGTATATGACAGCGCCGGGCGCTATGACGAAACCGCCCCTTTGGCGCTGGGCCGGGCCGACGCCCGCGCCTTGGCTGACGGGGTCGAGGATGGGTCAGACAACACCGCCCGCCGCCGGATTCCGGTATATGGCGGCGCGGTCACAGTTTCGGGCCGCGGCGTGGCACCGGGGGCTTCGGTGCAGGCTTTGGGCGAAACGATCCGTCCCGATGCGTCCGGCGGGTTCGTCATCCAGCGCATTCTGCCCGCTGGCGATTACGGGGTTGATGTGCAAATTCAGGGGGCAGGGCAAAACCTGAACCAGACCCGCGACATCACCATCCCGACCACGGAATGGTTTTATGTCGCCATTGCCGACCTGACCTTTGGCCTCCGCAATGGCGATGAAACCTATACGACCGGGCGGCTGGCGTTCTTTGTCGATGGCAAGACGGAAAACGGCACCGAAATTACCGCATCTGCCGATACCGGCGAAGATGACATTGACCAGTTGCTCCGCCGGTTTGACGAAAAGGACCCGCGCAACCTGTTGTTGCGGATCGACCCCGATGATTTGTATCCCACCTACGGCGACGATTCCACCTCTGAGGATCGGACCCCGACATCTGGCAAGCTGTTCTTTCGGATCGAACGGGCGGGCAATTTCATCCAATGGGGCGATTTCCGCGCGACACTGGCGGGCGGTGAATTTGTGCGCAACGAACGCACGCTGTATGGGCTGCAGGCACAATACGCGACACCCGATCAGACCACCGGGGGCGAGGCGCGGGCGCAGGTCATGCTATATGCCGCCCAACCCGACATGCTGCCGCAGCGCGATACGTTCCGGGGCACCGGCGGGTCGGTCTATTTTCTGGATAAACAGGATATCGCGGCGGCCACTGAAACCCTGAGCATTCAGGTCCGCGACCCCGACACCGGACGCATCCTGCAAACCCGCAACCTGACCGCCGGGCGGGATTATCAGATCAACTACATTCAAGGGATCGTCACCCTGTCCGAACCGCTGCAAAGCAGCGCAGGCGGCGGGATTATCTCTGAAGGGGCGCTGGGCAGTGCCGAAGTTGTGCTTGTCGTCCAATATGAATTCACCCCAACGGCAGGCGATTTGGATGGCTATGCCTATGGCGGGCGGGTCGAAGGCTGGGTAACAGACCAACTGCGCCTTGGCCTGTCCGGCACCGTCGATCAGACCGGAATTGCCGACCAAACTGCGATTGGGGCGGATATTCTGTTTCGGTTGTCCGAGGAAACCTATGCCAGCCTTGAGGTGGCCCAAACCGAAGGGCCGGGGTTCGGATCGACATTCTCGGCTGATGGCGGGCTGATTGTGGATACGATTTCATCCACCGCAGGCGACGGCACGGCAATCAAGGCCGAGGGTCGGGTTGGGCTGGCTGATCTGGGTTTGGCCGCCGACGGCGCAATTGGTGGGTATTTTGAACAGCGGACCGAAGGGTTTTCAACCCTTGACCGGCAAGTCACCGCGACCACCGGGGACGAAGAACTATGGGGCGTGTTCGTCGATATCGCGGCCAGTGAAAGGCTGCGCTATGCGGCCTATCTGGACAGTTATCAGAACGCAGCCGGCGAAACCGACCGCACCGGCGGGGCCGAGGCGGATTATGACATTACGGCCAACCTGACCCTTGGCCTTGGGATCGAACATCAGGACAAAGACACGACTGATGAAACCGGCACGCGCACCGATCTGGCGCTGCGACTGACCTATGGGTTCAGCGACGACGCGACCGTCTATGTCTTTGGCCAAACCTCAGTCGATGTGGCGGGCCTGCCGCGTAATGACCGGGTCGGGCTGGGCGGCACCTATGCCTTCGCCAATGGCTGGTCGGTCGAGGGCGAGGTATCAGACGGCAGCCTTGGGGTCGGCGGCAAGGCCTTGTTCAACCGCTCGGATGCAGCGGGCAACACCAGCTATTTCGGCTATGAACTGGAACCAGACCGGGAATTGTCCGGCGTCACCCTGCGCGGCACCGATGCCGGGCGATTTGTGGTCGGCGGGCGCAATCAGGTCAGCAGCAGTGTCGCGGTGTTCGGCGAAAACAGCTATGACATGTTCGGCCAACACCGGGCACTGACCAGTGCTTACGGGCTGACCTATACCCCCAGCGACTATCTGTCCTACACCACGGCCTATGAATTCGGGACCATTCAGGACAATTTCGAGAATGACTTTGACCGCCAAGCGCTGAGTTTCGGGCTTAAATATCAGGATGAAGGGTTGACCGCCGCGGGCCGGATCGAATACCGCACCGAAACCGGGCTGTTATCTGGCGATCAGGTGAACGCCGATACAATCCTGATCGCGGCCAACGCGGCCTATAAAATCGATCAGGTGCAGCGGCTGCTGTTCAGCGCCGATCTGGCGCAGACCGAAACCGATGAAAGCGCTATTCTGGACGGCGATTATGCGGACGTGGTTCTGGGCTATGCCTACCGACCGATTGACGATGACCGGCTGAACATTCTGGCCCGCTATCGGTATCTGTATGATTTGGTCGGCCAGCGGGTCGATGATGTTGACGAAACCGGGCCACGCCAGCGCAGCCATGTGATCAGCATTGATGCGTCCTATGACCTGAGCCGGACATGGACCATCGGTGGCAAGCTCGGCTACCGGATATCTGAAACCGCAGCGACCGGGGCCTCAGATTTCGTGCAAAACGACGCATGGCTGGCCATCGCCAATGCGCGGCTGCATCTGGTGCATGACTGGGATGTGCTGATCGAGGCGCGGGCACTGGGCACTGTGCAGGCCGAAGGGCTGGATCTGGGTGTTTTGGCGGCGGTGTATAAACAGGTCGGGGCCAATCTGGAGGTTGGGGTCGGCTATAACTTTGGTCGGTTCAGCGATGACCTGACCGATCTGACGGACGATAATCAGGGGGCATTTGTTAATCTGATTGCCAAGTTCTGAACGGATCGGTCAATCCAGCAAAGCTAGAATCGCCGCCGCTGCCACTTTGTTTCCGGGAACGGCCTGCATGCCTGCGGCATTTGCAGCCAATTTCTGGCGCATAGCCGTATCAGCCAGCATGGCGCAGATAACATCGCGCAATGTGGCATCCGACCAATCCGTGCGGCCCAACCGCCGACCAACCCCACATTGTTCGGCGCGCATCGCATTATCATGCCCGTCCCAACAATAGGGTATGATCAACGAAGGCACGCCAAAAAACAGCGCCTCGCAAAAGCTGTTATTGCCACCATGATGGATGAACAGGTCAGATTGAGCCACGACCGAAGGCTGCGGAAACCATGATCCGACGAACACATTATCAGGGACATTACGATAGGATTCAGAAAATCCGCCGACATTGACGATGAAACGGGCGGTGATGCTGGCAAAGACCCGGATCATCCGGGTCATCAGGACGGTATCGATTGCACCCAGAGAGCCAAAGCTGACATAAACCAGCGGCCCATCGTTGTTTGGCAAAACCGGCATGTCAAACTGCGCCTCGGTCCGGATACAGCCCTCAAGATACACAAATTTAGCCTGATCCAGCGGGTTGGCGCGGGCATAGCGGACGGCCGTTGGCGACAAAAGCAGGTTCAGGTCAGGCGAAGGTTCCATAAATTGCCCGGGCGGCAGGGACGGCAGACCACGGGTCAGGCGAAACGCGGTGTTTCGGCTATGGGCCTGACCAGTGGCAACGACATAGGCCTTCTCAAACGCCATGATTTTCGGGTCAAGCACCTGTAGCCCCGACACATAGGGCGGCACAGCCGGATCGGGCAATTCAGTTTCGGCGCAGGAAATCACCCGCACCCATGGACACCCGGCGCGGGCAATGGCGGGGAACATGATGACATTGTCCAACACGATAATATCAGGCCCTATCTGTGCCAGTATCTTGGCTAATCCGTCCTCGGCCGCGATGGCCGTCTTAACAATCGCATCCCAGGTTGGGCTGACATAGACCGGCAATTGCCCAAGCGGGGACAGGTCGAAATGCGGCAGGTGTTGGCTGATGAATGCCTGCCAGTAGTCGGCAGGATTTGTAGCCTGCCCAAGCTGAGGAAGATGGATTTCCTTGAATCCATATTCTGCGAAAACTCCGGTAAATCCTGGGTGGCAAACAAACACCGGCACGGCCCCACGCAGCGCAAGGGCCTGCGCAATGGCCACGCAGTTCAAGGCGGCACCGAAACTGGCCTCGGGGAAAAAGGCGATGATCGGGGGGCGGTTCACCGATTACGCCGCGCCATCGGCGGGCTGCCCCGGTTGGCCGCATCGGGCCGCTGATTGCGCGACAGGCGCAAATGCAGGGTCATCTGATCGGCGGCTACGTCAAATTGCCGCCGCTCCAGACTATCCAGAATTGTCAGGTGTTCGTCATGGGCCTGACGCAGCCGAAACTCGGGCGTGCTCAGGTCTTTTTGCGTGATACGCCGCAACCGGTGATGCGCCAAAAGGGTATCCCGGGCAAAGCGGTTGGCAGAACCAAGGGCAATCAGGCTGTGAAAGTCAGTGTCCTGTTTGTGAAACGCTGCATTGCTGATCCGGCCCAACAACGCAT
The DNA here is from genome assembly GCA_031422295.1 of Rhodobacterales bacterium. GTDB lineage: Bacteria > Pseudomonadota > Alphaproteobacteria > Rhodobacterales > Rhodobacteraceae > JANOMH01. The sequence goes on along the minus strand of JANOQM010000064.1, from coordinate 75,883 downwards.
CCTGAATGTTCAGCCGCAGTTGCCGTGCTTTGGGCAGGTCGAGGGTAAAACCGGGGCTAAGTATGGCTGCTGGCTCTAAAATCAGGCGAAAATGGTGACTGTCGGCAACGGCGTCGGGCGTATCCAGAATCGGGCGAAAGCTCCAGGATTGGCCCGGAACACGGTCGATGATTCCATCTTGTTGCAGTATTGTTAGCGCATTCAGTACTGCGCTGCGTGTCGCCCCATAACGCCGGATCAGAAAGCTGACCGACGGCATATCATCCAGTCGGCGGGCTGCCCTATCGGCAAGGATCGTATCCGCGAGCGACCCGCTGAATGCATCCAGAAGGTGTTCCTGCGCCGCTGTATCGCTGCCTGTATCAACAATAAGAAAGTAACCATCGCCTTTACGGTGCGCCAATAATCCTATATTTTCCAATAGTTTGAATGCAGATCGAAGCGGTGTGCGCGACACCCCGCACAGCGTGGCAAATACCTGCTCTGGCAAATGATCGCCGGACAACAGCTGCCGCGCCCGGGCTGCATTCAAAATCTGTTTGGCAAGACTGGAATGCGCCTTAGTGGTCTGGTCCCGGGTCTGCACAGCATGTCCTTTCCTGCAGTGCCGCTGACCAACAAGGTCAGGACCAATAATACAGATTGACGTATTTTATTTCTAAAACATACTGCATGACAGGAAGGCTCGCAAGAAGCCGAATTAATAGTGCCGTGCCCAAAAGAAGCCCGGCCCAGCCATGACACAGAGGTATTTCATGACCTATCATTCCCCGCTTATTGCCGCGCTGATGATCTCGGGCGCCTCTGCTTCGGCGCAGTCGCTCACCATTTCCAACTGGGATGGCTATATGGCCCCCGACGCCATAGCAGTCTTTACTGCCGAAACCTTCATTGCCGCCGAACTGGTGCTGCAAGCCACCAACGAAGAGATCATGGGCAAGCTGATCGCGTCCAATGGTGCGGGCTATGACGTGGTCTTCGTGTCCTCCCCCTTTGCAGAAATCCTGCATAATCTGGGGCTGGCCGAAACGCTGGACCCCGCCAAGATCCCCAATCTGGTGAACCTGTATCCCGAGGCGACGCAACTGGCGCATGATCCGGGCAACACATTCTCGGTCCCCTACGCATGGGGCACCACGGGCCTGTGTTTTCGGTCCGATCTGATGGCAGCGCCGACATCCTGGAACGATCTGTTGACCCCCGCCGCCGATGTCGCGGGCAAAATCACCATGCTGGCCACCGATCGCTGGCTGCTCGCCGCTGGATTTCTGGCCAATGGGATGTCGGTCAATGAAACTGATCCTGCCCTGCTGGACAAAGTCCGCGACGCGCTGATCACCGCCAAGTCCACGTTGCTGGCCTATGACGACACCACCTTTTATGCCAAGTTAGTGTCTGGCGAGGCTGTCATGACCCAAGCTTGGGACGGCTGGTGCAACTATGGCATCGCCGAAAACCCCGCCATCCAATACGTGATCCCATCCGAAGGGTCGGACCTGTGGGTCGATACCATGGTCATCATGGCCGGGTCGGAAAACAAGGACGCCGCCTATGCGTTCGTGAACTACATTCTGGATGCCGAAAACCACCGTTGGGCTGCCGAAAACATCCTGTACAAAGTGCCCAATCAGGCCGCAATGGAGGGGCTCGACCCCGCCCTGCTGACCCAATTCCCCAACATGGCGATCACCCCAGCGCAACTGCTGAGCTACGAGCAACTCCGCGATGTGGGCGAGGCGCAGCGCGCCTATTCCCGCGTCGTGACTGAAATCATGGCGGCGCAGTAAACCACCATGTCCAACCGGGGCCCCAACATTTTGATGGCCCCGGCGCTGGCTTGGCTGACGGCGCTGATGATTATCCCCTGCGGGCTGATCCTGATCCTCGCCTTCTTTCGGCGCGGCATCTACGGCGGGATCGACTACACCTTTACCTTGGAAAATCTGGGGCTGGTATTCGACCCGCTGTATTTCGGCATCTTCATCAACTCCGCCCGGATCGCCGGGATCGTCGTCATCATCGCCTGCATTCTGGGCTATGCCGCCGCCTATGCCATCGCCGCCATGCCCCGTCACCTGCAACCGATCCTGCTGTTTTTCGCGGTGCTGCCGTTTTGGTCGAACTACCTGATCCGCACCTATGCGTGGATCGTGTTGTTGAACCGCGAGGGGCTGATCACCCAGTTTGCCCGCTGGATCGGGTACGAAGCTGAGTTGCCGCAACTGCTTTACACCGAAAACACCGTGATCCTGGGCCTTGTCTACAGCTACCTGCCCTTCGTCATTCTGGCCTGCTACGCCCCGCTGTCGCGGCTGAATCCCGAGATTGCCGAGGCGTCGCATAATCTGGGTGCATCCCGCTGGACCACCTTCCGCCGCATCACTTTGCCGCTGACCCTGCCCGGCATTGCAGTTGGCGCGGTATTTGTGTTCGTCCTGTCGATCGGCAATTTCATCACCCCCGCGCTGCTGGGTGGCGGGCAGTTCCAGATGATCGGCAATGTCGTCTATGCTCAATTCCTGACCGCGAATGACTGGCCCTTTGGCGCGGCCCTGTCGATGGTCCTGATCGCGATCATGATGGGACTGTTGCTGCTGCAAACCCTTGCGGTGGAGCGGGGCCAGAATGCATAACCGCCCGCTGATGTTCACTATTCTGGGTGTGGTATTCGCGTTCCTCTACATCCCGATTTCGGTTCTGGTCGCCCTGTCATTCAACGACGGTGGCCTGCCCACCGCCTGGACCGGGTTTTCCCTGAAATGGTATGGGGCGTTGTGGGAAAACGCCGACATCCTGAATGCCGCCTTTAATACCCTGATCGTGGCTATAACCTCGGCCGCCCTCGCCACAATCCTCGGCACCCTGCTCGCCATCGGCATCGAAACGCGGGCACGCAAAGGCCGCTGGCTGGAATCCCTGATCTTTGCCCCGATGATCATCCCCGATATCGTTCTGGCCATCGCCCTGCTCAGCTTTTTCTCGTTGCTCAAGGTGCCCATGGGCCTGCACACGATCATCGCGGCGCATGTCGTGTTCAACCTCGCCTTTGTCTGCGCCGTGGTCCGCGCCCGGCTGAAGTCCTTTGACTGGTCGATTGTCGAGGCGTCCGCCGATCTGGGCGCATCGGCCACCACCACCTACCGCCGCATCGTGATTCCCGTGCTGTCCCCGGCGATCATCGCGGGTGCTTTGCTGGCGTTCACCCTGTCCGTCGACGAATTCATCATCGCCTTTTTCACCGCAGGCGCGGGTGCGGGTTCCACGACTCTGCCGATGCAAATCTACGCCATGATCCGGTTTGGGGTTACACCCGAGATCAACGCGCTGGCAACATTGGTGCTGGGCCTTAGCGTGACGGCACTGGCACTGGCGCAACGCCTGAACCGCGGGGGCATCCCCGGCCAATGACCCCACTTTTGCAAATCCGCCATATTTCCAAGGCATTCGGCACTATACTGGCCGTCGGTGACCTATCGTTGGACGTTGCCGAAAACGAATTCTACGCCCTGCTGGGGGCATCGGGCAGCGGCAAAACCACCTTACTGCGGATGCTGGCAGGGTTCGAAACGCCAACAAACGGCCAGATTCTGCTCGATGGCAAAGACATCTCAACCACCCCGCCGAACAAGCGCCCCGTCAACCTGATGTTCCAGTCCTACGCCCTGTTTCCACACATGACCGTGCGGGCCAACATCGCCTATGGGTTGGAAATGGAGCATCTTCCCCGGCCCCAGATCACCGCCCGCGTCGATGACATCCTTGGCGTCATCGAACTGACCCCCTATGCCGACCGCAAGCCCGATCAACTGTCCGGCGGCCAGAAACAGCGCGTCGCTTTGGCCCGCGCCTTGGTCAAACGGCCCCGGGTTTTGCTGCTGGATGAACCACTGGGGGCACTGGACAAAAAGCTGCGCGGTGCGATGCAGTTGGAACTCAAACGCTTGCAACACGAGGTCGGGATCACCTTTATCGTCGTGACCCATGACCAGGAGGAAGCCTTGGTCATGGCCGACCGCATCGCCATTCTGAAGGACGGCAAACTGCTGCAATCCGGCCCGCCGCGCGAGGTGTACGAACACCCCATCAACCGCTTTGCCGCCGATTTCATCGGGGTGATGAACTTTTTCCCCGGTGTCGCCGACAGCACGGGCCTGCTCGCGACGGACGGCACCCGGATCACCGCCGCCAGCACTACCCACGGCCCCGCCGTCGCCGCCGTCCGCCCCGAACGCATCCGGCTGGGATCGGGCGAAAATACCTTGACAGGCACGGTGACCGCGCTGGCCTATCACGGGCTTGACCTGCACCTATATGTGCAGACCACCGCCGCCCCAAAACCCGTCATCATCCGCCTGACCGCCGACATGTCCGAGGTGCAATCGCTATCCCACGGCGACCCTGTCACATTCAGTTGGTCCGCCAAAGACACCCGCATTTTCCCGGCTTGAAGGACGTATCATGACCCAGAAAACATTCGCCTTTTTCCCCGAAGCCGCCTTCGGCCCTGCCCTGAACTCTGTCGGTATCGCCCAAGCCATCACCGCACGTGGCCACAAGGCGGTATTCCTGTCCGACCCCGGATTTGTCCCGGTGTATCAGGGGTATGGGTTCGAGGCGCATCCGGTGAAACTGTCTGCCCCGATGCCGCCCGACGAATTGGCCAAATTCTGGGAAAACTTCATCAACGGCCATATCCCGAACTTCCGCAAAGCGCCCATCGACCAGATCGACAACTATGTCCGCGATTGTTGGGAGGCAATCGTGGACAGCGCCAAATGGGCGCAACGGGACTTGCCCGCCATTCTGGCCCGTGTGAATCCCGATGTGATCTGCGTCGATAACGTGATCCTGTTCCCGGCGATCAAGCAATCGGGCAAGCCTTGGGTCCGGATCATTTCCTGTTCTGAAAACGAGATTGAGGATGAAGCGATCCCACCGCATCTATCGGGGATGAGCGTCCACGACCATGCGGGCCACAAGGCGTTTCACGCCAAATTCAACGCCACGATCACGCCGATCCACGACGATTTCAATGCCTTTCTTGCGGCCAATGACGAGGCCCCCTATCCCTTGGGCCAGTTTTTCGAAGCCTCGCCTTTCCTCAACCTTCTGCTCTACCCGGAGCCGGTGAAATTCGACCGCGCCGTGCCGCTGGACCCAGAACAGTTCCAGTATCTCGAAGGCTGCGTGCGCAAGGAGGCCGCTTACGAGATGCCCAACTTCGGGGCCAATCAGGACGGCCCGCTGCTCTATATCTCGTTCGGTTCCCTCGGTGCGGGCGATACAGAACTGCTGAAACGCCTGATTGCCATGGTCGGCAAATCCCGGTTCCGGGCCTTGGTCAATGTCGGCGATTATGGTGCCGAATACACCGATCTGCCGCCCAGTGTGGTCATTTCCAACTGGTTCCCGCAGCCTTCCGTCATCCCGCTGGTCGACGCGGTCATTCACCATGGCGGCAATAACTCCTTCACCGAATGCCTGTATTTCGGCAAACCCGCGATCATTATGGCCTATGTCTGGGACGGGCATGACAATGCGATGCGGGTGCAGGAAACCGGGCATGGGTTCCGGTCGGACCGCTATGACTGGACCGATGCCGATTTGCTGGCCAAGCTGGAAACCTGCCTGACCGACCCCGCGATGCAGGCGAAACTGGCCGCAACATCAGCTCATATGCAATCGCAAAACGGCCCGGAAAAGGCCGCCGGCTTATTGGAGGCCCTGTTATGACCAACCTGAATTCCACCGCCCCGCATATCCACAACGCCGTCACCTATGACGATCTGGCCGACTGGGGGCCGCAGCCCAATGCCACTGCGGGGGCGTCGCACAACACCGGGCGGCTGCTGTTCAAAGGGCCGGATAACCGCCCCGAAACCGGCATCTGGGTCTGCACCCCCGGCGCCTGGACACTGTCGATCCCGCGTGACGAGTTCTGCCATTTCGTCGCGGGACGGGCAACTTATCTGCGCGATGATGGCGAGGTGATCGAAGTCACCCCCGGCACCTGCGTCAGCTTTCCCGCAGGCTGGACCGGGCACTGCACCGTGCACGAGACGATCCGCAACATCTATATGCTGGTATGAGGCCGCCCATGACCCCCGTGATGCAAAACCCGCTTGAGATCACCGATGTCGTCGATTGGGGCACGATCCCGACCATGTTGGAAGGTGTGTCCCACGTTTCCGGTCGCCTCCTGTCGCGGCGGCCAGACCGCACCTCTGAAACCGGGCTGTGGATCTGCACGCCGGGGAAATGGGTCTGTCATGTGACAAGTGATGAATTCTGCCATTTTCTGGCAGGCCGCTGCACCTATGTCCACGAATCCGGCGATGTGATCGAGGTTTTGCCCGACACCGCGGCGTTTTTCCCCAAGGATTGGAAGGGCGCCTGCACTGTGCATGAGACGATCAAAAAGGTCTATATGATCCGTTAGGAACGCCCGATGTTCAGCCCCGCTACCCCCAGCTATTTCCTGACGCCGGATTATTACCCATCAGGCGGCATTCTGTGCCAAGTGATCGACCCTGCAACCATGGGTCTGGTAGGGCACTACAAAATGACGACCGACGCAGAGCGGATACATGTGTTGACAGCCGTCAACACCGCCCAATCCGGCTGGAAAAAGCTGGATGCGAAAACCCGCGCCCAGCACCTGCACCAACTGGCCCACCGGATCGAGGCCGAGGATTTCACCGCCTGCGCCATCCTGATGAGCCGGGAGATGGGCAAGCCCTACCCCGAGGCTATCGGCGAATTGGCCAATTGCGCCCCGGTGTTCCGCTACTACGCCGAAATGGCCCGTGACGAGGCGGGCAAGGTGGCGGGCAGCACCCAGGCCGGGTCGTTCCAATATGCCCGCTATGAACCGCTTGGCGTGTCGGCGCATATCATGCCGTTCAACTTTCCGATCCTGCTGATGTGCTGGACCGTCGCCGCATCGCTGGCCGCTGGCAACGGCTGCATCATCAAACCGGCTGAGGCGACGACGCTGTGTACGCTGGATTTCATGAGGGTTTTCAGAGGATTGCCAGATGGGCTTGTCGCCTGCCTGCCAGGGGGCGCGGAACTTGGCCGCGCCTTGGTGGACAGTGACCAGACCCATGCCGTCGCCTTTACCGGATCGGTCGCTGCTGGCCGCGCCGTGGCGATGGCCGCAGCGGGGCGGATGAAACCTGCGGTGATCGAAGCGGGGGGGAGTGACCCGATGATTATCACCGCCAGCGCGCCTTTGGACATCGCGGCGGCTGGGGCGGTGACGGCGGCGTTTCACCTGACGGGGCAGGTCTGCACTTCGACCGAGCGGATCTATGTCGTGGACGCGGTATATGATGATTTTATCGCCGCCTTTGTTGCCGAAACGCTGGCGCTGCGGGTCGGCAACGGGCTGGACAAATCCGAGATTGGGCCTTTGGTGTCAAAGGCGGCGCGGGACAAGGTGATGCGGCTGGTGTCGGATGCGGTGGCCAAAGGGGCGCGGGTCGAATGTGGCGGGCGTATCCCGGAAGGGCTGGAAACCGGGTGGTTTTATGCCCCGACGATCCTGACTAACTGTTTGCCGCATATGGATATTCTGAACGAAGAATGCTTTGGCCCCGTCGTCGCCGTGGTCCGCGTGGCGGACTTTAATGCGGCGATTGAAGCGGCGAATAATTCTCCCTTCGGCCTTGGCGCGTCGGTGTTCACGACCCAACTGGAAGAGGCGATGGAGGCGGCGGAGCGGTTGGAATCTGGCATGGTCTGGGTCAATAACCCATTGATTGATAACGATGCTTTGCCGTTTGGCGGGTGGAAAGCCTCTGGCCTTGGGCGCGAGTTGGGGCGGCAGGGGCTGGATGCGTTCCGGCGGACAAAGATGGTGATCATTGACCATAGACCTGTGCGGCAGGGCTGGTGGTACCCGTATCCGGACGACTGGTTCCTGCAAAGTGGCGGACGAAAAAATGTGTAAGGCACTGATATGAAAAAGATTATCACAATGTTGGGTGGTGCGGGCATGATGAGCCAAGGCATCATCAAAGACCTGCTGTCCGACCGCAGCATCATCGACATTGCCGAAATCCGGGTCTGTGACACCGCGAGGGATCGGATGGAGGCGCTGCAAACCCAGATGGCCGACCCCCGGATCACCCTGCATGACCTGAACGTCACCGACCCCGCCGCGATGGCATCTGTACTGAATCAGGCGAATATCTGCATTAATGGCGTGCCCACTATGGCCGGGCATCAGATGACCATTTTCGAGGCTGCGCTGAACGCCCGCGTCGATTACGTCGATCTGGGGGGCCTCGGCACATACACAGTCAAACAGATGGCCTGGGCCGACAGGTTTGCTGCGGCAGGCGTCGTCGCTGTGCTGGGCGTCGGGTCCGACCCCGGCATGTCCAATGTGATTTGCCGGGCGGTGGCGGACAAGCTGGACCAGATCGACAAGATCAACCTGTATTGGGCCGCGGAATTTTCCGGCCCTGAAAGCCCGGTTTTGCGCCCGCCCTACAGCGTATCCACGGTTCTGGCCGAATATGCGCATCCCTGCATCCAATTCCTGAACGGCCAACATGTCGAATGCGCGGCGCAAACCGGCAAGGAAATCATTGACCTGCCGGCACCCTGGGGGCCGTTGGAATTCATGTATTCCGCCCATTCCGAGCCGCTGACCGTGCCTTTGGCGGATGGTATCCGTGACAAGGGGATCAAAGAGTTCACGTGGAAACTCCACCTGCCCCGGCGCGAGAATGAGGCGTGGATCGGGTTGGTCAAAGCCGGGTTTGGCGACTTTGACCGGCCGGTCACGGTGGGTGGGCAGCAGGTTAAACCGCTGGATGTGTTGAATGCGGTCATCGCCCGGAATATGGCCGAGAACGCCGATAGAATTCCGGCGCAGGACAGTCACGAGATCCATTTCGCTATCGGCACAGGCCGGATCGGCGGCAAACCCGCGACCGTTCGCTGTCAGGTCATCCTGCACCCCGATCCGATCTATGACGGCTACATCGACGCGGGCACCTCGATGAATGCGTCCATCGCAGTGCAACTGATCCTAAGGGGCCCACGCAAACCGGGGGTCTTTGCCTGCGAGGGGTATTTCGACGTAGACGCCTACTTTGCCGAAGGCCGCAAACGCAAATTCGACATCGCCCTGACAGTGGATGTGGGGTCACAGATCAGCTAGCGCCGCCTGCAACGCCGCCAGCAGCAAATCAGCCTCGCGCAGGCCAAAGGTCATCGGCGGTTTAATCTTTAGGACATTATCCATCGGGCCATCGGTCGACATCAGCACACCATTCATCCGCATATGATTGGCCACCGCCCCGGCCAATTCGGTCGCAGGGTCAAGGGTGCCGTCGCCGCGCACCAGTTCCGCCCCGAAAAACAGGCCCATGCCCCGGACATCGCCAATCCGGGCATCGGTTTGGGCGATGGCCTGCAATCCCTGACGCAAATGTTCGCCAGTTGTCCGGGCGCGGTCTTGCAAGCCTTCGGTTTCGATCACATCCAGCACCGCCATGCCGACGGCGGCCGATACCGGATTGCCGCCAAAGGACGAAAAAAACTCCATCCCATTGGCAAAAGCATGAGCAATCTCGGGCGTAGTGATGACAGCCGCCATCGGGTGGCCATTGCCGATGGGTTTGCCAAGGGTGACAATATCGGGAACCACGCCCTGCAACTGATGCGCCCACATATGCGTGCCGACGCGGCCAAAGCCTGTCTGCACCTCGTCAACTATCATCAGCCCGCCTGCCGCGCGGATATGTCTGGCGGCCTGTGCCAGATAGCCATCCGGGTAAAACACCTGCCCGCCGCAGCCCGACACCGCCTCGGCAAACATCGCGGCGGGGGGCAGTCCGGCGGCCTGCAATTTGGCAATCTGCGCAGCGACACTTTGGGCATAGGCCACCCCACCAGCCACTGTCCGGTCCTTGATCGGGCCACGGTAGGGATCGGGCAAGGTGGCAATTTCCACTTCGGCCGGTTTGCCACCACCGCCTTTGCGATTGAATTTATAGGGACTGATGTCGATCAGGGCATTGGTATGGCCATGATAGCCCCAGTCCAGCGTGACCACCCCGCGCCGGCCGGTCACGGTGCGGGCAATGCGCAGGGCCAGTTCATTCGCTTCGGACCCGGAAGTGACCATATAGACTACTGACAAAGGGGCTGGGAACTGTGCGCCCAGCCGTTCGGCATAATCAAGGATCGTGTTATGCAGATAGCGGGTGTTGGTGTTCAGGATTGCGGCCTGACGGTTCAGGGCGGCCACAACATGCGGATGGGCATGCCCGACATGGGCGATGTTATTGACCGCATCGACATAGGCGCGCCCGGTATGATCGAACAGATAGGCACCTTTGCCACGGACCATTTTCAGCTTGTTGGCATAGCTGATGGACAGGTTAGGCCCCAATACACGCGCCCGCCTGGTCAGCAGTTTGTCCGGCGTATCCGGGTCTGTGACATAGCTTTCGGGGGCCAGTCGCAGGATCAGATTGGGGTCGGGCACGATTTTGGACCAGACCGGCCACACGCTGGGTTGGCCAACACCCGGAAACTCGCCGGTTTGGTCCAGCCGGTCGGTCATGATCTGGAAATGCAGATGGGGCGACCAGCCACCGTTGACCTGATGGCTACCGATAAAGCCGATCAACTGGCCCGCTTGCACCTGTTGCCCCGCCGCGATGGTGGTCAGCGTTTCACGCGCCAGATGGCCATAAAGCGTCCAGAACAGCGGGCCGCCCGGCCCCGCCTGATGTTCCAGTATAACCGTCGGGCCATAATCATAAGGCGCATCATTATCGACAACGCTCAACACTTTGCCGGGCAAAGGCGCATGCAGACGTGACCCGGCGGCGATGAAAATATCGACCCCCAGATGCTGTGATCGCCATTCCGGCGAGGCGGCAGTTTTGAACTGATCGCCTTTATAGACACTGCGGTCCTCGCCATACAATCCGATTGCGAATTGCGCACCTTGACTGGCAAATTCAGACTCTAACCAGGCCCAATGGCCCACCGGATCGCCTGCAAACTGCATTCCCGGGGCATCTTTGGCCAAGGACAGAACAAACCGCCCGGCCCGGTTCAGATCAATGTCAAACAGGCCATGCGGGGCGCAGGCAGGGCTGTTCAGCCATGCCAGCACGGCATCATGCCCCGGCACCGGGGCCAGCCCTGCGGCGTGCCGGGCAAAGGCCGCCAGAAACGCCGGATTGGTCCGGTCCAGCCGGTCCAGCAGGCGTAGGGCGGGGGCCTGCGAAATGGTCAGATAGGTGTTACCCGGATGATCCTTGGCCCGGTGCGACGATATGCAGACCGATGCAGCCAGCCGGGCGGCAACCAGATCAAACAGCACCCCGGCCTCGGCCAGATCAATCGGAAATTCGGCGGCATAGGCGGTAATCACCGGGGCGGCGGTTTTATAGATATCCGCGCAATCCAGCAGGGCATAGGCCAGCCCCACGGCCAGCTCGTTGATCTGCCGCCCATAGGTCATATCGCCAAAGTCGATAATCCCGCTGACCTGCCCGCTGTCATCCACCAACAGGTTGTTATCATTGGCATCCTGATGCAGGACCGCACCGCGCAGCTGCTTGAGGAATGGCAAAACCCGGACGTCGTATCGGTCAAAAATCCGGGCAATCAGCGCCTGATGATCCGCATGCACATCGGCCAGCCAGGGCTTGATCTGGGCCACATCATCCAGATTCCACAAAAACCCGGGCCGATGCGCGCCCGGATGACCAAATCCGCGCAGGGCCCGTGACAAACGGCCCAACTGGGTGCCAAGGCTGGTCAGCAGGGCGGGTGTCGGTGCAACGGCAGAATACAATTGGCCCGGCAAATAGGCCATCAGCCGCAACCCATGTCCGGCATCGTGGGCCATCGCGGCCCCGGTAAGCGTAGGTTGCAGATGCGGCACGCCAAGGCCGGGGTCAGTGGCGGCAATATGCGACAGGGCGGCATTCTGCAGCGCCAGAAACCCGGTATCTTCGGCCCTGTTGGCAATTTTCAGAACAAACTGGCCCGGCCCGGCATCCACCCGGATATTCTGATCACGCTCGCTGACCAGCGGTTTCAGGACGCCAGAAATGCCCCAGTGGACCTGCAGCAGGTTCGCAATCTCGGCTTCGGCCAAATCGGGTTTTGGGGTATCGAATACGGACAGGGCGGCCAATATATGATCCTACTGCAGGTCGTCAGCTACGGCGCAATGTGTCACCAAAGGCCAGCTTTGGGCTCAGTTCGACCAACGCAGCGGGGGCTGTGGGGTCTGCTTTGCGGTCCAGTATGATCTGTGCAGCCCGAACGCCAACCTCGTGGCGGCACGCGTCCATTGTGGCCAGTTTGCGGGGCAACCCATCCAGCAACTCGACGCCGTTAAACCCGGCAAGTCCGATCTGGCCCGGAATATTGACGCCTTTTTCCAACAGATATAACAGGCCACCAGCGCCAATCATGTCATTGGAATAATACAGAAAATCCAGATCGGGGGTGCGTTCCAGAATGGCCGCCGTCATCTCGCGGCCCTTAACCAACGCGGACCCGCCGGAATAAAATTCCTGGTCGGCAATCTCGATCCCGGCCTTGCCCAGCGTCAGGGTAAACCCCTCGAACCGCTTACGGGCGCGGTGGTCCAGCGGCATTTTCGTGCCCAGAAATCCGATCCGTTTATAGCCTGCGGCAATAATCTCTTCGGCCATCAACCGACCGGCGCGGCGGTGCGAAATACCAACACAGGCGTCAATCGGGTCGCCGTCAACATCCATGATCTCGACCACGGGAATCCCGGCTTGGGCCAGCATCGCGCGGGATGCATCCGAATGTTCCAGCCCCGCGATAATAATCCCGGACGGACGCCAGGACAGCATCTCGAACAGAACCTTTTCTTCTTTTTCCGGCAAATAATCCGTGACACCGACCACGGGTTGCAGGTCCGTATCCGCCAGCGTTTCGGATATGCCCGACAACACCTCGGGAAACACCATATTGCCCAGTGATGGAATGATCACCGCCACCAGATTAACACGGGATGATGCCAATGACCCTGCGATTTTATTGGGGACATAGCCCATGCGTTTGGCGGTTTGCTGCACCCTTTCGCGCGTGGCTGCACTGACATCGCCCTTGCCGCGCAGCACGCGGCTGACGGTCATTTCCGATACACCCGACGCCGCGGACACATCACGCAGGGTCAGCGGTCGCCGGGGCGGGATCGGAGGACGGGTGGTCAATGCGGCAGTCCTGAATTTTTGGTCATACCCGTCAATACCAAGGGCCGCGACCGTTGTCCAAGGTTCAGGAAGGCCGCAGTGATGCTATTGCCCGTCTGGCCGCCACTGTCAGGGCGGGCATGGTCAGGGACAAGATCGCGTTGCGGTCAAAAAGCACCGGATCCGCCAGTACTTCACGCACAGCGACCCCAAACGCCTGCCGCAGTTCCGTGCCGATATTAAACTTGCAGACCCCATTTCCGGCCAACCGAAGCCGGTCTTTGGCCCCAATCCCCGACCCGCCGTGCAAAACCAGCGGTAGCGCGCAGGCAGCCCTGATCTGGTCCAGCAATGACCAGTCAATCGCGGCCTGTCCGGTTGTCATCAGATGCAGATTGCCGATAGCCACGGCCAGCGCATCGACACCTGTCTGGGCGGCAAACTGTGTGGCTTCGGCCGGATCGGTGCCCCGTGACGGCACACCGTCCGCATAGCCGACAAACCCCAGCTCTGCCTCGACCGACACCCCCGCCGCATGGGCCATGGCGACAATTTCAGCGGTCTGGTCGATGTTCTGGGTCAAAGGCAGGCGGGACCCGTCGAACATCACCGATGTAAACCCGCAGTCGATGGCCGCCGCACAATCGGCCAGACCGGCCCCATGGTCCAGATGTGCTACAACCGGAACTGATGCACCTTCGGCCAGTATCCGAAACATCCTGCCGAATACCGCCACAGGCATATGCGCCCGTGCGCCCGGCCCGGCCTGCAGGATAACCGGCGCGCCCTCGGCCTCGGCGGCATCAACATAGGCGCGGGCATCCTCCCAGCCCTGCACCACCAGTCCGGCCACGGCGTAGCCGCCGATCATAGCGGGGGCCAGAACCTCGGCCAATGTGGCAATCATTTGAACTTGGCAATCATGTCTTTGATGCCCGGTATGGTCTCGATCTGATCCGCATGGCTGGGCTGGAAATACTGGACCAGTGACCGCTGCGACAACCCACCCAGAATGGTGAAATAATACATTTCATAACCGGGCAGGACGGCGCAGGGATGATAGCCCTTATCGATCAGCACAGTTGACCCATCGACGATATGATAGGCATCCCCGGCAGCCCCTTCCTCGCGCTGCAACATCTGCAACCCCGATCCATGCGGCGGGCGAAACCGGAAATTATAGGTTTCGTCATGCCGGGTTTCGACCGGCAGGCGGTCGATGTCATGTTTGTGGCTGGGAAATCCGGACCAGCCGCCCGCGCCCACGGTATACAGCTCTGACACCAGCAACCGGCCCACGCGGCCATGGTATTTAGTCCCCAGAATATGCTTGATCTTGCGATGCGTCTTGGTGTCATCCGACCCATATTGAACCATATCCAGCGCATCCGACCGGATCGCAAACGGGGCCAATGTTTCGGCAAATTGTGCGCCCGCGACAAACACTTCGGCCCGGTCCGACACGCAGACCATCCGGGCGGGCATCGCCGTGGGCACATACACGCCCTCAGGCTCTCCGTCCCAGACATCCAGCCCGCGCTTGCCAATCCCGGCATAACTCTCAGCCCCGACCGTCACATCAACCGTGCCCGTGGCCGGGACAATGCATGTCTCATATCCGGTCAGCTGATAGTCAAACCCTTCACCCCGGCGCAGCTTGACGATGTTGAAATAAGTCAGCGGAACATGGCGGTCATCGATATCAACGATCGGCTGGTTCTGGTTGTCAAACGGCGGAATATGCATGGCGGGCTTTCATGAATGCGGCAAGTTCGGGTTGGGTCGGCATGGCCGGGGCACAGCCGACACGGGTGACAACAATGGCGGCGGCCGCAGCACCTTGGGTGACTGCAGCGGGCAGGGGCAGGCCATGGGCCAGTCCGGCCATCAGCCCGCCTATGAACGCATCGCCCGCGCCAGTGGGTTTCAGCGCAGTCACCGGGAATATCGGTGTCGCAAATTCTGCGTCCGGGCTGATCGTGACTGCCCCCTTGGCACCCATCTTATAAACCACAAATCCGCTGGCGTGTTGTCCCAGTTGCCGGGCCAACGGCAGACCAGCGGCATGGCCCCCGGCCAACACGCCAAACTCATCATCATTGCCGATGATCATATCTGCTAGGCGCACCGCTTGGGTGTAAACACTGGCCGCCTCGGCAGTGGACGCCCAGGAATAGGGCCGGTAATCAATATCCAGCACCACCGGCACACCCGCCGCATGGGCATTGGTCATCGCCACAAAACTGGCCCCGCGCGACGGGTCCACTGCCAGCGCCGTCCCGGTCAGGATCAGCGCGCCGATACCCGTCCAGTCCAGCGCTACATCGGCCTCAGTCAGGGCAAAATCGGCGGCATTATTGCGGTAAATCACCGATTGCGTATCCACTGCGCGGGTTTCCACCACGGCAAGCGAGGTGCGCATTTCGCCGCGCAGACTGCGGACACGCGCCCGGTCCACGCCGTAACGGTCAAGTTCGTTCAGGCAAAACCGACCCACCGCATCGTCCGAGACTGTGCTGATCAGCGCCACCTGCTGGCCCAGCCGGGCCAAAGCCACGGCGATATTAGCGGATGATCCACCCAACGCCGCACTAAACTGCGTGGCCTCTTCGGTTCGCGTGCCCGGAGGGTCGGCATACAGGTCCATGCCCGCCCGCCCGATCACCACAAACCGGCCCCGCCTAATGGTTTCAGTCCAATTCATTTTTGCCAATTGACCCTTCGTTCAGTTTTAAGATACCGCTTTTGCAACCGGTTTCAATGACAATCTCAAAGGGCAAAAAATGCGACCCATCGGCATCGGAATTATCAGCGGCGGCTATATGGGCAAGGCGCATGCCGTGGCGATGCAGGCCGTGGGGGCGGTGTTCAACACCACATTGCGCCCCCGGCTTGAAATGATCGCGGCCACGTCTGACGCCAGCGCCGCGCGCTACCGCGACATGTACGGTTTCGCCCGGTCCACTGGTGATTGGCGGGTGCTGGTGGCTGATCCGCTGGTTCAGGCGATCATCATCGCCTCGACCCAAGACACCCATCTTGCCATCGCCACTGCCGCCTTTGCGGCTGGCAAACCGGTGTTCTGCGAAAAGCCGCTTGGCGCATCACTGGCCGACAGTCGTGCCATGGTGGCGGCGGCAGAATCCTCGGGCCTGCCCAATATGGTCGGCTTCAACTATATCCGCACCCCCGCCTCGCAATTCGCGCGGGCGTTGGTCGCAAACGGCGACATTGGCCGGGTCACATGGTTTCGCGGTGAACATACCGAAGATTTCTTTGCCGACCCCACCATTCCCGCCACTTGGCGCTGTCACGGACAGGCCAACGGGGCGATGGGCGATCTGGCCCCCCATATGATCAACGCGGCATTGGCGCTGATCGGCCCGATTGCGCGGCTGTCGGCGCAAATCGAAACTGTCCACAGCACACGTCCCGGCCCCGATGGCCTCGCTCCAGTGACCAACGATGATCAGGGCCAGTTCATGTGTCGCTTTGATAACGGGGCCATGGGGCACTTAAGTTTCAGTCGCGTAGCAACGGGCCGCAAGATGGGCTATGCCTATGAAATCACGGGCACTAAAGGGGCGATCCGGTTTGATCAAGAGGATCAGAATGCGCTGTGGCTGTACCAGATGGACGGGCCCGAGGCGACGCGCGGTTTCCGCAAAATTCTGATCGGCCCGGCGCATCCCGACTATTTACCGTTTTCCCAAGGGCCGGGCCATGGCACCGGATATGGTGATCAGATCACCATCGAGGCGCATGATTTCCTCACCGCAATCGAAACCGGCAAACCCGTCTGGCCCACATTCCGCGACGGGATGGAAGTGAACCGGGTGATCGAGGCCGCGCATCTTAGCCATGCCAGCGGTCGATGGGTAGAAATAGCAGAAATATAAGAGATAGAAAAATGACCATCAAAATCGGTAATGCGCCCTGTTCCTGGGGCGTCGAGTGGGCGGGCGATCCGCGTAATCCGGACTGGCGCGACGTGCTGCGCGACTGCGCGCAAGCGGGCTATAAGGGCATCGAACTTGGCCCCGTGGGTTTCATGCCCGAGGATCCGGCGATGCTGTCTGACGCGCTCGTAGAAAACGACCTGACCTTGATCGGCGGCGTGGTATTCCGGCCGTTTCACGACGCAAATGCATGGGATGATGTCTGGGATGGGGCGGTGCGCACTTGCAAGGCGCTAAAGGTGCACGGCGCGCAGCACCTCGTCCTGATCGATTCGATCTCGCCCCGTCGCGCCCCTACGGCTGGCCGCGCGACCGAGGCTGAACAGATGGACGCCGCCGAATGGACCGCCTTTGTCGACCGGATCCGTACGGTTGCCAAACTGGGAGCACAGGAATACGGCCTGACCGTTGGCATCCACGCCCATGCCGCCGGGTTCATCGACTTTGAACCTGAACTGGAACGGCTGCTGTCGGACATCGACGAAAGCCTGCTGAAAATCTGCTTTGACACCGGCCACCATTCCTATGCCGGGTTCGACCCCGTGGCCTTCATGCAGCGGCACATGTCCCGCATTTCCTATATGCACTTCAAGGACATAGACCCACGGATCAAAGCCACCGCCATCGCCAGCCGGACCGGATTCTATGACGCCTGCGCCCAAGGCATATTCTGCAACCTCGGCCAAGGCGACGTGGATTTCCCCGCTGTCCGGCGTATGCTTGAAACCCATAATTTCAGCGGCTGGTGTACCGTTGAACAGGATTGCGACCCGGCTGGCACGACCTCACCCGTCCAGGATGCATCAAGAAACCGGGCCTATCTGGCCTCAATCGGATTTACAGGAGCGTAATATGGCACGACTGAACTGGGGGATGATCGGCGGTGGCGACGGCAGCCAGATCGGGCCGGCACACCGACTGGGCGCCGGGCTTGACGGGGCCTATAGCTTTGTCGCGGGCGCGTTGGACCACGACCCCGCGCGGGGCAAAGCCTTTGCGCAAAAACTCGGTATCGCCGCCGACCGCGCCTATGGTGACTGGCGTGAAATGCTGGCGGGGGAATCTAACCGCGCCGATAAACTGGACCTTGTCACCGTCGCCACCCCGAACGACACGCATTTCGACATCACCAAGGGTTTCCTCGAGGCCGGGTTTAACGTTTTGTGTGAAAAGCCGATGACGATGACCGTGGACGAAGGCGAAGCCATCGTGAAAATCGCCCAAGCCACCGGGCGGATTTGCGCGGTGAACTACGGCTATACCGGCTATGCGCTGGTCCGGCACATGAAGGCGATGGTGGCACGCGGCGATCTGGGCAAAGTCCGGCTGGTTGTCGCCGAATTTGCCCACGGGCACCACGCCAATGCCGCCGATATGGAAAACCCGCGCGTGCGCTGGCGCTATGACCCGGCACAGGCGGGCGTGTCCGCGGCCTTTGGCGATTGCGGCATTCACGCGCTGCACATGGCCAGCTTCGTCACCGGGCAAGAGGTCGAAAAACTTAGCGCTGATTTCGCCTCTTGCGTGCCGGGCCGGGTGCTGGAGGATGACGCGATGGTCAATTTTCGCATGACCGGCGGCATCGTCGGGCGGCTGTGGACATCTGCCATTGCCCTGGGCCGCCAGCACGGGCTGACGATCCAGATATTCGGCGAAACCGGCGGGCTGCGCTGGGCACAGGAACAACCCAATCAGCTGTATTGGACCCCGCTGGGTGGCCGTGTGACCGTGATCGAACGCGGCGAGGGCAATCTGTCGCCCGGGGCTGACCGTGCCAGCCGCGTCACGGTCGGCCATGCCGAAGGAATGCCGCTGGCGTTTGGCAATATCTATGCCGATCTGGCCGAAGGCATCCGCGCGCTTAAGGAAAACCGCGCGGCTGATCCAGCGGCCAGCCTGTATCCCAAGGCCGTTGATGGGCTGCGGTCAATGGCAGCAGTTCACAGCGCTGTGGCATCGGCCAAAGCTGACGGCGCATGGATGGACGCGCGGCCCCCGATGTTTCGCTAAGAATAAAGGGCGGGCTTAACGCCCGCCCTCTGCGTCTTTACATCACGCCCCAGATTTTCTTGTATTCGTCGCGGTAACCATTGCCCGGATCAAACGTATTTTCCGGCCCGCCGTCAAATTCGATATTCTCGGGCGTGACCACATGCAGTGGCGACTGGAACCCCGACCATGCCTCGCCCGCAAAGGCGCGGTTCAATTCGTCGATCATCTGCCAGCCCTGCAGGTTCAGCGGCTCGGCCACGGTGACGGCCTGAAATTCGCCTGCGCGAACGCGTTGATAGGCGGCCTGCGATCCGTCGCCCGCAGCCACAGACGTTGGCGCATCGTCATTCGACAGGCCAGCGGCGGCAAATGAGGGGCCCATAAAGTCGAAATACAGATCGTTGATCGCCAGTGAATGGGTCCAGGTATCGCCATAACGTTGCAGCAGCGACGTGGTCAGCTGCGGCATGCGGGTGCTGGTTTCGGCGATAGGTGTATCGACATATTCCAGAACCGTGCCACCCAAAGCCTCAATCGCCTGTTTCATCCAGTCGGCCTTGTCGATGGCGATCTGGTAGGTGGAATCAGTGAAAATCACGACCGCAGGCTTTTCTTCGGCGTCGATAAAGGCCCAATAGGCGGCGGCTTGTGATACGTCTTTGGCGTTGGTGGTGACATTGGCGAAAATCCCCAACGCCTCATCCGGGCCGTTTGACGAGGTGGCATGCCATGACACGATGACGATCCCGGCAGCACGGGCCGCCTCAACCGCGACCTGCTGTTCCACCGGGTCAAAACCATTAATGATGATCCCATTGGGGTTCAGCGCCATGGCCTGCGAAAACGCCGATGTGCGGCCGGAAACCGACCCGCCACCGTCGATCACCCGCATATCCCAGCCAATTGCGGCAGCGGCCTCTTCTGCGCCTTCGGTGGCCCCGACAATGCCGCCATTGGTCAGATCGCCCGCCAGCATGACCACAACTTTGTCTGCCTGTGCTGCGGGGCCGGTTGTCGGGCCGGTCCATGTGTCCTGCCGGGACGCGAATTGCGCGATAAACGCCTGCGCCTCTTCGACTGTCTGGGCACTTGCTGTGCTGATGAATGTGCTGCTTGCCAGTGCGGCAAGGCCGATTAGAACGTGTCGTCTGAACATGATAGTCCTCCCTTGATGTTCAAGTCTTAGCTGTCCGCCACTGGGGCGGCTTTGCGCGAAGTATCCGACGATCCGCGCTTGCGCTGCGCAAAGCCGGCAATGCCGATGGCCACCAGCAGCGTGACCCCGTTAAACATCGGCTCGACCCAGCTGTCGCCGCCGAATTGCTGTATGCCGGAAATTCCGACCGCCAGAATGATCACCCCGACCAACGTGCCCCAGACGTTCACCCGTCCGGGTTTGATCGTGGTGGACCCCAGAAATGCACCGACCAATGCGGGCAGCAGAAACTCCAGCCCGACGCTGGCCTGCCCGATTTTCAACTTGGCCGCCAACAGGATACCGGCAAAGGCGGATAACAGGCCCGAGGCGATGAAGGCGCCCATGGTGAATTTGGCCACGGGAATGCCGTTCAGCGACGCGGCCTTGGGGTTCGCGCCGATGGCATATAAATACCGCCCGATCGGCAGGTATTCCAGGACGATCCACATGATCAAAGCCAGAAACAGCACGTAAAACGCGGTAATCGGAATCTCGCCGATAAAGGTAGAATTCAGCGCATAAAACGCGGGGTCAATTTCCCCCACCACTTGCCGCCCGCCCGAATGCCAGCGGGCCAAAGCATAGATCACCGTGCCTGTGCCAAGCGTGGCGATAAAGCTGTCGATGCGGGCCACTTCGACCAGCGCGCCATTAATGAACCCGACAAACGCCCCGGCGCACAGGATCAGCAGACAGGCAATGGGCCACGGCACGCCCATCACCGGCAGACTGATCGCCAGAATATGCCACAACACAATGCCATAGCCGACCGTCAGGTCAATCTTGCCCGTGACCATCGGGATCATCGCGGCCAGTGACAGAATGGCGATAATCGCCTTGTCACCCAGAATGGATTTCAGGTTCAGCATGGTGGGAAAGCTGCGGGGTAACATGATGCTGAACAGCACAATCAGGAACACCGTCAGAATCACCAACCCATACACCGGGATTAGCCGCCCGATCTTTTGCAACGGGGTCAGTCCGCGCAGTTCGGCCTTGGTCGGTTCCAGCGCTGCGGATTCAATGGATGGCACGGGCAGGGCTCCTTGCTGATGCCATATTGCTGGCGCTGGCGGACTGGATCAGCTGATCTGTGGTCAGGGACGGACCGGACAGTTCATCGACAATCCGGCCTTGGGAAAACACGATAGCGCGCTGGCAGATCGCGGCGACTTCCTCGAAATCGGTGGACACGATGATGATACCCACCCCGGCTTGGGCGGCGGCGTTCAGCAGCGCATAAATCTCGGCCTTGGCCCCGACATCAACGCCTGCGGTCGGGTCTTCGCAGATCAGCAGTTTACGACCCGTCGCCAGCCACCGGGCGACAACGACTTTTTGCTGGTTGCCACCCGACAAAGCCTCGACCGCCAAACCGGGGTCGTTGGGCGACAGGGTGACAGTTCGGCCCAGACCCCGGGCCGCATTGGCCTCGGACCGGGGGGTCAATATCTGCCAGCGACCCCGGCCAGAGGCTGCGGGGTTCAGGAACAGGTTCTCGCGCACCGACAAAACCCCGGCCACCGATTCTTCGCCCCGGTCGCGGGCAATCAGGCCAATGCCGCAGGCCATTGCCTGTATTGCGGTTGTGGGCGCAATCAGCGCACCGGCCAAAGTAATCGTGCCGGTATAGTCGCCCTGCCCGAACAACGCCCGCGCCACCGTTTCGTGCCCCGCCCCGCGCAACCCGATCAAGCCCAACACTTCGTTCGACTGCAGGTCAAAGCTGGCAGGGCCAATATCGCCGCAGCGCATATCGCCAACCCGCAGCAGGATGGCCGCCGCCGGGGCACCCAGTTTGACAATCTCGCGTACTTTACGCCCGACAATCAGATGCACCAGTTCCTCAGGGGTGGTGTGGCGGGTGTCCCGGATACCCACCATCACGCCATCGCGCAGCACCGCCACCCGGTCAGAAATCTGGAATATCTCATCCAGCCGGTGCGACACATAAATCATGCCAACATTCTGATCGCGCAACCGGCGCAATGCCACAAACAGCCGCTCGACCTCATCGGCAGGCAAGGACGCAGTCGGTTCATCCAACACCAGAAAATCGCAATCAACGGCCAGCGCCCGGGCAATGGCGACCAAAGATTTCTCGGTCCGGCTCAGGTCTTTGACCCGCGATGTCGGGGCTATATCACAACCGACCTTGTCCAGCGCCGCTTGGGCAAACGCCTCGACCTTGCGCCAGTTGATCAGTCCACCCCTGCGGGCATAGCCCAGCGCAAGCCCGATATTTTCGGCCACCGTCATCCATTCAATCAGGCCAAGGTCCTGATGAATAAACGCGACGGACTGGCGTGCGCCAAACGCCCCGGGGACATGTGTATAGGGCGTGCCATCGACCTGAACACCGCCTGCATCAGCGGTATGAATGCCGCCAAGTATCTTGATCAGGGTCGATTTGCCCGCGCCGTTTTCGCCCAGCAGGGCCACAATCTCGCCCCGGCCCACATTCAGCGACACGTTGCGCAACGCATAGGTACCGCCGAAATGCTTTTCGATGCGGTCAAAGAACAGGCCAGTGGCGGCGGCAGTTGGCATGCGACCCCTCCCCAGCGGCGCAATGGATGTCGCCTTGCTTTGCAAGTGCGTTATCGGTAACGTTCGCTAATCTGCCGGACCAACCGGCCCTGAGTCAACATCTAAGTTATCGATAACGTAAAATGTTCGAAGACCTGAAAAGGACCCAAAGAAAGGACCGCATCAACCTTGCCCAAGTGGCCGAGGCGGCGGGCGTGTCAAAAATGACCGCCAGCCGGGTGCTGCGCAATGACACCGGATTTTCAGCCGCAACCCGCGACCGGGTGCTGCAAGAGGTCGCGCGTTTGGGCTATGTCCAGAACCGGCTGGCTGCGGCGTTTTCATCCGACACAACCTCGACCTTTATTGGCGTCAGTATCCCCGATCTGGGCAACGAAGTGTTTGCGCAGGTGCTGGAGGCAATCGAGCGTAAGCTGGGCATGTTCGGCTATCAAACCGTCATTGGCGTGTCACTACACGACACGGCCACGATGGAACACTGGACCGAAACCATGCTGTCATGGCGGCCCGCCGGGCTGATCGTGACCGGGCGGAACCATACGCCCCGGGTGGCAACAATGCTGAAATCCAGCGGCGTCCCGATTGTCGAGATTTGGGATCTGAATTCCTCGCCGTTGGACATGTGCGTCGGGCTGTCACATTATGACAGCGGCTATGACATGGGCCGCTATTTCATTCAGCGCGGGCGGCGCAATATCGGCTATGTCGGCACGACAATCGACACGGCCAATGCGGCAGGGTCACGGCTGAACGGATTTCGCAAGGCGCTGGCCGATGGCGGCGGGGTGCAGGTGCAAACCAATGTTTTGCCCGATCAGCCGGGGTTTTATCCGGGGTTTTATGGCACCGAACAATTGCTGGCCCGGTACCCCAGGATGGATGCGGTCTATTATCAGAACGACAATATGGCCGCAGGCGGGTTGATGTATTGCCAGTCCAAAGGCTTGCGCATTCCAGCAGATTTGGGGATTGCCGGCTGGGGCGATCTGCCGATTGCGTCGATATTGCCGGGGCACCTGACGACCAGCCATGTCTCGCCCTTGCAGATTGGGCAGATTGCGGCGGACAAACTGCTGGCCACTTTGGCCGGGCGGCCGGTGGACCCGGTGACGGATACGGGGTTTCGACTGGTGCCGGGCAATACGCTGTAACCGATCAGGTCCTTGAACGTTTGCCCGGCGCGGATTATCCACGCGGCCGTAGCACCATCGCTCAGGGGCTCCGTAGCTCAGGGGATAGAGCGGCCGCCTCCTAAGCGGCAGGTCGATGGTTCGAATCCATCCGGGGTCACCATGGCGATCAATGACAGGCGGCGCAGCGCTATTGTGACGAGGCAATTCTTGCAGTCGTCCTGCCGAAAACGACAGGTTGTCAGCAACCGCCACTATGGGCGACATTAATCAAATTGTTGGAATGCCAAGTGACATCACTTGCCGGGCCCGTAAAAGGGATCTGCAGTTAAACTGAAACGAGGGCGATGTGACCAGTGCAAGAACAGCGGCATTAGACGATATGATTGAATTTGTGATGGAGGAACTGCTGTCTGGCAGCACCCCGCGCAAACAGGCCATGGTGCGCCGGATGGCAGAACGCTGGCCGACCGAACCGGCGCTGGCCTTGGTCTATGCCGTCACATCGGCGACCGAATCTATCGAAGACAGCTTTGGCGCGGGCGCTGCGACCGATCCGGTTATCCCGCTGGGCTATCGGCTTTCGGCGTTGATTTCGGCAGATGTGCATGCCGTCCAATCCATGGGGCAAATCCCGTCCATAGCCGAGGACCTGCTACATTTCTGGCGGCGGGTCGATCCGCAGTTCCTGCGGTTGCAATAGGCAATCCGATTCAGCGGCAAATTGAATTTTCGACTCCTCGCGCATCATATTGTTAGATTTTTAAGGCAGCCCACCGATGCAACAGGCATTGCTCGACCAAATGATCGAGTTCGCGGTCGCAGAACTGGCCAGTGGTGACACCGCAAGAATCGGTAAGTTGGTGCGCAGTCTGGCGCAGCACTATCCGGGCGAAAAGGCCCTGATGCTGTGTTTCGCGCTGACCTCGGCGGCGGCAGCGGTCGAAGATGTGTTCCGGAATGACAGCGACAGGCAGGCCCCCAACATCGGCTATAAACTCTCGGCTTTGGTCGCGGCCGATATCCTTGCCATCGAGCTGCTGAATAACCGGCCCGCCAAAGGCGTGGACCTGCTGCATTTCTGGCGGCGGGTGGATCCGTATTTCCTACAGACCTGACAGCGACGGCAGGCACCCACCCTACACCATCCGGATGACGTTCTTATCAATCGCCAGCATATAGCCGCGCCGGGCCACATTCTTGACCAGCAGTTCGCTGACCATCTGATTGCCCAAAGTATCGCGCAGCCGCTTGATCCGTGTGGCCCCGGCAGCCTCGTCACAGTCCGATGCATCGCGGCCCGAAATAACGCCCTCAATCTCGGCGCCCGACAGCACTTCGTCATCCATCCGGGCCTCGGCCAGCACCGACAGGGTTTCGATCGCTGCCTCGGTCAGTTTGAACTCGAAATGGTTCAGATACACCGTGTTCTGATCACGGGAAATCAACAGTGACGACACCTCGATCCCCTTGCGCTCGATCTGACCCATCCGGCGGTTCAGGGTGACCAGCATGACCAGAAACGCCACCGCAGCAATCAGCAGGGCGGTGGCAAACACCAGCAGCACAAAAATCACAAAGCGGTAGGAATTCAGCGTATCCGAAAACGCAGTGCCCGATTGGGCCAGAATTTCCAGCAGCTTGATTTCGGCCTGCGTGGTCAGGTTGTTGTCCAGAAACACCCGTTCGACCCGCGCATTAAACGCATTTGCATCCGGTAGGTTCAAAAACAACAAGATCGCAGCCAACAACAGGATCAGCACAATCGCGCCAATCCCCCAAACCACAATCTTGTTACCCGTTTGACGTGCCTCAGAAGCGGAGGAAATATTCGCCTGCACTATCTCGCCTTTCATCCAGCCCCGCGTCATCAAAGACGCCAATCACTTCCAGCAGGTCCCAGCCATTGGCGGCCAGCCGATCCAGCAATTCGGCCGCAGCCTGCTGGATCGAACATTCGCCATAGACCTCGGCAACCCCGTATTGCAACTGCAAAGGATCATCCTGTTTTGCCTTGTAATCGGCATAACAGGCGGCCTGTGCAGCACCCGTGGCAAGCATGAGAATGATAAAGGCGGCGGATATGTGTTTCATGCCGCATCAAGACCTCAGGTTGCGCTGCTATTCAATAACCGAAGCTTGCAGGCCTGTCGCTAGCCGATATCGCGGCGTGGATATTGCCTGTCCGGCCAGCCCGGGCGCACACATGCCCCACAGCGTCACGACATGTCGTCATGGGCGCACAGGCAGGCAGATCAGGGCCCGAACTGCAAAAAGCATAACGCGTGGGTTTTTCCCCGGTTTCGGGTTTTTCAAGGCATCCGGTTGCAAACTCAACCGGCTCGTGGCGCGGCATACGCCCCAGTTGTTGCGCCGGATCGGGGCGGAAGGTTTGGACATGACCTTCCGCCCTTGTTCTTTTTCACTTGATCCCGTCGCGCGGCTTTGCTGTCTGGCACCATGGTCAGAACATCCCCCGATTTCAGCTTTGAACAGGCGGCCTTTATGCGCGGGCTGACACGTGTGGCCGGCGTGGACGAGGCTGGGCGCGGGCCGCTTGCTGGGCCAGTTGTCGCGGCGGCAGTGATCCTGAACCCCGCCAACATCCCGCCCGGCCTGAACGATAGCAAGCAACTCAGCGCCACACGGCGCGAACAGCTTTACACGATCCTGTTGGAGGTGGCCGATGTGGCCATTGGCACGGCGTCGGTCAGCGAGATTGATCAGCTCAACATCCTGCGCGCGTCGCATCTGGCCATGCAGCGGGCCATCGCCAAACTGAAACCGACCCCCCACCACGTCCTGATCGACGGGCAAATGCTGCCCCGCGAGCTCAACCTGTCGGCTCAGCCGATCATCCGGGGCGATGCGCGGTCCTTGTCCATCGCAGCGGCCTCAATTGTGGCCAAAACGTGGCGCGACCAACTGATGGTGGATTTGGCGCAACAATATCCGGGCTACGGCTGGGACCATAACGCCGGTTATCCGACCAAAGCGCACAAAAATGCCCTGCACATTCTCGGTGTCACCCCTCACCATAGGCGTTCATTCAAACCGGTCCACAATATCTTGTATCAAGAAAAAAACCTAAGTAGTTGATTCAATAAAGGTTTTGACAGCGAATCATCTCTGACTCATCTTGGGCCCAACCACTAATGCGGATAATTCGCCGGGACCGAGGCAAAGAATGACGATGACACGCGACCGGGGCACAGCCGTGCTTCCCCTGAACACGATCATGGGTGGCGATTGCATTCAGGTGATGCTGTCCCTGCCCGAGGCGTCGATTGACCTGATCTTCGCCGATCCGCCGTATAACCTGCAACTGCGCGGCGACCTGCACCGCCCGGATAATTCACTCGTCGATGCCGTCGACGATGCCTGGGATCAGTTCGCCAGCTTTGACGCCTATGACCAGTTCACCAAGCGTTGGCTGGCCGCCGCCCGCCGGTTGCTGAAACCCAATGGCGCGATCTGGGTGATCGGGTCCTACCACAATGTGTTCCGCATCGGCGCCGAATTGCAAAATCAGGGCTTCTGGATTTTGAACGACGTGGTCTGGCGCAAATCCAACCCGATGCCGAATTTCAGGGGCAAGCGGCTGACCAATGCGCATGAAACCCTGATCTGGGCCAGCAAAGACGAGGCCAGCAAGTACACCTTCAACTATGACGCGCTGAAAGCCCTGAACGAAGGCGTGCAGATGCGGTCAGACTGGGTGCTGCCAATCTGCACCGGGCATGAACGGCTCAAAGATGACGCAGGCGACAAGGCGCATCCGACCCAAAAACCCCAAAGCCTGCTGCACCGGGTGCTGATCGGCACCACCAACCCCGGCGATGTGGTGCTGGATCCGTTCTTTGGGACTGGCACGACCGGCGCTGTGGCCAAGATGCTGGGGCGCGACTATATCGGGATCGAACGCGAGGATGCCTATCGCTCCGTCGCCGAAAAACGCCTCAAAAACATCCGCAAATTCGATCGTGATGCGCTGGATGTCAGCACCAGTAAACGCGCCGAACCGCGCGTCGCCTTTGGCGTATTGGTCGAACGTGGCATGTTGCGGCCCGGCGAGGAACTCTGGAGCGGGAATGGCCGCCACAAGGCCAAGGTCCGCGCTGACGGTACCCTGGTTGGCCACGATGTCACAGGCTCGATTCATCAGGTCGGCGCCCATTTGGAAGGCGCGCCCAGTTGCAATGGCTGGACCTATTGGCACTTCAAACGCGACGGCAAAACCGTGCCCATCGACCTGCTGCGCCAACAAGTGCGCACCGAAATGGGGAACGCGCACTAACACCAGTTTCCGTTTACCGCCCGTGCCTGCGGCCTGAACCTTTCAGCGCCACATGCACCACCTTAACCCCGCCGTCCCCCTATGGATTGGCGGGGTTTTTTTCAGTCCGGTAACGGCACTCCTACCCGGTCCCCGTTTCTTTTGTTCCCTAAATATCCCCGCCGGAGGCTTCGGCCTCTCAGCCTCACCGTGGCCAGGGATTATTCCCGGCCTTATAGGCCGACCAATCCGCAATCTCGGGGTAATACTGCGCCTGCCATGCCTTGACACGGCTGTTCATCATCCGGCGCCACAGCGGCGGGAATAGCGCGGCCATCGTCATCACCGGATAGCCATAGGGCAATTGCGGCGCATCGTCGGCGGTGTAGGTCTGCAACAGCGGAAACCGGCGGTCAGGTTTATAATGGTGGTCCGAATGGCGCTGCAGATTGATCAACAACCAGTTTGACGCCTTATGCGCCGCATTCCACGAATGCCGGGGCAGGACATGCTCATATTTGCCGTCTCCCAGATGCTTGCGGGTCAGGCCGTAATGTTCGACATAATTGACCAATTCCAGCTGCTGGATTGCGACAAAAGCCTGCAAAATGAACAGGCCCAGCCCAACCCAGCCGGCAATCCAGACCGCCAGCCCCAGCATGACACCCTGCAACGCCCAATAGCGCCAGAATGGATTGCGCAGGTCGGTCCACCCCTTGCCCTTGCGGGCCAGCATCGCAGCCTCTGCGCCAAAGGCCGACACATAGCACTGCCACAGCACACGCGGAAAGAATCGGTAAAACCCTTCGTTATAGCGGGCGGTCACCGGGTCGCGCGGGGTGCCGACATAGCGGTGATGCACCAGCATATGTTCCGACCGGAAATGTGAATACAGCACCATGGCCAATAACAGATCGCCCATCCAGCGTTCTGCCACCGGTTTCTGATGCATCAGCTCATGCGAATAATTGATCCCCACCACGCCGGTGATGACGCCAATGCCGACAAACAATCCGACCAGTTCCCAGCCGCCCAGATGGCCGGTTGCAGTGACATACCACAGCACGCCAAAGATCGTGACACACTGGATCGGGGCCCAGATCACCGTAATCAGGCGATACCAGAACAAATCCGCCTCGGGCGTGGCCAGATCGGCGTTGTCCTGGTTCAGCCCGGCAAAGGCATCAAGGATCGAAAACAGATACCATGTGGACAGCGGCAACAGCAGCACAGTCCAGCCGCCATACACCGCACCCACCCAGGCCAGTGGCACCAGCGCCAGCGACAGCCAGAATGGCAGGGTATTGCTCAGTTTGCCGATCGAGGCAGTCGCCATCATCAGGAGGTCTCACATATATTTCACAGCTGCACATTAGCGCGATACCGCCAATTTCTCAATCATCCCAACATGTCGCACCCCATTGGCCGCAATCAACCCAAGGGTGCCGGAATTCACGCCGGATCAACCGTGAAAATGCTATACTCAGCCCACGTCATTTCCCCAAACTTCATTCAACCCGGAGGCGAAAATGCAAACTCAATCTGGCTTTACCGCCATGTCGGTGGCCGAATTCGAAAACTGGCTGCCCGGCGTCACGGTGGCGCGGACCATCACCTTTATCCAGCAGCACCATACATGGCTGCCCAATTACGCGGGCTTTCATGGCGACAACCACTTTACAATGCAGCGCAACATGAAGCACCATCATGTGTCGAACAACGGCTGGTCCGACATTGGCCAGCATTTCACGATCTTTCCGGATGGCATGATCCTGACAGGGCGGCCGTTGAACAACGCCCCGGCCTGCATCTTTGGCAATAATGCCAAAGCACTTTGCATCGAATCCGTCGGTGACTTTGATATCGGTCAAAACCAGATGACCGCCGCCCAGCGCGACAGCATCCTGCGGGTCACGGCGGCCATGCTGCGGCGGTTTTCAATGATTCCGCGCAATGACCGGGGCATCGTGTACCACCACTGGTTTGACCTGAACACCGGCGCGCGGCTGAACGGCGGCGGGTCCAGCAAATCCTGTCCCGGCACGGCGTTTTTCGGCGGCAATACGCTGGCTGCGTTCAACGCCAACTTTCTGCCTGCGGTTCTGGCCGTTATGGGTGGGGCCGCCCCGGTTGCGGCACCGGTTGTCATCGCGCCAGATGGCCTGAGATATGTCGAGGTTACCGCTGACAGCCTGAATATCCGCACTGGCCCGGGCACCAGCTTTGCCATGGTGTCCGACCATGGCCCGGCGCAGCTGGGGTCGGTTCTGCGGGTGTTTGACGCACAGGATGACTGGTTCAAAGTATCAAATTCCAAGGATCACTGGGTCTCGGGCCGCCGCACCGCGCCCGTGACGCCCGGCACGGTGAACACGGTTGACAGCAATGGCCGCTCTGGGCCGGGGCAGGCGTTTAATGTGTCAAAGGTCTATCAGACCGGGGAAAAGCTGTTCATCCGGCAAACCACGGATGGCTGGCACCGGGTCGAGGCCGATATCTGGGTGCATCAGTCGCTGATCACGCTGGACTAAGGTTTATCGACTGAATGGCAAGGTCAAACACCTTGCGCATCACGGTTGGCAACGCGCTGGGGCGAAACTCCGCCCCGGCAATGAAATGGCCCTGCACCGGCTGGGCATCCAAGGGCAACCGCGCGGTCAGCACCCGCAGGCGCAGATGAAAATGGGTGAAAGTATGCCGGGCCTCGGCCCCGCTATCGGACCAATCCACCGCAATCGGCGGGGCGGGGGTCGGGTCGTCTGACCAGTCCGATCCCGGAAATCCCAGCATGCCACCCAACAGGCCCCGCGCGGGCCGGGTCTCAACCAACCAGGCCCCATCAGCGCGGCGGGCAACATAAACAAACCCCCACCGCAGCGGCTGCGGCCTTTTCGGGGTCTTGCGCGGCAGGTCACGTTCGGTTCCGGCAATCCGGGCGGCACAGGCGGCCCGCCACGGACACAGACCACAGGCCGGATTGCGCGGGGTGCAGATGGTTGCCCCCAGGTCCATCACCGCCTGGGCATAATCGCCCGGCCGTTCCTTAGGAGTCAGCCCGGCGGCCAAAACGGTCAGCGCACCCTTGGACCCCGGCAACGGGTCATGCACATGATACAGCCGGGCCATCACCCGCTCGACATTGCCATCCACCACGGTTTCGGCGCGGCCAAAGGCAATCGCGGCCACCGCGCTGGCGGTATAGGGTCCGATCCCCGGCAAGGTCAGCAGGCCATCGCGGCTATCGGGAAACACCCCGCCATGATCCGCCACCACCGCCCGGGCGCATTTCAGCAGATTGCGGGCGCGGGCGTAATAGCCCAGCCCGGCCCATGCGGCCATGACATCGGCATCCGGGGCTGCGGCCAGATCGGCCACCGTCGGCCACAGGGTCGTAAAGCGGATGAAATAGGCGCGCACGGCGGCAACAGTGGTCTGTTGCAACATCACCTCGGACAGCCATATGCGGTACGGGTCGGCATGCCGCCCGTGGTCCAACGGCCCCACACGCCATGGCATCACCCGCGCATTGCGGTCATACCACTGCAGCAAAACCCCGCTCAGTTCACTATGCGTCAATCTTTATGACCGTCCCGTTCAGATTTGCTGCCTGCGCTAGGCTCAATAGCAGTATAGGCTGGAGTGATGAAAGCACCACGCACCTACGGCACCACGCGCGGATTCGCGCAAACCTCAAGCCTGCTGCAACCCCGGATCAGGGCGGCGAGCGAGGCGCGGGGGTTCGCGGTGACACGCCTGCTGACCCATTGGGCCGAAATCGTCGGGCAAGGCGTGTCAGCGGTCGCGCGCCCGGTTAATGTCAGTTACGGTCGTGACGGGTTTGGTGCTACGCTGACCGTGCTGACCACCGGGGCACAGGCGCCGATGCTGGACATGCAAAAGGACCAGATCAGGGACAAGGTCAACGCCTGCTATGGCTACCGCGCGATCAGCAGGGTCCGGATCACCCAGACCGCCCCCACCGGCTTTGCCGATGGGCAAGTGGCGTTTGCGCCCGCGCCAAAAATTGCCCCCTTGCCCGATCCGGACATCGAAATCCGCGCAAACCAAGTGTCACAGGGCGTCACAAACACGGAATTGCGACTTGCACTTGCCGCCCTTGCCGCCAATGTGCTGCGCAAACAGAAATCCTAACGACTGAGGTTCGACATGAACAAGATTATCGCAACCGGGGCCCTGACCCTTGCATTGGTGCTGGGCGGCGGTTGGTTGCTGAACCGGCCCGCAGCCCCGACTGACCTGTTGCCCGGCGCGGCACAGGCGCAGGAAACGGCGGCCGAGCTTGATACTGCGACCATTCAGGACATGACCTTGGGGGCCGCCGACGCACCGATTGAGATCATCGAATACGGGTCCTTCACCTGCCCGCATTGCGCGGCCTTTCATGCCGAGCAATATCAGCAGCTGAAATCCGACTATATCGACACTGGCAAAGTGCGCTTTACCTTCCGCGAAGTGTATTTCGACCGGTTCGGTCTGTGGGCGTCGATGATCGCGCGCTGCGGCGGCGAACTGCGGTTCTTTGGCATTCATGACATTCTGTATGCAACCCAATCCGAATGGACCGCCGGCGGCGACCCGGCGATGATCGCCGAAAACCTGCGCAAGATCGGGCTGACGGCGGGCTTGGATACAGCTATGCTGGATGCCTGCCTGTCGGATGCAACACAGGCGCAAACGCTGGTGGCGTGGTTCGAAGAAAACGCTGCCCGCGACGGGATCGAGGGGACGCCGACGTTTTTCATCAATGGCACCAAATATGCGAATATGGCCTATGCCGAAATGGCCGCCATTCTGGACGCTGAACTGGCCGAATAGGCTCTATAGCAGCCAAAACTGCGCGTTCTCATCCCGAAATCTGCCCTGCAGGTTTCGGGATTTGCATGTCTTGAGACCAATAACGGTTTGCGAATAATTCCTACTTGCATTCCAGCCCTGCCGGGCGCAGATATGATATTGCGAACGGTTCGCAATATGGATACGAAAAATGGAACACGACGACAATGCCCCCGCCAATACCGGTCGCCGCGCCGTGCTGTTGGGTGGATTGGTCGCAGCGGGCGGGGCGGCCGTTGTGGCGCGGTCGGCATTGTCACAGACTGCCCCGGATCCTATGGCTGGCCATGATATGGCCGCGATGCAGGCCGACCCCTATGCCGCGCCAATGGCCGGAATGGCGCATGGTGACATGACCACAGTGGGTCTGGTCGATCATGCGCGCAACGGCTTTGACCCCACCGCCATGCTGACCGACTGGTATACCGGAACCACGTCCATCCTGCCCGACGGGCGCACCTTGCGGACCTTTCAGGTGGACGCCAAAGACAAAGACATCGAAATCGCCCCCGGCATTTTCTTTCCAGCCTGGACATTCAATGACCGGGTGCCCGGTCCGGCCCTGCGCGCCAAAGAAGGCGAGCGGCTGAAGATTATCTTCCGCAACTACGGCTCGCACCCGCATTCGATGCATTTTCACGGCATCCATTCCGCGCGGATGGACGGGGTTCCCGGCGCTGGGCTGATCAACCCAGGCGAGGAATTCATCTATGAATTTGACGCCAAACCGTTCGGCTGCCACCTGTATCACTGCCACGCCCTGCCGCTGAAACGGCATATGCACAAAGGCATGTACGGGATGTTCGTGATCGACCCCGATCCCGACAAACACCCCACACAGGCCGCCGTGGCCAAATCCCGTTTGCTCGGCACGCCCGAGAATGCGAACTGGCAGGAACTGATGATGGTGATGAACGCCTTTGACACCAACTTTGACGGAGGAAACGAGGTTTACGCCTGCAACACCGTCGGTCAGGCCTATATGAATACGCCCATCCGGATCGACAAATCCCGCCCGGTGCGGATTTATCTGCTGAATGTGACCGAATTTGACCCGATCAATTCGTTCCACCTGCATGCCAATTTTTTCAACTATTTTGACACCGGCACCACCCTGGTCCCCACCCTGACCAACGTTGACCTGATTACCCAATGTCAGGCGCAGCGTGGCATACTCGAGTTCAGCTTTGCCGATCACGAACCCGGAATGTATATGTTCCACCCGCATCAGTCCGAATTTACCGAACTGGGCTGGGTCGGGATGTTTGATGTGCAGGAACCCGGCGTATGACCGATCAATCCCACCCCACCCGCTCGCCCATGTCGCGGTTTGCACTGGTGCTGCTGCCCTTGGCACTGATCCTTGGCGCATTCGTCTGGATCGCGTCGCTTGACCCGCTGCGCAGCTTTACCAACGGTGCCCCGCCAGTCGAGGCGCTGACCATTGAACGCACCGTGCTGGACGCGGGCGGCATTCACCTGCTGGCCCGTGCAGGCGGGTCCGAACCGATGATCATCGCGCAGATCGCCGTCGATGATGCGTTCTGGACCTTTACCCAAGACCCCGCAGGGCCGATTGACCGGGGCGATACAGTCTGGTTCAACATCCCCTATCCATGGGTGCAGGGCGAGGCGCATCTGGTCAATCTGCTGTCCAATTCCGGCACCGGGTTTGAACATGAAATCGCCGTGGCTTTGGCCACCCCGGCGTTCACCGCCTATCAGTTGCGGACCCAAGCCTTGGTCGGCGCGATTGTCGGGTTGCTTCCGGTGGCCCTCGGGCTGATGTTTTTTCCGGCAATGCAGGGTCTGGGCCGGACTGGCATGAACTTTCTGCTGGCGCTGACGCTGGGGCTGCTGGCGTTCCTGCTGGTCGACATGACCGGCGAGGCGCTGGAACTGGCGACCACGGCGGCAGCGCTGTTTCAGGGCACGGCGATGGTCTGGTTGTCCGGGCTGGCCAGCTTCCTGCTGCTGATGTCCATCGGGCGGTGGCGGGGCAGGCCGATTGGCATGGCACTGGCGTTTTACATCGCGCTGGGTATCGGGCTGCATAACTTTGGCGAAGGGCTGGCCATCGGGGCGGCTTTTGCCGCGGGTTCCGCCGGGCTGGGCACCTTCCTTGTGCTGGGCTTTGCGTTGCATAATGTGACCGAAGGCATCGGTATCGCCGCCCCCATGCTGAAATCCAAACCACCACTATGGAGCTTTCCTGCCCTGACCCTGCTGGCCGGTGGCCCGGCGATACTGGGGCTGTGGCTGGGCAGTCTGGCCTATGCACCGCAATGGACCGCGCTTGCCCTTGCCATCGGGGCCGGGGCCATCCTGCAAGTGATTGTCGAGGTCGGATCCTACCTGCTGCGCCAGAACCCCGATAACCAATCGGCAATGTTCTCGCCCGCGGTCATCGGCGGGTTTCTGGGCGGGCTGGGGTTCATGTATGCAACAGCAGCGCTGATCACAATCTGACCGGGGGGCCGGTCAGCGCGGCCCCAGCCCCAGCCTGTGTAATGCCGCATCAATCGGTGCCCAGTCGCTGACCTCCAGCCGCACTGGCAGGGTCAGCACCTTGGCGCTAAACCGGTCAGGCAGGCGCACCGCGTCCTTTTCCGTGGTGACCAGTTGGGCGCGGCGCAACTTTGCCTCGGCCTCAAGCCGTTGCATCAGGGTCACGGTCAGCGGCTGATGGTCGGCCAGCGGCTCGGCCCGGATCAGATCCGCACCCAACCCGCGCAAAGTGGCAAAGAATTTCGCGGGGCGGCCAATCCCGGCAAAGGCCAGCACGCGCAAACCTTGCCAGTTCATCCCCGTCGGCAGCGGGGCCAACAGACCAGTGACATGCGGCAGGGCAATCTGACCGGCCCATGCCAGCGCAAAGGCAGCCTGGTCCGGCAATGGGCCAATCGACAACAACAGATCAGCGCGGGCCAACCCGACCGGGACGGGTTCGCGCAATGGGCCAGCAGGCAATACCCGGCCATTGCCAAAGCCAGTGAAGGCATCGACCACAACAATACTGAACTGTTTGGCAACCGCAGGGTTTTGAAACCCATCATCCAGCACAATCACATCCGCCCCGGCGGCCTCGGCGGCACGCACCCCGGCAGCACGGTCGCGGGCAACCCAGGTGGGGGCAAAGGCCGATAATAACAGCGGCTCGTCCCCGGTATCAGTGGCGCTATGGGCGCGTTCATCCACCTGCACCGGGCCGGTCAATCTGCCACCATAGCCACGGCTGACAATATGCGGGCGCAGACCCCAGCCCGCCAGCCGCTGGACCACAGCAATAGTCGTGGGCGTCTTGCCGGTGCCACCGATATTCAGATTGCCAATGCAAATTACCGGCACCCCGGCGCAATAGGCAGCCCCACGCAGCCTGACGGCGGTGGCGCGGGCATATAAACCAGCCAGCGGGGCCAGCAGGCGGGCCTGCCATGCGGGATCGGCGGGATCGGTGAACCAAAAGGCAGGGGGGGTCATGATCAGCCCGCCAGCTTGTCCAGCCGGCTGCGGATCAGCTCGATCACCTTATTGGTCACTTCGGCCCCGCTGGACGTCACATCCCAGGCAGCATGGGCCATTGCGGCGGCCTTGTCAGGGGCCAAAAGCACCTCAACCGCATTGCCCAGATCGCTGGCCGACCGGACAGCACGGCTGGCCCCGGCACTGGCCAGCCGCTGATAGGCGGGGCTGTGCGGGTCGGTGACCGGGCCATGCAACACGGCCGATCCAAGGGCCGCAGGTTCAAACGGATGCCTGCCACCGCCACCGTCCAGCGTACCGCCCATAAACGTAAACGGGGCCAGGCGGTACCACAGGCCCATTTCGGCCGGGCTGTCCGCCAGATAAATCTGCGTCGCCTCATCCGGTTCGGCACCCTCGCTGCGACAGGCCACGACAAAACCATCATCACGCAACGCCGCAGCCATCTGCGGCGCATCCCCGGGGGTCGCGGGAACCAATATCAACAGCAGGCGGTGGGCACGGCGGCTGGCCTGGCGATGGGCGGCGCTGATCTGGTCCAGCTCGATCAGCGGCACTTCGGCGGCACACCAGACCGACCGGCTGCCCAGGGTCTGCGCCAGATCGCGGCGTTCCCGCTCATTGCAGGGCAACACGACGGTGCCGGGGTCCAGCGGGCCTGTCACCTCAATCTGATCCGACGGGAAACCCGCCTTGCGCAGGCGGATAGCCGCATCATGATCAATCGCAAAGGCATGGTCGAACAGGTCCAGCAGGGCGCGGGTGACGCCGGGCATCCAGCCACCGCCGGCCACGCCAATCCGGGCGGCCCGCATATCGACCATCAGACGGACCATCGGCTTGCGGTCCGTTTCGGCCAACAAGGCCGGGCGAAAATCGCCCTGCATCCAGACCAGCAGGTCAGGTTGCCAATGGTCCAGAAAGGCGCGCACCGGGTCGCGCTGATCGGGGGGAACGGGTTGAACAAACAGCCGGGCCCCGGCGACAACCGTTTCAGGTATATCCAGACTGGTCACCACAAATGTCGGCCAGTCGCCATCACTGGCCAATTGTGCGGCCAGCCCATGTACAATGGGGATGCGGCCCGGATCGGGGCAATGCACCCATATCAACGGGCCCTTGGGCCGCTCCGGAAATTCCCCCTGCCGCCCCGCAGCGCCGCGCCGAAGCGCAATATAGGCGGCAAGCGAAAGGGACCGGGACATGATGTGTTCAAGAAATCCTAGTGGCCCGGTTCAGCCGAGGCGTGATCTGCCCCCGAAGTATCCCGCAACTTTGCAATATCAGCAATGAAATACCGCATATGGGCATTATCAACCGACCTCTGCGCCTCGGCCTTCCAGGCAATGAACGCTGTGGCATAATCCGGAAACAGGCCGACAATATGCAAGGCAGAGACATCCTTGAACACAGTTCCGGTCGGATCGACCAATTCTCCGCCGAAAACAAGATGCAGGCGCTGGGTCATGGGGCGGTTCCTTTTTCAGGGATGGCAGAAGGGAAGGGGTGAGGATTTGGTTTATGTCGGGCGGCGCAGGCGAGATGGCGCATACTTCGCGTGGGTTCAAGTTGGATACGCCGGCGGTCAACATCCCAAGGCTCACGCGAAACAGTTGTTTCAATCATGATCAGGCATCAACATGGCAAGACCTGACTCAAGCCCCCGCCAGCACCATCCCGTCGATCAATATCGACGGCACTACCCGCGATAAATGGCCCCGCCCGTCATTCCCCGGTACCATCCGCAGCAGCATGTCGCGCAAGTTCCCGGCGATGGTGCATTCATTGACCGGGTAAGTCACTTCACCATTTTCCACCCAAAACCCCGACGCGCCGCGCGAATAATCCCCGGTGTTGGGGTTAATCGTGGACCCCAGCATCGATGTGACCAACAGGCCGGTGCCCATTTGCGCCAATAGCTCCACCCGGCTAAACGCCCCCGGTGTCAGGGCGATATTGCTGACCGATGGGGATGGGGCCGACCCCGCCCCGCGCACGGCACTGCCAGTGCTGTTCAGCCCCAGTTTGCGGGCCGTCGCCAAGTCTAAAGTCCAGGTTTGCAACACCCCGTCCTGCACAATGGCGCGGGGCTGGGTTGGCAACCCTTCGGCGTCAAACAGGCGTGACCCGGATATGCGCGGGCGATGCGGGTCTTCCAGAATACTGATCCCCGCAGGCAAAACCTGCGTACCCATCGCATCGCGCAACCAGCTGGACCCACGGGCAATCGCGGCGCCGTTGATCGCGGCTATCAAATGGCCAATCAGCGACCCGGCAATGCGTTCGTCAAACAGCACCGGAATGGTGCCGGTCTTGGGCTTGCGGGCGCCCTGCATCGCCACGGCGCGCGTCGCAGCGGAATGACCGATCTCCTCGGGCGAGCGTAACTCAGCCTGAAACACCCGGCTGTCATAATCATAATCGCGTTCCATCCCGGTGCCCGCGCCACTGATCGCGACACAACTGACACCCCAGTCCGACCGTGTATAACCGCCCGCAAAGCCATTGCTGGCTGCCAGATGCACCTCGCGGCGGGAATACCCGGCCGAGGCGCTGTCGATCTGCGTTACCCCGGGGTTCTGACGCGCCGCAGCCTCGGACCGGCGGGCATCATCCTGCAACACGCCGGCATCAGGTTCATCGGCCGGATCAAACAGCTCCAGCCGGGCACTATCCCGGTCACTGGCCAGCATGGCCACATCGGCCAGCCCGGAATGCGGGTCGGCGGGGGCCTCGCGGGCCATGGCCACGGCGCGTTCGGCCATCACGGCCATGGTCTCGGGCCGGGCATCGGAGGATGACACAATCGCCTGCTGTTGGCCAATGAACACCCGAAGGCCAATATCGGTGCCCTCGGACCGTTCGGCCTGTTCCAGCTTGCCCTGGCGCACGTCAATGGACACCGCCGTGCCGCGCACCGCCATGGCATCGGCACTATCGGCCCCCGCCGCACGGGCGGCAGACAACAGGCGGGCAGTCAGATCAGACAGGGCTTGGGGCATCGGATTTCCTTTGGCGGGCTGACCGATGACCTAAGCCGCCCGGCAACAAGGGACAAGGGCCGGGCTGCGGGAATATGCGACCCTATTTGATGCGCTGACCATTGGCGATAACCTCGCCCTCGGCATTAATCTCCAGCGTCGATCGCAACTGATCCTCGCCGGTCACTTCGGCAAACATACCCATGCCCAACCGGCCCGCCATGGCATCATCGGCGGTCATCAGGCCAGCTGCCACCAGCTTGTCCAGCAATGCATTCACCCCGGTCATCGTGGCCGTGGCAGTGCCCTCCGGGCGGGGAAAGCCGTCGAATGTGGTCAGATCAGTCATATCCAGGGTGAATCTGCCCGATCCGGCCAGCGCAGCACCCACCGCATTGGCGGACAGATTATTGATTGTGACGCTCTGCACTTCAAACGGCATCTGCCCCGCATCAATGACCGATGTCATCGCATTGATATCCAACAGGTCGGTCAAAATGATAACCGACCCGGCCAAATCAATATCCAGCGACATCGGATCGCGCGGGAACGTGCCCGCCGGATCAACCATCGCCCAAAGGTCTTCGTTCAGCGTCAGTTCCGACATTCCAATCGCATAGACCACATCCACCGGCTGGTCCGACGCATTGACCGGCAAGGCAAAACGATATTCGACCTGCCCAATCGTCATATCCAAAGCAAAAGGAATCTCTGGCGATGCGGTCAGCGCCACCCGGGCATCCACAGCATCGCCCGAAATAGCCAGGCCCGCCGCGTCAAAACTGACCATCGACGATTGCGACCCGATGTTTGTGGTCTGGTTGGTGATAACCTCACCGTTGACGGTGGTCACAGCCTGCGATTGGCTCGGCCCGGTATTCACCGTGGCCGCCAGCGCAAGGCCATCGCGCAAGGCCTGCGAGATATTCATCAAATTCATTGGCCCGGCAGGCAGGGTCAGATCAAAGGTGGTTTCGGTCCCAGATTGCAGGCTCACGGTTTTTGACAGGATATCGCCAAAGAACGACGATCCGAAATCCGTAATCGCCTGACCCGAGGTGGCTGTGCCGCGCATCACCGTAGTGTCACCGGTGGTAATCTGGGTCGAACTGACGCTGTCGGCAACAGACAAATAGACATCTACATCAACCCCGTCTGCTTCGGGCGCGCCCGAAATTGTCAGGTCGGCCAAAGTGATTTCAATCAGATCAGCAGTCGTGACATAGGTCACATCATTGGCTGTGCCGGTCGCGGTCGCACGCAGGCCGGTCCAGGTGATGTCGATATTAGCCGAGAGGGAAATTTCGGTCAGGTCATCAGGGCGGAATGTCGCCGCTACGGCGAATGAATTGGCATCGCCCAGATCAATCGACACCGACCCATCGGCGTTTTCGGTATACACTTGCGGCGCGGCGCGCAGCGACATGTCGCCGACCCCAAACGGAAAGGTCACATCATACGAGATATCCGACACCGTCAGCACATTGCCGGCGCGGGTCTGGGTCTGGCTGACCTTCACGCCCAATCCAGCCAGATAGCTGTTCTGGTTCGCCCAGACTTCTTCCCCGGTCAGGGCAAAGGCTTGGGTACCCAACAGGGCCAACGCGCCACCCGATAATAATCTGGACATCAGACGCATCACACACTCCTGTTTTTGGGGACAAACTAAGGGCAGGCTAAGAACCGGCAGTCCGGCAACGCAAATCAAAACAAAGTCAGATATGGCGCGCCAGCGGAAACCGGCGCGCCAAAGGATTTACTGAATTTGCTGCCCATTGGCAAAAATCCCGCCGCCCGGGGCAAATTCGATTTTCGAGGTCAGTTGATCCTCGCCTACAACCGTGGCGAACATGCCCATCATCATCCGGGGCATCATCAGCTGGTCTTCGGGGATCAGACCCATCGACACCAGTTTGTCCAGCAACCCGTTGACGCCATTGATCTTCAGCTCAATCACGCCTTCCGGGCGGGGCATGCCGGGGATGGTGGTCGTATCGGAGTTGTCAAATGTCAGGGCACCCGTGCCCATGACTTCGGCCCCGGCAATCCGGACCGTCAGATCGTTGATCGACAGCGAA
The DNA here is from genome assembly GCA_031422295.1 of Rhodobacterales bacterium. Classification (GTDB taxonomy): domain Bacteria; phylum Pseudomonadota; class Alphaproteobacteria; order Rhodobacterales; family Rhodobacteraceae; genus JANOMH01. The sequence continues at coordinate 34,168 of JANOQM010000064.1, read as the reverse complement.
TTCAGCTCGCCAGGAACTTCGGCAGCAGCCACCGCTTCGGTCTGCGCCGGGTCCAGAATGTCGTTGAACATCGTGGCGGTGCCAGTCAGGTCCATGATCACCGTGGCCGGATCATGCGGCAGCAAATTGCCCGCATCCACCATCGCCCAGATCTCGTCATTCACGCTCAGATCAGTCAGGTTCATATAGGCGGCCCAATCGGCAGGGGCCTCGGTCTTGGTCAGCGGGAACAGAATGCCCAGGCCATATTCGGCCAGTGACAGCTTGACCGGGAAAGGCATGGACGCACTGGTCAGCTCCACCGTAAGGCCCTGCGTGCTGGAATCGTATCCCATGACGGTTTTGTCAAAGTTGAAATCCAGACTGCCACCCATGGCAGTTGCATTGCCCGAAGTGGGGCCAGTGGCCGGATCAGTGGCCGAAAACAGGAAACTCGACGCGCCAAAAGTATATCCGCCAGCCAAATCCATACCGGCCAGGAACATGTCCTCCGGGGCAACCGGATCAACCGGGATCAACATCGTGGCAGTTGTCGCCAATGCATTCATCTTGCCCGAAAAATTGACCGTCCCGCCGGTTTCGGCATCAGCGACGTCAACCAGAACATCCATCGATTCCGCGGCAATCGCATAGTCGATATTGCGCATTTCGCCGACCGTGGTGACATAGGTGCCGGTCATGTTGTTCATCGTCAGTGTCACCTCGGCAGGCACGTCAACCCCGGCTTCTGTGACGCTGTCCAGTTCAATCGAATAGGTCGTGGCGGACAGGGTATAGGTCATTTCTTCAGGGGTGCCGCTGACCACCATGGTCATGCCGGTCTGGCGCAATGCGGCAGCCACAATGGTTTCCACGCCGTCCATCGTCGTGGTGATCGTCACCGGATACTCGTCCGACATGGTCACGGCCACAGTGCCGTCACCCTGTTCAGTCAGTATCAACGAGGCGAGGTTGGCGGTGATCGTGCCATTCTCGATCGGGCTGTTGATGCCGACATCGGTCACAGTCACAACGCCGCCCGCCACCTGCTCCGACCCGATGGTCACGCCGGTCTCGCCGTAAACGGCAAGATTGGCTTTCCAGTCATCCCAAACCTGCTGCGCCGTCACATCGGCAAAAACCGCGGTGCTGCTCAGCAATGCAGCGACGCATATTGCAGGCCGCGCAAATGTATTAAATGTCATATCAGAACCTTCCCTGTTGAATTCACGGTCAATCACTACCCTGCCTTGCCCTTTGGGTCAAAGTCAGGAAATCTGGACCCGAACCTAATGACGGATTGGGTCAAACAAAAGATGGCACAGGTGGAAAACATGCAGATGTCCGGAAAAGTTGTGCTGATTACCGGGGCCAGCCGTGGAATCGGGGCGGCAGCCGCGCTGGAGTTCGCCAAAGCCGGGGCGAAACTGGCCCTGTTGTCCCGCGATGCAGACCGGATTGCCGCCCTTGCAGGCCAGATCGGCCCCGCCGCATTGGCCATTCCCTGCGATGTCAGCCGGTTTTGGGAAATCCAGGCAGCAGTGGATGCGACCGTGGCCACCTTCGGGCGGCTCGATGTGCTGATCGGCAATGCAGGCGTGATCGACCCCATAGCACAACTGGCCGACGCCGACCCGAGCGACTGGGGCAAGGCCATCGACATCAACCTCAAGGGCATATTCCATGGAATGCGGGCCGCCCTGCCGGTCATGCTGGCGCAGGGCGGCGGCACAATCCTGACCATCTCCTCCGGTGCGGCGCATCACGCAGTCGAAGGCTGGTCAGCCTATTGCGCGTCCAAGGCCGGGGCGGCGATGCTGACCCGGATGGCCGACCACGAAAATCGCAGCCACGGGATCCGCGCAATGGGGCTGTCACCGGGCACTGTGGCCACCGATATGCAATCCGCGATCAAGGCATCAGGCGTCAACCCGGTCAGCCAGTTGGACTGGTCCGCGCATATCCCCGCCGACTGGCCCGCCCGGGCACTGGTCTGGATGTGCGGGGCCGGGGCGGATGCTTACATCGGCCAAGAAATATCATTGCGCGACGACAGTATCCTGCGGCAGGTCGGCCTGATATGACGACGCAAAACAGGGACAGGCCGATGACACCATGCTAGAGCAAGCCCGCGCTGCCTTTGCCAGTGCCCTGACGCTGGCCCAAAGTTGGCTTCTCAGCCCCGCCGCCTGGTCGCAATTCGGATTGCTGATCGCAGCCTATGGGCTGTCGGTCTTGGCCAACCGGATCATCATGCCGCGCCTGCGGCAATTCCTGACCCCCGATGCGGCCAGCCAGTCCCTCCTGTCCAAATCCCGCCGGTTTTTACTGCTGTTCAGCCCGCTCCTGCTGCCATTAATCGCCTATGCGCTGACGGCGGCGGGTGAACAGGTGACGCGGCAATTGTTCGGCTCGGGCGAGGTGATCGCCTTTGGCAAAAGGGTATTCCTGTTCCTCGCGGCCCGAATCCTCGTCAAACACATCGTCACCGACCCGTTCCTGAACCTGCTCGGGCGGTTTGTGCTGATCCCGATTGCAGCGCTTTATGCCATAGGGTTGCTGGATGACGTCAGCCTGCGGCTGACCGAATCTGTGATCAGCCTTGGCAATATCAGCTTTTCGGCCATGTCGCTGCTGCGCGGGGTCATCGCGGGCAGCCTGCTGTTCTGGTTCGGGTCATGGTCCAACAGCCAATCCTCGACCTATATCGAAAAACAACCGATGCGGCCCGCGATCCGGCAGCTGTCGATCAAGGCTGCGGAATTTGCGATCTTTGGCATCGCCTTTCTGCTGCTGATGAACATCATGGGGATCAGCCTGACCTCGCTTGCGGTGATCGGCGGGGCGATTGGCGTGGGGATCGGCTTTGGGCTGCAACAGATTGCGTCCAACTTTATCTCGGGCGTGATCTTGCTGCTGGAAGGGCAGGCAACAGTCGGTGATTTTGTCGAACTGGATGGCGGCGAATCCGGGCAGATCGTCAAAATGACCGCGCGGGCCACGGTCCTGAAAACCTTTGACGGGCGGCAGATCATGGTGCCGAACGAACATTTCATTACGACGCGGGTGACGAACTATTCTGACAGCGGCTCGCCCAACCGCTACGAAGCGTTGTTTTCGGTCAGCTATGACACGGATATTAACCTTGTTCCCGCCATCATCATCGACGCAGTGTCCAAACACCCCGACATTCTGCAAATCCCTGACGGACCTGACGTAGAACTGCGCGGCTTTGGCGAAAGCGGGATCGACTTTGCCTGCGAGTTCTGGGTGGCGGGCATCGACGACGGCGCGAACAGTTATACCTCGGACGTGCTGTTCCTGATCTGGAACGCGCTCAAGGCGCACAACATCGACATCCCCTTCCCGCACCGGGTGATCGAGATCAAGGGCCAGGGTCCGGTGTGAAAACCGCACTTGTCATTGGCGCTGGACCCGCCGGATTAATGGCGGCTGATGTGCTGTCGCAGGCCGGGCTGCGGGTGATTGTGGCCGACGCCATGCCAACAGTCGGACGCAAATTCTTGATGGCTGGAAAGTCCGGATTAAACCTTACCAAAGTCACCGAAAACCTGACAGATGCCCAAAATCAACCCCCGGAACAGCCGTCGCGGCAGCTTAAGGTTTTACCCGAAAACCTGACAGATGCATATGGCCCACTCCCCGCGCCCATGACCGCCGCCCTGTCAGATTTCGGTCCGGTGCAGGTGATGGATTGGGCACGCGGGCTGGGGCAAGAGGTGTTCATAGGCTCCACCGGGCGGGTGTTTCCGGTCGCCATGAAAGCCTCGCCTTTGCTGCGGGCGTGGCTGCACCGTCTGGGTGCGGCAGGGGTCGAAACGCGCACCCGCTGGCGCTGGATCGGGTGGGATGGTGCGGCAGTAGTCTTTGAAACTCCCCAAGGAAATCAAATTCTTACCCCTGATGTCACCGTGCTTGCGTTGGGCGGTGCCAGCTGGGCGCGGCTGGGGTCAGACGGGCGTTGGGCCGGGCTTTTGCCGGGCCAAACCGCGCCGTTTCAGCCCGCCAATATGGGCTTTGTGGTCAACTGGTCGGCCCATATGACCGCTCATTTCGGCCAACCGGTCAAAGGCGTGGCGCTGATCGCCGGCAAACACCGCGAACGCGGCGAATTCATCATATCTGCCAAAGGGTTAGAGGGTGGAGGCATCTACGCCATCGCGCGCGATCTGCGCCAAGGCACGCCCCTGCACCTTGATTTGTTGCCCGACCTGACCCAAGCCGAAATCACCACCCGCCTGGCCCGCCCCAAAGGCAAAGCTACCCTGTCAACCCACCTGCGCAAGACCCTGAAACTCGACGGCGCAAAGCTGGCTTTGTTGCAGGAATTTGGTGGCCCCTTGGAAAATCTTGCAAGCAAGATCAAATACTTACCCGTTTCGGTACAGGGCCCGCGTCCGATTGACGAGGCGATTTCTACCGCTGGCGGCCTGCGGTTTGACGCAGTGGACAACGACCTGATGTTGCGGTCCCGCCCCGGGACCTTTGCCGCAGGCGAAATGCTGGATTGGGAGGCGACGACAGGCGGTTATCTGATCACCGGATGCCTTGCCACGGGGCGCAAGGCAGGTCTGGCAGCGCTGGATTATGTAGCTAAAGCAACGGTATAGGCAGGCCGCACCTGCATCCTGTCATAGTAATCTAACAAGACCGTCTCGGTCATTTCAAACTTGGCAGCACGCGCCCATGTCAGGCAATGGGTCAAAATGATATCGGGCACCGTCATCACATCGCCCATAACATACGGCCCGGCAAACCGATCCGCTAACCGCTTGGCATGCATGGAAAATTCCCATCGCAAACTGACCTTTATTGCGGGTAAGCGCTGCTCTGGCGGCAGAATAAAGCTGTGGCGGGACGCGGTCCACAGGACCGCATCGAATTCATCCAACAACATCTGGGTCATGCCATCCTGTCTGGCGCGCAAGATTGATCCCGCCGGATGGGTAAAAAGACCATGTTTATCAGCTAGATAAGTTATAATCGCAGTCGAATCTGTCAGCGGCACGCCATCTGAAACCAAAACTGGCACCTTGCCCGACACATTCAACGCCCGCACCGCATCTGACCTTGGCGCCTCAGGGTAATGTTCAAACGGCTGGCCCAATTCATGCAACATCCAGATGACCCGCATGGCCCGGGTTTTGGACGATCCGTAAAGTTGATACATGCACTGGGCCCCTGATTTTTTGTCAGCCCCCATGTTCACCGGGTCGGCAAAATATGCAAGCGTTCAGGCAACAGCGATGTGGCGCGGCGGATTATAACCATATTTTTCAATAACGTGGCGATACCTTGTCGCGACGATGAAAGCGCAGCGGCGGGGCCGGCCCGGTGGCGGGATGGCAAAACAGGGCGACCTTACGGCCATGCGAGATGGCCATGGCGCCGGGTCGTCCGGCATTGGTTGATGTGGCGGTTGATGCGGCGCAGATGCCAAACACAAGTGCCGACTTCGCCACAATCTGCCCAATCGGACAGGTTTGGTCGCGCAACCCTTTCCAATCCAACCCAGTTAATTGTAGGACTGTTCAACAGACCAAGGAGTGTCGCGCCGATGGCCAGCAAAGCAGACCTGTTCCTCGCCTCGGCCACCTGCGCCCTGATCGCTGCAGCGCCCGCCATGGGCCAGGACCGGGGTGTGACCTACACATTATACGGCACGCCCGGCCTGATTGACATGCCCTCGGCTTTGGCAGCCAATGACGGACAAATTTCCGCCACTTTGGGCTATTTCGACGGCCAGCAGCGCAACAGCTTTACCTTTCAGATCACCCCGCGCCTGTCAGGGACATTCCGGTATTCATCGGTCGATGATTTCTCGGGCGTCGGGACCGGAGCTTATTTCGACCGCAGCTTTGATCTGCGCTATCAGATCCGTGACGAAGCCGACTGGGCCCCGGCAATTGCTGTGGGATTACAAGACTTTTTGGGAACCGGACTGTATTCCAGCGAATACATCGTGGCCTCCAAAACCCTGAACGATTCCGTGCGGGTGACGGGTGGACTTGGCTGGGGGCGGTTAGGCAGTTTTAACGGCTTTACCAACCCGCTTGGCCTGATTGATGCCAGTTTTGAGGACCGGCCAGAACTGGACTTTGGCGTTGGCGGAGAGGTCGAGTTTGGTCAGTTTTTCCGCGGCGACGCGGCGTTTTTCGGTGGGGTCGAATGGGCATTCAACGACCGGATGACATTCAAGGCCGAATATTCGTCAGACGCCTACGCGCGCGAGGCGAGCCTTGGCCTGTTTGAACATAACTCACCCTTCAACTTCGGGCTGACCTATCGGCCCAAGCCGGGCTATCAGCTGGCACTGGCCTATATCGGCGGCAGCCAGATTGCGTTCAGCGGCACGGTGCTGATCAACCCCGGTGACCGGGCCTTTGGCACCGGGCTGGATGATGCCCCGACACCGGTGGCGGTGCGCGGTGCGGACGCACGGGCTGCGCTTAGCTGGGACCGGGGCGCATTTCCCGAAGCTGACGTTCAGGCGCGGCTGCAGGTGGCCCTTGCTGCCGAAGGGATGACCCTGAATGCGATCGAGCTGACCGACCGGACCGCCCGCATCCGCTATACCAATGACCGGTTCCGGACCGAGGCGCAGGGCATGGGCCGGGTCGCCCGTGTCCTGACGCGGGAACTGCCGCCGTCGATTGAAACCATCACCCTGGAACCAATGCAGGCGGGTATCCCGTTATCAGCCAGCACATTTCAACGTAGTGATTTGGAAATGATGGAGAATCTGGCCGGTGGCAGTGACGCCTTGCAAGATCGGGCAATGCTGACTGATGCTGGCACGGCGGCGGGAATGACGATTATTCCGGCTGACACCAGTCCGTTTTCATGGGGCATTGCGCCGTATTTTCGGCTGACGGTATTCAATGGCGATGAACCCTTGCAGGTTGATCTGGGGGCGGAATTGTCGGCACGCTATGAAATCCAGCCCACTCTGGTGCTTGCGGGGGCGATCCGGCAGCGGCTGTTCACCAACCGGGGGGACGCGACCGAGATCGTTGATACCGAAATCCCGGTGGTCCGGCGCAATGCGGCACTCTATGCGCAGGAAGGCAATCCCGGGATCGAATACCTGACTTTGTCGCATTATGGGCGTCCGGGTTCCGACCTGTATAGCCGGGTGACTTTAGGCTATCTCGAGCAGATGTTCGGCGGTATTTCGACCGAGCTTTTGTGGAAACCGGTCGACAGCCGGTTGGCGCTGGGTGTCGAGGCCAATTATGTCGTCCAGCGTGATTTTGACATGCTGCTCGGGTTTCAGGATTACCAGGTCGCAACGGGCCATGCGTCCGTTTATTATGCTTTTGACAATGGGTTTCAGGCTCAGGTCGATGTGGGCCGCTATCTGGCAGGTGATTGGGGGGCGTCCTTTGCACTTGACCGCGAATTTACCAACGGCTGGAAAGTGGGCGCCTATTTCACCCTGACTGACATCCCGTTCGAGGATTATGGTGAAGGGTCCTTTGACAAAGGCATCCGGATCACCGTGCCGCTCGACTTTGTTCTGGGGCAACCGACCCGGACCGAGGCCAGCACCGTCCTGCGGTCACTGACCCGCGATGGCGGATCGCAACTGAGTGTGGATGGGCGTCTGTACGATCTGGTCCGTGATGGGCATTCGGGCGAATTGGATGACGCATGGGGCAGGTTCTGGCGATGACCGGCATGACAATATCCAGACGAACCGCTGGTATGGCAGCGATGGTCGGTCTAATGCTAATCCCCGGTTGTGGCGATCTGGCCAAAACCGGCATCGGGCCACGGGTGGCCGGCGCGCTGTTTCCGGCGCTTGCTGGAACTCCGCCCCCTGCCAGCGGTGGCCTTGATTTCAGCGCGCAGGCGATAGCGGCCGATACCAGCCAATTTGCTATATTCACCATTAATGCGCTGGCCGTTCAGGCACCCGGTCGGATCATTCAGAACAATGGCGCGGATCAGACCTGGACCAGCCAAAGTGGTTTTACGGCGACGTATAGCGACGGAATGTTGGTGGCCACGCGCGGTTTTGGCGATGATCTGATGGCCTCGGATACAGTCCAATCCAGACTGGCACTGGTCCAAGGTGGCGGAACGGCACAGCGCAGTCATGATTTCCTCGATGACTTTGATCAGATGACAACCGTGCGATTCGACTGCGAAATTGTTGCGCAAGGCCGGGAAGTCATTGATTTGGGGCTGCGTCAGCCAAATCTTGCCAAGTACGAGGAAACCTGCACCAGTCCAAAGCTGGTTTTCGCCAATATATACTGGCTGGACGATACAGGCGAGATACTGCAATCCCGGCAGTTCGTTTCGCAGACTGTTGCATATTTGCGCTTCAATCGCCTTTGATTGCAGGTTATAAGCGCAATCAAAGGGATATCTGACTTGAGTTCCCGGATCAAAGAAGCTATAGCCAACCTAACGTTTTGTTTATCAACTGGAGTAATGACATGCGCCTTACCAAAACCCTCGTTGCCGCCGCCCTGATCGCATCCACCGTTGGTGGTGCCGCTTTCGCTGGTGGTTTCGCCGCTGAAGTTATCGAAGCACCCGTTGTGATTGTTGAGCCGCCGGCTCCGCGTTCCAGCTGGGGCATCATCCTGCCGATCGCCGCTGTTGTGCTGCTGATCGCACTCGCTTCGGGCGATAACACCTAATTCTTTTCAATCCTTGGATTGAATGAAGCGAACAGGCGAACCTTACAGGTTCGCCTTTTTGCGTTTTGCGGCCGGTCTTCATTTGCTGCGGGCCATCATCGCCAACCGGATCAACGCCCGTTCTACCAGTGCGTTCTGTGGGGCCTTGCCGCTGGACCGAAGCTGCAGATCGGTGTCGATCAGCACAACCAATGCTTTCTCAACCCGGTCCCGCCCCCATCCCGATGCTTGCCTGACCAAAGCATCGCGGCGCGGGCCGAACGCCGGTGGACGCAGGCGGCCTATTCCGGCAGCTGGTCCACCCGGATCGCTGGTCAAGGCATGCAAAGACCGGAAATGCCGCAGCGCCATGATCGATAGGCTGACCGGCGATACCCCCTGGGCATAAAGTCGGCGCAGGATTGGGGCAATGTCGGCCGTGCGCCCATCGGCGACAATCCCGACCAGATCATCGGTATCGGCCTCGCTGGATCCCGGCGCGCAGGCGGCCACGTCATCCGGGGTCAGTTCGGTGCTGTGCCCATGCATATACAGGCCCAGTTTTTCAACCGTTTGCCGGAAATCGCCGGGTGAAAGGCTGCGGGCCAATGCGCCAATGGTCCCCCGCGCATCACGGCCGACCCGGCGCAAACCAGCGGCGGCCAGCAGATCGTCAATCTCAGTATCTGACGGCGGATCATCATACAGGCCAATGGCATGAGCGGTCCTGTGGCTTTCGAACAATTTGCGCAGGACGGATTTGGCGGTCAGCGCGCTGGCGGTGACGATGATCTGCGCATCCCCAGCACGCCAGTCGGTTAGGGCAAAGCCAATCGTTTCGGCCAGACCATCAGTCGCATCTTCGACCAGAACCACACGCGGGCCGGGAAAAAACCCCTGCGCCTTGATCGCGTCATTCAGCCCCGCCCCATCCTTGCGCAGGTCGGCGGCGGCAATCCGGGTCAGGCGCATTTCGCTGTCCCCATCCGGGCCGATCAAAGCTGAAATCACTTCGGCGCGGCGCAAAGCCACGCGCATGACATCCTCGCCATAAATCAGCAGCCCCGTGCCTGCCGGATCAGGTTTGCGAAACACGGCTGCCGCCTCGCGCCCGGACAGTTTCATGGCGTCAGGTCAATCACCGAAAGCTGGACAATGATCAGTTCGGCAAGCTGTATCGCCAGCCTGTCGCGCGCATCCGTTTCGGCCGCACTGGTGGCCACGGTGGTTCCGGTGGCGGAATAGCTGGTGAAACTGTCCACCGCGCCTTGGGCAAGAACGGCCCCGTTGCGATCCGTCAGCACGTAATTGGCCGATCCGGGCAGGTTATAACGGGTCGTGCTGCCCGCGGCTGTGGTGGCGGCCGCGATCTGCGTAAAGTCCAGCGTGACAGTCAGATCATATGTCGGGCTGCTGGCCCGGCCCAGCCTGTCGCGCAAAGCCTGCAACAGGCGGTAGCCTTCGGCTGTTGCAGGTGCGCTGATCCGCACCTGTTCGCGCAATTGGCTGGCCGTGCTACCGGGGCCATAGACCGGGGTAAAACCGCAGCCAGCGAGTGCCGCCAGCCCGATCAGGGCGGCGCGGCGGGGTATTTTGGATGGTTCAGACGACCACATTCACAATCCTGCCGGGCACAACGATCAGCTTTTTCGGGGTGGCCCCGTCCAGCGCCCTGATCACAGCATCATCCGCCAGCACCAGTTTTTCAACCTCTGACGCAGGCATATCGCGCGGTACGGTAATTTCGGCCCGGCGTTTGCCGTTGATCTGAATTGGCAGGGTCACGCTGTCGTGGGTCAGCATGGCCGGGTCGGCCACGGGCCAAACGGCGTTGGCAATCAGACCCGTACCGCCCTGATGCGCCCAGATATCTTCGGCCAGATGCGGGGTCATGGGCGACATCAGTTGCGCCAAGGTCCGGATCGCCAGTTTCTGGGCGGCGGCCCCGGCCTTGGATTTGGTCAGAGCGCTGGTGAAGGCATACAGCTTTGCAATCGCGGCGTTAAACCCGAACCCTTCGATCCCGACCGTCACATCGTGGATCGACCGGTGCATGGCGCGCAGCAAATCATCATCGCCCTCGCCGGTCACATTCGGGTCCATGTTTCCGATCCGATCACATAACGCCCAAACCCGCGCCAGATGCTTGGCCGCCGCATCCGCCCCAGATGCGGTCCATTCCACATCACGTTCCGGCGGACTGTCGGACAGCACGAACCAGCGGGCGGTATCGGCGCCGTAAGCCGCGATGATGTTCATCGGGTCGACGACGTTTTTCTTGGATTTTGACATTTTGGCAGAGGGGATAATCTCAACTTCGTTGCCAGTAGCCTTTAGCACGACTTTACCGTTTCGATTCTCAACCTCTTCAGGAAAATGATACTGAGTAAAGCCATGGCCTTCGCCGTGACGATCATTTGGTCCAGTTCGACCATAGGTCTGGTAAATCTCGTGCGTCACCATCCCTTGAGTGAACAGCGCGTCGAACGGCTCGATGGCGGACTTGGGCAAATGCCCGGTGATCTGCATCGCGCGGGCGAAGAAGCGGGAGTAGAGCAGGTGCAGAATCGCGTGTTCCACTCCGCCGATGTATTGATCGACGTTCATCCAATAGGCGGCGTCGGCCATAGCGGTGGGGGTGGTCGCATGCGGCGCGGTGAAGCGGGCGTAGTACCACGAGCTGTCCACAAACGTATCCATCGTGTCGGTTTCCCGCCGCGCCGGGGCGTTGCAGTTCGGGCAGGTCGTATGCCGCCAGGTCGGATGCCGATCAAGCGGGTTGCCGGGGATGCTGAAATCCACGTCATAGGGCAGTTCGATGGGCAGGTTTTCCTTTTTCTCGGGCACGGTGCCGCAAGTATCGCAATGCACCACGGGGATTGGGCAGCCCCAGTAGCGCTGGCGCGACAGGCCCCAGTCGCGCAGCCGGAATTTGGTCACACCGTGGCCCACGCCATTGGCCTCGCAAAAGGCGATGGCGGTATCCACGCCTTCGGCCCCGGTCTGAAGTTCTGCCCCAGCAAATCCGTGTACATATTTCACCGACTCGGACTTTGGCGGCACATAGGCATGCTCATCTTGCCAAAAATAGAGTTCACCCGTGCTTGAAGTGGATAAATCGCCGTTGCTTGATGCCAAGTTGAATGCGGAACTCATGGCAAAGCCGAGCGGATACCCCGTCAAAACGCCCTTTGAATAGGCCTGAATAAAGACAGGCTTGACCGGCAGTCCATACTTCCTCGAGAAATCCAAATCCCGTTGGTCATGCGCGGGGCAGCCAAAGATCGCGCCAGTGCCGTAATCCATCAGGATGAAATTGGCGATATAAACCGGCAATTCCCATGCGGTATCAAACGGATGGCGGACGGTCAGGCCGGTGTCATAGCCTAGCTTGTCGGCCTTTTCCATCGCCTCCTCAGTCGTGCCGCCCTTGCGCGCATCGGTACAAAAGGCAGCGACGGCAGGGTCGCGGCGCTCCAGTTCCTTGGCCAGCGGATGATCGGGGGAAATGCCGACGAACGACGCGCCCAGCAGCGTATCGGGTCGGGTGGTGTACACCTCAACCCGGTCATGGCCGGTGTCATTCTCGGTCAGGCCAAAGGCAAACTGTAACCCGCGTGACCGGCCAATCCAGTTGCTTTGCATCAGGCGCACCTTGGCGGGCCAGTTGTCCAAGCCGTCCAAAGCATCGAGCAATTCGCCCGCCATGTCGCTGATCTTGAAGAACCACTGCACCAGTTCGCGCCGTTCGACATCGGCGCCGGACCGCCAACCCTTGCCGTCGATGACCTGTTCATTGGCCAGCACGGTCATATCAACCGGGTCCCAGTTTACCGTCGCCTTCTTGCGATAGACCAGCCCGGCGGCCAGCATGTCGATGAACAGCGATTGCTGCTGGCCGTAATATTCCGGATCACAGGTCGCAAATTCGCGCGACCAGTCGATGGACAGGCCCAGCGGTTTCATCTGCGCCCGCATGTCGGCGATGTTCTGATAGGTCCAGTCCTTGGGGTGGCCACCGGACGCCATGGCGGCATTCTCGGCAGGCATCCCGAACGCATCCCAGCCCATCGGATGCAGCACGTTATGGCCGGTGGACAGCTTGTAGCGGGCAATCACGTCGCCCATCGTGTAGTTGCGCACGTGCCCCATGTGGATGCGGCCACTGGGATAGGGGAACATTTCCAGCACGTAATATTTAGGTTTGTCATCCGACCGGACGGCTTTGAACGTGCCCGCCGCATCCCATGCAGCTTGCCATTTGGCTTCGATATCAGCGGCGGAATAGCGGGACATGAACGGACTTTCAGATGTGGAAACGCCGGGCGGCTGGCCCGGCGTGTTGATAGGCCAAAGGGGGGCGGTTGGCTATAGGTTGCCGTCGGCAATCCGTAGCTGACGGGCGCGGGACAGGATCGCATCTTCGACTGCGCGGGCGGTTTCGGGGGCGACAGGGCCGGACTGGCTGGCCAGCGCCACGTTCAGCGACCGGGCGTCAAGGGCGGGGTCGGTGATGTAGACCGTGGCGCGGTAAGACCGGTTGCCGCCCGGCGGGGTGCCATAGCCCATGACGATCACGCCGGTGAACGGGTCCACCGACTGGATCGGCAGGAATGACAGCACATCGATGGAGGCCGCCCAGAGGTAGCGGTTCACCGCCACATTTTCGGCCCCACGGGCGCGGGCGGCGGTTTGGGTGGCGTTGCTGGGGCCACCCGCAGACAGGCCAAGGCTGCCAAACGGGCTGGACCCGAAACTGCCGCCGCCACAGGCGGCAAGGCCCATGCAAAAGGTCAGGGAAATCGCGGTGCGGAAAACTAAACTCACGGTCTTTCCCCCAAGGGATCAAGCTATTGCCGGAATATGTAGCGAAGGCCGGGCAGGGTCACAAGTGATTAGACAATGGGTCAGGCCGCAAACAGAAAAGGCGGCCCCGAAGGACCGCCCAGACTGTAGTTCAAAGTATCGCCTATCAGAAACTGAAGCCCAGCTCGACAGTTGCGCCTTCTTTGTAGTCGTTCGGACCGACTTCATCATCGTCGTCGTCGTTGTCGCCTTCGTCAACGTAGGACACCAGCAGAGTCGCACCTTCGCCCAGAGCGACCGAACCAGCGACATACATATCTTCGCCAGCGTCAACCACACCAGCATAGGCAGTGATGCCGTTGCCGACGTCGTACGAACCAGTCAATTCCCAATCATCGGTGCTGTCGAAGTTCACGTTCGCAGCAATCGGGCCGGAAGCGTAATCAGCAGAGATCGACCAGTAATCATCAGCCAATGATTCCGACGCGAAAGTCACGCCGAGGGTCACCGGGCCAAAGGGGTAGGAAACTTTTACCGCGATTGTATCTTGGACGCTGTCCTGCGCATATGCCAGACGTACATCGGCACCGCCGAAGGACGTTCCAACCGAAATGCCCATGACTTCGTCTTGATTGAAGTCATCACCACCAACGAAGGTGGTCAGCTCTTGGTAGCCGAAAGCTACCGAGACGGTCCCGAAGGTTGCGTCAGCACCCAACGACAACTGCTCGAGCGAGTCGTTCGCGGTATCAACTGCGTAGGATACCGAAGCGTTCACGCCGCCATAGGTGATGTCACCACGCAGAACAGTTTCGCCATCTTCTTCCGAGAAGCCGTCAGCTTCCATGTCACCGGCCGAAGTCCAGTGGGTCACGGCTGCGAATTCGGTGTTGCCGAAAAACAGGCCAGCGGTGTCAGAGGTCAGCGACAGAACGTAGTCCGAAGTTGCGACATCTTCGCCGAGGGTGCCGTCAACCACGTTCAGGCCAAAAGAAGCCGAAGCGGTCAAACCATTGTCCAGAGCGGCCGACATGGTAACGTCGATACCGGCATCCCAGTAGAAGCCGAGGTCGTCGTCGCCAACCGGGTCTGCCTGAGCTTGGGTGTCGTTATAACCCAGAGTGGCATCGCCGCTAAAGGTGATACCGGAGGTCGAGTGCGATTCAGCAGCGGCGGCGCCAGCAAAGGCGACGATCGAAGCCGAGGCAAGAAGGATGCGTTTCATATTTTGTCCTCGTGTTTTGCATTCAAGAGAATGCCAGTCCAACTAGCATTGAGGTAGTATTTGCGCCTATCACACTGCGCACTCAAGAGTTTTGGGATTGCGGCGGGCCGGAGTCATTAAAATGATGCAACATGGTCACACACCTTGGGCCACTGGTCTGGCCGGGTAGGGTAAAGAACAGGCCCGTGACTTCACGGGCTTCGCACCCTATGTGACGGTGAAACATCAATAGGTTAAGGCATAACGGGGGTCCGGATGGGATTGCAATCGATCAAGGACCGGATTACCGCCGCAGCCCAAAAGGCAGGCCGTGACCCACATCGTATTTCGCTGATTGCCGTTTCGAAAGTTCAGCCTTTGGACCGTGTCAGGGCGATTCTGTCGCAGGGACAGCGGGTTTTCGGCGAAAACCGGGTGCAAGAGGCGCAGGGGCGGTGGGGCCCCCTTGCTGCAACCTATCCGGACCTTGACCTGCATCTGATCGGCCCGCTGCAAACCAACAAGGCCCGGCCCGCTGTGGAATTGTTCGGGTCAATCCATTCGCTGGACCGGATCAGGCTGGCCGAAGCCCTAGCCCGGCTGGCGCAAGAACGCGGCACCTGTCCTGACCTGTTTGTGCAGGTTAATACCGGGTCCGAGCCGCAAAAGGCCGGAATCCTGCCCGCCGACGCCGATGATTTCATCGCGGCCAGCAGGGCGCTGGACCTGCCGGTGACTGGCCTGATGTGCATTCCACCCGAAGGCCAGGACCCCACCCCGCATTTTGTCATGCTGGCCGACATGGCCGCCCGCAACGGCCTGTCCGGGCTGTCCATGGGGATGAGCGGTGATTTCGAAACTGCCATTGCGCATGGCGCCACACATGTCCGCATCGGGTCGGCGATTTTCGGTGACCGGATTCCCGGCCATGGCTGAAGCCGTTGGGTTCAACTGATGATCAGCCGCGTGCCGATCTGGATGCGCGGCGCGATCCAATGCAGGTCGGTCCGGTTCATCCCGATGCACCCAGCGGTCGGATAACCCGGTCTGCGCCATTGGTGGATGAAAATAGCCGAACCCGCGCCGCGTTTGGCGCGCGGCCAGTTCCAGTTTGTAATCACGATCAGGTCATATTGCGGATCAGCCCGCCGCAGCCTTTCATGACCAAAGGCATATGGGGTGCGGACCATCAGGTTATAATCTTCGTCGCCCGGATCATCTGACCACAGATCAAAAGGTCCGATCGGCACTGCCCAATCGGCAGGCTTGGCAATCCGGTCGGGCCTGAACAACATGCCCACCAGATCATGCACGCCGCGCGGCGTGGCCCCGTCGCCTTCGCGTTTGGCCACAGTCAATCCGCCCCGCCCCACAGTGCAAGCAAACCGCCGGTTCAGAAACCGTAGGCCGGTGGGGGTCAGGACAAGGTCGGTAGCTTTCATGGGCCAGACATATCCCGGTTTCAGACAATAGCCATGGCCGTGCTTGCCGGAACGTGGCCTGACTGTCCCCATAAAGTGAAAGACCGGCAGCCGGTTCTGTGCTAACTTTAACCTCAAGTGATATCCGCGCGCCACACAGGCGCATGACGATACGTCCCGACCGCGCCAATGGTCGCGCGGTTGGCAGCAAGGGGATCATCGATGGCGAAAGTGATTGGAAATCCACTGACATGGCTCTTTGGTCAGGTCCGCTTGGTCGGAGTCTATGCATCGGGGGTGGCCGAAGCGATCAGCGCCGAAGAGGCAGCCCCGCCGGAGATTCGCACATTAACATTGAATGACCTCAAGCAAGCTCTGCGCAAAGGCTGGGATGATCTGCAGGCATTCAGGTCGGATGTGATGTTTATCTGCCTGATTTACCCGGTCATTGGCGTGCTGCTGGCGGTCATGGCGTTTCAGGGCGATCAGATTCAGCTGCTTTTTCCGGTTATCTCAGGCTTTGCATTGGCCGGACCTGTCGCCGCCGTGGGCCTGTTTGAAATGAGCAGGCGGCGGGAAAAAGGGTTGGCTGTCAGTTGGCTGGCCTATCTGGACGTGATCCGTTCGCCGAAATTCGGGGCGGTCGCGGTGCTGGCCCTGTTCCATATGGTGATCTTTCTGGCGTGGATTCTGGTCGCCAATTTCATCTTTTATCTGACACTTGGCCCCACGACCCAAGGAACAGTATCTGGCTTTCTGGCGGCGGTTTTTAGCACTGGGCCGGGATGGGCGATGATCGTGATCGGAATGGCCGTCGGATTTGTTTTTGCCTTGGGAATTCTCGCAATCAGCGTGGTGTCATTTCCGCTGCTGCTGGACCGCAACATCGGCGTTGTCGCGGCAGTCATGACATCGGTCAAAGTGGCGCGGGCCAATCCGGTACCGGTTGCGGTATGGGGGCTGATCGTGGCAGGGTTGCTGGTGCTGGGGTCAATCCCGGCGCTGTTGGGGCTGGTGCTGGTGATGCCGCTATTGGGCCATGCGACATGGCATTTGTATCGGGCGGCGGTGGTGTGACCGTGATCCGCTTCTGACCTTTCCGACGACTACAACACCTCCAAAAGCATGGACCGGTCGGCCAGCTCCATACCAAATCCCGGTGCGCCATTCAGCCTAAGTTTGCCTTGCTGTGGCACTTGTTCGCCCCGGAACAAGGTACCAAATACCGGCGTGATGGTTTGGCCGTCCGGGCTGGCTGCCACATATTCGCAAAATGCCGGGCCGGTCTGACTGGCGATGAAATGGTAGGAATATGGCCCGCTGCCATGCGGCACCACGGGCACGTCATAGGCCGACGCATGGGCTGCAATGCGCAACAGTTCGGTCAGGCCCCCCACCCACATCACATCAGGCTGAACAATGTCCAGATTGCGCTCTTCGATCAGGGATCGGAACCCATATCGGGTATATTCATGTTCGCCTGTAGTCCATTTCAACTGTGGATGCGCCTGTTTGATCTGCCGGTAGCCCGCGACATCTTCGGGCGACAGCACTTCTTCCCACCAGTAGATGTCCAGCGGTTTGCAGGCCTCGGCCAGCCGGATCGCATAAGGCACGTTCAGCGACATGTAACAATCGACCATCAGCGGAAATCCGGGGCCAACCATATCGCGCTGCGCAGTCAGAAAGGCCAGATTGCGCTGCAGGCCCGCCTCGCCGTCAAACGGTCCTTCGGGCAGCGGTACCTTGGCCCCCCAAAACCCCATCGCCTTGATCGCCCCGGCATCCGGGCCAGTGCAATAAAAGCTGATTTCGTCACGCGACCGGCCACCGATCAGGTTATAGACCGGTTCCTGCCGCACCTTGCCAACAAGGTCCCAAAGCGCCAGATCAACGGCGCTGATCGCCATGATGGTCAGCCCCTTGCGACCGTATGGCAGTGAGGCGCGATACATCTGGTCCCAGATCAGGTTGATGTTGCGCGCGTCTTCGCCCAGCAGAAACCGGGCAAAATGGTTGCGGATCAACCATGCCGCAGGCATCCCGCCGCTGCCCGTGGCCACGCCGACGGTGCCAGAGGCGGTCTCGATCTCGACCACCAGCGCACCAAGCACGCCGATGCCCCAGCTGGACCGCTTATCGCGGTATTTGGCGTAACCGGACATCGGGTTTGATATCAGGCTGTCCACGAGCCAATGGGTTGACTGGCCCGGATCAAAATAGGTGCCGCCCGTGGCGGCTGGGGCCATGGTGTAAACCCGGATGTCGCGGATCGTGAATGGGTTTGTCATGCGAATTGAAACACCCGTTTCAGCGGAATCTGCACTGGCACCAGATCGGCATCGGTGGCCATGATATCAGCCATATGCGCCCACCAGCGTTGCATAATTTCGGTATCAGCAAGGCCGTCCATTGTATGATCGTCGCGGCGGGTCTGATACTCGGTGGCCTTGCCCGGAAACAAGTTCATCCGAAAGGCGATTTGCTGGGGCATGGAGTCAGTCCTGTTTGCGCGCCGGGGTATGGCCCATCGCCGTTATGGTGGTGTCGCGGATATGGTCCAGATGCCGCCGGCCTGCTGCCACAGCGGCATCGGCATTACCGGCCACAATGCATTGCGCGATATCGACATGCTGGGCGACGCTTTTCTCGATAACCCCGGCAAAGCCGCTGGCCACACGGCGCACGTCCAAGGCAATGTCATACAGACCCTGCGCCATCGCGGCGAGCAGGCGGTTGCCCGACGCGTCATTCAACGACTGATGGAATTCTATATCCAGCAGCCGAAACGCCACCGGGTCATTATGCAGCGCCCGGCCAGCGACGGCATGGCGCATGATGTCCTGACGCTGTTTTGGTGTGGCACGCTGGGCGGCCAGCCGGATTACCTCTAATTCCACGGTGGCGCGCGCCTCAAAATGTTCAGGCACGTCATAGTCACCATTGCTCAGCATCACGTTAAACGGGGCGACCAGCCGCGACCACGACAGGTCCGTGACCGTGTAGCGTCCACCCTGTCTGCTTTCTACCACGCCCATCAGCGTCAGCGCCTTAAGCGCTTCGCGCAATGGCGGGCGCGAAATCCCAAACGCAATTGCCATTTGCTGTTCGGTCGGCAACCGGTCCCCCGCCCGCAGATTGCCGGATTTTATCATCGCCAGAAAACGGTTGGCGACCTGTTCGGATATCGGGCGGCGCGCCGTTACTGGACCACCAAGATCGGACTTCTGGCTGGGCCGCCGTTCGGCAGCCACAAGTTCGGAGAATGCGTCTGGCACATCGTCGGCTGACCCGGTCTGGGTTTCGTTTGTCATGTCGGTCACGTCCGGTTCCTCATAGACCCAGCCGGTAAAAGCTGTTGGCGTTGTCGCGGTAAATCGCCCGCGTTTCGGCCTCGCTCAACCCAAGGTCAGCAAATGCCCGGTCCAGCACATCGACCCATTGTGTCAATGTTGTCGCTTGCAGACAAATCGGATAATCGCCCCCGAAAATAGTGCGCTCAGGCCCAAAGGCATCAAGCGTCGCTTCGATATAGGGGCGAAGATCGGCCTCGGTCCATTTAGTCAGATCAGCCTCTACAGGCAAGTCAGACAGCTTGATCCACAGGTTTTGATGTTTCGCCAGGGCTTGCACATCGGCGCGGTATTGCATCAAAGCCCCTTCTTTGATCCCCGGTTTGCCGCAATGATCCAGGATCAGGGGTACCGACGGCACCCGGCGCACAAAGTCGCGCACAATGTCCATCTGAGTGTGATTGACGTTTATTTCGAAATGCCAGCCAAAGCTGTCCAGCAGATTGACCCCAGCGATAAAATCGTCGCTCAGCGTCAGGGCGCGGGGGTTGGCGTCGAATTCGACAATGCGGCGAATGCCTTTGACAGCCGGGTGCTGGTCGCGCATCCGGGTCAAAAGCGGCTTAACGGCGATCCCCCATTCCAGCGGGGCCATTGGCACAATACCTTTGATGCGCGGATCGCGTTTGGCCTCATCCTCGACGAATTCAACTTCTTCGATATACTGGCCACCACCCGGCCAGAAATCAGCGTAACATTCCAAAAATACCATCGCTTCGATATCCAGCACGCCGCAATCGCGCTGATAATCTTCGATGTGATAAGGCCGGTCGAACAGCGGATTGCCGGCAAAACTCGCGTAGTTCAGGCGGGTCTGATCCCAGACGTGAAGATGCGTGTCGATGATTGGAAAATGCGGCACGGCAGACCACCTGATGAAAGAACGGCTTTTGGCAGCGGTTCGGAACAGTAGAAAGTTCGGCCTCGCCTGAAAACTTGTCAAACAAATCTTTATATCTTGTCAAACTAATTTTTGTCTGACAGCTTATCATCAGGCAACCGATAGGGCCGGATTGTTGTGCATTGGGGGGAGGCCTTTAGATGACGAATGCGGTCTCGTCTTGTCGGCACATTGGCACGACTGAATTAATACTGCCGACATTTGGTCTGGGTACCGCACACCTGGGCGAATTGTATGCCAAATTGCCCGAAACTACTGCGCAGGCTACGCTTAACGCTGCATGGGATGCCGGGGTGCGCTATTTCGATACCGCCCCTTGGTATGGGCGCGGACTGGCCGAACACCGGCTGGGCGCGTTTTTGCGCAACAAACCCCGGGCGGAATTTCAGGTCACGACCAAGGTGGGCCGGACCCTGCACCGCCCTGCTGATCCAACGCATTTTGACCGCTCGCCGTGGACTGGGGGCCTGAACTTTGCGGTCAATTTCGACTATACATATGACGGCATAATGCGGTCCTATGAACAGGCGTTACAGCGGATCGCGCTGGATACGGTTGATGCGCTGGTGATCCACGATCTGGATGCTGATTTTCATGGCGACAAACAGGCGGGCTACGTCAGGCAACTGGTGGACTCTGGGATCAACGCGCTGGTTGAGCTGAAAAAGGCAGGCGATATCAAGGCGTTTGGCATGGGCGTCAATAACAATCTTGCCTTTGAAACCGTGGCGCAACAGGTCGATCTGGATTTCTGTCTGGTCGCGATGCCCTATACCTTGCTCGATCAGGCCAGCCTGCACCGCGGCATGGACATGCTGCAAAAGCGCGGCGTTTCGGTGATTATCGGCGCGCCCTTTGCATCCGGCATTCTGGTCACCGGGTCCGCCGGGGCACTGCATTACGCCTATGGCCGCGCGTCGCCGGAAATACAGGTCAAGGTGCGCGGGATCGAAGCGGTGTGTGCCGCACATGGTGTGGCTTTGCCCGATGCCGCGTTGCAGTTTGTGCTGGCGCATCCGATTGTCACGTCGGTCATTCCGGGGGCCGCATCGCCCGAGCAGGTCCGCCAGAACATCGCCTCGGTCAATGCGCCCATCCCGGCAGGGTTCTGGGCCGATCTGAAATCGCAAAACCTGATCGACCCGGACAGCCCGGTGCCCGCATGACTGCACCAATGCTGACGGCAATGGGCATTTCGAAATCCTTCGCCACGATCGAGGTGCTGCGCGATGTCGATCTGGACCTGATGCCGGGCGAGATTCACGCATTGCTGGGCGAAAATGGCGCGGGCAAATCGACCTTTGCCAAAATTATCGCAGGCGTGCACCGGCCCACGCGCGGCACTTTGAACCTGAACGGAACGCCAGTCGAGGTGACCAGCCCGATTGTCGCGCAAAAGCTGGGGATCACATTGATCCATCAGGAGCCAATTTCTTTCCCCGATCTGTCGGTGGCCGAAAATCTGGTGCTGGGTCGGCATGATGGCGGCTGGCTGGGCCGAGTGCCATGGGCCAAAATGACAACGGATGCCCGCGCGTTGATGGACCAACTGGGGGTGCGGATTGACGTCACCCGCCCGATGCGCGGCCTGTCCATCGCCGACCAGCAGATGGTCGAAATCGCCCGGGCGCTGGCGTCTGACGCCCGCGTCATCATCATGGATGAACCCACCGCCCCGCTGACGCCCAAGGAAACCGACACCCTGTTCACCATCGCCCGCCGCCTGCGCGACGAGGGGCGCACGATTGTTTTCATCAGTCATCGGTTGGAGGAAGTCCGCGCCTTGTGTGACCGCGTGACGATTTTCCGCGACGGGTCCAAGGTGGTGACGGACACCATCGGCACCCTGTCCGACGCTGATATCATCCGGCACATGATCGGTCGCCCGCTCAAGGAATATCTGCACAAACAGGGCAGTCAGATTGGCGATGTGGCCCTGAAAGTTGAAAACCTGACCCTGCCGGGCGTGTTTACCGACATCAGTTTTACCGTACGCAAGGGCGAGATTGTGGGGCTGGGCGGGCTGGTTGGGGCGGGGCGCACCGATGTGGCAAAGGCGCTGTTTGGGGTGGTGCCCGCCACGTCGGGCACGATTGCGGTACATGGCACGGCGGTCAATATCACCGATCCATCGCAGGCGATTGAACTGGGGTTGGCCTTTGTCCCCGAGGATCGGGCCGTGGCCGGGATATTCCGCACGCTGTCGGTGGAACAAAACATTTCCGCAGCCGTGCTGGGCAAATTGTCCAACATGGGTGTGATCCGGCGGCGGCAGGAAAAGGCCGCGGCGGCAGAGTCGGTGAAAAAGCTGAGCATCCGGCTGGCGTCTTTGCGTCAGCCCATCGGCGAATTGTCCGGCGGCAATCAGCAAAAGGCGATCCTGGCCCGCTGGTTGCTGACCGAACCCACGGTGCTGATATTGGACGAACCGACGCGCGGCATCGACATCGGGGTCAAGGCTGAGTTTTACGACATGATCGGCGCGTTGGCGGTGCAGGGCTGTGCCGTGCTGCTGATTTCATCGGAATTGCCCGAACTGCTGGCATTGTGCGACCGGGTTCTGGTGATGTCCGAAGGGCGGCTGACCGCCGATCTGTCCCGCGCCGAGGCCACGCAGGAAACCATCATGCAGGCCGCTGTTCCCAAAGGAGTGGCCGCATGAAAGGGCTGCTACTGCGCCGAGAGGCCGGGATTTTCGTGATGATCGTGCTGTTTTGTCTGGCTGTCGGCCTGTACAAACCGCAATTCCTGTCGCTGAACAGCCTGCGGATCATCCTGCTTCTGACCCCGCTGATCATGATCGGCGCGATGGGGCAGATGTTGGTGATTGTGGCGCGCCACGTGGACCTCAGCATCGGGTCGATATTGGGCCTGTCCGCCATGGTTACCGGACTGATGTTCAAATTTGCGCCCGAGATCTGGTGGCCGCTGGGATTTGTGGTGGCGATCGGCACCGGCACGTTGCTGGGGCTTTTCAACGGATTTCTGGTCACATTCTTCAATCTGCCCGCGATTATTGTGACGCTGGGAACACTGAACCTGTATCGCGGCCTGACCTATATCGTGTCGGATGCCAAACAGATCGACCGGCAATTTGTGCCGTCTGCGTTGAAAGGCATGTCCAACACCTCGCCCATATTCGGCATCCCGTGGATCATTTTCATGAGCCTTGGGATTGCGCTGCTGGCCTACGGTTTCGCCCGGCATACCACCGTCGGGCGGCAGATATTCGCGCTGGGGTCGAACCCGGTGGCGGCCCCCCTGCGCGGGATCAACGTGACCCAAGTGACGCTGCTGGTCTTCGCGCTGTCTGGCGCTTTGGCCGGGTTGGCGGGGATCATGTATGCCAGCCGCTGGGGCTTTGTGAACCCGTCCAATACCGGGGCCGGGTTTGAATTTCAGGTGATTGCCGCCGTGGTGATTGGCGGCGTGTCGATTAATGGCGGGTCCGGGTCGGTGGGGGGGGTCGTGCTGGGCGTGCTGCTGCTGGGCTGCGTGTCCGCCGCCTTGCCGCTGCTGGGTATTCCGGGCACGACGCAGAATGCGATTTATGGCGCGGTTATTCTGGTGGCCCTGCTGATCGACCGGACCGTCCGGCAACAGGGGCTGAAACAACTGACCGCACGGGTGCCCGCATGACCGTGCTTTTGACACGCGAAGCCGCCCCCGCCCGCCCGCGCTGGCAGGTCTGGTTCCTGCGCCCCGAAACCATGACCTTTGTGCTATTGGTCGCGGCGCTGTTCGGGGCATCCGCCCTGTCGCCGTTCTTTGCCGATGTGGGCTATATTCTGGACAGTTTCACCTTGTCCGCCGAATTCGCGATGGTCGCCTTGGTCCTGACCATGGTGATCATATCGGGCGAGATTGACCTGTCGCCCGCGTCCAACATGGCCCTGTCCGCTTGTCTTTTTGCATGGGCACAGGATGCGGGTCTCCCGATGCCTGTCGCCATTCTGATCGGCCTTGGGTCCGGCCTGATGATGGGTGCGTTCAACGGGTTCATGGTGATCCGGCTGCAACTGCCGTCGATCATTGTGACCATCGGTACGCTGATCCTGTATCGCGGGATCGCTCAGGTCATCGCGGGCGACAAATCGATCCGGGTGCCGGATTGGTTTATCGGGATCAACAAGGTGCTGGTCCTTGGCATCCCGTCCACCGTTCTTATGTTCCTGATCTTGTCCGTCGCCCTTGGCTTCGTGCTGGGCATCACCGTCTATGGTCGGCAGATTTACCTGATCGGCACGAACGAGATTGCGGCCCAACATGCGGGAATTCGCACCAAGCGGATCAAGTTCAGTCTGTTTCTGGCGATGGGTCTGGCCAGTGCGATTGCCGGATTGCTGACCGCATCGCGGCTGGGGTCGGTGCGCTATGATCTGGGGCTTGGCGGCGAATTGCAGATGATCCTGATGGCGATGCTGGGCGGCACTTACATTTTCGGCGGGCGCGGCACGATCTTGGGCACGTTTCTGGCCGCATGGCTGCTGGTCGTTGTGGCCACCGGCATGACCGTCGCCAATCTGCTGCCCGCTATTCAGTTAACGGTCTTGGGCGTGCTGCTGATCTTTTCGATCATCGCCACCAACGCCATCTATTCCCGCACGCAACGGTAGCGGGTTTTACGCCGACCTTTCATCACCTAACAGGAGGAAACATCGTGAAGAAATCCATATTATCCGGACTGTCCGTCAGCTTCATCGCGCTGACCACAGCCGCTTTTGCCCAGGACCCGCTTGAAATCGTCTATATCGGCAAAAACACCGGCAACCCGTATTTCGACAGCATTACCGGGGGTTTTGAGGACGCCTGTGCATCGCTGGGCTGCAACTTTGAATTCGTGGCCCCGGCCACTGCCGAAGCCACGTCACAAATCCCGATCATTCAGGCGCAAATCCAGCGCGGCGTCGATGTGATCGGCATTGCGCCGAACAGCCCCGACGCGCTGAACGAAGTGCTGGACGAAGCCAAAGCCGCAGGCATTCTGGTGCTGACCGTCAATGGCGATCTGACCGGCAACGAAACCCACCGCGATGCCACCATCCTGCCGGTGAACTTCGAGATTGTTGGCCGCGATCAGGTTGAAATGGTCGGGTCGCTGATCGGCTATGAAGGCGAGATTGCGATCCTTTCGGCCACGACCGAGGCCCCTGATCAGAACAAATGGATCGTCGGCATGAACGAAACGCTGGCGAGTGATCCCAAATATGCGGGGATGACTTTGGTGGCCACCGTATACGGCGATGACCAGCCGGAAAAATCCACCACGGAAATGGAAGCCTTGCTTGCCAACTATCCCAACCTTGTTGGCATCATCGCGCCGACAACCGTGGGGATTGCTGCCGCCGCACAGGTTGTCCAATCGCGCGGTATCGCCGAAACAGTCCATGTCACCGGCCTTGGCCTGCCCAGCGAAATGCGCGATTTCGTCAAGGATGGCACAGTGACCGCGTTCCAGCTGTGGTCGCCCTATAACGAAGGCTGGCTTGCGGTGCATTTTGCATTGGGTGTCCTTGACGGGTCGATCACCAATGAAGTCGGGGCCACTTTCGAAGTGCCGAACCTGGGCACCATCACCATCAACGAGAATAACTCGATGAATACCCAGGCTGAGTTGACCACATTTGACGCGGCGAACATCGACGATTTCGACTTCTAAAATTCTGCGTTGACAGGGGTGCTGCATGCAGCCGCATCCCTGTCACAACAGGTCCGACACATCTCCATTACTCGAAAGTTTATCGCGATGAACCAATACGATCTTAAAGGCCGGGTCGCGGTCATTACCGGCGGCGCGCAGGGGATCGGCTATGCCGTGGCCCAGCGGATGCAGGCCTCGGGGGCCAAGATTGCAATCTGGGATCGGGACGCAGACCTGGCCCAACAGGCGGCCCAATCACTGGGTGGCGACAGCCGCGCCTATGCGGTCAATGTGACCGACGGGGCTGCCCTTAGCGCTACAGCCGACGCAGTCCGGGCCGCACAAGGGCCGATTGCCATTATGGTTGCCAGCGCCGGTATCGCCGGAAATAATGCCAAGGTCGTGGACTATGACCCCGCCGAATGGCAGCGCGTCATCGACATTAACCTGACCGGTATTTTCAACTGTTGCCGCGCCGTGCTGCCCCAGATGGTCGCCAATAACTACGGGCGGATCGTCAATGTCGCCTCTATCGCCGGCAAAGAAGGCAATCCCAATGCCGGCGCTTATTCGGCATCCAAGGGCGGGGTCATTGCGCTGACCAAATCGCTGGGCAAAGAACATGCAGGCCAGAATATCGCGGTCAATTGTGTCACCCCCGCCACGGCCAAAACCCGCATTCTGGACAGCCTGACGCCGGAATTCATCGCCTACATGCTGTCGCGCATCCCGCGCGCCCGGTTTTTAGAAGTCGACGAGGCGGCCAGTATGATCACGTGGTTATGTACTGAGGAAAACTCGTTCACGACTGCAGGCGTATTCGATTTGTCAGGCGGCCGCGCAACCTATTGAAGGTCGGCGCATCTGCAGGGACCGGCGCCCAGATCGTGTGAATGTGTGGGGGGCGGCCGCCGAATGCTGAATATGCAAAGCAAGTCACTCCAATCGGCGGCGTTCTGTGTGGGGCAATTTAACTGCTCCTCCAACGATACGGCGTGAACACCGGAGGCATTGACCTGCCCAACCCGCGTCTGCTCGCATTCACCGGATCGCCGCCTGCATAGGCGGTGCGGTTGGTGCCGACCCCCGCCTCAGTCACCTCGAACCAGTCGGGCTGCAGGAGTGAGGGGGATCAGAAAACGCTGTGGGACAGCGTTTTCCCCCCGAACCCCAGCTTCGGATCATAATACCGGGCGTTGAGGTATTGCAACCCGGCTCCGGCATCGAACCGCTCGCCAATAAACCCCCGCGCCTCAGCCGGGACGGCGGGGAGGATCGCGGAACTGTACAGCACCTGCCCATAAGGCCAATACGCCACCTCCCGCGCCCGCGCCCCGTCGGTGATCAGAACGACCTAGCCGAACTGGTCGTGGTACAGATAACTGACGACGCCGTTGTTGACCCGGATGTCGGGGTGGGGGTCGGAAATGACGACCTCGTCGAAATCGCTTTGCAGATCAATCGGATCATGCAAGTTTTAATCGTCAGCCAAAGCATTCGAAATATCAGAGATTGCCACTTTCGGCGATTCCAGCGATCGAGGCAACTAGAAAAAATACAATTTCGAACCCCGGCCTATTATCGACTAGGCAATTTCATAATCTTCAATCAGCAAGTTGCTGTCTTTCGCCATAGTATTTAGAGCACCGGTATATTGATTGAGTGGATCATACAGCCAATATTGAGAATTGCCTTCATAGAAGGGCAAAGTTTGCTCTATCTCAATTAAATCCTCTGATGATTTAACTGAGTAGAAGGTTGCCCTGACGTTATATTCAGTATCTCGGGATGTGAGTAAAACTAGTGGCCCGGCACTCATTAGATTTGCTACCCTCACTATTTCGCAAATATATCTTAAAGTCGTTGCATCTCTAGCAGCGACATTCCCAATTCTCGTGAAGTCCCCTAGCCAACGCCCATTAATATCCCATTCAACCCATCTTCGCTTCTTTAGTCGGTCTAAGCAATTATTAACTATTTCTAGGCTTACAGCCTTCTCTCCTAATAGGAGGCAATCATTTGTCCAAGCCATTCCAACAAATTCTCGCTTGAATTTCAAAGCAAACTTATCGGCCGCGACATCCTTCGTCGCGAGAAACGACGCAGCTTTACGTGAGATAATCTTCATCGCCTTGATTCCGGTTCTAGTCCAAGATACTCTCTGCCCCTATCGATCGCTCTTTGAACCTCAGGTGTCCATGTACCAGATCGCGTCTGAAGAAGTCCGAGGCGGGACCCGCTCAAAGGTTGGTTATCTCCCATCGAATTGAAGGTTCTCGTCGAGGGGTTATATATATATTTGTCGTCGGCACGATTACTAAACTGTACGTGAGTCTGGCCTGGTCGCTGTCCTGGGTTTGGGTTCTCTATGTCAATGCGAAAGTAACCTCTACTGTCAACTCGACCATTGCTGAACAGATTAGTTGAAAATGTCTGTGTCCCTCCGCCAAGTCGACCAGGCGTTGGGGGCATATTCCCTATGCCAGAACCGTTTGGATTGCCGCTCATGGCCATATTCATGGCTTCGTCGAGCGTCAAGCTGCCTTCAATGTACCCAGCCCATGCAAGCGCCTGATCGCGTGCAGGTATACCGCCGGATGCCGCTAGCGAGTCCAAAGTTGCTAAATGCGCGACCGTGTTTGGAACCGGAGAGCCGAGCGCAGAAGCAACCAATCTATCCCCGGACCATACCTGCATGGTCCCTCTGCAAATCTGAGTTCCGCAATGACCACCAAAACTATAGCTGAAGGTCGAGCGGTCGCCGTTCTGCCAGAGGAGTTCATCTTGAACGGTTAGGGTAAAGTCGCTTCCACCCGGGTCGCTCGCATTCACCGGATCCCCGCCCGCATAGGCGTAGCGGTTGGTCCCCACTCCGGCGGCGGTCACCTCGAACCAGTCTGGCTGCAGGAGTGAGGGGGATCAAAAAACGCTGTGGGACAGCGTTTTCCCCCCGAACCCCAGTTTCGGATCATAGTACCGGGCGTTGAGGTATTGCAACCCGGCCCCCCATTCAAATCGGGCTTATCGAACCTCTCGCCAATAAACCCCCGCGCCTCAGCCGAGACGGCGGGGAGGAGCGCGAAGCTGAACTGCACCTGCCCATAAGGCCAATACGCCACCTCCCGCGCCCGCGCGCCGGCCCCGTCGGTGATTAGAACCACCGAGCCGAGCTTGTCGTGGAAAACATGTTCGGCAAACTCAAGGATTAGCGGCTCATCCACACCCGCTATGACCGCTGCGCCCACTCCTTCAAGTCCGCAATCGCCATTGCAGCAATCGTCGTCTTCTGGATATGATCAATGAGCCCAGAGCCTAGTGGCCTAGGACCTGTTCCGTCGATACCAAAATTGGAACCGGTAAGTTGGTTGTCAATAACGCAGACTCTCGAAACCCAGCATGATTTTCTGCCGCCGATCAGTCAATTACTTGCTTTTTGAAACATCTGTTTCAATTCTGGCAACATCAACGCAATCTTTGCTAGATCGGCTTCCTTTTTTGGTGCCACCGTCTTGCACGCATCACTGCGATACCAATCAAAAAAATCAAAGTCGCCAGCATATATATGCGCTATGCAAGCGGAAATTCCTGCAGTCCCATTGAGGCCGGGCGGGTCGTCATGTTTGTAGTGTGGTTTGTATTTTGGTGGCAATCCTCTTAATAGGCTAACTTCGCTCGCCTGATCGTAGTAGCGATCCAATAGCGTGATGCCATCTATAACCATTGCGCGCATTACCAGCGGCATTTCCTTGATGTCAATGTAGCGATCCGCTGTCGGTCTGAAATCAGGAAACGCCCGGAAGATTTGTTCCTTGCTTTTCACAATTAGTCCAAGGTTCCAAGTGGACTTGAAGTTACCACTAAATCCCTCAACCTCATCGAAACTAAGATACGACGTCCCGTAAGCATAGCCAATTATCTCCTTACACAAGCGCATAGATGGCTTGTGATGAACTTGGACAGAGGGCTTTAGGAAGGAACTAATACTATCAAAATGAAATCCGCCAGAAATCACAACATCACAGTGTTTCAAGATACTCTTCCTAAACTCTCGTCCTTTGAATTCCCATCCGGGAAATTCCTTTGCAACCTCTGTGCAAATCGCTACAACTGTTTCCTTTAAGGTCGCCAAGAGAAGTCCCTCATCGTCTTAGAACATAAACCGGTGTTGACCCAAAACTACCCAACATGCGAGCTTCGGCTGCATTGACACCCACACCAGTAGCAGCACCCGACTGAGCTGCAGGGTAGCCCGCCGACTGATTACCAGTCAATGTGGCACCACCTGTGTTCACTTCAATGATCGCCCTTCCTTCTGAATTCAACGTTATCGTGGTCAATTCAGTTCCTGCGAGGTTCTCCGCGACAAAGCCGGGTGGGACGTCCACTTGCTGGCCGGGCGCACCGGTAATCACACAGTCCGCAACACATCTGACGTTGCCACCCGAAATTGAGACACGTGATGTGACGGTCACGCCCTTGGCTCTAAGGTCAGCGACCACAGCTTCCTCAGCCAATCTGCCATTGATGACATTTCTTTCAAGCGTTGAAAGCTCTTCTTCGACTGCTTCTGCTTCGGTGGTGGCCGCAATGGCCGTGCTGACCACAGGCCCTCCTATCGAACCTGCGGCCATAGCTGCGGCAGCCACAACCATGCGCCCGCCTCCATCGGCGGGCAGTATCTGGTCACCCGGCCCGGGCGCGTTTGCGGGATCAGTGGAAGTGCCCAGAAGGAAAGCAATCGCAACATATATACAATATGGGCAGTTCCCCCCCGGGTCGCTCATGTTTACTGGATCGTTGAGGCTGTAACTATACCTATTGGTCCCAACACTTGGAACCGTCACCTCGAACCAGTCGGGCTGCAGGAACATCCCCAGCTTTGGATCATAATACCGGGCGTTGAGGTATTGCAACCCGGCCCCGGCATCGAACCGTTCCCCAATAAACCCCCGCGCCTCGGGCGGGACTGCGGGGAGGATCGCGGAGCTGAACAGCACTTCGCCATAAGGCCGATACGCCATCTCCCGCGCCCGCGCCCCGGCCCCGTCGGTGATCAGAACGACCGACCCGAGCTGGTCGTGGTGCAGGTAACTGACCACCCCATTCGTGACGCGGATGTCGGGGTGGGGCGTGTTGAGTTAGTTGTCATCCGTCGTCACCCGGAAGGTTCTAAACTCGGCTGAGTGGCTGGCTTCGGTATTTTAGTGACACTCCGGAAGTGACTCAATTATTGGGGCGGCGCATTCACAAAACTGATTTGATAATTCTAGGATTTCTGTGAGCCATGAATTGAGTGAAACGGGATCATTGATATCTACACCGAAGGCAGGCAATCTGAAGAGCGATGTAATCGGAAATCGAAAATGCGAAAATTCATCCTGTTGAAGGTATGTGTGAAGATCAAATCGTTCGCCGCCCCATAATTCAAAAACATAGATCAGCCGAATGCCATTCGAGATATGGAACTGAAAGAAGGCAGACCTATGGTCAAAATTCTTCTTCCATTCTGGAGGGGGTAAGTACCTTTGAAGCCACGGATATCCAGACTTTGGAAGACTCCGAATGTGACTCAAGATTATCTTTGCATCATTCGGCGCTCGAATTACATTTTTTCCTACGTCATTCGTGAACCGCGGCGTGAGATTGTTCTTCAGCCGGAACATCTTGTCTGCCTGAAGTTCGGCCTCGAAGTCCTTGACTAGCCTTTTGTGCTCCGAACTGACCTGCACTTCAAGCATAGTTGTAACAAGAATCTCGCTGTAGGCTTCAATCAACTTTGTTCGCTCTTGCTCAGATTTATCCTTGAGTTCCATGATCGCTGGATAATCGTCAACCTTTCCATAGATCAGGCCTTCGAATCTGCCATTGTGATAAGATATTTCTCTGATGAGAGTCTCAAGTGATCCCAAGGTTGCAACTAAACAGGGTCCGATTGCTGCATTTCTAAACCTGAAATACCTTTGCTCGGGGTTTTCGTTCATCTCGATATTTGGTGACATCTTTGGCTCCTAGGGAACACGCACGCCAAATGGTGCAGGAAACCCCCATGCGGAGCCATTTGCACCGTTCAAGGCGTCAGTCATGATAAGTAGCGCAGCTGTAACTTCGGCTGCCATGAGGCTTCCCCTTGTTTCTCCAGTCTCAACAAGGTCATAGTACACCATTCCTGAAATTGATCTTTCACCACCAGTGTAGAGTTGGACATTATAGACCTTTGCATCCAAACCTCCCGGCTCGATGATTGAGCCCACGACATATCCTTCGTAAGGAACAAGCTCATTTGGATCACCCGGAAGAAGCGTAACTCCACTTTGAAAGGCTGTACTAGTATACAACCCGAGTTGGGCCGCGTCGACGGCTTGCGCGGCAGGGTTGTCGAGGTGGGTGATCGGTTTAAGCTCCCAAACAGATCCGAACGGGTTACCTCTTTCTTGCCGAATTACATCTGGTCTAATCGCGCCTGTCACCACCTCCCATACTGAACCCATGCGGCGGTTTGTACTAATTGTGGTATCCGATGGTGCATCAGTATTGCCCAGTACATTACGAGAATGCTCGTAGAACACCTTATGGCTGAGCGTTCCATTGCGCATTGTAAACGGTTTTCTGTCCGGTCCGTCGTAGGGACTGTTCCCCCCCGGATCGCTCGCATTCACCGGATCCCCGCCCGCATAGGCGTAGCGGTTGGTGCCCACTCCGGCGGCGGTCACCTCGAACCAGTCGGGCTGCAGGAACATCCCCAGTCGCGGATCATAATACCGGGCGTTGAGGTATTGCAACCCGGCTCCGGCGTCGAACCGCTCGCCGATAAACCCCCGCGCCTCAGCCGGGACGGCGGGGAAGATCGCGAAGCTGAACAGCACCTGCCCATAAGGCCAATACGCCATTTCCCGCGCCCGCGCCCCAGCCCCGTCGGTGATCAGAACCACCGAGCCGAGCTGGTCGTGGTGCAGATAGCTGACCACCCCATTGGTGACGCGGATGTCGGGGTGGGGCGTGATATCGGTCGTTATCCGAACGACTGGCAATGTCGCACTGCTTGCTAGATTTTGGTACTACAGAAAACTATTGGCGACTCAAATTTGACTTCACTAGAAGGTTCAAGAGATTTGAGAAGGCATATGTTGCATCATTAGGAATCCAAAAATTACAGGTGTCATTTACTAGGATGCTCACCGCCTCTGGCAACTTCTCTTTTGCTAAAATCTGGCTATCTTCGTCCCAAAATGAATACTTCGTTACCGAGTCGAAAGGTAAATCCATCTTCGATCCTTGGAACTCCCCAACTATCTTGTCCACAAATATGTGTGTGTACTGATTCGGCCCGAAAACCATTGATATCAAGGGCGATTTATCGATTTCGGCAGTTGCTTGAACGCAGTAATCTGTCGTACTCGTCATCGATTTTTTGAAGCGGCTCCTAATCATTGTGGGCGTCAAGTCATTCATGATTTTATCGCATCCCAAAAATTATCATATAGTCATTCACACCGTCCATCAGGCTCGTCACTGTGCCTCCCGAGAATAGGCCCCCTCCGCCTCTGTTCGCAATCCGCGACAAAACTCTGTCCAATCTGTCATTTCCTAGCATGCCCGAGCCAATCTCGGATCGAAAAGCACCTCTGGCCGTGACATACGCTATGACCGCTTGGATGTCCTCGGGGTCTAGGGTTCTAGCAATTCCGATGGTAGCTCTAGCAACTCCTCTTTCGATACTCACTTGCGCGAGATCAATCCCGAGTCTCTCAGCAGCAGGCGCTGCGGCGCGTGATGTTTGTGCAAGAAGTATCTCCATCTGGACGATTTTTCCCGCCTGGAGTCCAGATCCGTAACCCAGACCCCCTTGTTCTATAGCGCCCAGGGCAACATCCAGGGCGGCTCCGGCAACCGTTCCACCGTTATTATTGATGATGTCTATGTAGCTTGATAGTTCTTGCCGAGAGGTGAGTGTTCTCATTTCCCATCGCTGGTAGTCGATCTCACCGCTTAGAAACTCTTGGGTGTTGCGGGCAATGCCTGCGGCCATTCTATCGGCTCGCTCCATGTTGACTGCAACACGTTGTTCGGGCTGACCTGCCACTGAGAATTTCCTCAAGTTTGGATTAGAGTCCGACCCAAGAAAGGGGACGGACGATGAAGCGAGCAAGGTTCACGGAAGAGCAGATCATCGGCATTTTGCAGGAGCATGAGGCGGGCGCGAAGTGTCCGG